>CALBMM010000316.1 GCA_937896535.1 uncultured Pseudomonadota bacterium
CAACCGGCCCGGGCCTTCATCGTACGGAACGCGCACACCTGCAGTCATTGATTATCGGACGGTTTCTATGAAACGCAAATCACGGATATTTCTTAAGCTATTAAGAAAACGCGGTTAGCTCCACGCGTTCAGTGGGATTGGGTCGTGGATTGTCCCACTCCCCCACGCGGCCAGCTCACATTTGCCCGTCGGTGGATCCTACATGGCCGGATCGTCGCGAAGGCTTCGCGGGCCCCAGCTCGGCGCCTCGCCCCGACGGATCGCGTCGAAGGCCTCGCGCCCCTTCGCGGCCTCGCCGGCGTCGACGGTGTGCTCGTACGCCGCCGCTTCGATCGCCAGACGACGCGACGACGACTCCCCGAGCGCCGCGAGCAGGCCGTGCTTGTACGCCGCGACCGCGGTCGGCGAGCGCAGCTTGAGCCGACCCGCCATCGCTCGGGCGCGCGCGATCCCTGCGTCGACATCGCCGATGCGCTCGTGCGCGAGCCCGATGCGCACGGCTTCGTCCGCGTCGATCGTCTCGCCGACGCAGCCCAGCCGCAGCGCCTGGTTGGGACCGACGATCGCGGCGAGCTCGGCGGTGCCGCGCGCGCCGGGAATGATCCCCAGGCCGGTCTCGGGCAGACCGAACGAGGCCGTCGGCGTGGCGAGCGTGTAGTCGGCCGTCAGCAGGAACTCGGTGCCCCATCCCAGCGTCACGCCGTGCGAGACGGCCACGGTGAAGATGGGCAAGTAGCGCAGCCGATGCATCAGGGCGCGCTGACGCAGCACGTGGGCCTTGACCCGCGCGTCATCCCAGTCGACCCGCTCGGTCACGTTGGCCCCCGCGATGAAGATCGGCGTGCCCTTGGCGCTGACGCGACGGCTCGTCGTGCACAGGCAGGTGATCGAGGCGTCGGCCTCGACGAGGTCGCACAGACGATCGAGCGCGTCGAGCTGGGCGCTGCCGATCTCGTTGGCCTTGCCGTGCTCGAGCTCGAGGATCAGCAGGCCGTGGTCGGCCTCGAACGTGGGGTGCAAGCCTTCGATCGTGGCGAGGTCCATCGCGCGGACCTTACCAGCCCGTGCCGCTCACGGCAGGCGCGCCCAGTCCTCGGGGCGATCGATGTTGTCGACGACCGCCGCGTCGTCGGTGTCCATGAACGCCCGACGCGGCCTCACGTCGGGCGCGTGCACCACCTCGCGCGCGCTCGCCCCGGGCGGCAAGGCACGAAGTCGCGCGGCGAGGTCGGCCGGATACACGATCGGATGGCCGTGCGCGCCTCGGTACTGCGGCTGCCACAGGCGCGTGGGCTCGTCGGCAAAGCAGGCTGCGAGCGCGCGCACCGTCTGCGGTCGGACGTGGGGGCGGTCGACGGTGAGCACGACGACGCCGGTGTCGGGGGCGGGCGCGAGGGCGGCCAGGCCCGCCTGCAGCGTGCTGAGCGGGCCGTCTTCCCAGCCCGGATTGTCGACCAGGCGTGCGGGTCCGAGGTCGAGGTCGTGCAGCGGCGTGGCCCCCTGCACCACCACGCAGGCGGTCACGCCCGCCGCCTCCGCCTGTGCGACCGCGTGGCGCACGAACGAGACACCACGCCACACGAGACGCGCCTTCGGCCGACCCATGCGGGTCGATGCCCCCGCCGCCGTGACGACGGCGACGAGGCTCACTTGCTCGGCGCCGCGGCCGACTCGGCCGGATCCGAGAGGAACTCGGCGAGCTCGTTGAGCTTCTCGGTCGTCTCCACCGGCGCGAACACCAGCGTCTGCGGCACCACGACGGCGAGCGACGCGTCCTTGTCGGCCACGCGCAGGCCCACGCCGGGGTCACCGAGATCGGCCGTGCGTCCGAGCTCGGCGAGCTTGGCCTTCGCGGCCGCAGCGACCTTCTTGTCGTCGGCCGTGTCCTTGAGCAGCGTGAGTCGGAATCGGAAGTACGCCGACGGATCGCCGGTGACGCAGATCTGGCAGCCGCCCATGGTGGTGCGCAGCCGGCCCAGACCGTCGTGCTGGGCGAGGCTGTCCTTGCGGTCCTTGCCCAGCGAGCGCGCCACGTCGGAGACCAGCGCCTTGCCGCCGGCCCCGATTGCGACGATGGCCGTGCCCTCGGCGACCATCGCGAAGGTCTCGAGCTTGTTCTTGTTGAGGAACGAGCTCGCCATCGCGAAGTCCTCTTCGAACGCGGCGGGGATCGTGACGGTGAGCTGATCGGCGCGGACCTTGCCGAGCTTGATCTTGTCGCGCTCGAGCTTGGCGTCGAAGGCCGACTTGGTGTCCTTGCCCACCAGAGCCTTTTGCGCCTCGATGCCCTGCACGATCACGTCGTTGAGCCCGCGCACGCCCTCGAGCGTCGGGTCCGAGGCGGACACGTCGGCCGCGAAGACGAGCGTGGCCTTGCCCTGCTTGTCCACGTACATCGCGAGCACCACGTCGTTGGCGATCTGGTCGAGCAGCGCGTGCATGCTCTCGATCGCCTGCTTGACCATCCCGTCGAACGGCGCAGGAATCTGCGAGACGGGGATCGACTTCTCCATCATGGAGTGGATGAGCTTCGGGTCGCCCCACGACATCGTCGTCACGAAGACCGGGTCGCCGGGCAGCCGGCTCTCGAGGCTCGTCGACGCCGCGCGCGGCTTGCCGATCGGGCCCAGTCCGAGCTTGTGGAACGGTGCCTCGGCGGAGGCGACGAGCTCGGCGTCGCGGTCGCTGCCGAACTCGACCTGCACCTCGAACGCTTCGAGCTCCTTGAGCACGTCCGAGAACGCCTTGACCATCGGCATGTCGCGCGGCAGGCCCAGCAGGTCGGCCGGATTGAACTCGTCGGTGGGGATGTTGGTCGCGCGGGCGCGGAAGCGACGGCCGGGTCCGACCTGGCCACGCAGCTTCGAGGCACGCTCGAGATCCTCGGTGCTGTAGCCGACCCACAGCTCCTTGCCGCCGTCGCGCATGAGCATGCGCTCGCCGTCGCGGGTCAGCTCCCACATGCCGTCGCCGAGGGGCTGCGGCCGGTAGTCCGACGGCACGCTCTCGAGCAGCTTGGGCACGCTGACCACTGCGACCGAGCCGGCCAGCTCCATGCTCTCGGGGCCGGCGTCACCGCTGGGGGGTCCCGCGATGTACACGGCGTGCTGGCCCCCCAGATCGAGGTTGGTCCAAAAGCCGGGCCCGAAGCCCATGCCCAGCAGGCCCGCCTGGATGTCGGCCGACAGGTCCATCGACTGGCCGGGCATCCACCGCTCGCCGAACTTCTTGAGGCCGGCCAGCATGTCGTCGAGGCTCGCCAGAGAGACGTTGACCTTGACCAGCTCGGCCTCGGGGACCGGCGTGCGGGTGACCTCGGTATCGGTCCCACCGCCGGTGCCCGCCGTGCCCGAATCCGCTGCGAGGGGAGCGGTCGTGTCGCCGTTGGTCTTCTTGCACGAGGCCAGCGTCAGCGGCGTCGCGATCGTCAGTGCGGCAACGAGGAGAGAGCGGGCGGGCGGCATGCGCGGGAGTAGACATCGACTGTGCGGGCCACGCAAGCGGCGCACCCCGCACGAGAACGTGCGCGAGCGCAACGGCGTGGGGTAATGTTGCGCCGTGCCGCAATTGACTCCGTGTCGAGGGTGCGCCCGCCACGTGCGCAGCGAGGACGCGCGATGTCCCTTCTGCGGACTCGTGCTCACCGTCGGCGCGGTCCCGCGGCGTGTCGCGCTCGCGTGGCTGGGCGCGTTGCCGGTCCTGGCCGCGTGCTCGTCCGACGGTGACGGGGCCGGTAACGACGGCAAGGCCACGCCGGCCGCGGGCGACGAAGCCAAGGCACCCGAGACGAAGACGGAGGCGGCCCCCGACGCGAAGGCGGACGTCGACGCCAAGGAGGTCGCGGCCGACACCGAGTGGGGTCAGATGAGCAAGCCGTCCGCCGATCCGGACACGGGCGCCGGCGTCGACGAAGACGTCGCACCGCCGGACGCCGACACCGGCGACACACCGGTCGAGCCCACGCCGATCGAGCCCACGCCGATCGAGGAGCGTCCGATGGCGACCAAGTACGGCGCCCCGCCGCGCCCCCCCGATCCGCGCCCGGCCAAGAAGTACGGCGCTCCCCCCAAACCACCGGAGCCGCGTCCCGCACGCAAGTACGGCGGCCCGCCGCGGCCCGACGAAGGTCCGCTGTAGCGCGCGCATGGCTTCGGGACGCCGGCTGCCGATCGCGCCGAAAGCCGAGCCGTCGCGCCGACACCTTCCTCTGGCGCCGACGGTTCGCGACCTCGACGCGGTGCGTCCGGTCTACGCGGTCTGGGAGATCACGCTCGCGTGCGACCTGGCGTGTCGGCACTGCGGCTCGCGAGCCGGTCGGGCGCGGCCCGACGAGCTGACCACCGCGCAGGCGCTGGACCTCGTGCGCCAAATGGCCGAGCTCGGCGTCAAGGAGGTCACGATCATCGGCGGCGAGGCGTACCTGCGCGAGGACTGGGTCACGATCGCGCGGGCGATCACCGACGCGGGCATGGAGTGCGGCATGACAACGGGCGGTCGCGGCATCACCCGCGAGCGCGCCCAGCAGGCCGCCGACGCCGGCATGGTCACCGTGTCGGTGTCGATCGACGGTCACGAGGCGATGCACGACTCGCTGCGCGCGGTCAAAGGCAGCTACCGCGCCGCGATGTCGGCACTGGAGCACTTCGACGCCGTGGGGCTGCCGATCTCGGTCAACACCCAGATCTGCCGTGCCAACTACCGCGAGATCGAGAGCCTGTTCGAGACGCTGCACCCCACGGGCATTCACTCGTGGCAGATCCAGATCACGGTCGCGATGGGCCGCGCCGCCGACGATCCCTCGCTGCTCTTGCAGCCGTACCAGATGATCGAGGTCATGCCGATGGTCGCGCGGCTGGCCGCACGCACCGAAGAGGTCGGCGTGCGGCTGTGGCCGGGCACCAACATCGGCTACTTCGGTCCGTACGAGACGCTGCTGCGCTCGCACATGCCGCTGCGCCACGGCACCGGCTGCGGGGCGGGCAGCGACACGCTCGGCCTGGAGGCCAACGGCGACATCAAGGGCTGCCCGTCGTTGCCCAGCGCGCCCTACGTGGGCGGCAACGTCCGCGACCACTCGCTGCGCGACGTATGGGAGCGGTCGAGCGCGCTTCGGTTCACCCGCGGTCGGCAGACCGAGGACCTGTGGGGCTACTGCGCCGGCTGCTACTACGCCGACGTGTGCAAGGCGGGCTGCACGTGGACCGGGCACGTGCTGTTCGGGCGCCGCGGCAACAACCCGATCTGCCACCACCGCGCGCTGGAGCTGCTGCGCGACGGTCGGCGCGAGCGCATCGTCAAGAAGGCCGACGCCCCGGGCACGCCCTTCGACCACGCGCAGTACGAGATCGTCGAAGAGCCGTGGCCCGCCGAGCACCTCGCGGCGGCGCGGCGGATCGCCGAGACCGGCGAGGGCTGGCTGCCCGCCTCGCCTGCCGACGCGTGAAAATCTCACCCGGTCCGGCGTCGGCGTGGCTCGGGGCATTCATGTTCCGGATCCCACCGCTCGCCCTGCTCGCTTCGGTCTGCCTGGCGTGCGGAGACGACGCAAGCAGCGACGACGACGGGGGCGACGGCCACGGCACGGCGAGCTCGACGTCCAATCCCGGCGACGGGGGCGATGGTGGACCCGCCACCGGCGGCAACCCGAGCAGCGGCGGCGTGTCGGAGACCACCGGCCCCGCGGGATCGACCGGCGACGACGCGACGACCGCGGCCGAGTCCTCGGACTCGTCGGGCGCACCGCCGGTGCAGCTTCTGTTCTCCGACGACTTCGAGGCCGGCGCGCCGGGAGGGATGGCCGACCCCACCAAGTGGGAGTACGCGTCCGGAGCCGGGACCGCGGTGCTCTCGGACGCGCGAGCGATGAGCGGCACGCAGAGCCTGCACGTGACGTCTCCGTCGGGTTCGTACGAGACGTTCATCCGAACGGCCGTGCCGTTTCCCGTCGCCGACAATGCGTTCTGGGGTCGGATGTACTTCTACATCGAGGAGCTTCCCGTCGACGACTTCGTGCACTGGACCGTGATGGAGGCGCGCGGTGCGGGCAACAACAACCGCGTGCGCGTCGGCGGGATCAACAACCCGCACGGCGGTGACTTCTTCACCCACACGTGGATCCTCAACGTCGAGACGCAAGGCCAGGGAGAGATCGGGGCCAGCGACGACAGCGACATCCCGGCCGGCCAATGGTTTTGCCTGGAGTGGCGCTACGACGGCACGCCCGGCGCCAACGAGGCGCAGGTGTTCATCGACAGCGTGGAGAGCGAGTCGATGCACTCGCTCGACGACTTCTTCGCCGGCGTCTACCAGATGCCCACTTTCGAGCATCTGTACGTCGGCTGGGCCATCTACCAGCCGATCTCGTTGCCGTACCAGGTCTGGATCGACGACGTGGCCGTGCACGACGAGCGGATCGGCTGCGACGTGCGTTGATCGACGACATCGTCACGGGCGGTTTTCACTCGACCCGCGGGGCAGTGAGCCTGATAGGATCGAAGGCCTAGGGCTTGCCATGAAGATTCGATCGATGTTGTGGGGATTGGGGTTGGTCGTCGCGTGCGGCAACGAGGACGTGGCGGTCTCGGGCAGCGGCGAGACGGACGGATCGAGCTCGACCGGCGCCGCGAGCATGTCCATGAGCGCCACCGACATGGTCGACACGACCATGGGCAGCATGTCGCAGAGCGGCGGCACCACGATGGGCGCGGACACGACGTCGGGGATGATGTCGATGGGCTCGACCGGCACGGACACGGACGCGACGTCGATGGGCTCGACCTCGACGAGCGGCTCCGGGTCGACTGACGGCACCAGCACGGGTGCCACGGACTCCGGCGCGACGACGCTCGCCACGGACTCCGGGGCGATGACGGACTCGACCTCCATGGGCGGCACCACGGGCATGGGCGGCACCACGGGCATTGGCGGTACCATGGGGATGGGCACGACCAGCTCGGGCGCGACCACGGGGATGGGCGACTCGGGCGACTCCGGAGGCTCCACCGGCATGGGCGGGTCCACGTCGACCACCGGCGTCGCCACCAGCACCACGGGCATGGGCGGCTCGAGCGACTCGGGCGGCTCCAGTGGGGGCGGTCCGCCGATGCAAGGCTTCGACGACTGCGTCAACAACCCGCCTGCGTCGGTGTGCTTGCCCCAGGAGCAGTGCATCACCGACCTGGCGGTCCCGCCGACGATCGGCGTGTGCACCGACGTCGATTGCGTGGACGTCTCCGACTGTCCGCTCGCGCCGCCCGGCGGCACGGCGCCGGTTTCCTGCATCGACATCACCGGCGAGGGCATCAACGAGTGCATCATGCTCTGCGGCGGTGTGGGCCTGACGTGCCCGCCCGGGATGGTCTGCGCGCTCGGCATCGCATGTGCCTGGCCGGCGGTGCCGTAGCCGGCGGGCCCCGCACGACGTCGTCGTTGCGATATCCTCCGGCGCGAGGGGACCAACACACATGAAGATGACTTCGCAGGCTGCGTACTTGGTTGCGGTGGGACTTTCGCTGACGGCGTGCGCGAGCTCGGACGATCCGCGCGGCGACGGAGACACGACGCTGGCGACGACGTCGGCCGGCTCGACGACCGACGCGCCCGATCCCGACGCATCCGACGACGGCACGAACGCGTGCGTGCCCGGCATGCAGTCCTCGTGCGCCTGTCCGGGCGGCGTCGACGGCGTGCAGGCGTGCCTGGCCGACGGATCCGGCTTCGAAGCGTGCGATTGTCCGACCGCCGACACCGGCGACGACACCACGGGCGGTCCGCCGGACATGTGCGGCAACGCGGTGTGCGACGCCGAAGAGGACTGCATGAGCTGCGAGATGGACTGCGGCGTGTGCGAGCCGTGCACCGCGGCGCCCTCGTGCGAGGGTGCCCAGATCCCGCCGGTCATCGACACCCATGCCGACTTCCTCGACGACCCGATGGCCTACGTGCCGCCGATCGAAACGCTCGCGACGTTGGCCTCGCACGTCGACGAAGGCACTGACGCCGCCGCGATGATCGCGGCCGCGCTCTCGCCCGCGCAGGCCGGGGAGGCCGCGTTCGTCACCGCGCTGCGCGATGCGTTCGAGGCCCATCCCGCGGGCGCCGATGCCGTGCGCCGGCAGCTCGCGATGGTGGGGATGCAAGACCCGGTGGCGTACCGCAACGCGCACCCGGCCCCGACGCAGCTGCAGGTCCAAGCCGCTGCGGCCGCCGCCGTGGACGGACTGACCACGAGCCCGTCCGCGGGTGGAGGCCCGTGCGACGACCCGCGCATGCGCGTGCGCGTGGCCACCCTCATCGTCCACGAAGAGGACGACGACTTCCTCAACGACGAGGTGTACTGCGCGATCACGTCCGAGGCCGCCGACGCCGCGGAGATCAAGATCACCCCGATCACGCCGGCCCTCGACGAGGGCGACCAGCACGCCTACAGCCTCGAGGGCGGCACCGTGTGGGGCCAGGCCGATCTCGCCGCGCCCAAGGGCAACCTGCTGCTCAACTACAACTGCATCGAGTCCGACACCTCCAACGGCTACGCCGACCTGCTCGACGCCGTGGCCGGTGCGGCCAATGCCGCCGGTGCGATCGACGTCCCCGGCGTCGACGGCTGGGTGTTCCCGGCGGTCGGCGTCGTGGCCGGCCTCCTGTCGGGCGCGCTGTCGTTGGACGGCGACGACCTGCTGTTCAACGGTAGCCAGGTGATCCCGGAGACCGAGATGCTCAACCTGACCTCGGGTGCCTGGTGGTCGGTGCGCCGCGACGGCACCAACCTCAACTCCGACTGGGATTGGGAGCTGCGCATGGAGATCTGGGGTTGCCACGACAACGCGGGCTGACGCTCGTCGCCCTTCTCGCGAGCGCGTGCTCCGGTGCGGGGCGTGACACCGACGATCCTCCGCCCCCTTCCACCTCGATCACGGAGACGGACTCCTCGCCCTCGGCCTCGGGGGCGAGCGCCGATGCGACCGAGGGCGAAAAGTTCGACGCCCTCGGGGGCGGCGGCATCATGCCCCCGGTCGAGTGTCCCGCCGCCGGCGACGGTGAGGCGGGCGCGTCGGGCGTCTCCGACCTCGACTTCACCTACGTGTGGATCGCCAACTCGACGGAGGGCACCGTCTCCAAGATCGACACGCGTACCTCGACCGAGGTCGCGCGCTACTTCACCAGCCCGATGGAGGGCGCCGGAGATCCGTCGCGCACGGCGGTCAACCCGGCGGGCGACGTCGCGGTGACCAGTCGCGCCGGCGGTGTGGTCAAGATCGCGGCGGCGATCGATCGCTGCGAGGACCTCGACGGCAACGGCGAGATCACGACGTCGACCGGGCCCGACGACGTGCGCCCGTGGGGCACCGACGAGTGCGTGCGCTGGTACGCGGACCTGCCCGGCGGGGGCAGCACGCCGCTCAACCACCAGGGACCACGCCCCACCGCGTGGGATGCCGGCACGCCCGAGGACCCGTGCAGCCGCTTGTGGGTCGGCTGGTGGCACCAGGGCCAAAACCGCGGCTACTTCCGCCGCCTCGCCGGCGCCGACGGTGCGCTCCTCGACGAGGTCGAGGTTCCCGACTGGGATCAATCCGGCACGTCGAAGAACTGGGGTCCGTACGGCGGCGCGGTGGATGCCGACGGCAACCTGTGGGTGCTCGGGTGGCAGGGCCCCTTGGTGCGCATCGACGGGGTCACGCTGCAGGTCGATCGTTTCGATCCGCCGGCGGGCACGCAGCCCTACGGCATCGCGCTCGACGGCGACGGAGATCCGTGGATGGCCGGCAACGCGGGCAACGTGCTGCACTTCGACGTCGCGACCGAAACGTTCTCGTCGTTGCTCGTGGAAGGCTCCGTCGGCGGCCGCACGCTGCGGGGTCTCGCGCTCGATCGCGACGGCTCGGCGTGGATCGCCGCCAACGAGCCGTGCGGTCTGCTGCGCGTGGACATGGCGTCGATGACCCTCGTCGACGAGATCGACCTACCCGGCTGCGAGGTCCCGGTGGGCGTCGGCGTCGACATCGACGGGGTCGTGTGGCTGCCCGATCAGATCGCCGAGGTCGCGTTCCGCCACGATCCGTCCTCGGGCCAGACCACGACGGTCGATGGTCTCGTTCGGCCGTACACCTACTCGGACATGACGGGCGCCGGGCTCGACCTCGTCGTCAATCCGCCGACGGGCTGAATCGCGCCGGGCCGGCGAAACGGCGGCCCGGCTTTGCGTTGCGCTTACACGGATCGACCGGCCCTTGGCTCCGGTACCGGGTAGGTTTCGACGACCACCCCATGCCGACCGCTCGCTCCGTCGCCCGCGCCCTGTCCTTGATCGTACTCACCGGGGCCGGCGTGGTGGGCTACCTGTGGCTGACGAAGGCCGACGATGCCGCCAGACCCCGCGCTGGCCGACAGCGGGCGACGCCGGTGCGCGTGATCGAAGTGGCGCAGATGTCGGCAGTCCCGCGCGCCACCGGCTATGGCGAGGTCGCGGCCGCCCGGCAGTGGCAGGCGCTGGCGGAGGTCGGCGGGACCGTCGTCGAGGCCGGTGAGGCCGTACAGGTCGGCCGCGTCGTGCGAGAGGGGACCGTGCTGTTTCGCATCGATCCCACGGAGGCGGAGCTGGAAAAGCGCCGATCGTTGGCGACGGTCGAAGGCGTCAAGGCGCAGCTCGCCGAGCTCAAGGCCCGGGAAAAGAGCGCCAAGAACAGCCTGGGCGTGGAGAAGGAAGCGTTGAAGATGGCCGAGGAGGCCCTCGAGCGCACCAAGGCGCTGTACCGGGCCGGCACCGTCCCGCGCTCGGACGTGGAGGCCGACGAGTCGGCCGTGCTCTCGGCGAAGAAGGCGGTGGTGTCGCTCGAGAACACGCTGGCCGAGCTTCCGGCATCTCGGCGGATCCTCAACGCGCAGCTGACGGAGGTGGAGGCGGGTGTGACCGGCTCCGAGCTCGTCCTGTCGCGAACGACGATCGTGGCCCCCTTCACGATGCGCTTGAGCGAGGTGAACGCGACGACCGGTCAAACGGTCTCGAGCGGACAAGTGCTCGCGATCGGCGAGGGGCTCGACGTGCTGGAGGTGTCGGCTCAGTTTCCGCTCGGTCAGCTCGACCCGCTCATCCCCCGCCGTCCCCCCCGCGAGGGACCCCAGCCACCGCCCGCCGATCCACCAGCAACGAACACGCCGAGCGACGCCACTCCGAGCGACGCCGACGCCAACCGACCCCCCAGTGGGGGCTACCTCGCGCGCATCGCCGAGGCGATCGACGCCACGGTGACGCTCGAGATCTCCGAGGTCGAGCACCGCTGGCCGGCGCGGTTCAGTCGGTTCCTGGGCGTCGACGCGGCCACTCGCACCACCGGCGTCGTCGTCGAGCTCGACCGCGAGCTGCGACGCCAAGGCTCGGAGAACACGCGGCTGAGCGCGGGCATGCACGTCAGCGTCGACCTCGTGGGTCAGCCACGAGCGGACTGCCTCGCCGTCCCGATCTCCGCCCTGCACGACGGGGTGGCATACGTGGTCGACGACCAGCAGCGCCTTCGCCTGCGCGAGGTCGAGCTCGACTGGGCCCAGGAGGAGTTCGCCTGCGTGAGCGCCGGACTCGTGGTCGGTGACCGAGTGATCGTCAGCGAGGTCCTGCCCGCGGTCGACGGCATGTCCGTGTCGCCGAAGGTCGACAAGTACGAGACCCAGCGGCTGCTCGAGGCGGCCGCCGGACCCGGGGACGCGGCATGATCGCCTGGTTTCTGCGCCACCCCACGGCCGCCAACCTGCTGCTGCTCGCGATGGCGGCCGTTGGACTGCTGTCGCTGCCGCAGCTGCAGCGGGAGACCTACCCCGAGTTCGAGTCCAACGCGATCACCGTCAGCGCATCGCTGTCGGGCGCGCCCGCGGAGACGATGGACGAGTCGGTCGTCGCCCGCATCGAGGACGTGCTGTCGGGCATGGAGGGGATCGCGTCGGTGACCTCGACCGCCCGTGAGGGCGGGGCCAGCGTCACGATCGAGGTCGACGACGGCGTGGAGATCGACAGTGTCCTCGCCGACATCCGCTCGGCGGTCGACTCGATCCGCGACTTCCCGACCGAGATGGATCCGCCCACGGTCTCGACGCGCTCTCGCTCGCGCAGCGTGGTGACCGTCGCCGTCACCGGACCGATGTCCGGACAGGACCTCAAGCTGTACGTCGAGCGGCTCAAGGGGCGCTTGCTCGCGCGTCCCGAGATCTCGCAAGTCGCACTCGCGGGCTTTTCGACCCACCAGATCCGCATCGAGATCCAACCCGCCGCGCTGCAACGCTACGGCCTGGGGGTCGACACCGTCGCGGCCGCCGTCGCGGCGCAGAGTCTCGACAGTCCCCTCGGTCAGCTGCAGACGCGCGGCCACACGCTGTCGGTGCGCTACGACGACAAGCGCGTCACGCCGGCGCAGCTGCGCTCGATCGTGGTCAGCACGTCCGAGGAGGGGGTGGAAGTGCGCCTGGGCGACGTGGCTCGGGTCGAAGACGCGTTCTCCGTGGAGGAGGAGCAGACCTACTTCAACGGCCAACGCGCCGGGATGCTCGTGGTCGGCAAGTCCACGTCGGAGGACTCGCTCGAGGTCCTCGACGCGGTCAAGGCGTTCATCGCCGAGGAGGAAGAGGTCAAGCCTCAGGGGGTGACCTTCGCGCTGACGAGCGACTCCACCTCGGTGATCCGCGACCGCCTGCAGCTGCTCGTCACCAACGGCGTGCAGGGGCTCGTGCTCGTGTTCCTCGCGCTGTGGTTGTTCTTCGATCTGCGCCTGGCGTTTTGGGTCGCGGCGGGGCTGCCCGTGTCGTTCCTCGGAGCGTTGTACGTCATGCAGCTGACTGGCCAGACCCTGAACATGATGACGATGATGGGCCTGCTCGTCGCGCTGGGCCTGCTCATGGACGATGCGATCGTGCTCGCCGAGAACGTC
>CALBMM010000317.1 GCA_937896535.1 uncultured Pseudomonadota bacterium
CGCCGTCGTTCGCGGTGCTGTGGCTGGTGGGACCGGGCGGGGTGGGCAAGTCCACGCTGCTGCTGCGCCTGGCCGACCTCGCGCGACACGAGGACATCGAGGCGATCGTCGTCGACGTTCGCTCGCTCGTGGGCTCGCCGACCACGCTGCTGGAGCGACTCGGTGGTCGCGACGACGCGACGCTCGACGACGTGGTGGCGGCGTTCGACGGACCCGCGCGGCGAGTCTTGCTCCTCGATACGGCCGAGGATCTCGGCGAGATCGAGGACTGGCTGCGGGACGTGCTGCTGCCGGCGTTGCCGGCCTCGACCCTCGTCGCGATCGCCGGCCGTCGTCCACCGGGGCCGCGCTGGCGCCTGGACCCGGCGTGGACGGGATTGCTGCGGGTGATCTCGCTGCGCAACCTTTCGCCGGCGGACAGTCGGCGCCTGCTCGAGGCCCGCGACGTGGATTGGCGGGCGCAGCCTCGCCTGCTCGCCGAAACCCACGGCCATCCCCTCGCCCTCGCCCTCGTGGCCGACGTGGTACGGCAGGACCCGCGGGCGGCTGCGATCGACCTGCGCTCGCACCCGGACGTGGTGACGGCACTTCTGACCCGCTTCGTCCACGACGCGCCGGACGACGATCATCGACGCGCGCTGCAGGTCGCGGCGCACCTGCGGGCGACGAACGAGGGCGTGCTCCGCCACGCACTCGGACGCGAGGACGTGCGCGACGCCTTCGACTGGCTGGGTCGGCTCTCGTTCGCCGTGCCGCACCCCGAGGGTCTGTACCTGCACGACCTCGCGGCGCACGCGATCGATGCCGACCACCGACGCCGAGATCCCGAGGGCTACCGTGCGCTGCACGAGCGCGTGCGGGATCCGATCATCGCCCGACTGCGCGCCACCGCCGGCGACGAGGCGTACCGTGCGGCGATGGACCTTTCGTGGCTGCACCGCTTCAACTCGGTCATGGGCTCGGTCATCGATTGGGACGGGGCGAGATCGCTGACGCCGGCGGCGTTGACCGAGCACGACGTGCCCGCACTCGTGGAGGCGACACGGCGCTTTGAGGGAGACACGGCGGCGACGTTGATCGAAGGCTGGGCGCGAAGGCAGCCGCACAACTTCGTGATCGTGTGGGCCTCGCCGACGCGTCCGCTGGGCTACATCGCCTCGCTGAACGTGCGCGGCGACGAGGCCGACGACCCGCAGGTACGGCGCGACCCTCGAATGGCGGCGCTGCTGGACGCGGCGCGGCAGCGACGTCCGTTGCGCGCCGAGGATCGGATCGAGCTTTGCTTGTGGCTGAGCTACGAGACGCACGTCGACCCCAGTGCGATGACCTCGCAGCTGTCGGTCACGAACGTGCGCACGTGGTTCGGCACGCCGGGCCTGGATTGGGGCGGGGTTTGCGTGCCCGGGCGACTGGACGCCTGGGGTCCGATGATGGCGTACCTCGATCACCATCCGATCGGCGACGTGACGATGGACGACACGACGTACGCGCTCTTCATGCACGACTGGCGAACGGTCACGCCGGCCGCGTTCCTGGACATGATGGCCAGCCGCGAGATCACCAGCGGGGCGGCCGACGGTGCGCTGGCGCCCCCCCGCGAGGTGCTGGCGATGTCGCACGAGGCGTTCGTGACCGCGGCCAAGCAGGCGCTGCGAGATCTGTGGATCGACGATGCGCTCCGCGACAGTCCGCTGTCGCGGTGCCGGGTGGCCCTCGAGGCGCCGGGTACCGACGACCTCGGGTTGCGCCGGGCCGTGCAGCTCGCGGCGAGCTCGCTGACCCGCTCGGGCAAGGACGAGGTCCTGCACGCCGCGCTCAAGCTGACGTACCTGGATCCGACGCGGACCCAGGAAGAAGCCGCCGAGCTGCTCGGTCTGCCGTTTTCGACCTTCCGTCGCCACCTGACGAACGCGGTCGAGCGCGTGATCGCGTGGCTATGGGAACGCGACCTGCACGGCTACGAGCCGGTGGTCGAGGACGGCCAGTGAAGCCACCGGCGGATTGCCGGTCGGAGGACTAGATCGTGCCGATCACCACGATCGCGCCGCCCTCGTCCTGCCTGCCCACGATGCCCAGCACCTGCGCCACATCCGGACGAACCGAGAGGACGGGCTTGCGTTCCCCGAACGGGCCGAAATGGTCGAGAAACAGCCGGGGGATGAGGTCGGGGTCGCAGCCCGCGGCGGTCCACTCGCGGTAAAATCCCGTGGTCGCCTTGCGGCACTCGTCGGCGGCCGCGGCGAAGATCCAGCCGATCACGAACCACGTGCCTCGCAGATGCAGCGCGTTGGCGAGGCTGGGTTCGGCCATCGTGCGGCAACTCGTCATCATCCACAGGTACTGCGGTACGCTCGGGACGGCATCGACGTCGAGGATGGACTCGTCGCCGAATCTGGTCGTCTTTGAAATCTCGCGCGACTGCTTGGCGGAGTACGGCGCGTAGTTCTTGTTGTTGGGACCGCCGTAGCGCACCACGCTTCGGAGCTCGGGCTGTCGCTCCACCGGCGGCGCCCAGCGGTGGTCACGTAGCATCCCTTCACCGAACGCGAGCTCGGTGGGAACTCCCTCGTATGTCGACGTCGCGCTCAGGGGCGTCGCACGCTCGTAGACGTACCCGTGGCTGACGTTGAGGACGGAGTAGGTGTTGCGAAACAACGAACCCCACAGGTTCAGCGGGATGACGTTGTGCGGACAGCCGACGACCTTCGCGACATGGTCGCCGACAATCTCGCTCCGCACCGCCGATGCCTCGCCCTCGTTGGTGTACGTCCCATACTTGTCGCGGCCGTCGCTGAGGTCCGCCAGCAGGACGTGATGCCCGAGCAAACGGACGACGGAGCCATGGTCGTCGCTCGAATCGCTCAGGCCTCCAAACGACAGGGTCACCTCGAATCGGAACCCCGCGCACTTCCAGACCGTCCACGAGGCGGTCGGTCCGTCGAACGCGAAGAAGGGGAGGCTCCCATCGGGCCGCACGACCGCGTCGTTTCGGACCACGAGTCCTTCGAGTAGCTGTCGAGGATCGTCGAGGGGTGAGTCCGGGGACGGCAAGTCGTATGCCGCCCTGGATACGTCCGTCTCCGGATCGTAGTCGACGTGGTAGACGCGGATGGTGGCGGCGGTGCCGTTGGGCACCCCTCGGGTAATGACGCGCATCTGCGCCTTCGACTCCGCAGGGAGCGTATCGGCGAGCACATCTTCGATTTCGGCGTCCTCCGGCCACGCTGGGTTGCGAACCGGAAGCACTTTGTCGCCCAACCAGTGGCACGCGACGATCGCCCCCTCGCCGCGCATGCACTCGACCAGAAGCTTGGTCGAAGACTCCGAGGTAAACGTCGCGTTGGAGAGCTTCGCGTCCGCCAGCTTGGTCTTCTTGTCCTTCTTCTTCCTCTCGTGCTTGCTCTTGGTACGGCGGTTGTCGACGGCACGGCTCGGCACCTCCTCGGTGTGAAGGTCGCACTCGGGGTGATCGCAGTACCCGCACTGCCGACACACGATGCCTTCGCGACAGGCAAGACACCGTCCGGTATCGGGGCTGCCGCATTTGTCGCAGTGAACTTCCATCGTCCAGACCCGTGCTCAGCCCGCCGAGTGCGGCGTCGTTCGGTACAGCTCGAGCGTGCGGGGGCCGTCGGGGTGTTTGCGGTGGCGCAGCAAGCACTCCATCTCGAACCCCAAGCGGCGCAGCACGGCCCGCGACGCGACGTTGCGTTCGTCCGCGAACGCGAAGAGCGATCGGCGGCCGAGCACGGAGAACGCGACGTGCAGGGCGAGCTCGCCGGCCCGCACCGCGAATCCGCGGCGACGGAAGGGGACGGCGACCCAGTAGCTGAGGTTGCCGTCGTCCGCACTCGCGAGCCCGCCGATGCGGATCGTGCCGACCAATCCGCGGACGAGTTCGACGATCCCGAACGTCGCGGCCATCCCGCGACGTTCCTGCCGACGCATTTCGGCGAGCCACGACGACACGTCGGATGGAGCCCGAGGACGCGGAATTCCCACCGCGTCGTCCACGTCCACCAAACGCGCGAGGGCGCTGCCGTGGACCGGCCCGATCGGCTCCAGTCGCAGCCCGCGTGGGCCGTCGTCACGTCGCGTGGATGCGCGCGGCCGGGTCACGGGCCCTCGCGATCTTCGTCGCGCCGGTCGAGCTCGGCTTCGGCGGCGCGCCACAGCGCATCGACATCGAGCGCGGCCGAGCCCTCGGAACGGGTTCGCTCGAAGAGGGACACACACCAGGCCTGACCGGGGAAGTCGCGTCCGAATGCCATCGACAGGTCGATGAATCGCACCACGTCGAACTCCGACGTCAGCCCGTGGGCGCGCGCGTCGGCGAACGCTCCGAGCACATGCTCTCGAACCCCCGTCTGCCCGAGCTCGTCGCATTCCTCCGTCCAGACCTCGCGCAAATGCTGCTCGGTCCGGGCGAGGAACTCGCTGGTCGGCTCGTCGAGTGCGCGCAGTTGGTCGGGACGGATGCGGAGCATGAGGGTGGGCTCAACCGCGGCGGTCGGTGGCACGCGATGCGTCGACGCTCGTCGACGTCAGGGGCGTCGTCGTGGGCACGACATCGTGGCCTCGCGCGTCCCAGGTCAGCACGCTCCACGCATCCGCGCTCTCGCACGAGAACGCACAGAAGTGTCGACGGATCTCGTTCCACTGCCCACGATCGCACGTCGGAACGAAGCGCCGGAAAACGCGAGGATCGAAGTAGCGGAACATCGTGCGTTTGCCCGACGGAAGCTCGACCCACAGCAGTTGCTCGAGCGCCTGGCCGACCGCGGGCAGTGCGGCCCCGGCCTTGGTCACGACGAGCAGGCAGCAAGACTCGCCCCAGGACGCGCCGACGAGCGCGGCGCCTCGCGACGAATCCGCCGACAGATGTACACACCACGGTGCGACGAGGTGCAATGGGCGCGATGCGGTCGCGCCCAACAAGCACGCCGCCGGCAGCTCGCTTCGGCGCACGAGCTCGTACGTCGCCGGCATCCGCCGTGCGCAGTCGAAGATCCCGAACAGCTCGCCGCGCGTGCGACCTCGCTCCGCCCAGACGACGTCCCAGGCATCTCGGCCCCTCGCCATGGCATCGACGGGCTCGGTGTGGACATCGCTCAGTCCGACGCCTCCTCCCGGGAGGCAGTGCCCGGCCGTCAATGCTCGACGAATGGAGCGCCCATCTGCGACGCGCGCTCGAGCGCGGCGACCTGTGCCAGCACGTCGAACCGGCGGCGAAACCGGAAGCGATGGAGCTCTCCCGCGGCGACGCGCTCGGACCTCGCTGGCGTACTCGTCACGCAGGCCAGTATACGCTCGCGATCGTCGCAGACTCGACCCGGCGTCGCGGCGACGGTCCGGCCCGCGGGCCGCTGCGGTCACCGCGACGGATCCGCTCGACTCGGCCGCCCGAGGCCCGTCAGCTTCGGCCGCGCGGCTTGGCCATCACCGCGCCGCACAGGATCACGAACGCGACCCACAGCAGCGTCCCCACGACGAGGTGGATGATCTGCATCCAGCCGGGCGCCGACAGGATGATGTTGACGACGCCGGCGGTCAGCTGCGCGACCACGGCGATCGACACCCACCGGGCCCACTTGGTCGTCTGCGCGTTCGCGCCCGCTCTGGATCCGATGCGCTGGGCGACGAACAGCACGAGGCCGCCCACGCCGATCGCCAGCAGCGGATGCAGGGCGCGCAAGCGTTGGAGGAAGTGCGCCCCGGCGCCCTGGTCGGCGGCGATGCGCTCGGCCAGCGGGGCGCTCGCGTCCGCGACGGGGTACAGCGTGTCGCCGAGGGCCGTGACCGCACCGGACATGCCGACGGCGACGAGGCCGAGCAGACAGCCCAGCAGCAGACAAGTCGTCGCGCGATGCTCTCGCCACGCCAGGCGGGCGCGCGCGGCGGAGTCGCCGGCGGCCCAACACGAAAGCCCCAGCGCGCCGGTCAGAAAGCTCGTGTTCACGAGGTGGATCGCCATCACGATCGCGCGCTCGACCGAGTCGTCGTCGGCGACCAGGCCACGCTTGACCAGCCCCGCGCCGACGAGCGCTTCGGTGATCGTGAAGACCAACGTCAGCCACGCCCCGACGCGCACCATGTGTCCGCGAGGGAAGCGGCGGATCGCCACCACGAGGAACGCGACGACGACGATTCCGTACACGCCCGAGGTCAGCCGGTGGGTGAACTCGATGATCGTCTCGACCGTCGGGGACGGCGGCACGATCTCGCCGTGACACGTGGGCCAGTGCTGCCCGCATCCGGCGCCCGACCCGGTGATGCGCACCCACGCGCCGAACGCCACCACGAACAGCGTGTACGCCAGCAGCGCCCAACCGAAACGGGCCACCCAGCGCGCGCGTGAAGCGTCGACCATCGCGGGAGTCATACGATCCCGCGTTCGTAGCCGTCACCCGGGGCCGGTGTGAGTCCCATCCGAGGGCGCCGCGCGCGGCCACGAAAAAGAACCGGCCGACGGAACCGCTCCCCCCTCAGAGAGCAGCCCGTGGCCGGTCCTACGTTCCCCTGCGTCGAAGTCGGGGGCGCGGTGCGTGGCGTGGCTCAGATGCAGGCTTGCTGCGACTGCATGCCGGCCCAGCACTCGTCCGACTTGTCGATGTCGAGGCCTTCTTTGTTGTTGTTGACCGCGCAGCAGGCGGCCTTCACGAACTGGCCGTTTTCCGGGTTGTGGCAGATGCCGCCGGCATTCGGGGTCGCGTCGTCGGGGCACTCGTTGGCCACGAGGTCGTCGAGGTTGCAGCCCTCGGGCACCTGGCCGGTGCGCGAGATCGTCTCGGCGCACTGGTCGGCGCAGCAGGCGTTGAGCGCGAACTGGCCGTTGTCGGCGCGGCACACGAAGTCGACCGTGCCGCCTTCGACCGCTTCCCACTCGGCGCCGATGCAGTTGGCGGCCGCGAGGTTGAGATTGCGGATGCAGCAGATCTCTTCTTCGAAGGTGCCGTTGCCCGCGCGGCAGTAGCCGTAGTCGTCGTACGCGGCGTTGTCGTCGCACAGCGCGGCGCAGCAGGCCGTCTTGACGAACTGGCCCTTGCCGTCGTGACCGGCGACGTCGTTGACGCAGCGCTTGTCGCTGGGGTCGCTGGTCTCGGTGAACTTGACCTGCGCGGGGCAGCCCGACACGTCTTCGATGAAGTCGATCGCCTCTTCGCAGCACGACCGCGCGACGAACTTGCCGGTCGCCGCGTTGTGGCAGTTGGAGAAGATGTGGTTGTTGACGTCGTTGGCGGCGTGGGTGACGTAGACGTCGGCCGGGCAGGCGGCCGCGGACGCGTCGTCGCCTTCGAGCTGGTCGGCCTTGCCGCTCACGGTCTCGTCGTCGCCGAGGTCGTCGCCGGGCTGATCGCAGGCGGCCATCGAGGGGACGAAGAGCAGGAAGCTGAGGGTCGCGAGTCGCTTGAGGAACATGGTCTTACCTGTGGGTACGATGACCACAAGTGGTTGCAACACCGAGACCAGGTGACAACACGCGTAACTTATTGGAATCCCACGTGGACAACCGGAGCGCCCTGCATTTTTGGATCCTTTTTTTGCTTTCTTGCAACTTCAGGAGCGGTGGACGCAAGTCGTTTTCGTGGGCGCCGCTACGGGGCGCTCGCGGCCGCGTCGATCTCCGGGACGGTCAGCGACCGACTGAAGATCCGCAGCGACGCGATCTGGCCGTCGAGCGGCTCGTCGAGCTGCGGGCTGTTGTCGAGGATCGCGAGGTCGTTGTCGTTGGCCAGATTCCCGCCCTCCGGGACCCCGCCCTCGTCGACGAGCACGCCGTCGACGTACATCTGACTGCCCGCCTCGTCGCCGGTGCACGCGAGATGGAACCATCGCCCCAGCGGAAACTGCCGGGTGAACAAGAACGTCGGACCCCACCCGCACCGTAGTCCTTCGTCGCCGTAGACGAACACCGAGTACTGCCCGTCGTTGTCGAAGACGCCCCGCCGCTCCGACGACGGCGGCGTCGAGTCGATCCACAGCCACGCATCGAAGGCCATGTCGGGACCGACGATGTCGAGCGAGGCGGAGTCGGGCACGATGATGCTGTCGTCGGCGCCGGTCCGCAGCGCGCTGCCGTACGGGCCCTGACCTTCGACCACGCCGCTGGTGACGGTGCCGTCGTTGCCCTCTCCCGACAGGTCCATCAGGGTGCCCGACGCGGCGCCGACGAAGTCGTAGCAAGCCCGCAGGTCGGCATCGGCGTCGTCGCAGAGCGGCGGGTGGCTCCCCCGTGGTGCCGTCGTCGGTACCCGTCGTCGTCGGTGCGACGCCGTCGTCGGTGACGGGCCCGCCGTCGGTGGTCGACGAGGGCGGCAGTGCGCCGGTCGTGCCGTCGATGCCCGCGCCGCTCGTCGTCGAGGCATCACTGGGGATCGGCTCGTCCGTCGTGCTCGTGTCCACCCCAGTGGTCCCCAGCGACGTGGCCGCCCCGGTCCCTGCGCCGGTCGAACCGAACGTGCACGATGCGAGCACCCCCCACCCGAGCGCCGCTACGCCGAAAACCCTCACGCCCATCCAGGGTCCCATCGCCCGGGCCCGGGGCTCAAGCTTGCAATGCACACGATGTCGCCGCGAAACTACCCGCGTGCGCGCAGCGCCAGCTACGAGGGCATGGGTGACGGCCCTGGCGATCGCCGGATGTCGCTCCACCGGCCCCGAGCCTGCGAGCACACCGACGCCTTCGCCGCGACCCGCCGACAGCGCACAGGTGGTACCGCCGGCGCCGACGGCCGATCCCGAGGAAATCGCGGCCGCCCGGGCACGCTCCCCCATCAAGTCGGACGAGTCCGTGATCGTGTTCCCCGCTGCGGCATGGCGCGACGACGCCGGGTGGCACGTGCCGGTCCACGCGTGGATCTTCGAACCCGAGCTCGGCTCGTGGCGTCGCACCGCGTTCGTCGAGGCGCTCGCCGAGGTCCTCGGGGACGAGGTGGAGCATTCGCCCCTCTTCCGCAGCCGCGTGCAACCGTTTCTGTACGACAACGAGGGCGGCAAGCGACTGTCGGCCGCCGCGGGGCCGAGGGTGATCGACCTGTCGGAGTCCGGCGCCGACGGCCACTGCGAGGGCGAGGCGACATTCGAAGGCACGGTCGGTCCCCTGGGCCCGGTGGACGTGCTCGCGCCGCCCGACGACCACCGCGACTTCTCGTCGATCGCGTTCTTCGTGCCGAGCGAGGGGCTGACGATCATCAGCGACATCGACGACACCGTGAAGATCTCCCACGTCACCGACAAGGCGACGTTGCTGCGCAAGACCTTCGTGGAGCCGTTCGAAGCGGTGCCCAAGATGGCCCAGCGCTACCAACAATGGCTGCGCGCGGCCCCCGGCGGCCACTTGCACTTCGTGTCGGCGAGCCCGTGGCAGCTGTATCCGGCGTTGACCGCCTTCCTCACCGAGGCCGGATTTCCTCCCGCGAGCTTTTCGCTCAAGACGCTGCGCCTCAAGGACCCGAAGGCGCTCGAGGTCCTCGGCTCCACCAAGGAAGCGAAGGTCGCCAGCATCGGCGCGCACATCGGCCGCTACCCGGGCCGGAGGTTCGCGCTGTTCGGGGACACGGGCGAGCACGACCCCGAGGTCTACGGCGCGATCGCTCGCCGGTTCGCGGACCAGGTCGTCTACATCGCGATCCGCAACGTGACCGGCGAGGCCGTCGGGGACGCGCGCTTTTCCGCCGCGTTCGAGGGCGTGGCGGCCAAGTGGGAGCTCTTCGACGACCCGGACACGCTCGCGGGCCCTCCGGCGCCCTGACCGACCCGCCGATCACCGTGCGCCGTCGGAGACCGTGACGATCAGCGCGTCCTCGTGCTCGCCGATCGCTTCGACGAGCTCGTCGTCTTCGTCGAGCGCGGCGGCAGCGGGATCGGCTCCCACGCCCACGCCTGGCGACAAGGCCGGCAGCGGCAGCTTCACCGTCCGCCCCGGTTGCAGGGCCCACGCTTCGGTCGCGCGACGGCTCGCGTACGGCGTGGCGCGACCGGACGCGTCGAGCACGACCGCGTCGCGTCGCGTCGTCAGCACGAGCTCGACGGTACCGTCCTCGCGATGTCGCCCCCGCACGGTGCCCCGGAGATCGAGGCCGAGGGCTCGCGGCGGATCGGCGCTGCCGGGGACGGAGGTCCGCACGCGCGCGAAGGCAAGGTCCAGCGTCTCGCCGTCGCGACCGGCCGCGACGAGCCGACGCGCCTGCCGGCCAGTCTCGTCTTCGTGCGCGTACCAGATGTCGAAGCCGATCGAGCGATCCGACCGCGTCGCGTCCTCGACGGGCTCGGCGAACAGATCGACGTGCGTGCCCCGGCCGCACCGCGGTCCGTCGCCGTCCGCCTCGGGCCGAAAGTCCAGCACGTGCGCGGAGCCTTCGGTGAGCACGACGGTCCGCTCGCGCGAGGGCGCTTCCTCGACGCGTCCCTCCGCATCGCGGATCCAGTGCCGCAGCCGCACCTGCAGGCGCACCCGACCGAGCTCCGCCGTGCCGCGCGTGACGTCGGCGACCCACACGTGCTCGTAGCGCTTCGTGGCCGGCGGGGGCGCCTCGACGGGGATCTCGCCCCCGGCGGTGGCGCTACCGCACGCGGTCGCGACCAACAACGACCGCGACTGTCCGACCGCGAGCTCGGCCGTGTCGCGGGCCGAGGTCTCCGTTTGGCGGAAAACGTCCGCACTGCCCGGCAGCGACTCCCGCACCCGCAGCTGCACGGAGACCTCCTGGGGATCGGCGAGCGTGCCGAGGTCGAGACGCACCGCATTACCGTCGACGGGCGGCGGCTCGGGCTCACCGTGGGCCGCGGCGACCGATCCGGCCTCCTGCACGGAGCAGCCGGCCAGCGCCATCGCCCAACAAAACCCCACGATCCGTCTCGTCACGTCTGGCCGCCTCCGCGGTGAACCTCTCACGGCAACCAAAAAAAATCGCGGGACCTGTCATGATCCGCCCGATCCCGCGCGCGAGGGCAACCTGCGAGCGTTTGGCGGCGATCCACCCGATGCGAGGACGGCGATGACGACCACGACACTTGCCCGCAACCCCGCGCCCGACGCATCCACACACGTCGTGATCGTGGGCGGGGGCTTCGGAGGGATCAACGCGGCCAAGGAGTTGCTGTCGCGCGGGGGCAACGAGATCCGGATCACGCTCGTGGACCGACGCAACCACCACCTGTTTCAGCCGCTGCTGTACCAGGTGGCGATGGCCGGGCTCTCGCCCGCCGACATCACGATGCCGATCCGATCGATCTTCCGCGGGGAGCGTCGGATCTCGGTGCGCTTGGGCGAGGTCACCGACGTCGACCTTCCCGGCAAGCGCGTCATCGTCGGTGACGATGCGATCGCCTACGACTTCGTCGTGCTCGCGTGCGGAGCGACGCACGCCTACTTCGGCCACGACGAGTGGGAAGAGGCGGCGCCGGGGCTCAAGACCGTCGAGCAGGCCACGGAGATCCGTCGCCGGGTCCTGACCGCGTTCGAGCGGGCCGAGATCGAGACGGATCCAGCCGTGCAGCGCCGCCTGTTGACGTTCGTCGTCGTGGGGGCCGGGCCCACCGGGGTCGAGCTCGCCGGCGCCCTCGGGGAGCTGTCGCGACACACGTTGACCCGCGACTTTCGCAACATCGATCCGGGGGCGACCCGAGTGTTGCTCATCGAAGGTGGACCTCGCGTCCTGCCGACGTTCTCCGAGGAGATGTCCGCGAAGGCGGCCCGCAGCCTCGAGCGACTCGGCGTGACGATCTGGACCCACACCCGGGTCACCCACGTCGACCGCGAAGGCGTCCGCGCCGGTGACGAAGTCGTCAAGGCGCAGACGGTACTGTGGGCCGCGGGCGTGCATGCGTCCCACCTCGGCACGCGCCTGCAGACGGAGCTCGACGGGGCCGGCCGCGTCCCGGTCGAAGACGACCTGAGCCTGCCCGGCCATCCCGAGGTGTTCGTGGTCGGCGACCAGGCGCGCTTCGTCGAAGACGGCGCGCTCGTCCCCGGGGTCGCCCCGGCGGCGATCCAGCAGGGCCGCCACGCGGCGCGCAACATCCTGCACACGATCGCCGGGTCGGCCCGCGAGCCCTTCCACTATTGGGACAAGGGGATGATGGCGACGATCGGCCGCGCGACCGCCGTGGTCGAGAGCGGCAAGCTCAAGCTCAGCGGCTTCATCGCCTGGCTCGCGTGGTGCTTCATCCACATCCTGTACCTGATCGGCTTCCGCAACCGCCTGATGGTCTTCATCCAGTGGATCTGGTCGTATATCCGCTATCGCCGCGGTGCCCGCCTGATCACCGAGCCGACGTGGCAGCTCGACGGTGGCAGACCGGCCGCCGCCCTCCCCGAGCCCAAACCGCCGCGCCACGTCGACTCCGCCTGATCCGCGACGCCGCACGCCGCAACGGCGTATGATGGTGCGGGGTATGGATCGGATGAAGACGAGGATTTGGATCGCGCTCGGCGCGATGCTCGGGCTGGGTTGTCCGGACTCCGGCGAGCGCGACTCGGGAGCGCAGACGATCGGCATCACGATGTCCGACGGGCAGACCGACAGCGTCGACACGAGTGCAGGTCCGGGAGGCACCGTCGGCACGTCGGCGGCGACCGGGGCGACGAGCGCGGACGGGACGGCCGACAGCGCCGACGGACCGTACGAGCCGCCGAAGTTCGACGTCTCCGGGGTGATCGACGCCGGGGGCGGGCCGATGGGTCCCGTCATTCCCGAGACGTGCGAGCAGGCCGACGCGGGCGAGTCGTCGGTGGGCTGCACCTTCTACGCCGTCGACATGGACTCGGCGTCCGACACCCTGCCGTTCGCGATCGTCACGGCCAACGTGCACGAAAACCAGATGGCGAACGTGTCCGTGCAGACGCGGCAGGGCGGCGTCTGGACCAACGTCGCCGGCCCGATCGCGATCGCGCCCCTGGCCCTGCATCAGTTCGACCTACCCGACCTTCACCAGGAAAACACCGGCGTGCGCACGGCCGGGGCCTACCGGGTCGTCGGCGACGTGCCCATCGTCGCCTACCAGTTCAATCCGATCGACGGCGCGTCGTCGTTCCTCTCGGATGCGTCGATGTTGTTTCCGGTGCCGACGTGGGACTCGATCAACCACGTGATCAGCACCCGCTTTCAGTCGTCGAGCCCGGGTGCCGGCTATCCGTACGTGACGATCGTGGCCGCCGTCGACGGGACGAACGTGGCGTTCACCGCCGCGAGCGCGTCGACCGGTGGCGGGGCGATCCCGGCCGCCGGCGCGGGTCAGACGATCAACTTCACGCTCAACGACGGCGACGTCGCGACGATCGTGGCCGCCAGCGAGACCCAGTCGCTGTCGGGCTCGCGGATCATCACCGACGCGGCACATCCGGTCGGCGTGCTGCCCGGCCACACGTGCATCAACATCCCCGACAACGTCTGCTGCTGCGACCACCTCGAGGAGCAGCTGTCGGGCGTGCGCCAGTGGGGCACGTCGTTCGTGGCCGCGCACATGCCCGTGCGCAATCCGGGCGCGCCGGAGGCGACGTTTTGGCAGATCTACGCGTCCGAGGACGGGACGACCGTCAACTTCGACGCCGGGCCCATGCTCACCGGACTGCCGGCCGCGTCGGTCAACCTCAACGCCGGGGGCATCTCCGAGGTCTTCGTCACCGCGCCCGCCGGCATCGAGGCCGACTTCGGAATCTCGGCGAACAAGCCGATCGCGGTGGTCGGCTACATGACCAGCTCCGAGAACTTCGGCAGCTCGATCGGCGACCCGGCGATGGCGCAGTACGTCCCGGTCGAGCAGTTCCTGCCGCGCTACGTCCTGCTGGTGCCGGGCACCTGGATCAACGACATCCTCGTGATCACCCGGCCCGCCGGCGCCCCGATCCTGCTCGACGGCGGACCGATCGACGACACCCTCTTCCGCGCGCTGGGCAACGGCTCGTTCGAGGTCGCGCGCGTCCCCGTGGCCGACGGCGTGCATGTGCTCGACGGCGAGGCGGTGAAGTTCGGCGTGGTGGTCGTGGGCTACGACACGCACGACAGCTACGCGTACGTGGGCGGCACCGGGACCGGGATCATCAACCCGAACCCGCCCGGCTGATCCCCCGGGGCCACCGTTTGAGTCGCGGACCGCTCGGTGCGAGCATCGGGCTGTCGATGCCGGCCGAAGCGGAAACCGACCTCCAGCTGCTCTCGCAATGGTGCGAGGGTTCCGATCGCGCGGGCGATCTGCTCCTTCGCCGATGCTGGCCGCTGCTGTACCGGTTCTTCATCAACAAGATCGGTGACGCGACCGACGACTTGGTGCAGCAGACACTCATCGGCTGCTTCAAGCATCGGGACAAGATCCTCGAGTCCGGCGCGTTCCGGATGTACCTGCTCAAGATCGCCCGCAGTCGTCTCTACGACTACCTGCGGGCGGTGCGGCGCCGCGCCGGCTACATCGACGACGACTTCGAGCAGCTGTCGGTCGCGCAGACGATGACGTCGGGCACCAGCCGGGTCGGACGCGCGCAGGCGGCCATGCAGATCCGCGACGCGTTGCGCCGGCTCCCCGTCGACCTGCAGCTGGTCGTCGAGCTGCACTACTGGGAGGAACAGTCGACGGCGGAGATCGCCGAGGCCCTCGAGCTGGCGCAGGGCACGGTCAAGAGTCGGCTGCGTCGCGCCCGTGAGCACCTCGAGGGCGAGCTCGGCGCCAAGGCCGACGACGTGGCGGAGCTGATCGGCCGGGCACGCCCCGATGTCGACGTGCCGGCGCAGGGCCCGGCGTGACCGCCCCGACCCGGACTTTTCGTGATCCACCCCGCCGGGGGGGGCGTTGGGGTGTCTGGTGGACGGGTCCAGCACGCTGATCGACGCGCCGGTGCCGCAATCACGGCGGGACCCGACCGCCGATGCGCTCGACGCCTCCGTCCGCCTCGCGCGGCTGCGCCGGCGCATGTTCGCGAAGGTCGAGGTCGCCCGGATCGCGCAGTACCAGGTGGTGCGACCGATCGGCGGCGGCGGCATGGGCCTGGTGTTCGCCGCGTGGGATCCGTCGCTCGATCGCCTCGTCGCGATCAAGGTGCTGCGCGACCCGTGGTCGTCCGACGCCGGGAGCAACCTTCGGCGCGAGGCGGTGTCGCTGGCACGGCTGCAGCACCCCTCGGTCGTGTCGGTCTTCGAGGTCGGCGAGCACGAGGGCCAGGTCTACCTCGCGATGGAGTACGTGGAGGGCCAGACCTTGCGCGCATGGACGCAAGCGTGGCGACAAGCAGCGCAGCTGGACTACCCCGCGCTGCTGGACGTGTTCGCGCAAGCCGCCGAGGGGCTCGCCGCCGCCCATGCCGCGGGCGTCGTCCACCGCGACATCAAACCCGAGAACGTCATGATCGACGGCGAGGGGCGCACGCGCCTGATGGACTTCGGGCTCGCCGGCCGTGAGGCCCGCAACGCGCCCACGCACGACGGCGAGACGGCACACGACGACCGCGACCTCTCCACGCGATCGGACGGCATCTTCGGCACGCCCGCGTACATGGCCCCCGAACAGTTCTCGGGCAAGGCCGGACCGCAGGCCGACCAGTTCGCCCTCGGCGCGTGCCTGTTCGAGGCGGTGTACGGCAAGCGGATTCGCCCCTCGCGGATGGAGCCCGCGTCGGTCGTCGCCGAAGAGGCGATCGTGCTCCCGAATCAGGCCGGGGTGCCGAAGGCGGTGCGCGCGATCCTGACGCGAACGCTGCAGGTCGATCCGAGCGCCCGCTTCGGTTCGATGCGCCAGCTCGCCGATGCGCTCGGACAGGCGCAGCGACCCAGGTCGGGACGCGCGGCGCTGACGATGACCGCGCTCGCGATCGGAGGTCTGCTGGGCGCCCTCGCGCTCGGCGGGCCGCGCGAGACTCGATGCACCGGGGCACTGTCGCAGATCGAATCGGCGTGGAACGACGACCGCGCCCGAACGATGGGCGAGACGTTCGTCGCCGAAGGTGGACCCGCGGCCGAGGCGACGTGGGCGCGGCTCCGCCCACGCATCGACGACTACCGCGACCGATGGGTGGCCGCGCACGAGGCTACCTGCGAGGCGGCGCAGATCCGCGGCGACATTTCCACGACGCAGATGGACCACCGCATGACATGTCTGCGCGACCGTCGGGCCCATCTCGCGGCGCTCGCCGACGTGCTCGGCGAAGGCGGCGTCGCGGCGCTCGCCGACGGTCAGCCGGCCGTCGGGGCGCTCCCCTCGATCGACGAGTGCGCCGACCCGAAGTACCTGGCACGCGCCGGCTACACGGAAGAGACGGTCGTCGACGACGAGGCCGTGGCCGCCGTGGCCCGGGCGAAGCTGCAGCTGCTGCTCAGCGATGCCAAGGGCGCACGCGTGTCCGCGGCGCGAGCGGTGGACGCCGCCCGCAGCGAAGGGGGCCACGCCCTCGCGCAGGCGTTGCTCGTGCGCGGGCTGGCCGAGGCGACCCTGCGCGAAGACACCGCCTACGACACGCTCGTGTCGGCCTACGAGCACGCCCGCACCGTCGGGGCGGACCAGGCCGCCGCCGAGGCCGCGGGCGCGCTCGTCGGGGTGTGTCACTGGGACCTGCAGCGCCCCGACGAGGCGCTGTGGTGGCTGCGGATCGCCGACCTCGAGCTCCCGCGTGGCGTGGCGCCTCGCCTGGACGTGCGCCGCGACGTGCGAGCGGCCCGGGCGTTGGTCGAAGTCGGTCGCCGCGACGATGCACGTGCCCGGATCGACGCGGCCGTCGACGGCCTCGCGCTCGCCTACGGCGACGACGCGTTCCTGCGGGCGCGTCAGCAGATCCGCATCGCCTCGATGTACGCCTCCACCGGGCAGTCGCAGCGCGCCCTGGACCTGGCGACCGAGGCCCGCGACGTGCTCGCGCGGACGTTGGGCGAGTCGCATCCCGAGCTGCGGCACGCCGAGCTCGCGCTCGCGTCGATGGCCCGCCAACGCGGCGACATCGACCAGGCGATCGCACACGGTCGTCGCGGCGTGGCGCTGGAAGAGGCGACGTTCGGCGCGCACCACCTGGTGCTCGAAAAGCCGCTGCGCGAGCTGGCGATGATGCTCGCCGACGCGGGACAGTGGCGCGAGGCGCTGACGCTGCTCGAGCGCGCCGCCGCGCTGTCGCAGCCGCTACCGCTGCCGGCCGAGCCGCTCGCGAAGATCGAAGGGCAGCAAGCGGAGATCCTGCTCGAGTACGATCCCGCGCGGGCGCTCGGGCCGGCGACGCGCGCGTACGAGGTCTCCCGCGACAGCGTGGGGGACGATGCGCGGGCCACGGTGCGCTACCTGGCCTTGCGCGCGCGTGTGCTCGCCGAGCTCGGCCGCGACGAAGAGGCGATCGCCGATGCGCGCCGCGCCCTCGACCACGCGCAGACCGTGCTCGGACAGGAGCACTACGATCTCGCTGCGATGCATCAGTCGCTCGCGGGCCTGTACGCGCGTACCGGTCGGGTCTCGGAGGCGGTCACGCACTACACCCGCGCGGTCGAGCTCACCGAAGGTGCCGACGGGACGGAAGCGTTCGAGCTGATCTTCCCGCTCGTCGAGCTGTGCGGCGCCTTGGTGGCCGATGGACGGCCGGAGGCGGCGCTGACCCACTGTGAGCGCGCCGCCGCGCTGCAGTCTCGCGCGAAGGGAAGCAGCGATCTGCAGCAAGCAAAGCTGCAGACGCAGCTGTCCAAGGTGATGACGCAGCTCGGGCACGTCGAGCAGGCGCAGGCCCATCGGGCGCTGGCCGAGGCGGCCTGGCGGCGCACCCTCGGCGACGACGCGGACGAGGAGACCATCGGCGCGAAAATGCGCTGATGTGCCAGTGATCCGGTCGGGAACGCCGAGCGTTTCTCGGAGCATGAGCCTCGACATCGACCTGCTGCGCAGCAGCTTCGAATGGGTGACCACGACCGAGCCCGAGCTGACCAAGCGCTTCTACGAGCGGCTGTTCACCGACTTCCCGCACACGCGCGCCATGTTCGGCCGCAACTCCGGAACGCAGCAGCAACAGATGCTGCGCGACGCTCTCGTCGCAGTGATGGACCACCTCGACGATGCGCCCTGGTTGTCGGAGACCCTGATGGCGTTGGGACGACGACACGTCGGCTACGGCGTGACCGACGAAATGTACGACTGGGTCGGCGTGAGCCTGCTTCGCACCCTCGCCGACATCGCGGGCGACGCCTGGACGGCGGAGCTCGAAGCGGCGTGGACCGAGGCTTTCGGCGTGATCGCCTCGCTGATGCAGGCCGGTGCCCAGGCCCCGGCGGCCGCGAGCTGACCGCGTCACATCGGAGTCGCGGAAGCGAACGCTACGGCGTGGCCGCGGTCAGGACCCCGTTGGCGAGATCGCGGGTCGGCACGCCCTCGGAGGTATTGCCGTAGCGGATCGACACGTTGGGCGCGATTTCGAAGCCCCAGGCCTGCAGCACCGCGAGCGGGTCGATGAAGTTGGCCTTGCCCTTGGCGGCGCGCTTGGCCAGCCGCCCGGAGATCTCGATGCCCACGACCACGCCTTCGCGCACGTCGATGTGGCCGTTGTACAGCAGGTGCTTACAGTCGGTCGCAAAGCCCTGGTACGGGTTGCAGCGCGACAGGTGCGGGTTGGTCAGGATCAGGTCCTGCACGACCGAGCGACGCGATGCCGGCAGACAATGCACCGACCCGTCCGACAGGATCGCGCAGTTGTTGGCCCACTTTTGACCGGAGGCGCCACGGGCGTAGATGTCCTCGTGGAAGACCTCGTCGTAGTGCGACAGCACGTTGCCCGTGCCGCCCTGCGCCGGCACCAGCCGGGCGCGCTGGTAGTCGAAGCAGCTACCCGCCGCGTCGCACTGCTGCGCCTTCTCGGTGCCCACGATCTTGTTGTAGGTGACCTGCGTGTCGGCGAGGTCGTCCGCGAGCCCCTGCGGGGTGATCTCGGTGTGCTCGAACGTCATGTTCTCGACCGCGGGCGTCGTGGACGGGTACGGGCTCCACACGCCCTCGCCATCGACCTCGTCGACCTCGTTGACGTCGTAGGCGACCGCGCCCGACAGCTTGGCGCGCGCCACGAGCTGCTGCACCGCTTCGGGGATCTTCGCGCCGCCGAACGACTCGCCGTCGACCACGTCGTCGACCTCGTGGGCGAACAGGTTGGCCTGGGTGGCCAGCGTCAGCGCGGTGGTCTTGGCCTCGTCGGTGACCTCGAAGCTCGTCGAGTCCACCGCGTCGCGAATCGCGAGCATCTCCGAGCCGCCCACGTTGTCGCCGGCGGCGGCGAACAGGTCTCGCACGTCGTCGGCATCGAGCTCGCCGTCGGCCGTGACCCGCGACACGGCCGAGGCGACAGCGGCCGCGTCGGCCTTGCCCACCCCGTTGGACCATTCGGGGAACTCGTCGTCGGCTTCGTCGGCCGAGCAGGCCACCTTGCCGCAGGGCAGATCGGTCTGGGCGGGCTCGCGGACGGACTCGTCGCAGGCGGTCAGGAGCAGGAGGGGAGCGAACAGGGCGATGCGGCGCATGGGTCGAGCTTTCGGAGGCGGGAGGCGCACGTGCGGGCGGGGTGTGGTCGCGGGCGGCTCAGAGCGCGCCGGTGATGAGCAGCAGGCCGAGGTCGCCCTTGGCGTGCGACGCCGGGCCCCACTCGATGGAGCGCGGCGCCCCGAGGTCGTCGAGCCCGTCGAGCATGTCGTCGCCCTTGAGCTCGGCGACGGTGGCCATCGCGGCCTGAAAGCGCCCGAACACGAACTGGGCGCCCTCGAGATCGCGAAGCTCCTCGGCGGTCGCGCTACCGTCGGCGACGCGCGCGTCGAGCTCGGCGATGCGGTCGATGTACTCGTCTTCGAAGCCGAGCTCGATCTGCACCTCGTTGACGAGCGTGGCGTGCAGGATCTTGGCCGGGTCGAGCGGGTGGTCGATGCGCTGCTCGTCGGCGGTCATCGAGCCCCACTCCTCGGGCGTCAGCATCTGGGCGAAGTCCATCGTGTCGATGAGGAAGTTGCCGGTCGGACGGCTCGAGGACGGCACGTAGAACTCGCGCGCCTGGTCGAACCAGATCGCGTTGCCGACCGTGCCGGCGGCCTCGATCTGGCGCTGCGAGAGCTTGACCACCTCGAACTGCAGGTGCGCGCCGAGCTGGGCCCAGGTCTGCGCGGAGATCGGCTCGAAGTCCTCGAAGTCGTCGTTGCCGGCGGCGAGCTGGGCTTGGGCGAACGCGCCGAAGTCGTCCCACGCGGCCTGGCGGTCGGTGTCGGCGAGCGCGGCGATCTCCTGCCAGTCCTCGTAGAACGGCAGGGCGATGGTCTTGATGGCCAGGCTCGGGGTCTGCGCCTTGCGCCACGCGATGAACATCTCGACGTACTCGTCGCCGTCCAGGCCCCGCGTCCCGGTCAGGTCGCGGTCGAGGTCGTCGAGCCGCTCGCCGAACGCGTGGTACTGGGCGTCGACCGCCTCGGCGATGGCGCGGTTGATCTCGAGCTGCGCGTGGTCGGAGGCCGTACCGGCGAAGTCGGCCGGGAGCACCAGGCTCGCGGCATCGACCGTTGCGCTCGGGTCGATGGCGAGGATGCCCGCCTCGGCGGCGGCGGCGATCGAAGTCTTGTCCAGCAGTGCCTCGCCGGCGGCCACGAGCGCCTCGAGGTCGGCGACGAGCGCCGCGTCCGTCGCGGGATCGGCGATTTTTTCGCCGGCGATCTTCACGACGAGCTCGATGCGAGCGACCCCGTTGTCGGCGAGCTGCTGCAGTCGCGAGATCGAGGCGAGGTTGAGGTGGTAGCGGCTGCGGACCGAGCGGACGAACAGCTTGGGATCGACGACGAGCAGATCGTCGCGACCGTCCACCGACTGCAGCGCACCGACTTCGGCGAGTCCCTCGAAGATGGCGCGGATCGGCTCCACGGCCGTCCTGCTGCCCTCCCAGCTCACCGTGCCCGACTGCACGTCCTCGATGAGCGTGCCGCGGTGGGCACCACCGAAGGTCCGCACGTCCATCTTGGAGGCGCGCTTGACCCCGTCGTCGCCCACGGTGGAGCCGAACTTGGCAGCGATGAGCAGACGGCGAACCTCGTCGGCCGTGTCCCAGCGAACGCGACCGCGCAGGCTCATCTCGTTGGCGAGCAGGCGGTAGTCGACGGTGTCGAAGTAGAAGTCGTCGTTGATGTCGGTGCCGAGGCGAAGCTCCCGCGCGCCACCGCCCTCGTCGGGCTCGAAGTTGCCGGACTCGATCGACAGCGCCACGTAGGGCATCGCCTCGCGAACGTCGTGGGCCGAGCTGCTCCACGGCATCTCGTCCACGCCGTACTGGTAGCTGAACGCTTCCATGTCGCGGCTGCGTGCGACGGCGTCGAACCCGAGCTCACCGTCGGCGTCGGGAGTACCGAGCAGGTGGAACAGCTCGACGCCCGACATCCCGTGGACCGCCATCGCGGCTTCGAGCTCGGTATTGTCGCGCGCGAAGCCTCCGCCGATCGACCCACCGAAGGTCTGGGTGTCGATGACGGGGCGGGAGCTGATGTCGACTTCGCAGCGGTCGCCGATGCCAGCGATGAGATTGTCGAGCGTGACCGGGCCGACGAACGCGATCGCGTCGAGCTCGGCGAGGTCGTCGATGCGGTCGTCGTCGCGAGTGCCGAGCTTGCCGTCGGGTCCGGCGCGGTGGGCCACGATGCTCTCGGCGGCGTTGCTGCGCACGTCGACGTCGCCGAGGCGGTCGACCGTCGAGGTCGACTCGTTGACGAACTTGAGGACCTCGATGCGCTCGCAGTCGGTCATCAGGCCGTCGGCCTTGCCGCCGCCGAAGGAGGCGTTTTCGGGGTCCCCCTCGGGGCCGTCCGCGGCGCCCCCGCAGGCGACGAGGGGGCTGAGCAGGGTGAGGGCGACCAGGCGGGTTTGGAAGCTGCGCATCGGGACCTTCTCTCCGGGTCACGGCATCGCAACATCCATGCCACAAGCGATTACGTGTGCTTACCTTGTCCTACATCGTCCCGCGGGCGTCGATCGGCTACGCCTGTTGCCGGTTTTCTCCACAGAACTCGCCACCTTAGAGATCGCAGGACGGTACGGATCGCGTACAGCGAATTGCGTAGGCGCGCATGATTTGCGCGGTGGTCCCCGGCCGAACGCGCCAGGATGAACCTCGATGATGATGGCCCAAAGACGCTCCAAGATCGTCGTCGTCGGCGCCGGTCCGGCGGGGGCCACCGCAGCACTGCAGCTGGCCCGGCGAGGGGTGGGCGAAGTCCTGCTGCTGGACCGCGCGAGCTATCCGCGACGCAAGGTGTGCGGCAGCGGCCTGTCCCCCAACGCACTGCGACAGCTGGAGATCCTCGGCCTGCTCGACGCGATCCGCCCGTTGCACGTCGACATGAAGGGCCTGCGTGCGGTCGGACCCGCCGGCAGCCAGATCGTGCTGCAAGGCGCCAAGGGTGCGTGGGTCGTGCCACGCACCGAGCTCGATCATCGCCTGGTGCGGGCGGCCGTCGATGCCGGCGCCCACCTGCGCGAGGGCACCAGGGTCACCGAGATCCTGCGCGACGCCGAC
>CALBMM010000318.1 GCA_937896535.1 uncultured Pseudomonadota bacterium
CGCACTGGGCAGTGCGCCGAAGGGAACGGGCGAGCGGGTCTGTTGTTCCTCGATCTTCGCCTGCGACATGACCGTGTGTGCGCATCCCGAAGCGAAAGATGTCGCGGCGTTCTCCGGGGTCTTGAACACCAATGCGAGCGGACCGATGGCGCGCCAGGGCTACATCCGAACGCTCGTCGGGGCCGACGGCCAGCTGGCCGACCCCGTCATCATGGGGCTCGCCGACGAGGTCGACGGCTTCGGGATCCACCGCAGCGCCGACGCGACGGCCATGCTGCAGTACTGCCTCGCGACCGAGTACGTGAGCTTGATCGACGGCTCCACGACCGCATTGCCGCCGCTGTGCGGGGCGTCGGATTCACTGACGTTGGGCGAGGGCCCCCATCCGCAGTTCGACAATTTTCTGAACGAGTGCACCGGGCTGCCGTTTTGGGAGGACTCGCGCGAGCCCTACGTGCCGGAGCCCGACCCGACCGGGGGGAGCGATTCCGGGGCCGACGACTCCGGCGACGGCGGTGGCGGAACCGAAGGGACGACCGGCGGTGGTGGCGACGGCGGTGCCGGGTCCACCCCCGGGCAGACGAGTGGCGGTGATGAGGACGGGGGCGACTCCTCCGGCGCGGCCCAGTCGGGCTCGGGCGGAGGTGGCTGCACGATCCACGTCGGCGACACGACGACCCCGTGGTCGGCATGGGTATGGTTGCCGATCCTCTGGGCGGCCGCCGGGCGGCGACGTCGGTCTGGTCGCGCGACGACACGCGCGCGGTAGTGGCTCGCGGGCGGGCGGGGTACCGTCCCGGCATGCGCACCGCTGCCGTCGTGCTCGCCGTCTTCGCTGCACTCGCCGCTCGCCCGGCGGATGCCTGCTTGCACGCCGCCGGTGCGGCGCCGACGGCCGAGCCGATCTCGCAGCGCGGGCAGCAGGCGATCATCCTGCACGACGGCGCGACCGAGGACCTGATCCTTCGGGTCGAGTACGAGGGCGTCGATGCGCCTTCGCTCGCCTGGATCGTGCCCGTGCCGGCGATGCCCACCGCGTACGAGGCGATGGACGGCAAGCTGTTCGACGACGTGGGCGACTGGGTGCAGCTGGCCCGCGTGGCGCCGCCGGTGATGCGGGCGGCGTCCGCCGATGGCGGCGACGAAAAGGCGGCTCCGGCCACGCCGTCGTTGCTGCAGCTCGGTCCCCCCGCGAAGGTGGGTCCGTTCGCGATCCAGCCGATCAAGGTGGACCAGGCGGCCGACCGCAAGGCCGGGGGCGAGGCTCTCAACGCGTGGATGCGCGAGCACGGCTTCGCCGAGATCTCCGCCGAGGGGCTCTCGTACTACGTCGACCGAGGTTGGACGTTCGTCGCCGTGAGGATCGAACCCGAGGGGGGCGGCGACAAGGTCGCGGCCGAGGGCGGGTTGCCGCCGCTGCGACTGACGTTTCCCTCGACGTCGGCCGTCTACCCGCTCAAGCTGTCGACGCACATGGGCGAGCTGACGGCGCGCGTGTATCTGGTCACCACCGCGCCGCCGTCGGACGCCGCGATCGCGGATCTGCCGAGCAAGGGCTTCGAGGCCGTCGTGGGCGGTGAGTACAAGGCGGCACCACGCCGCGCCGCGACCGGGCTCGAGACCGCGGTCTCGACGTTCGCGGTCGGGGACGCACCACCGAGCCTTCGCCCGCTGCTGACCGCGCGCTTTGCCGAGGCCGGGCAGCTGCACATGAGCGTGCTGCTGTCGGAGCTCGTCAACGCCGAGGCACCCGAGCTGTGGGCCGACGCCAAGGGGTCCTTTCGCCCGGTGGACTGGACCGAGGACCTTGCGGTGCCTCCGCTCGCCCCACCGGCGGTCGCGGACAAGGCCGCAGAGACCGCCGCCGCCCTGAAGGCGGCGGGCATCGATCCCGACACGAAGATCGGGCCGGTGCTGCCGGCCAAGAACATGGCCGCGCCCGACGCTGATGCGGCACCCGCCGACGGTGCCGCGAACAAACCGACGACGCCGACCACGACGACGGCACCGCGATCGGGCTGCGGCTGCCGGGCCGGCGAAGACACGGCCCCGAGCCCGGCCCTTCCGTGGCTCGTCGCGGTCGGACTCATGGGGCGAGGTAGACGACGTCGCCGGCGATGATCGTCGCGGTCGCCTTCGCCTCGCGGACGGCGGCGGGCTCGACCGAGAACAGGTCCCGGTCGAAGCACGACAGGTCGGCGAGCATGCCGACCGCGAGCGTGCCGAGGTGATCCTCGCGGTGGACGGCGTGGGCGGCCCCGCGGCTGAACGCGGCGACCGCTTCGTGCATCGTCAGGCGCTGATCGGGCAGCCAACCGCCCTCGGGCCCACCGGTCGCGTCCTGGCGCGTGATCGCGGCGTACAGCCCGTGCGCGACGTCGGGGAGCTCGACCGGGAAATCCGAGCCGAACGCCAGCGCGACGCCGGCGTCGAGAAAGCGCCGCCACGCGTAGGCCCCCGGCAGGCGCGCCTGGCCGATCCGGGCGGGAACCCAGGCCATGTCGGAGGTCGCGTGGGTCGGCTGCATGCTCGCGATGACCCCGAGCTCGGCGAAACGCGCGATGTCCTCGACCGCGACGATCTGCGCGTGCTCGATCCGCCAGCGAGGGTCGGCCGCTTTGGCGTCCTTGCCCGTGATCATCGGCAGCGCCTTGGCGTACTCGTCGAGCACGGTGCGGTTGCCGGCGTCGCCGATCGCGTGCGTGGCCACCTGCCACGACTCGGTCGCGGCCTTGTGGCACATCGCCGCGAGCTCTTCGCGCGTGTTCTGCAGCAGGCCCGTGTGGCCCGGCCGGTCGCTGTACTCGGTCAACATCGCCGCGCCCCGGCTGCCGAGGGCTCCGTCGGCGTAGAGCTTGACGCCGACGAGCTCGTAGTACCGATCCGACGAGATCGACGCGTCGGTGCGTTGCGGTCCTTTCCGATCGAACGTCGCAAACCACGACTGCGCGGCGTAGGCACTGACCCGCACCTTGAGCCGACGCGCCTCGCCTTCGTCGGCGCTCAGCTGCCGGTAGACGTCGTGTTCGGTCGGCCCGATCCCCATGTCGTGCACGCCGGTGAGCCCGAGCGCGACGATGTGCTCCTGCGCCGCGAGCAGGTGACGCTCCAGGTCCGCGGCGCTCGCCGCCGGCGGTGTCAGCAGTCCCATCGCCGCGTCGACGAGCACGCCCGTGGGGTTGCCCTTGGCGTCGCGCAGGATCTCGCCGCCGGCCGGGGCCTTGGTCGCCTTGCCGATCCCCGCCGCCTTCATCGCCGCGGCATTGGCCCAGCCGGCGTGGCCATCGACGCGTCGCAGCCACACCGGCCGATCGGCGAACGCCTTCGACAGGGCATCGTGGGTCGGCATCTTCGTGTCGGCCCACAGGTTCTGGTCCCAGCCGCGCCCGAGGATCCACGCTTGGCCGCGGTCGGCTTTCTTGCACCGCGCCACGACCTCCTCGATCGACGTCGCGCCCCGCAGGTCCACCTGCTCGAGGCTCGCCCCGAGACCGGCCAGATGCGCGTGCGCATCGACGAGTCCGGGGACCGCCACGCCGCCGCGCAGATCGACCACGCGCGTCGCCTTGCCCACGTGGCGTTCCATCTCGGCCATCGTGCCGAGCGCGAGGATCTTGCCCTGCGAAGCGACGAGCGCTTCCACCGTCGGGCGCGCGGCGTCGAGGGTTTCGATCCGGCCGCCGCGCACCAACAGCTCGGCAGTCTGCGGCGCGGCAGTCTGCGGCTGGGGCGGCTGGGGCGGCTGCGTGGGGCGCGTCGGCTTCGGACCGCACGCGGACGCGGCGAACGATGCGGCAGAGCCGAACAACAAGTCGCGACGACGAAACCGGGACATCGGCGCACTTGTACTTCGCCGGCCGTCGCGCCGCATCCCTGCCGCGGCGCGCCCGCACGACGACGTTTCCGCCCGATTGCCGGCGGCTTGGCGGGGGCGCCCGGGGCGGACTACCTTACACGTCCGCCTCGTGCCCGAGCTGCCCGACATCACCGTCTATGTCGAGTGTCTGCAGCGCCGCATCGTCGGCGCCACGCTCGAGGACATCAAGCTGCGCTCGCCGTTTCTGCTGCGGACGGTGACCCCGCCGTGGCGAGACTTGCTCGGCAAGGAGGTCACGGGGGTTCGCCGTCTGTCCAAGCGCATCGTCGTGGAGCTGACCGACGAGCTGCGCATGGTGATCCATCTGATGCGGTTGGGCCGGCTGCGTTGGTCCGATCCGGGGGGCAAGGCGATCGGCGGCAAGATCCTGCTGGCGACGTTGCAGTTTTCGACGGGCACGCTCTTCTTCACCGAGACCGGCACCAAAAAGCGCGCCTCGCTGCACATCGTGGAAGGCGACGAGGCGGTCGCGACGTTCGACCGCGGCGGCATCGACCCGATGACGTGCACGACCGACGCCTTCGCCCAGGCGCTGCGCCGGGGCAACCACACGCTCAAGCGTGCATTGACCGACCAGCGAGTGATCGCGGGGATCGGCAACGCGTACTCCGACGAGATCCTGCACGCGGCGAAGCTGTCGCCGATTCAGCTGACGTCCAAGCTGTCCGATGCACAAGTGCAGGCGCTGCTGGACGCGACGCGGGCACAGATCGACCTGTGGGTGCAGCGGCTGCGCGACGAGGTTGGCGACGGGTTCCCCACCAAGGTCACCGCGTTTCGCCCCGACATGGCCGTGCACGGCAAGTACAAGGAACCGTGCCCGGTCTGCGGTGCGCCCGTGCAGCGCATCGTGTACGCCGACCGCGAGACCAACTACTGCGCCAAGTGTCAGACCGGCGGCAAGCGCCTCGCGGACCGGGCGATGTCGCGGCTGCTGGGCAAGGACTGGCCGCGCAACATCGAGGATCTGGAGGGCGGGCCGTGAAGCGCTTGGCATCGTCGATGCTGGTGGTCGCGGCGTGCAACTCGGGCGGGGTCGGGCCGGCACAGCGCCAGGCCGCGTACGAGATCTGGAACACGCGCTGCGTCAACTGTCACGGACCGACCGGGGCCGGGGACGGACCGCAGGCCCGCAACCTGCAAACGCCACCGCGCCGGCTCAACGACAAGATGTGGCAGGCCAAGGTCAGCGACGAGCACATCGCCACGGTGATCGTCGAGGGCGGCGCGTCGGTGGGCAAGAGCGCGTTGATGGCCGCCAACCCCGACCTCGCCGACGAGCCGGTCGTCGTGCAGGCCCTCGTGCAGATCGTTCGCGAGCTGTAGCGCACGATGCGACCGATCCTCGCGAAGCTCGGGCGCTGGCCCCACCTGGCGATCGCCTTCACCGCCACGCTGTGCATGGCACTGGGCGCGCCGCCGCAGGGGATCACGTGGCTCATCTGGCTCGGGTTCGTGCCACTGATGCTCGTGCTGCGGGTGACGGACCGGACGCGGATCGGCTGGGCGTTCCTGCTCGGGTTCGCGGGTGGCATGTGCACCGGGCTCGTCGGATTTCCGTGGATCGGCAGCACGCTGCAGACGTTCGGGGACTTCTCCGGCCCGGTCGCGACGTTGGGGCTCGTGCTGTTCGCCGCGTGGATCGCGGTGCCGTTCGGGCTATGGGCGATGGCGGTCGTGCTCGGTCCGTCGCGTGGGGTGATGGGCGTGGTGTGGCCGATCGTGTCGTGGATCGCGATCGAGCTGTGGTGGCCGGCCGTGTTTCCCTACACGGTGGTCATCGGCTTCGCCGAGGTGCCCGAGTGGATCCAGATCGCCGAGCTCGGGGGGGTCGGTGCCGCGGAGGCGCAGATCGTGCTCGTGGGAGTGCTCGCCGCCGACGGCCTGCTCGGGCTCGACGTGGATCGGCGCGCGTCGGTCGTGCGCCTGGTGGTCGCGGCCGCGCTGCCGCTGTTGTCGTACGGGCTCGGGGCGTGGCGAATGTCGACCATCGACGCCGCGACCGCGCAGGCGCGAACCGTCCGCTTCGGGATCGTCCAACCCAACGTGCCGCTGCTCAACGGGCGCAGCGACAACGTCCGGCGGCTGCGCATGATGTCCGCGCGCGCCGAGGACGAGGGCGCACAGGTCATCGTGTGGCCGGAGGCGGGCGTCTATCCGTACCGCGTCGACCGGCCGATCACGCGCGACTTCGACGACCCGCGTCGCAAGATCATGTTCGCCCACCACCGGCCCACGATCCTCGGCGTGGCCAGCCGCGAGCCGGGGGGCGAGTGGGAGTACAACACCGTCATCAACCTGCGCGTCGACGGCACGGTCGACGGCGTGTTCGACAAGACCATCCTCGTCCCGTTCGGGGAGTACGTGCCGGTCGTCGACCCGCACTGGGCGATCTCGATGGTCCCGTCGATGGCGCACAACAACGCCGGCGACGACCCGGCCCGGTTCGTCGTCCAACCCGGACCCGCGCCCGACGGCACCGACCCGGGTCCGGCCTTCGGGGCCGGGCCGCTCGTCTGCTACGAGGACATCTTCCCCGGCTTCGCGCGCGACGTGGCCACGATGCCGGGCGGCATCGAGATCTTCGTCAACGTGACGATCGACACGTGGTTCGGCGATACGGCCGAGCCCTGGGAACACCTCGCGCTCGCCCAGTTCCGCAGCGTGGAACATCGGATCCCGATGGTGCGCTCGGTGTCCGCCGGGGTCAGCTCGGTCATCGACGCCAGCGGGCGGGTGGTCGCCTCGATCCCGGTCGCCAACGTGGAGGACGACGAGTGGGATCCGCCCCAGCGCCTGGTCGTCGACGTGGCCCTGGCGCGGAACACCGAAGCCGACCCGACGGTGTTTTCGACGGTGGGCTGGCTGCTGCCGTACGGCTGTCGGCTGTGGCTGCTCGTGTGGCTTGCCCGGCTGGGGCTCGGCCGCTATCGTCGCCGCCGATCGTCCGCGACCACCCCGGTCCGGACCGCCTCGAACACCCCCCACACGACCCCCTGAGGCCGACCGGACCGGTCCCGAATCGGACCGCTCGACGGCGGGGCGATCCGGAGGACCCGTGAGCGCACCTACTTCGCCATCCGGCGCACCCAAGTTCGGCTCCCGCATCGGTTTCATCCTGGCCGCCGCCGGGTCGGCGATCGGTCTGGGCAACATCTGGCGCTTTCCGTACACCGCGGGCGAGAGCGGCGGGGCGGCGTTCGTGGCCGTGTACCTCGCGTTCGTGATCGTCATCGGCGTACCGGTGCTGCTCGCCGAGCTGTCGCTGGGTCGGCGCACCGGATCGAACGCGGTCGGTGCGTTCAAGGCGATCGTGCCCAAGTCGATGTGGTCGTGGGTCGGTGGCCTCGGCGTGGTCACCGGCTTCGGCATCCTGGGCTTTTACAGCGTCGTCGCGGGCTGGACCCTCTCGTACGCCGGCCGCGCGGCCATGGGCGAGTTCGCCGGCGGCATGACGGCCGAGCAGTCGGGCGAGTTGTTCGGACAGATCACCGGCACGGTCGTCGAGCCGATCATCATGTCGGGCGTGTTCCTGGTGCTGACCGCCCTCGTGGTGCGCGGCGGCGTCTCCGGCGGCATCGAACGAGCGTCGAAGATCCTCATGCCGATCTTCTTCGTCATCTTGCTGGTGCTGGCGATCCGCTCGCTGACCCTGCCCGGCGCGAACGCGGGGATCGAATTCCTGTTCGCGCCCGACTTTTCCAAGCTCACGCCGACGGCCGTCGTCGTCGCGCTCGGCCAAGCCCTGTTCTCGCTGAGCCTGGGCATGGGCGCGATGATCACGTACGGCTCGTACCTCGACAAAGGCGAGAACCTGCCGGTCGCCGGGATCGCAGTCGCGTTCTTCGACACGCTCATCGCCCTGCTCGCGGGCCTCATCATCTTCCCCGCGCTGTTTTCGACGGGAGCCAGTCCCGAGGTCGGCGGCAAGCTCGTGTTCGTGGTGCTGCCCACGATCTTCGACAAGATGCCGATGGGCAGCGCGTTCGCGGTGGCCTTCTACCTGCTGCTGGGGATTGCGGCGCTGACCTCGACGATCTCGCTGCTCGAGGTGGTCGTCGCCTACTTCGTGGGCGAGCGCGGATGGACCCGGGAGCGCACGGTCTGGACCATGACCGCCGGGGTCTTCGCCCTCGCGATTCCGTCGGCGCTTTCGCAGGGCGCCAACGATCTGCTGACCACGGGCCTGCCCAAGGACTTCCTGTCGCTGCAGTCGATCATCTTCGGCAACTACACGCTGACGATCGGCGCGCTGATGATCGCATTGTTCGTCGGGTACAAGTGGGGGGCGCCCAAGGCCCTCGCGGAGATGCGCGACCTGCCGGGCGCCAGGGCCTGGGCGTTCTCGATCCGCGTGCTGTGCCCGCTGGCGATCCTCGTCGTGCTCGCCTTCGTGATCGTCACCGGCGAGTACTTCTAGTGAACCTGCTGCTCCTGGAGCCGTCGCAGCTGGCCGAGGACGGCGTGGCGACGCTCGACGATCGGCAGCTGCGCCATGTCACCGGGGTGCTCGGCAAGGCGGTCGGCGACACGCTCGTCGTGGGCGAGCTCGGCGGAAGGGTGGGGCAGGGCGAGATCGTCGCACTGTCGCGCGCCGAGGCTCGTGTGCGCTGCACGTTCGATCGCGAGCCGCCGGCCCCGAGTCGGGTCACGCTCGTGCTCGCGCTGCCCCGGCCCCCGATGCTGCGACGCGTGCTCGGCCACGTGACCGCGATGGGGATCAAACGCGTCGCGTTGATCGGCGCCAACCGGGTCGAGAAGAGCTTCTGGGACAGCCACAGCCTGACGAGCGCGGCGATCGACGAGCAGCTGCGGCTCGGGCTCGAGCAGGCCGGTGACACGGTACTGCCGCAGGTGACGTTGCATCGACGCTTTCGCCCCTTCCTCGAGGACGAGCTGCCGACCTGGACGCCGACCACGCATCGCTTCGTCGCGGACGCTGGACCCACGGCGACCGTGGCGCCCGGCGAGGGCTCGGTGCTCGTCGCCGTCGGACCGGAGGGCGGCTGGGTGGATTTCGAGCGCGAGCGCTGGGCCGACGCCGGCTCGACGATCTTCTCGCTCGGTCCCCGCCCGCTGCGAGTGGAGACCGCCGTCGTGGCAGTGATCGCGCGGCTGGGTTAGCCTCGGCGTCGAAGATGCGTGCACCGCAGGCGTGGGCGGGGCTGGTGGCCGGGCTGGTCGTCGGTTGCTTCTCCGGAGACGGGACGATCGGGGCGATCTGCCGGGATGCGTCCGATTGCGGGCCGGACCAAGGTTGCCGCAGCGAGGTGTGCGGACGGTGTGGCGACGGGGTCGCGCAGACCGGGGAGCTGTGTCTGGGCGACGCGGCCGCCGTGGCGGACACGACCGCGGCCGCCGTGCTGCGTGTCGCCGACCTCGACGGCGACGGTCGCGAGGACATCGTGGCGTGGGCGAGCGGGGCGAGCGCGTTCGAGGTGTACCTCGTTGCGCCCGGCGGTGCCGTCGTCGCGTCCTCGGTGTCCGTGGACGCGGCGATCGTCGACGCCGATCCCGGCGACCTCGACGGCGACGGTGCGATCGACCTCGCACTGTTGTTGGCGGACCGAGTGGCGGTGGCGTACGGCGACGGCACTGGGGGCTTTGCCACGCCGACGGACGTCGATGTCGTCGACGGCGGGCTGACCCTCGCGGCGCTGCCGATGCCCGGGGGGACGAGCCGGGTCGCGGTCACGCGCGACGGCACGCTGCACTGGTGGCTCGTCGATGGCGGCCGAGTGGTGGTCGGCACGGGCTCCGCGGCGCTGTCGGGCGGCGGGCCACGGCTCGGCAAGGCGGTCGTGCTCGAGGCGGCCGCCGCGTCCGGGCTCGTGATCGGTACCGCCGACGGAATGCTGACGGCGTGGCAGGTCGTCGACGACGGCTTCGTGGCCGGGGCAGCAGTGGCCGCGGGTGCGACGCCCGATCGGGTCGTCCTCACCGATGTCGACGGCGATGGCCGAACCGACGCCGTGGCGCTCGGGGCGGACGGAACCGTGGGCACCGTGCTCTCGGACGGAATGGGGGGACTCGTCCCGGACGAGAGCCTCGACGTGGGCGAGGCGGCCACGGGCTTTGCCGCGATCGACCTGACTCGCGACAGCCGGCGCGACTACGTGGTGACCACCGAGGTCGGGGTTTCGGTGCTCGTCGCGCGTGGCCGCGAGCATCCCGACGCCGTTGCGCTCGACGACGCAGGGCCTGCGAGCGACGTGTGGGCCACCGACCTCGACGGCGATCGGCGGATGGAACTCGTGCTCGCCGGCGCCAGCGGGATCGTCCGACGAGAGGTGGCCCCGTGATGCGTACGGTGACCACGACGCTCGCGTTGGCGCTGACGCTGTCGGCGGCAGGTCCGGTCCACGCCGCGCCCAAGCGCGAGACGCTGCCCGGCGATCACATGGTCTTCGCCGGAGTCGGCGTGCTCGTGGCGGGCATCGCCGCCTATGGCCTGCTCGGTGCGGGGCTGGCGATCGGATCCGCGGCCGAGCAGGACATCGTGGGGCAGCCTCGCGCCGAGGATCTGCAGGCGCGACGCGACCTGCTCGAGCGTGGTCGTCTCGGCAACCGACTCGCGATCGCAGGAGGAGTGGTGGCCGCGCTGTCGATGGGCGTGGGGATCCCCCTGGTGATCGTGGGGCGCCGTCGCCACATCCGTGCGATGTCGTCGCTGTCGGCCACGCCCATGGCCGGTGGCGGCGGTCTGACGCTGCGAGTGCGCTGGTGAGCCCCCGCGCGCGTGCGCGGTCGATCGTGGCGGTGGTCCTCGTACTGCTCGCCGCGGGACTGTGGCAGGCCCGGCGCGCGTGGATCCAAACCTGGTTTCTCGACGGCCCCGGTCGCGACGTGGCGCGCCCCGCCGACGATCGGGCGCCGCTCGTACCCCGATCGGGCGCCGTCCGGGTCCTGCTCATCGACGGACTGTCGGCCGAAGTCGCCGACACGCTGCCGCGGCTGTCTCGGTTTTGCACCCGAGGCGTCGAGGTGCGCGTCGACACCGGCTTTCCGACCGTGTCGCTGCCCGTGCAGCACGTGCTGTGGACCGGTCGCACGCAGGCGCAGTCGGGGATCGAGTACCGCATCCCCCGACTGGATCCACCCGCGCCGGTGATCGCGGCCGTCGGGGGCAGCTCGGTCGCCGTGGCCGAGTCGCACCGCGACATCGTGCACTCGTTCGCCTTCGACCGCGTCCTCCCGCCGCTGGCGGACGAGGAGATCGAGGCGGCCGATTCGACGTGGCGCGCTGGTGGGTTCGAGGCGGCGGCGATCGACGCCGTCACGTCCGACGCACGCCTGGCCTTCGTGCACGTGCTGCGCGTCGACGAGGCGGGGCATGCGGACGGGCGCGCGTCCGAGGCCTATGCCGACGCGGCGCGCTGGGCCGACGACCTGCTGGGAACCCTCGTCGACGCCGCCGGCGCGGAGACGACGTGGTTCGTCCTCGCCGACCACGGTCACCGGGCCGGGGGCGGTCACGGAGGACCCGAGCCCGAGATCCGCCTCGTGCGTGGCTGCATCGTGGCGCCGTCGTTGCGCCCGGAAGATCGGCGTGACGAGGGACCCGTCGCGCTCGTCGACTTCCACCGCGAGATCGTGGCGGCCACCGGCGCGACGCCGGACCCCGTCTCGCCCGGCCGCTCGCTGCGTGCCCCGCTCGCGGCCCCGCTCGCGCTGCCGGCTCCGTCCGCCGTCGCGTGGGCCGTCGCGCTGTCGGCGTGGGCGGCGGGCGTGGCCTTCGTCGCGCGTCGTCATGGGCGGCAGGTGCGGGCTTGGCCGTGGTGGATCGCGCTGGCCTGGCTGGGCGCGTGGCTCGTCGCCGGGTCGCTGACGCTGTCCAATCCCGCCGTCTATCCGAAGCTGCCCACGCACCTGTGGCTGGGGGCCGCGCCGGCCGCGGCCTGGCTCGGCTACGCGGTGCACTCGAGCGACGCCGCGGGCACGACGCTGCGCCGCACGCTGGCGGACCTCGCGGTCCCCTGGCTGGCCGGCGGGCTGGGCATCTTCGCCCTGACGATCCTGCCGGCGGGTGGGGCCGGTGGCTTCGTGCTGCCGCCGCTGATGCCGGTCTGGACGGCGCTGTCGAGCGCGTGGCTTTCGTGGGGCACGATCGGCGCCGCGGCGGCCGGCCTCGCGTTCGCGTGGTCGGCGTGGCGCGTCAGGGAACCGGGACCTCGATGATCCCCGGCACGCGGCGGTACTTGCCGATCACCGAGCCGTCGGCCGCGATGCGTAGATACAGGTCGCCGCCGGGGTCGGCGATCTCGACCGTGTACTCCTCGCCGTCGCCGCGCGCTTTCTTCTCGGCCTCGAGGATCTCGCGGGTACCGGCCATGTCGTGCACGGTCTTGGCGACCGCGGACGGCAGCGTGGAAGGATCGATCCGACACTCGGTGTACTGCAGCTTGCCGTCGGGGGTGGCCGCCACCTCGCAGTGCTGTCCGTCCTTCGTATCGACTTCGACCTCGTAGACGCGACCGACCTCGACGTACCACTCGGTCTCGTACGAGACGGGGGTGCTCTCGGGGTAGGTGCTCGCCGCGAGATCCCGGATGGGCTTGGGGATCGCCGCGGCGTCGAAGTGATACAGCGACTGCTTGAGCATCTTGCCGTCGGCGTCGACGCGCACCTTGACCTTGTCGAGCCGGTCGGCGGTCATCGCCGTCTTGACGATCTCGGCGTCGAGGGCGGCCCCCGGATCGGCGGTCATCGGCGCTTGCGAGGCCGGCTCGGGCGCGGCGGGGTCGGGCGTCGCCGTCGTGGCGCCCGAGGTGCCACAAGCGGTCAGGAGCACGAAAGCGAGAACGCGTCGCGACATGGGGCGACGATGATATGCGCCGGCGACGAGGCGAGTCGACAGCGCTGCCCCGCTCGGGGGCCTGCGGGGAACAGCACTGTCGACTTGGGGAGTGGACCGCCGCCGGCAATCCGTTCCCGTTTTTTTCGTGCACGACGTGTAAGCCGCTGAACGAAACGAATACTCACCCGGCGGCGCCGCGTCGGGTGTCCCGACCTGCGTGGGGAGTCGGTCGATCGCGCGCGCAATCACGACGTCGTACATGTGTGTCCTCGCGGTCGGGGGACTCGTGGTCGGCGGCTGCTACCAGGGGGTCGGCGACAAGCCGAGCGGCTCGGGGGCCGACGGCGGACAGGACACCGACGGGGCTGAAGGCGGGGCCGACGGAGCCGCGGACGCGGGCGACGACGATGGTCCCGTCGAGCCGCCGCCGGGGGAACGGACCGAAGAAGGCCGTTGGCGACGGCTGACGTCCGCCCAGTATCACAACGCCGTACGGGATCTGCTCGGGGTGTCGGTCGACACGTCGGGGTTCCTCGACGACACGTCGCGGGGCGAGAGCCCGTTCCCCTCGAACGCGGGCATTGCGACGCAGGCCCTCGACATCGACATCTACTGGCAGACCGCCAACGAGGTGGCCGCCGCGGCGACGGCGGACCTGTCGACGCTCGTCGATTGCGATCCTGCCGACGTCGCGTGTGCGACTGCATTCGTGGACGACTTCGGCGGGCGCGCGTTTCGGCGGCCGCTCACCGAAGGGCAGCAGGCGGCACTGGTGGGGCTGTACGAGACCGGCGCCGAGGAGAATCCGGCGATCGGTTTTCAGCTCGTCATCTCCGCCGTCCTGCAGTCTCCGCAGTTTCTCTACCTGACCGAGTACGGCGAGGAGATCGACCCGGGCTTGTTCGCGCTCGACGGCTACGAGATCGCGACGCGGCTGTCGTTCCTGCTCACCAACTCGATCCCGGACGCGACGCTGCTGGCCCAAGCGCAGTCACTGACCAACCGCGAGACGCTGCTGGCCGAGGCCGAGCGGCTGATGCAGACCGACGCGTTCATGGACGCGGTCGTCGACGCGCAGCTGCACCTGACTCGGATCAGCCGCCTCGACGAGGTGTCGAGGGCCGAGGTCGAGTTCGACGCGCAGCTGCGCGAGTCGATGCGGCAGGAGGCGGCGACCTTCATTCGCACGGTGATGGCCGAGGACGGCAGCATCGAAGGCTTGTTCACCACGCCGCTGGCGTTCCCCGACCAACGGCTCGCCGCCGACATCTACGGCTTCGGTGGCGACGGCCAGCGGGTCGACGTGACCGACGGGACGCGCGTCGGGTTGCTGACGCTGCCCGCGTTCCTGGCCTCGTCACCCCCGCTCGAGTCGGACTTCGAGATCGTCTACCGCGGCAACGCCGTACGCACGCGCCTTCTGTGCGACACGCTGCCGCCCCCCGGGGCCGACGTGATGTTCGACGAGCCGGATCCGAACCAGACGGCGCGCGAGAAGCTCCGCCAGCACCAGGACGATCCGGCGTGCGCCGGCTGCCACGTGCTGATGGACAACATCGGCTTCGGCCTGCTCAACTACGACGACCTCGGGCGCTATCAGGCCACGGATGCCGAGGGGGCGATCGACGCCTCGGGCTTCGTCGCCTCGGGAGAGCAGTTTCCGTTCGACGACGCGGCCGGGCTCAGCGAGGTGCTCGCCACGCTGCCGCAGCTGCGGGACTGCATGACGCAGCAGTTGTTCCGTCTGGCGCTCGCGCGTGAGCCCGACGACGCCGACACCGAGTCGATGACGCTGGTGGGCGACGTGATGCACGACGGAGGCGGGGACATTCGCGGATCTCTGCTCGCGCTCGTCGGCAGCGATGCATTCGTGCTGCGGAGGGGACAATAGCCATGCCACGGTTGTCACGACGTCAGTTCGCGGGCCTGCTCGGCTCCAGCGCGGCCGCCACGGCGCTTCTGCCCTTCGTCCCGCGGACCTCCCGGGCCGGGGGCACGGGATCGCCGAGACGCGTGCTCGTCATCTTCACCGGCCTCGGCTACCTCGAAAACACCTTCTGGCCCACGCCTGGGACCTCGGAGACGGACTTCACCCTCGGGCAGACCCAGGCCGCGCTCGAGCCGTTTCGCGACCGGCTGATCTACCCCGACGGGATGACGCTGTACGGCGGTCCCTACTACTTCCCCGACGACGACAACGAGCACGGCACCGGCGCGGCGATGACGTTCACGGCGTCGCTCAAGGCCGGCTACGCCACGGGGCCGTCGTTCGAGCAGGTGATCGCCGATCACTGGAACTCGCTGTCGCCTCGCCCGTTCCGGCACATCGGCCTGGGCGTCAACGGCAGCGCAGGGCAGCACACGGCGTGCTTCCACGCCGGCGATCAGCAGCCGATCACGCCGCAGAACAACCCCGCCGCAGCGTTCGACAGCCTGTTCGCGGCGTTGCCCACCGACCCCGGCGACACGGCCGCGATCGCGCGCCTGCGGGCGCAGCGTCAGAGCGTCATCGACGTGGTGCGCGGCGAGCTGCAGACCGTGCAGACGAGAATCGGCACCCAGGAAAACCAGATCCTCGAGCAGCATCTCGAGCACCTGCGCTCGCTCGAGCAGCGCGTCGTCGAGTTCGAGTCGGCCTGCACGGCTCCGGACGCCCCGATGGAAGGCGGCAGCGATGCCGCCAAGATCGAGACGCAGATGGATCTGATCGCCAGTGCGTTCGCCTGCGACCTGACGCAGGTGATGACCCTGCAGTTGGGCCACTGCGACGGCGCGATCACGATGTTCGACGGCGTCAACGCCCACGACAACAGCCACGCGGTCGGCGACACGCAAGGTGATCCCGCCGTGCTCGCGGAGCATCAGGACATCGACGCGTGGTGGGCCGATCGCTGGCTGTACCTGCTCAACCGCCTCGACGCGATCCAGGAAGTCGACGGCTCGCTGCTCGACAACACGCTCATCGTGTGGGGCTCGGACACGACCACCGGACAGTCGATCTCGCTGGGGCCTCATCGGCACTGGCGCATGCCGTACTTCATGGCGGGCGGACGCAACTGGGCGTTTCCGACCGGCCGGTACTTGCAGCTCGATCACCCCAACGCGGTCGACAACGGCGCGTTCGAGGAGTGGCCATCGCACAGCCGCATGTTCGTTTCGATCCTGCAGCGCGCGGGCATCGACGTCGACACCTTCGGCAACATGGACCCGGGTTCGGGTACGTTGCCGGGTCTGTAGCGTCGCGCGTCGGCGCGCCCGGCTACGGCCGCACGAACACCAGGTAGTGATCGGGCAGGTCGTCGACCTCACGCACCACGTGGAGGCCGGCGGCCGTCGTTGCCGCCAGTAGCGGCTCCTTCATCGCCCGCGCATGCGTGACCGCGAGGGTGCCGTCGGGCGCGAGTGCCGAGGCGAGCTTGCGCAGGTAGCCGACCCGGTCGTGCAGGAAGTGGTCGACCTCCGACAGCAGGATCAGATCGTACGTACCCGGCTCGAGCTGCGGGTCTTCGAGCGGCGTGCGCCGGACGTCGACGTTGGTGAGATCCGCGGTCGAGGCACACAAGCCTTGGAGCGCCACCGGGTCCACGTCGGTCGCGACGACCATGCCGGAGGGACCCACCGCCGCCGAGAGCCGAGGCTCGAAGTAGCCGAGTCCGGCCCCCACGTCCGCGACGCGCCAGCCCTCGCGTAGCTGCAGCGCCGCGACCACTCGGGCGGGCTGCCGCTGCTCGTCGTAGGACGCATTGCGCCCCTCCACCGCGCCGATGGCCCGCATGCCGTCGTGCACCACCGCGGGTCCGCGCGCGAGCTCGGCGCAAACCTCCCGTCGCGGCGACGACTCGGCCGTGTCCTCGGGCTGGCCCACGCCATCGCCGTCGCGCTGCGGTCGCGTGTCGATCGGCCCCGCATCCGCGCGCGGACACCCGCTCGCCAGCCAAAGCCCCGCAATCCACCACCTGACGGCGGCGACGCCACTGTCTCTGAACTTGGTCACTTCGCTGCGACAACGCTTCGGCCGCCCCATCGATATCGTCGCGCGACGCAACTGGTCTCGACGATGTCGCCGCGATTTCGCTTGCGTTGTAACCAAGGTGATAGGTCGCATCGTCGGCGACTCCGTAATGATGCAGTCGCATGCGTCGCACCATCATCACAATGTCGTTGTCCCTTGCGTGTGTCGCCACCCTCGCGTGCGACAAGCAGGCCGATGCCGCGCCGAAGCAAGAGGCGCCGGACGTCGAGCAGGTCAAGGCTTCACTCAAAGAAGAGCTCAAGCAAGAGATGGCCGACGAGGCGGCGAAGGCCGCCGAGGCCGAGCGTGAGCGCGAAGCGGCCGAGCGCAAGAAGGAGGAGGAAGCGCAGGCCAAGCGCGAGGCGGAGTTGCTCGCCCTACGCGGCCACTGCAAGGAGGGACGCGCGGCCAAGGGCGACGCTCCGCCGAAGGCCCACGAGCGTTGGTGCGAGATCGCCGACGCCGAGGGACGGCCGAGTGGAGTCAAGGACGGTGTCTACGAGAGCTGGCACGCCAACGGCAACGTCAAGGAAGTCGTCCAGTACGTCGACGGCAACGCCGACGGGCCGTCGGTGCACTACCACGACAACGGCAACAAGGAGTCCGCCGGCGAGATGAAGGCCGGGAACATGGTCGGCGCGTGGGAGACGTTCATGCCCGACGGCAAGCCGCTGACGCGGGTCCACTACAACGACCAGGGCCAGCTGCACGGTGACTCGATCACCTACTTCGCCAGCGGCCTGCCCAACGTCAAGCACACCTACGAAAACGGACTCGCCCACGGGGCGTACATCGAGTACTGGGAATCCAACGGCCGGATCGCTCGGGAGGGCACGTACGTCAGCGGCAATCCCGACGGGATCTGGACCCGCTACGACGAAGCGGGCGGCGAGGTGGGCAAGGAGTCGTACGTCGGCGGCGTCATGCAGGCGATCGTGTGCGAGGGCGGGGCGACGACGGGCGAGGAGAAGACGGCCGACGGCGTCGAGAAGTACTGCATGGTCGCGGGGAAGAAGGAGGGCCCGGCCGAAGAGACGTCGACGGCCGGCAACCTGCTGCGTCAAGGTGAGTACCGCGCGGGCCGCAAGGAGGGCGTGTGGACGATGTACTGGGACACCCCGGGGACGCCCAAGAAGCGAGCCGAGACCGCCTACGTCAAGGGACAGCGCGAGGGATGGTTCACCGGCTACCACGACGACGGCACGATCATCCGCAAGCAGGGCCAGCACCGCGGTGGCAAGCCCGACGGCGTATGGACCGAGTATCACGCCAACGGCAACCGGGAGGCCCAAGGCGCCCGCTACGACGGCGACATGGAGGGCGTGTGGACGTTCTGGTACGAAAGTGGCGAGAAGAAGGAAGAGGTCGAGTTCGTGGCGAACAAGCGCAGCGGATCCGGCGTCCTGTACCACAACAACGGACGGCCCTCGAAGGTCGGCTGGTGGTCCGACGGCAAGCGCACGGGCCAGTGGGAGCTCTACGATCGCAAGGGAGCGTACGCGGGCTCGGAGCACTGCGAGCCCTCGTGCTCGAAGTGACGCGAGGCCGGAACCAGCGAGTGGCGCGTCTGCGCCCCGGCGATCGTGGGGCCGACCGACGCGGGACCATCGGCCCGGCGTGTGACGGGAACGCAACGTGGTCGCGCGGCGGAGCGCCCCTACGCCATCATCAGGAGCGCGGCCCAGCCCGGCGTGCCGCCCGTCACCGCCCAGCAAAGCGTCAGCGCCACGCCGACGCTGCCCGATAGCAAGGAGCGATCGTCGTCGGGGCCGGCGGCCGCGGCATCGCGCGCCAGCTCGCCCAGCCGACGCGCCGCGGCTCGGCGCAATGCGTCGTCGTCGTGTCGCCGCGCCATGGTGCCCGCGAGCAGGGCCACGCCGGCGTGGCCGTGACACAGGCCGAGGTTCGTCAGTCCAGCGTGGGTCGTGTCGTCGGCGAGGGCTCGTGCGCGCTCGACCGCGGTATGGCGCAGCGTCTCGTCGTGCAGCGCGACGCCGGCCAGCTCGAGCGCCATCGCGACGCCGGTGTGTCCGTAGCACCAGCTGGCATTGGGGGCGCCTCCCGGGTCGCGCACGTCGCTCGCATGCGGTGAGGCCGGCAACCATCCGGTGACGCGATCGCCCGCGCCCCAGTGCACGACGAAGCGCGCGACCGCAGCGAGCAGGTCCGGCGAGACCCACGACGCGCGGTCGTCGATGCGCCCGGCCAGCGCCGAAAGCCACGCCAGCGCGCCGGCAGCCCCGTGCGCCATGCCGACGTCGAGCACACCGTCGGGGGCCACCGCGCGCCGATGCGGGGGCAGTCGGCCCGCTGCGGTGTGCCACGCGAGACCGTGCGGGGTCTTCACCGCGCTTGCCGTCATCCGTGCTGCGACGGCCTGCACGATCCGTCGGGCACACTCGCGGTGATCCCGGGCCATGCCGTACGCGCCCAGGCCGACCGCGCCGCGCACGAAGTCGTAGTCGCCGTCGGGAGGCAGACGAGCCAGGTGGTCGAGCACGAGCTCGTCGATGTCGGCCACGGCGTCGTCGGCCGGGTCGTCGTCGGGATCTCCGACCAGGTGATCGACGATCCACGCCACGCCGGCGACGCCTTCGTGCAGCCGCATCGGACACGCTCCCGCGCCCAGCGCATCGATCGCGCGCTCGAGCAGCTGCTCGGCCCGGTCGTCGGCCACGATGCCGGGGAATGCCTCGCCGGCGTAGGCGCACAGCAGGGCCGCTTCGGCCGCGCGAGAGGGCGACGCGGCGGGTTCGGACGCGAGGGCGCCCTGGACGTCCGCGAGGATCTTCGCCACCGCGTCTGCGGCCGTGCGGGCTCGTTCACCTTCGATGTACGCGGTCATGGGAGTCCCCGGGCCACGCGCGTCGCGTAGTCGCGGCGCAGCAGGTCGTAGAGCACGAGCTCGTGGGCGCGTGCGTCGGAGCGACACATCCGATTGACGTGCATGTGGACGAGCGACATGACGAGATTGGGCAAGCTCCGCGTCAAGGCCGAGGCGGCGGCACGTTGTCGCAGCTGCGCCGCGAGGGGCCGGATCGCGGCCGTGCGGAGATCGAAGGCCGCGCGAGCCGCCGCGCCCGCCGAAGACCCCGCGAACCTTTCGCGCGCCTCGGCCACGTCGCGGGCTCGTTGACCGAGGGCGCGACGCAGTGTCCGGTCCAGGCCGTGCTCGGGGCCGAGCAGGTCACGGCCGGCCTCCATCATCGCGATGCGGTCGGGCAGCGGCAGCTCGAAGTCGGCGAGCAGGCGATCGATGCCGAGCCACGTGGCCGCCCATCGCGACGGTCCGTCGTCCTCGGCGAGCGGGTCGGTGAGCAGCTCGGCCACGGTCCGACTGTCCGCGCAGGAGATCCGTTCGCACAGCTCGATCCCGGCCGGGCCTCCGTAGCGTTCGACCTCGCGCTCGTAGGTGTGCAGGCCGACGTCGGAGATCAGCTGGGCGCGCTGCAGCGGGGCGAGGGCGCCGAGCAATGCGGGGGCCACCGCGCCCATCAGCTGCGACGGTTCCCCGTGCACGCGAAGCCGCAGCTGCCACGCCGGCCGACCGCTGCCCGACGGCTCGGCGAACCGCACGAACATCCACGGCATGCCCCGCGCCGGCCCGTGCGTGAGCGGCACGACGATGCGGGCGAGCAGCTCGTCCACCGTCGCGGGGCTCGCGGTGATCTTGGCGTACAGCCACGGCGAGCCCGGTGGGAACGTGCGTTCCACCGGAGACGGCAGTCGCGGCGTCGGGCGCACCGCCGCGACCGTGGGTCGACTGCGCCGGGCCGTGAACAGGATCTCGTGCTGGCGGGCACCGCCCGGACCGCGCGCGATCAGCTGCGAGGGGTCGGCGAGCTGTTCGACGACACACGCGTGGGGCTTGCCGCCGATCGCCTGGGCGAGCGCCGCGCGGGCGACGGGCAGCTGCAGGTCGAAGGTCAGCTCGTTGTCGCCATCGACGAGGCAGACCCATCGTGGCCACCGCTCGTCGGCCGCGAGTCGGGCCACGTCGTCGGCGCCGGCGACACGCGCGAGGTCGTCGGCTCCGAGGTTCCACGTCTGACGCGACAGCGTGCACCTTCCCACGGTCACCCGCGGCAGCCACGGTGCCGACCGCAGCGGTCCCCAACTCCACGCCGCGCCGGATCCGCCTTGCTTGGAGAGGCTGACGAGGAAGCGATAGATCCCCAGGCCGCCGGCGGGGTTGTGGGCGGTGCTCATGCGCGGCCGCACCTCGCGGCCGAGCCGACGCGACCACAGCACGACGCGGCCCTCCACCACCGCCACGTCGAGATCGTGCAGGTGGATCTGGCGATCCGCGGGCGCCCCGGAGCGGCCGAAGCAGGGGATCTCGAAGGCGCGCACGACCGGCCGATGCACCACGTTGTTGGTGCGGCCGCCGGGGCCGTGCACGATCTCGGCGAACGCGACCTCGGGATCGGCGGCGGCTTCCGCCTCCACGTGCGCGCGCATCAGCGCCCGCATCCGCGGGTCCGCATCGGCGAAGCGCCCGAGCAGTCGCGCGCCGCAAGGACCCTCGACCCCGCGAACGAACAGACGGTACCGCCCCTCGTCGACGGCCGCGGCGTCCTCGGCCAGCACCGTGGCGAGCACCCCGACCTGGTCCGGCAGTCGCAGCGGACGCGGAGGCGTCAGCGCGGCGAGATCGGCTTCGGTCAGGGTCCACGTGTCGCGTTGCGCCGACGCCTGCTGCAGCCGCCGCAGCTTGTGCCGATCGGCCGCACAGAAGGCCTCGATCCCCGCCGAGGCTGGCCGACGCAGCGGCAGCCCGGCCAACAACGGCGAGACCGTCGCGTCCAGCGGTGCGCCGAAGCCGATGCCGGACTCCTCGTCGAGGGCCTGCAGCAGCGGCACGGTCTGCGCCTCGTAGCGGGCGAGAAAGGCGTCGCGAAACTCGTCGAGGGCCGTCGGGATCGCCGGCTCGAGGCGTGCCAGCACCTCGACCGCCTCGGTCACCACCCGGGCCACGCCGCGCGGCAAAACCACGTCGGCGTCGTCGAAACGGTCGACGTGAAACAACCGGCTGCACGGCTCGGCGCGCAGCGGCGGCGGCAGAAGCTCCACGATCGCGGCGTGGTCGTCGACGGTCGCGGGCCGCCCCGACGCATCGAGGGCGCGCAGGGCGTCCGAGAGCTGGGCCAACGGGCGCAGCTGGGCGGGCGCGCTCTCGGCCGCGGCGCGCTCGGCCACGACGCCGAGCGGATCGTCGCCGGTGATCGGCGGGCGAAGATCGCTCACCAGCAGCCTGGCTTCGACCAGCTCGCCGACATACTCGCTCGCCTCCTGCGGCGTCGCATCGGCCTCGGCGCCCACGTACGCCACGAGCTCGTCCCAGCTTCGGCCATCGCGCGCCCACGCCAGCAGCGATCCGAGCATCGGATCGTCGTCGACCGCCGCCAGACCGAAGTGCCACGCATCCGACTTGGCGACCGCGTCGATGTAGCGAAGGTGCGGGCCGGCGACCCAGCACGCATCGCAAGGTCGATACGTCAGTACGGCTGCGACCTGCGGCACGCTCGACAGCGCGGCGCACCAGCGCTCGAGCCGGCCGCTGTCGACTCGCGTGCGACGCCACGTCTTCGTCGCGGGCGTCCACTGCGTCCTCGCGCCGAAGTCACCCGCGCCCACGGACGCGAACAGGCCGAACGGGGTCGCACGTCCCGCCATGCGGCAGACGTAGCGAAAGATCGCGAGCGTGGCCGGGTCGTCGGTCGCGCCGCGGGCCGCATGTGCCGTCACGTGCTCGGGAACTTCGGGCAAACCCTTCGAGGCCAGGCGCAGCGCCTCGGCAAACCACGGATCGTCCTGGGCGTCGCGCAACCAGGCGTCGTGCTCGCGTCCGGGCGCCGCGGCGATCGTGTGCAGCGGCAGGGCGGGGGTGCGAACGCAAAACGACTCACCGACCAGCCAGCGTGGACGCTTGGCGTGCGGTCGGCGAGTCGCGTCGTGGGGCATCGCGGCCACGGTAGCGCGCCTGGCCGCTCGCCCGGGCACGGGCCGAGCGGCGCAGACGAGGACGTCTTCGCTCAGTACCAGCCGCCGCCGTAGCCGCCGCCCCAGCCGCCGCCGTAGCCACCGCCCCAGCCGCCGCCGTAGCCACCACCCCAGTTGGCGTTGGACGCCGGAGAGTCGGGGCAGTTGAAGCCGGTCGGCCAGGCGGACGCCGGGGAGTCGGGGCAGTTGAAGCCGGTCGGCCAGGCAGAGAAGCCGCCCGCGGCCTTCTGCATGTCGGCGTCGTCGAGGACGCGGATGGCCTTGCGGTTGAGCGAGAGCTTCTTGTTGGTGCGGATCTTCTTGTTCATTGCGAGCGTTCCGTTCCCGGGGGTCGGGCGTCGTCCCAAAGACGCCTCGTGACCTCCTGGTAGGGACGTTCCCGATCGGAGGTGTAGGTTCCCGTAGTTCGACAGGGGTCCGGGTCGGTTTGGGTGCTCCACTCGCGGGCCGGCTCCGGTACGATCGTGGCCATGTTCGTCGTCTCGGGAACGAAGCGCAGCGGCACGTCGATGTGGATGCAGGTCCTGCACGCGGCCGGGCTACCCGTGCTCGGCTCGCAGTTTCCCAAGAACTGGGGGCAGGGGGCGCTGCGTGATGCGAACCCCCACGGCTTCTTCGAAGGCCCGTACCGCGACGGGATTTTCTTCGGCACCAATCCGGATCCGCAGACGGGCAACTACCTGCGGGCCGAGCAGACCCGCGGCCAGGTCGTCAAGGTGTTCGTGCCCGGCGTCGTGCGAACCGAGCTCGCGTTCATCGACGGCGTCGTCGCCAACGTGCGTCGGTGGCAGGACTACGCGGCGTCGGTGACCCGGCTGTGGGCCCTCGAGGACGAGCAACGCGCCGCCGAGGCTCCCGAGACCGAGGCGCCGCTTCGGGTCCCGGCCCATCTGGAGTGGTGGCACGAGAACTTCTCGCTGCTGCGCGACCATCACCAGCGCGGCTACCCGCTGATGCTGCAGACGTACGAGCAAGTGCTCGCCGATCCGCAGCACTACGTCGCGCTCGCGCTCGAGCTCATCGGCGAAGGCGACGTGGCGGCGGCGTGTGCCGAGGTCAAGCCCTCGGCCCGGACGCAACGCGAGGCCGCGTCCAGCGATGTCGAGCCGCGGATCGCCGGCGTGCTCGACGAGCTGTACGAGGTGGTCGCGCAGCGGACTCCCTTGCAGGGCACGCTGCTGCGGCACTTCGTCGAGACCGACCGGGAGCTCGGCCCTGCGCTCGCCGAGATCAAGATCGAGCGCGCGCGTCGAATGCTGGCGTCGGGCGAGCCGCCGCCGGCGTCGTTCGTCGTCGCGGCGAACATGAGCTGATCCGCCTCACTCTTCGTCGGCGACGGCCTGCTCGCGCTCGCGTCGGCCCTTGCGCGTACGGTCGATCGTGACCGCCGGTAGCGCCGCGTAGATGCTCAACAAGTCGTTGACGCGCTGCTTGTCCTGCGTCGACAGGTCGCTGTGCTCGGACATGTCTCGCGTCAGGTCGTACAGCTCGACGAGATTGTCCTCGCGCCGCACCAGCAACTTGTGGGGCCACATCACCAGCCCGAACTGGTCGGTCTCGTTGAGCGCGATCGGGCGGGCGGTCGTCGTGAGGGCCTCGGGCGCTCCGTCGACGAGAAACGGCACCAGACTGATGCCGTCGTTGTGGCCCACCGGGCGACCGAGCAACTCGAGGACCGTGGGGTACATGTCCAGCAGCGACACGGCGGCCTCGAAGCGCTGCGCGCTCACGCCCGGGATGCGGATCGCGAGCGGAATGTGGGTGAGCGCGTTGTAGACGAAGCGCCCGTGATTGTCGGGCAGGCGCGGGTCCTCGCCGAGGCCCTCGCCGTGGTCGCTGGCCAAGATCACGATCGTCGAGTCCCACAGCCCGCGCTCGACGAGCGTCTGGCGCAGCACGCCGATCTGCTCGTCGACGAGCTGCACGGTGAGCCGGTACTTGTCGAGTTTGCTCGGCTTGTCGTCGCCGGTGCGGATCCGCGACAGGTGCTCGTCCGAGAGCTTGACCTCGTGGTGCTCGTGAACGTCGAAGTAGTGCACCCACAGCGCCCACGGCGTCTCGGGCTGCTCGACCAGGTGGATGTCGAGGTGCTTGAGCCCGAGCTCGGTGGTCCGGTGCGAAGTGGTGTAGCTGCCCACGTCGCGCTGGCCGGCGTCGTTGACGAGCTTGCTGTAGTCGGCGAGTCCGCGGGTCAGCAGCGCCTTGCCCACGTAGCGAATGACCTCCGAAGGGATCACTCCGTAGACGCGTCGCCCCGAGCCCTCCATCACCTCGGCCAGGGGCGTCGCTTCCGGCACGAACGGATCGATGCGCCCCGTCATCAGACCCGTCATCGACAGGTCCGTGCCCGCCGACGGCGAGAACGCGTGGTCGAACCAGCGTGCCTCGTCGGCGAGCGCGAAGAAGTTGGGAAACTGCGCCCGGTTGTGGGGTGTGTCGGTCAGCACGTCGGCCCGCAGTGCATCCACCGTGACGAGCAGCACGTTCATCGCGGGCGTGCGCTGCAGCAGCGCCTGAACCTGCGGACCTTCGCGCCACTGGGCCAGCGTCAGCTCTCGCTCCTGGCGCTCGGCCTGTACCCGCGCCGCGACCTTGCCCGACGCCACCACCCCGTCGCAGTTTTCGTCGATCTCGTTGCCGACGACCTCTCGCGCGCCGGGGTGGATCTCGGCGTCGTCGTCGTTGCAGTCGCCACCGCCGAGCACCGGCGCGTAGCCGTCGTCGTCGCCGTCGAGCGCGGCCCGGGCCAGGCGCACGAGCATCCGGCCGTGCATCCCCTCCGTGGCGAGGACCCAGCGATCGTCGCGGTCCGACAGCCCGGTGCCGATGGCGACCGTTGCACAGATGACGATCGCCATCGCCCCGATGCCGGCAGTGACGATCGCCACCCGGCCGCCGACCCAGCCGCGCAGCCGGCCGGGCAGGGCCAAGCCGATCGCGAGGGCGAGGCCGATGATCTCGACCACGACGAGAAACACGTGCACGTCCGGGTACTCGGTGCGCTTGACGTGACGGTTGACCCAATCGGTCGCCACCACCGCGATCAGCAGTGCCACCGCGAGCAGGACTTGCCGTCGGGCGGTGCGCACGTGCGGGGCCAGCAGCCACAGCCCGACGAACCCGCCGAGACCGGCGAGCGCGGGCACCCATAGATGGCCCCACTTGGCGCCGGGCAGCGTCGCCGCGAATGCACCTTCGAACAGGTTCGCCGCGACCGGTACGGTGATGACGACCACGCCGACGGCCCGCGCCGCCGCCGTGACCACGCGTCGGGGGTTGCGGCCGACGGCGGTCTCGACCAGGCCGATCCACGTCCCGGCCGCCAGTCCCACCGCCGCGGCGAGCGTGGCCACGACCCACGCGACGCCGACGCTCGCCCCGAGGATCTTCAGCTCGGGGAGGACGACGAGCACGCCCGCGAGGGGGCCGATCAGCGCCCACGCGATCTCCGGCAAGGCCCGACGGGCGTCGGGCTCGGCGGCTGGCGTGTCGTTCACGTCACTGCGCCGGTTCGCTCGCGGCGTCGGCGGGCAGATACAACTCCCCGCCGCGCTCGCGGAACTCGGCGGCCTTCTCCTTCATGCCGGCTTCCGCCTCTTCGGCCGTCATGTCGCGGACGTCCTGCGTCAGCTTCATCGAGCAGAAGTGCGGGCCGCACATCGAGCAGAAGTGCGCCGCCTTGGCCGGCTCGGCCGGCAACGTCTCGTCGTGGAACTCCCGCGCGGTCACGGGGTCCAGCGACAGGTTGAACTGGTCGTGCCAGCGGAACTCGAACCGCGCCTTGGAAAGAGCGTCGTCGCGGGCCTGCGCGCCGGGGTGACCCTTGGCCACGTCGGCCGCGTGCGCGGCGATCTTGTAGGCGATGACGCCGTCTTTGACGTCCTTCTTGTTCGGCAGCCCGAGGTGCTCCTTGGGCGTGACGTAGCAGAGCATCGCGCAGCCGAACCAGCCGATCATCGCGGCGCCGATCGCCGACGTGATGTGGTCGTAGCCCGGGGCGATGTCGGTGGTCAAAGGACCCAGCGTGTAGAACGGCGCCTCGTGGCAGTACTCCAGCTGCAGGTCCATGTTCTCCTTGATCTTGTCCATGGCCACGTGGCCCGGACCTTCGATCATGACCTGCACGTCGTGCTTCCACGCGATCTCGGTCAGCTCGCCGAGCGTCTTGAGCTCCGACAGCTGCGCCGCATCGTTGGCGTCGGCGATGGATCCGGGGCGTAGCCCGTCGCCGAGGGAGAACGACACGTCGTACTTCTTCATCACCTCGCAGATGCGCTCGAAGTGCGTGTACAGAAAGTTCTCCTGGTGGTGGTGCAGGCACCACTTGGCCAGGATGGAGCCGCCGCGCGAGACGATCCCCGTGACGCGATCGGCCGTCAACGGGATGTACGGCAGTCGCACGCCGGCGTGGATCGTGAAGTAGTCCACGCCCTGCTCGGCCTGCTCGATCAGCGTGTCGCGGAAGATCTCGAACGTCAGCTCCTCGGCGCGGCCGTCCACCTTCTCGAGCGCCTGGTAGATCGGCACCGTGCCGATCGGCACCGGCGAGTTGCGGATGATGTGCTCGCGGGTCTGATGGATGTTGTCGCCGGTCGACAGGTCCATCACCGTGTCGGCGCCCCAGCGCGTGGCCCACTGCAGCTTCTCCACCTCTTCCTCGATCGACGACGACACGGCCGAGTTGCCGATGTTGGCGTTGATCTTCACCAGGAAGTTGCGGCCGATGATCATCGGCTCGCTCTCGGGGTGGTTGACGTTCGCGGGAATGATCGCGCGCCCGCGGGCGACTTCCGATCGCACGAACTCCGGCTCGACCCCCTCGCGGATCGCACAAAAGCGCATCTCCTCGGTGACCACGCCCAGCCGCGCGTAGTGCATCTGGCTGTGGTTGCCGTCGGAGGTCTTGGCGCGCGCGTCGATCCAGGCCTGGCGGCGCTTGGGCAGACCCTGGCGCACGTCGATACCCTCGGGACCGGTCGTGTCGTAGACGCGCAGGGGCGGCTCGCCACCCGTCAGCTCGATCTCGCGGAAGGGAACCTGCAGGTCCGACTCGAGAACCTTCTTGCTCGAGGGGAAATGCTCGGAGACCGGGGGCAGGGGACGCACCGCATCGGTGCCATCGTCGGCGATCGAGAGGTGTCGCTTGGGGCGGGACTGTTGGTCTTGCTTGTTCGTATCGTCGCTCATCGCACGCTTTCCTCCGCCGGCATGACCCGGATCAGGTTCAAGGGGACTGTCTCAGACCGTTCGCATCGTGCGAGGGCCACCCCCAGCGTTTGGCCGACGAACATACACCCCGGCCCGGAGCTTGGCCACGGGCGCGACGCGAAGGTCATCGGGCCCGCAGAGGGGGCTCGCGAGTCAGTCCTCGTCCGGCGGGCGGCACTCGCCGTCTTTGCAGGTCGCGCCGGTCCCCAGCGTGGCCTCGCAGTCGGCGCAGCCGATCCCGCAGTGCCGTGGATCGCTTCGGGTGTCCATGCACGTGCCCTCGCAGACGGCGCCCCACTTGCCCGGGCACTCGCACACGCCGTCGCGACACTTGTCGGATCCGTACTGCGTGCAGTCGTGGAAGCACGCACCGCAGTGCGCGGCGTCTTCACGAACGTCGGCGCAGACGATCGTCGCGTCCTGCTCGCACGCGGCGAGCTCCATCTCGAGACACGCCTCGATGGCGGCGTCGGGACCACCCGCCGGGTCCGTGGTCGCGTCGTCGGAGGAGGCGTCGGTGTCGGGCTCGTCCGTGTCGTCGCGGTGGGGCTGCCCGCCCGTGCTGCCGGCGGCGTCGTCGGGCGGATCCCAGCGGTCGTTGTCGGCCACGCAGCCGCCCGCGAGCGCGGTCGACACGACGAACGTGATGAAGCGGGCACCGGCGGTGGACATGGGCGACGAACGTTCCGATCTCAGCCGCCGATTTGGGCGACGCGAGTCGCGGCGACCCGCGAACCCAACGCGACCGCACGCTCGTACTGCTCGCGGGCGCGCGCGCGTCGGCCCACGCGCAGGTACGAGTCGCCGAGGCGCAGCCGGTGCTCGGCGCTGTTGGGGGACCGACGCGCGGCCATCTTCGCGAAGTGCAGCGCACGCTCGTGCTGGCCCGACTCGAAGTAGGCGTCGGCGAGGCCGGCGTAGGCGGCCGCATTGGCAGGGTCGTGGTCGATCGCCTTCTCGAACATCTCGCGGGCGCGGGCGCGATCTCCCCGGGTCAATGCCCGCCGTCCCCGGCGAACGAACCGTCGCGCGGTACCGGGTTGCCGGTGCGTCGCGTCGTCGAGGGCGACGTCATCGTCGCGTTCCGCATCGGGGCTCGGGGCGGGGTCGGCGACGACCTTGCGCGCGCGCGAGCGGGGCGGCCTGGTCCGCCGCGCGTCGGTCTCGTCGTCGTCGCTGGACTCCGGGTGCGAGAAGTCCACGAGCGCTTCGGCGGCCTCGAGCTCGCCGGCCGAGAACGCCTCGGTCTCGGCCTTGTGGCGCAGCTCGGCGAGCTCACCGGTGGTCATGCCCACGCGGTCACGCACCCGACCATTGTGCGGATCGAGCACGAGCGCCTGGGCGTAGTAGTCACGCGCGTAGCCACGGGTCATCGGGTCGTCCCACGCGTGGTCGCCGTACGCGATGAGCCGGGTGGCAAAGTCGGTACGCAGCCACTGGGCACGCTCCTGCGCCCGCGTGCGACCCACGCCGTCCCAACGCTCCAGGCGCAGGATCGTCGCGTAGGCCGTCGCGCGGTCGGACTCCGGCAGCGGGTACACGAACACGCCGTGCTCGGCGGCGTCGATCGCCTGGGCCTCGATCTCGTCGATCTGCTCGGACGCCTGGGCCGACGCCAGCGCCACGTCGTCGTCGTGCGCCGCGGCGGCGAAGCTGGCGCCCGTGAGCGCGACGGCAGCGATGGCCGCGGCGACGACCCCCCGCTGCAGCCATCCTCGACGTCGGCGTCGCACGAGGGCGGTCACGATCGCCTCCCGACGCCTGGGGTCGACCTCCGGTGGCTCGAGGTAGTCGGTGGAGCAGCGAACGCCGGCGGAGATCTGGGCCTCGCACAGCGCGGCCTCGAGCTCGGCGGCGGACGCATACCGATCGTCGCGGTCGAGCGCGACGCAGCGCTCGATGACCGCGCGCATGGCCGGCGGAATCTTCGGGCCGTCGGGTGGCTCGGGGAAGTCGATCGGTCCGGGTTCGAGGTGACCGGCGAGCACGTCGTCGGTCGAGGCTCCTTCGACGAGCGGCCGGCCCCACAACATCTCGTACGCGCAGCAGCCCAGCGCGTAGATGTCGGCGCGGCCGTCGAGCATCTCGCCGCGGATCTGCTCCGGGGCCATGTAGTGCGGGGTGCCGCACAGCCGCGGCGACTGCACGCCGACGCGGCTGGCGATCCCGAAGTCGAGCACGATCAATCGGTCCTTGCCGTGGGTGCGCTCGAGCACCATGTTCGCGGGCTTGAGATCGCGGTGGACGATGTCGGCGTCGTGCGCTTCGGCCATCGCCTTGCACGCCATGCGCAGGATCGCGAACACGCGCGTCAGCGGCAGGGGACCGTCGCGCAACGCGTGGGCGAGGTTGCGTCCCTCGGCGAGCCGCATGGCGTAGTACAGGCGGCCATCGGCGAGCGTGCCGAACTCGGCGACCTCGGCGATGAACGGCGAGTGCAGGCGCGCGGTCGTGCGGGCCTCCTCGAGAAAGCGCTCGCGGGCCTCCGCATCGGGCACGTGTCGCAGCACCTTGATCGCGAGCTTGCGCTGCAGATCGACGTCTTCGCCGCGGTACACCACGGCGGACGCGCCCTCGCCGAGCCAGCCGTCGACCCGCAGACGGGTGCCGGAGATCGTCGCACCCGGGTACAGCCGTGGCGCCCGCGTCGACGACGGCTCGTCGGACGGAAGGCTCGCCGCGATGCGGGTCGAGCTCGGGTCGTCGATCGTCGCCCGGGGCGCCGGATCGCCGTCGCCCACGTCCGTGTCCGGCGGTGCGACGCGGTGCGCGTGGTCCTGCTCGGTCGCGGCCGTGCTCGCGCCCGCCGGGGGCGGGACGGGGCCGAGGAGCGTGTGTTCGATGGTGGCCGCGTCGACCCGCGTCGTGTCCTTGTCCTGCGTCCGTGCGCGGGCGGTGGCGAGACCAAGGAGCGTCGCGGGCGACGACGGATCGATCTCCCTACGAGGATGCGCTGCGCGTTCGAACATGGCCCCGATTCTCACGGTGCTCCGTCTTGCAAGCGCGGGGCCGAGCCGCCGTGGCACGAGGGCTGCACCGATCCCTCCTCATGATCTCGGGTTTGCTGCTCGGGGCGGTCCTCGCATCGTCCCTGTCCCCGGCGCCGACACCCGTCTGGATCGCGCCCGCGGCCACGTCTGCGGTCAGTGACGCGGATCTCGAGCGGATCGAGGGGCGCATGGCCGAGGCGGCGCATGGGGCCGGTCTCGGCCGGGCCGGAGACGATGTGGCCGCCCGCGCCGCCCGGTGTGACGACCAACCGTGTCTGAGCCGCACACTCGCCGCGCACGGTGTGTCGTTTTGGATCGAGATGGA
>CALBMM010000319.1 GCA_937896535.1 uncultured Pseudomonadota bacterium
GCCAGCATGCGCCCATAAATGCCATAGACGGACACCAGATCCACCATCCTCGACCCGCAGTGCAACCTGATTCAGGAAGCGCCGCAGGAGGGCGGCGGCCTCGAGACCACGACCGTGCCGCAGTGCGTCGGCGACACCAACGACTTCCCCAGCGACGACATCAACGTCTGCTTCGTGGCCCTGGTCGACGGTGCGCTCAACACGAGCAATGCTCGCGAGTTCGATAGCACGGAGGACGACGGCGACGACATGTCCGACTTCTGCGCGAACGAGGGCTGGAACCTCGAGTTCATCCTCAAGCGTCGCGAGGGCTTCCCCGCGCCGGGCGGCACGGCGGTCAAGGCGACCTGCCAGCTGTCGTCGCAAAAAGCCATCGACTGCCCGCAGCTGAACTAGCTGTAGCCCCCCGCGACCGGCGGGGTGCTTGGCAACCGCGACGAGCGCGGATGGCCCCCCAAGGGGGGCCTTTTCGCGTTAATGCTGGGACTGGCTGTAGCGCCCCGCGGATGGCCCCCCAAGGGGGGCCTTTTCGCGTTAATGGGGCGCCGATCTCGGGCGCCGCCGCGGCGCGTGTCGTCGACCGTTTTGCCGGGTGGCAGCCGCCGCCAGGGGCGGGGCGGCTAAAAGCGCAGGCCGACGCGGGCGCCCGTCGTCAGGTAGATCGGGAACGTCGTCGGCGTCAGCAGCAACGCGAAGTAGCGCAGGCTCGCGCCCACGCTCCAGCGATCGCCGAGCAGCACGTCGAGCCCGATGCCGCCGTGCGCCTGCAAGATCGTGGAGGGGCGGCAGACGTTGTCGGCCGGGGCGCAGAAAAGGCCCGTGTCGCAGCCGCCGTTGTCCAAGCACGCGCCGCCGAGCTGTCCGTCCGCCACCGCGTCGGGTGCCCGCAGCCACAGGCCGCCGACACCGGCCTCGATCAGCGGCATGACGCGCCCGAGGTCGAGCCCGTACACGAGGCCGAGACCCACCGCGGTGGCCTGCAGCGTGCCGCGCCCGGCCGTCTGCACGATCCGCTCGTCGGCGTCGCGGGCGAACTCGTCGTTGAACCGGTGCGCCGTGTGCGAGACCGACAGCCGCAGCCAGACCGGCCGGATGAGGTGCATGTCGGCCTCGAACTGCACGCCGCCACCGCGCGTGGCCCCCTCGGGGCGGCCCAAGAAGGGCACGCGAAACGCGGCGTAGACCGGCATCACGGTCAGCGCGAAGCGACGTCGCGTGGAGTTGTCGCCGGTCACGGGCAGATCGCGGCGCCGCGTGTCGGGCTGCGGCTGGCCGTCCGGCGCCGCCATTCGGGGCGTTTCTTCGTCCGGATCGCCCGCTTGCGCGGTGGGCCAAGGGGCCGACGCCGCCAGGGCGAGCGCCACCATGCATGCCCGAACGCCCACTTGCTCCCCGTTATACCCCAGCCCGGTGGACAGCCGGAGGGCGCTTGGAGTAGACAACCGCCGCTGCCGTGGCCGAAGACGACGACAAGCGCGACCCGAGCGCCGACGACTCCGAAGACGCCCCTCCCGCATCGGTGAGCGACGACGAGGACGCGTCCGCGTCGACCGACGTCGTCCGATCCACGGGCGACGACGGTGACGACGGTGACGACGACGTCGACGAGGCAGCTGCCGCAGCCGACGATTCGGACGAGGACGCCGACGGCGACGCCGGCGACGCGGATGCGCGCGACGACGAGGGGGACGACGCCGACGCCGACGCGGTGCCCGCCACCGACGACAAGAAGGCCGCCGCCAAAGAGCGTGCCCTCGCCGAGGCGCGCGCCAAGGCCAAGCAGGCCGTCGCGAGCAAGCAGGCCGAAGGCGAGTCCAAGGCGTCCGACGAGGGCGACGAGCGCCGGGACCTGCCCAAGTGGAACCGCGCCCGCGTCAAGCGCAAGGCGCCCGTCGGCGAGGAGACCGACGCGTTCCAGGACAACGTCCGCAAGGCGGGCCGCGGCGCGGTCAACAAGGCGCCGCTGCTGCTCGGGCTGGTCGCGCTCGTCGCCGGTGGCGTGGGCGGCTACATCTGGTGGAGCGGCAAGAAGGAGCAGACGGTCGCCGACCAGACCAAGATGCTCGCCGCCGCCGCCGAGTACCAGGCCCGCGGGGTCGTGGAGCCGAACCTCGATGCCCTGATGGCCGAGCGCGTGCGGCCCGCTCCCGTGCCGCTGGCCAAGGACGAGGCCGACCTGGCCGCGAAGATCGACGGCGCGTTGGCGGGGCTGGCCGACAGTGCGCCGGACTCGTCCGCGGACACGATCGCGGACCTGCTGCGGGCGTCGCGGCACATGCGGGCCGGTGCCTTCGCCGATGCGCAGGCCAGCTACGAGTCGTTCCTCCAGGGGCGCCCGGAGCATCCGCTCGCATTCCTCGCCGTCGAGGGCGTGCTGCTCGCCAAGGAAGCCCAGGGCGACCGCGAAGGGGCGCTGGCTCAGGCCGAGGTGCTCGCGGGCGACGAGGCCGGCGACTTCTATCGGGACCAGGCGATGTGGCACAAAGGCCGCCTGCTCGAGGCGCTCGGGCGTACCGAGGACGCCACGGCTGTGTATCGCCAGTACGCGCAGGAGTATCCGCTGGACCAGGAATCGGTCGCCAAGGACCAGGTGATCGAGCGGCTGCGCGAGCTGGCTCCCGACGCCGTGGCCGACCTGCCGCAGGCGCCGTCCGGCCTGCCGCCGGGTCTGGAACTGCCGCCCGGAGTCCTGGGCCAGTGATGCCGCGCGCCGCGTGGGTGATGGCCGCGCTCGTCGCGGTGCTCCCCGCGTGCCGTCCGCGGGACGAAGTCGTTCGGATCCACCGCCAGGGCAGCGACGGCGCACGGGCCGTCGCCACCGTCGACTTCACGCAGCAGGTCACGGTGCCCGACAACTTCGTGCTGCGGCCCGACGAGTTCGGCGCCGCAACGCCCGATCCCGATCGTGGCCTCGTCTACGTGGGCAGCCGCGAAGGCACCGTGCTCGCGTTGCGCGACGACGACGGTGGCGTCGAGTGGGAGACTTCGCTGGGCGGCGCCGTCAGCAGCCCGCCGGTCGCAACGCGCGTCGACACCGGCGACGGCGAGCTCGAGCTGCTGCTCATCGGCACCGACAACGGCGCGATCCATGCGCTCGACCTCGCCGACCGGCAGACGAAGTGGGTCTACGAGACGCCGGGCCGGGTTCACAACGCGCCGGTCGTCGCCGATGGCGTCGTCTTCTTCGTCAACTCCCGCGATCAGGTCTACGCGCTCGACCTGCGCTCCGGCGCCTGGCGGTGGCAGTACGAGCAGGACTTCGTCAACGACTTCACCGTCTATGGGCACGCCGGTCTGACCTACGTGCCCAATCCCACGGGCGACGAGGCGGGGGTGGTCTACACGGGCTTTTCCAACGGCAAGGTCGCGGCCCTCGGGGCGACGTCGGGGGAGGCGCTGTGGATCGCTTCGGTGGCACCGGACACCGGCGGCGACTTCGTCGATTGCGACTCCACGCCGCTGGTCGACACCACGCGCGGCGAGGTCTACGTGACCGGCCAGTCGACCGGCGTGTACGCGCTGTCGATCGAAGACGGCAGCCAGCGCTGGATGATGCCGCTGCGGGGCGCCGGCAGCGTGGTGCGTGGTCCCGATGGTGCCCTGCTGGTCGCGTCGTCGCTCGAGGGCATCGTCAGCCTGGACCCGACGGGAACGATGCGCTGGCGCGCCGTCGCCGATCCGGGCGTCGTCTCGATCCCGATCGTCGTCGACGACACGGTATTCGTGACGCACTCCGAGATCGGGCTGTTGGCCTTCGACTACGACGATGGCGAGATGCTCGCGCAGCTGCGCACGGGCAGCGGCATGAGTGGCACGCCGGTGTTCGACCCGGTGCGTCAGCGGCTGTACGCCGTGTCCAATCGCGGGTTGCTCGTGGCGCTGCGCGTCGGCCCGGCCGTCGAGCAGCCGTTCGCCCCGGCGCCTACGCCGTGAGTCACAGGTCTTCGGGGCGGGCGTCCAAGCTCGCGTCGAGGACCAGCTGGCGCTGCGTCTGGCCGAGCTCGACCGTGGCCGTCGTGCCGTCGACGGTCAGCGACGCCGCGGGCCATCGATCGGGGGTGGTCGTCGGTACCGTCAGCGTGTGCTGGTGCAGCGTGCCGTCGGGCAGCCGCACCCACAGCACCCACGTCGCTTCGCCGCGGCCGAGGGTCGAGGGGCGCAGCTGCGCGCGCGGCAGGTCGGTCGCCGAAGGCACCCAGTCCGCGCGCGGGACGAACAGATACGCGGGCACGTAGCCACCCGTGAAGGCGTCGCCGTCGCGGGTGACGATCTGCGACCACCGCAGGCACGTGCCCGCCTCGTCGCACCGATCGACGTGGCCGAGCTCGAACACGTCGCTGTCGCGCTCGACCCGCGCGTGCGACTGCCCGGCGGACGGCAAGCGGGGAGCCGGCGCCGCAAACAGCGGGGCGGACGTGGCCGCGAGCGTGCCCCGATGCCAAGGCGCCTCGGGGGGGAGCCACTGGTGGGGCTCGGACGGCCACGGCGCGTCCGGTTCGCTGGTGATCGAAAAGCCGTGCACGCGCACGCCGTGGGCACGTCGGACTTCGTCGGCGAGGGTGGGCGCCGCGACGTCGGTGGTCTGCGGCGGGGCCCACGGCAGCGACGACGCGGTCAGCGTCTCGATCGCGAACGCGAGCGCCTCGGTCCTCGTCGCGAACGTCGCGACCACCGAGCCGGTGTCGGCCGTCCCCTGGTCGCCGGCGGCGCTCGCCCACGCCGCGCGAGCGCCCGCCAAGTCGTCGCCGTACGCCCGCACGTCCACGCGCACGACGGGCGCCGGAGCAGGAGCGGGGGCAGGGGGCGGGGCCGGCTCCGCCCACGCGACGGTCGACAGCGCGAGCAACGAAAGGGGGGTCATCGCGAAGCGGCGCCGCGCTCTTGGGCGCGCAGGACCCGGTGCAGCTGCTGTGCGAGCCCGCGGTCCCGGAGTCGGAAGCTGACCCCGAACCCACCTCGCGGGCCACTGGGCCGCACCCAGGAGACGACCGCGTGCAGGCGCAGGGCCGGGCGTGCCCCGTCGGGCAGCTGTACGACGACCTGCGCCCCGATCTTCGGGCAGAACTGGCTACGAATGAACGCACCGCCGCGGCTGAGATCGAGCACGCGCGACTGATGTTCGAACGTCCCTTGCGTCCAGCGGCACTCGAGATCGGTACGCACGCGTCGGTGGATCCGGCTGGCGGCGTCCCGGTCGCCCTTGAGCACGTCGGCGGCGAACTGGACGCGCTTGCGATGGGCGTCGTCGACCCGAATGACGACCGTGGGTGGAGCATCGCCCTGCGCCGGAAGGATCGCGTGCACCCGTCCGTCGAGCTCCACCTCGTCGCGCAGGGCACCGAGGCCGATCTCGACGCGCACGTCGTCACCGACGCTGACGTTCTCCCGCGACGGGACGTCGACGTACGCGTGGTCGTCGTCGGTCGAGGCCCGCAGCATCCGCTGCGTCCGGGCGTCCGCCTTCAAGCGCAGCAGCCGAACGACGGACGCGGAATGCTCGTCGATCTTCGGCAGGCCAACGCTGGACGCATGTGCCATCGGGGTCGATCGAGCATAGCGCCCACGCTCGTCGGCGGGGCGCTCCTCACGGGCAAATCAGGTGAGGTGCCCCACGAAAGTGGCACCTCACCGTGATCTCCCCTCGGTCAAGCGCGTGCGACCTGGTCGAGAACGCTCTGTACGTGCCCCGCCACCCGCACCGGCGAGTAGACCTCTTCGACCTTGCCGTCGGCGCCGACGACGAACGTGCTGCGGATGATGCCGATCTTCGTCTGACCGTACATCTTCTTCTCGCCGAGGGCGCCGTACGCATCGGCGACCTTGCGATCGGGATCGGACAGCAGCGGGAAGCCGAGGTCGTACTTGCTGCGGAAGTTGCCGTGGCTCTTGAGCGAGTCACTGCTGACACCGAGCACCGTCACGCCGCTTGCGTCGAACTCCGACTGTCGATCACGGAAGTCGCACGCCTGCTGCGTGCAGCCGGGCGTGTTGTCCTTCGGGTAGAAGTACAGCACGAAGCGTTGCCCCTGCAGCGAGGCGAGGCTGTAGGTCTTGCCGTCGTCGGCGGCGAGGGAAAATGCCGGCGCCGCGTCACCGGGCCGAAGATGGGAGCGGGTACGGCCCGTTCCTGGCGCAGGCTCCCCGTCGTCGCCGCCACCCTCGTCGCTGTCGCCGGCATCGTCGGCGGACGATTCGTCGGCGGCGGCGTCGGGCGTCGGCGGGGCCGGATCGGGCGCCGGGATGGGGGCGGGCTTGGGCGGACCCGGCGGCGCGACCTCGGCCGGCTTGGGTGCGGCCTTCTTGGGCGCGGCCTTCTTGGGCGCGGCCTTCTTGGGTGCGGCCTTCTTGGGTGCGGCCTTCTTGGGTGCGGCCTTCTTGGGTGCGGCCTTCTTGGGCTCGGCCTGCGCGGGCTCGGCCTGCGCGGGCGCGGCCTTCTTGGGCGCGGCCTTCTTGGGCGCGGCCTTCTTGGGCGCGGCCTTCTCGGGCGCGGCCTGCTCGGCAGCCTTCTTGGTGGCTTTCTTCTTGGTGGCTTTCTTCTTGGCGGCCTTCTTGGGTGCGGCCTTCTTCTTGGTGGCCTTCTTCTTGGCGGCCTTCTTCTTGGTGGCCTTCTTC
>CALBMM010000320.1 GCA_937896535.1 uncultured Pseudomonadota bacterium
CCCACGACCCGCTCAGCGAGAGCATCTCGGCGCCCTCGCACGACGACGGCGACGTCGACTCGCCGACGATCGAGGGCTCGCCGCCGTAGTCGGAGCCAGGGGCGTGCGGCGGCGACTCAGCGCAGCCGCAGCACGCCCTGCTGGGCCGCCACCACCGACTGGGCGAACGCGGCCAAGCCCGGATACGCGGACGGTTCGACGACGCCGGTCTGCAGGGTGGAGTCGACCTCGAGCACGAGGTGCCCCAGGCCCTTGCCACCGTCGACGATCGTCGTCGTGAAGTGACCGTAGGCCGTCTGCAGGTCGACGGCCTCGGGCACGTCGTCGAACTTCGCCCCGTCGAGGTGGTACTCGATGCGGGCGCGCTGGTCCGGGGCGTACGGGATCTGCAGACCCGTGGTGCGCTTGGGCAGCGAGGCGTACGCCGGCGACAGCGACAACGGCATCGGCGTGGCTTGCACGACCCTCTGCCCGCCCTGCGCCACGCCCAGGCCGGAGCCCGTCGCGGAAAAGTGCAGCCGCAGCGGCGCCTGCAGGTCGGTCTCGCCTTCGATGGTCAGATCCGACAGCGACGCCCCGCGAAGCCAGCCGAGCTCGGCCTCCAAGAAGAGGTCGGGCACCCGATCGCGGTCGAACTGGTCGAGCGCCTGACGCCACCGCACCGCTTCCATGCCGGTCAGCGACAGCTCGCCCTCGATCGTCGCGTCGCCGGCCGCGGTCAGGTCGATGCGCAGCGACCACTGTCGGCCGTCGCGCAGGTTCGCCGGCGCATCGGGCGTGACGACCTGCGCGTCGTCGGTGCGCCCGCCGTCCAACGGCAGACGCAGCGCGGGCGCCTCTTGGTAGCCCGGGGCCAGGTAGCCCAGGGGGATGACCTCCGAGGCCGTGTTGACCAGCAGCGGTGGCTTGCCCTCCCCCATCGACACCGCGAGCATCGGCGCGTCGTACATCTCCACGAGCGGGTGGCCGCCGGGCAGAGGCTTGGGACCGTAGGCGTCCTTGAGCAGCCACAGCTCCGACTCGATCCCGACCTCGTTGAGCATGGCCCGCAGCAGCATCAGGCGGTTGCCGGCCTTCGCCGCGAAGGTCTCGGTCGCGGGCACGGTGAGGTCACCCGCGGGCTCGACGTTGTCGACCACCCAGCTCCACAGCCGGTGGACCTTGGCCTTGCGCCCCTTCTTCTTGCCCACCAGACGGCGGGTGTGCGCGCGCAGCTCCGGGTTGGTGCGCTGGGCCTCGCGGATCTGGCTGGCCATGGTCTTGAGCCACGCCGGCAGCGGCAGCGGCGTGTACACGTGCACGCTGGGCACCTCTTCGAGCACCGGCCGCGCGCTCGGCTCCACGCCCAATCGCGGCACCCGCTCCGCCCGCCAGAACCGCGTGACGAGCTTTGCCCCGCCGACCTCGACCTCTTTGACGACCTCCTCGGGCGGGTCGTTGCGACGGTCGCTGCGCAGCGGAAGCTCCGCCGGCGCGACGACCAACAGCTCGGAGCGGTGGTACGGCGTGTCGAACGACTGGAATCGGAACGTCGAGACGTCGACGTAGCCCGGCAGCTGCGGCGACGCGGGCTGGTCGATGACGAACTCGTACTCGACGAAGTCGCCCACCTTGAGCTCGCGCAGGCTCACGCCGTCCTTGCCCGCGACGACCTCGGGCTCGAGCATCGTGCCGTCGGGCTTGATCGTGCGCAGCGTCAGGAGCCGACCGCCGTCGGGGACGTTCATCTCGCCGTAGCGATCGAGCGCTTCCTTGCTCAGCAGGTGGACCACGATGTGCACGAGCTGGCGCTGTCCCCCGTCGGGGTAGACGCGCACGGCGCTGCGGTCGAGCACGAGCACCTCCTGCACGCCCTCGTAGGTCTCGCCGGACTTTTGGTAGTCGCGCAGCGCCTCGAGACCATCGATGCGCCAGCGCGGCAGCTCGTCGTCCAAGCCGAGGGTCTGGGCGGCCTCCCACAGTGCGGTCGCGTACGGGATCTGGACGAGCGCCCGCTCGATGTGACCTCGCGCCGCGTCCACCTCGCCCCGCGACGCCGCGAGGTCGGCCATCGCGATGTGGCTGCCGACGCGGTACGGGTTCAGGCCCAGGATCGTCTCGAGGTGCGCCTGGGCGGTCGCGTGGTCCTCGGTCAGCGCCGAGAGCCGCGCGAGGGCCTCGAGCGCTTCGAGCTCGTCGGGCACGCGCGCCAGCGCCTCGGTCCACAGCGCCTTGGCCTCGTCGAGCTTGCCCCGGCGCTCGGCCAGTCGTGCTCGTAGCTTGAGGCTGCCGGCACACGGCGCCATGCGGGCCACGACGTCGTCCTCGGTACGTACGTCGTCGCGCGTCTGGGCCCGGGCCCGCTGGGCGATCAGCACCCGGCAGTCGTCGGGGTTGAGCTTGGCCGCTCGGTCCAGCGCCGCGTCGGCGGCGTGCTCGTCCCCCCGGGCCCGGTGCACGCGCTCGCGCAACAGCTCGCCCTCGACCGACCGCAGCCGTCCCTTCTTGAGCTTGCCGAGTGCCTCGGCGACCTCCTGCTCCTCGCCTCGCGACAGCCGCATCTTCAGCAGCCGCAGACGCGCCGCGTCCACGGTGGGGTCGGCCGAGATCGCCGCGCGCAGGGCCCGACGCTGGCGCGTTTGCGAGGCCGTCGAGCCTCGCGAGTCGTCGAGCCGCCACAGCTCGGCCGCCCACAGCTTGCCCTCCGCAAAGGGAGCCTCGTCGGCGTACGCGGCGCTGCGTCCGTGGCTCCACACGCGCTCGCCCCGGTCCGGATCCCCGTCCGCGATCGCGTCCTCGACCCGCAGGATCGTCAGCAGCGGCGCGGCGTACGGGGTGCCGAGCGGGCTGCTCTCGGCCCAGCGCGGATCGTCGGCGACCGGCCGTGGCTGCCCCGAAAGCGACCCGGCGGCCCCCGTGGGCGCGTCGAGCACGGCGACGGGATCGCCCTGGCCATCGGTGGCGCGCACGAGCACCCACGCTCGCTCCGCGTCGATCGCCGTCGCGAGCTCGATCGTGTGCACGCCCGCGGTCACGTCGACCTCGTAGCGCACCCGCTCGGCCTGGTACTTCTCCGTGTCGTCGGTGCGGTGCAGCGGCTTGCCGTCGAGCCAGAACCGCGTGGCCATCTGCGCCCCGAGCTCCAGCGACAGCTTCGTCGCCCCCGTCTTCAGATACGCCTGCATCCGGCGCACGCCGGGCGCGGCCTGGGGATTCCAGACCCGCACGACACACGCGAGCTTGGCGAGCACCGCCTCGTCGTCGCTGGTCAGCGGGCCGGGCTCGATCTCCAACAGGTCGAGCGCGCCGTGCTGGCCCTGCACCGGCCCGACCTTCCAGTCCTGCACGCAGCCTTCGGCGTCGTAGTACGGCGCGTAGTCCTTGCCCATGCGCCTCGCGATGGCGGCGCGCTGGCTGACCAGGGGCTGGCGAACCTCCACCGGCAGTCGCGACATGTCCAGGCCGTCGTAGAACGCCACGAAGCGAGCGTCGTCGTCGGCGAGGCGCCCGTGGTGCTCCCGGATTCGACGCGCGGCGAACTCGGCCGCCACGTCGGCGTAGTGATCGGCATCGGCCTTGGTGGCCGCCTCGACCAACGCGTAGGCCTCGCGCGCGATCGCGTCGTACTGCATGCGCGCATCGGCGGCGACGAGCCGGATGAGGCGCCCGGTGGTGTCGCCGGTCGCCGCGAGCTTGGCGGCGTGGCCCAGCGCCGACTCGCGCTGCCCGAGGTGAATCCACTCGATCAGCGCGAGCTGCCGACGCGCGTCGACGTCCGTCGGGTCCTTGTCGAGCTGCTTGCGCAGGGCGACCGCCACGACCGCCGGGTCGTCGGAGTCCGGGCTCTGCGACCTGCGGGCACGACAGCCACCGAGCGCGAGCAGGCCGACCGCGAGGCCCAGGACCACCGCGTGTCGGCGGCGGCGTCGAACAAATGCGTTGCGTCGTGTCATCGGGCCGGCACCACCTCGAACGTCTGCTCCAGGCTCTCGTCGACCCGTCGCAGGAAGTCGCGGAACTCGGGGTACTGCGCCGGGGTGATCCGGCTGCGGTCGAGCACGAGCTCGCTTTGCACCTTCGCCCCATCGCGCGTCGACGTGACCTGCAGCGAGAACCGCCCGAGGTCCGTGTCGATCGTCTTGTCTTGCGGCATGCGGGCGAAACGGTGGCCCGCCGGCAGCTCGTACGACAGCGAAAACGTCTGCGACGAGGGCACGTCGAGGTCGAGGTCGTGCTTGCGCTTTTCGAGCCCGGCCAGCGACGAGGCCAACGCGAACGGACGGCCGAGCACGTAGAACTGCTGGCCCTCGCCGTCGGGTCGCGCGAACTTGGGCACCTCGAGCTTGGCGGACACGGTCGCCGGCACGTTGATGTCGTCGATGCCCGGGGCCGAGACCTCGGAGACGTCGACGCCGGCGTAGGCGTCCGAGAGCATCGCCGCCAGCCGCTCCTTGCGTTGCTCGCGAGCTTGAAAGGACACACGGGCCCGCGCCGCGCCCGAGCCGGTGATCGTCACGTCGTGCCGCACCGTCGCACTGCCGTCGCCAGCGAGCTCGACCAACTGTTGGACACGCCGCTGGTTGTCGGCGGCCTGGCTCATCGGAATCTTGCGGTACGTCGCGCCCTTGCCGTCTTCGACCACGAGCACGCTCGCGCCCTGGTCGCCCGAGGGCAGCTCCGTCGCCCCCGACCACTCCGCCGTTCCGTCGAGGAACAGGTCGAGCGAGGGCACGTAGGTGATCGCATGATTGAATGCCGCCAGCGACGCCGGCCGCTCCGGCAGCGTGCCGTTGTCGCGGGTGCGCACGAGCACGAGGTGGCTGTCGATGCCCACCTCGCCCAGCATCACCTTGAGCAGGCTCGCCTTGTCCTTGCAGTCGCCGAACTGCCGCGCGTAGACCTCCGTGGTCCGGTACGGCTTGTACGCGTTGATGCCGAACTCCAGGCCCACGTACCGCGTCTTGCGAACGACGTGGGTGTAGATCGCAGCGACCTTGTCGGCCTCGGACGCATTCGCCGGCAGGCCCTCGAGCGCCTCCGCGACGCCCTTTTTGATGTCGTCGTTGACGATGAGCTGCTCGCGCACGAGGTTCCAGTACCAGACCCCCACGTCGTCCCAGCTGCGGTAGGTGCTCGCGTGCAGGTACTTGGCGAACTCGGTCCAGCCCGGCATCGACGGCTCGGGCTTGATCGCCGGCACGTGCTTTTCGACGTGGCGGTACACGATCGTCTTGCCGCCGTCGCGCTCGGACTTGTCGACCGGCACGTTGAAGTAGATCGGTTTGTCGGCCGGTGCCTCGAGGATGTACTCCACGCGAGCGCGCGGGGCTCCGCCCTGCAGCGGCACCAGGTCACCGAAGTACTCGTCGAACATGTTGTGCGCCGCCACGTCGCGGTGCACGAATGCGACCTCGATCGTGTCGCCCACCCGCAGGCCGGGGAACTGCACCTGCAGCTCGCGCTGGTCGTAGTACATCTGGTAGCCGGCCTGCACCAACGGCAGCACGCGGCGCTGCCCGATCTCCTCGACCGTGCCGTCGGCCCGTCGCACGCGAGCGCGCCGCACGTCGACGGACGTCTCGGCCGGGTCGTAGACGGTCGCCTGCACGGCCTGGCTGCGGATGCCGCGGTCGTCGACGATGCGGATGATCCGGTGATCGAGTCGCTCCGTCAGCCCGTTGGGCAGCACGTGCACGGCGACGCGATGCGACAGGATGCCGGCGTCCTTGCCCTTCCACGCCTTGGGGGTCGGCTGGGCGCCGACCTTGGCGAAGTCCAGCGAGTGGCGGGCGAACAGGTCGTCCTTTTTGCCGGTGTCGAGCGCCGCGAGCAGGTCACGTACGTCCGGCTGCTGCGGCAGCAGTTGCAGCGAGCGCTTCAGACTCGCGATCGCGCCGGTCTTGTCGCCGTCGCGGGCTTGCACCCGGCCCAGCGCGGCGTGCAGGTCGGCGTCGTGGGGGGCCAGCGCGATCGCACGGCCCAGCGCGGCCTGGGCCGCCTTGAGGTTGCCCTGCGCTTGCTGCAGGTGCGCGAGCCGAGACCAGCTCTCGGGCAGGCCCGGCGCCGAGGCCACCGAGCGCTCCGCCAGCGCCACGGCCCCGGCCGCATCGCCGAGGTCGAGCATCGCGGCGATGCGAAGGCTGACGTGGGCGCCGGAGTGTCCCTCCCGGTTGGCGAGCGCCTCGAGCACCTCGAGGGCCTTGCGGGTGTGGCCCTGGTTGCCCAGGCGCGAGGCGAGCTCGGACGCCAGCGAGCCGGAGTCGGGGTAGCGCCGGACCATGTCCTTGGTCCACGACAGCGCCAACCAGCCGAAGCCGTCCTCGGCGAGGCGGTCCGCCATCGCGCTCTCGATGATCGGATCGTCGGGCGCCGCCTCCATCGCTTCTTGCAGCAACTCGCGGTAGCGCTGCTCGAGCCCGAGCGCCCGGTCGCGCCACGCCAGCTCCAGCAGCATCCGTCCCAGCAGGGGCGCGTCGGCCTTGCGTCCGCGCGCGCGCGCGATGCCGTCTTCGAGGGCGGCCCGGCTGTCGTTTTGTTCGCGGTCGACCAGCGAGGTCAGCCAGGCCGATCGTGCCGTCTTGACCCTTCCATCGACGTGGTGGGCGAGGTCGGTCACGGTCTCGTCGGTGCGATCGAACGGGTTGGTCCAACGATAGAACTCCACCAGGTCCAGTCCCTGGCGCGCCGGGGCCCGTGGCGTGGGCCCGGCGGCCACGAACGGATAGCGCTGCTGCAGCGCTTCCCGCAGGGACCGCGGCGTCTTGGAGCTCGAGGCGGCGACCGCTCGGCCGGCGCCGACCGCCGCGACCGCCGAGCCGTCCGCCGGCGGCTGTGCCGACAGCTTCAGTCCCGCGATGGCCTCGCCGCCGGGCTGCGAGATGCGGGCGATGAACCCCCACATCCCGCTCATGGCGCTGACCTTGACGAGCACGCGGTTGTACCCGGCCCGCAGTCGAATCGAGTGGGCGTCCTGCAGCAGGTTGGGTGCACGCTCTTCGGTGCCCTCCCCCACGGCGTCTTGGCCGACCCAGACCCGGTACGGGCCGCCGGTGCCGATGTGCAGCACCGCGTCGGTGTCGGCGGGCACGTGCACCCACGTCGTCGCGTAGCCGGTGACGGCTTCGTTGGGTCGCAGCACGTCGTCGAGCGAGACGTAGCCGCCACGGGGAATGCCCTCGTACTCGTAGGCCCGCCACGACAGCGGCTCGGTCGGCAGCTTGCCGAACGCGGACTGATCGGCCGAGAACGCCTCGCGCACCGGCATGTGATCGATCGTCTCGCCGGCGTGGCCGGCGTTGTCGAACGGCCCGATCACCTGCCAGTCGAGCAGATGTCCGTGCTCGGTGAGCACGGCGCGCGCCTTCGCGAGCTGCCCGCGCGACTCGTGCAGCCGCGCTCGGTTGTATGCGGCGTAGCTGCGCACCCACGGATGGCGCGCCTTGTCGTCGAGCACGCGATCGAGAAAGGACTCGAGCGTCGCCGGGGCCAGCTCGCCCTCGAGCTCGGGCAGCAATCCGACCAGGGCGAGCACCGCCGAGGGGTCCTTGCCGCGACGCTCTCGCAAGATCCCCTCGCGACGCGACAGCTCTCGCGCCCAGCGGCCGGGATACCCCGCCGAAGGATCGAGCCGTCCGGGCGGATCGGCGGGGGGTTTGGCCACGGCCACCGGCGACCCGACGACCATGCTGGCCGCGACGAGCAAGCCGGCGAGCCGGGCCCGGGCGCGCACAATCGCCGGGTGGGACATCGGGCGCGATGATGGAACATCGGATGGCGCCATGCCATAGTCAGCGTCAAACACCGTGGTCTATGCCCTTATTCGGACCCTACGCCCTCGGCAGTGGGTCAAAAACGTATTCGTCGCCGCGCCCTTGTTCTTCGCGCTGCGGCTGACCGACGTCGACAGCCTGATCCGCACCGCGGCCGCCGTAGCCCTGTTTTCGCTGATCTCGGGCTGTGTCTACGTGCTCAACGACCTCGTCGACGTGCAGGCCGATCGCGCGCATCCGCAAAAGTGCCACCGCCCGATCGCCGCGGGCGAGCTGCCCGTCGGCGCCGCCCGCACGTTCGTCGTGATCGCCGCCCCGACCGCGATGGCGCTCGCGATGCTGCTGGAGTGGCGCTATGCGGCGGTGCTCACCGCCTACTTCGTCCTCAACATCGCCTACAGCTTCAAGCTCAAGAAGGTCGCCTACGTCGACGTCTTGATGATCGCGCTGTTCTTCATCGGCCGCGTCACCGCCGGGGCCTTCGCGATCGGGGTGGATGCCTCGCCGTGGTTGTTGGCGTGCACGTTCTTGTTGGCGTTGTTCCTCGGCTTCGGCAAGCGGGCGCATGAGCTGGCCTCGGCCACCGACGCGCAGTCGCAGCGCGCCGTGCTCGAAAACTACAGCGCCACCGGCCTGCGCTGGATGCTGCACGGTCTGGCGCTTTGCGTCGTGGTCGCCTACGTGCTGTACACGCGCAGCCCGGCCACGGTCGAGACATTTGGGACCGACGCGCTCGTGTACACGGTGCCGTTCCCGGTCGTCGCGATCCTGCGGTTCATCTACCTCGCGACCAATCGGCACGACGCCGAGAGTCCGACCGAGGAGATGCTCAAGGACCCGCTGTTCATGTTCACGATCGTCACCTACGTGGCCGTGACGGGCGCGATCCTCTACCTCGGCGCGGGCGGCTGAGACGACGCCGCGCGATTTGCCGTTTGGTCGCAGTTGGTGCCGTACGCCCCGTTTGCTGCCGTTTTCGCCCGCTAGGCGCCCCCATCGCCCTGTGGCATAGTCCCCGACCGCCGATATGACCGAACCGCCGTCCCCGCCCGAGCACGAGGCGGACGAGACCGAGCCCGCGACCCTGCAGCCGGAGGCCAACGAGGCCGAGGCGGCCGCGACCGAAGGCGACGCCGGGGGTGTGGACGACGCGAGCGACACGCCGCCGGAGTCCATCACCGCCGCCCCGAACACCACTTTGCCGGAGCCGGCCTGGCGAAGCTGGGCGCGGCTCGAGTTCATGGACGGCTTCGTCGACGCCTGCCGCGGGTGGGTGTTGTGGATGACGCTCGTCGGCATCGCACCGGGCCTGGCGCTGTGGCCGGTCCTGCACCGCGACGATCCCAAGTTCAAGCTCGCCAACGTCCGCGATCATCTCATCGAGATCGAGCTGACCTGGGACGAGCGCGTCCACATCCTCAAGTATGCGCTGGCATCGCTGTTGCTGACCGCGATCCTGTACGGGGCCCTGGGGTGGCTGCATCGCCGCAAGCACCCCGAAGACACCTGGGCAACGTACTTTTCGCGGCTCAACGTGCGGCTCATCCCGGTGATGCTGCTGCCGGTGTTCTCCGCCCTCTTCACCGAGGAGCTGGAGGTCCACCTCGAGCTGCTGACGCTCGTGCTGGCCACGCTGTCGGGCATCGCGTTCGCCTACTGGCACTACCACACCACCGATCTGGGCTGGCGCCGCGCGCTGGCCAACCAGCTCGATCGGCTCGAGAAGCTGCGCGTCCCCGACGTGCTGATGCTGGTCACCGTGGCCGCGTACGCCTGGTACTTCGGCTGGTTGTCGGTGCTCGACCACCACAACCTCGGCACGCACATCTACGACCTGGCGCTGTACGACAACACGTTCTGGAACACGGTCAACGGCGACACGATGGCGTGCTCGTACCTACGGGGCAACACGCACATCTCCGCCCACGTCGACCCGATCATCGTGCTGCTGTCGCCGATCTACGCGCTCAACCCCCGCGCGGAGACCCTGCTGTGGCTGCAGGCGATCTGGATCTCGATGGGCGGCGTGCCGCTGTACCTGCACGCCAAGCGGATGCTGGGCTCGGGCTGGCAAGCGTGGACCGTGCTGGCGCTGCTGTACCTGGCGCCGGCGCTGCACGGCATCAACATGTTCGACTTCCACTCGCTGGCGCTGATGATCCCGCTGGTGATGTGGGCGGTGTACCTGCTCGACGTCGGCAAGCTGTGGGCCTACTGGCTGGTGATCCCGCTGCTGCTGATGGTGCGCGAGGACATGCCCTTCGTGACGTGCTTCATCGGCGTGTACGCGATCATGACCAAGCGGCGCCGCACGGGGATCGCCTCGATCGTCGTCGCGGTCGCCTACTTGATGTACATCAAGTCGAAGACCAACGCGCTGCTGGCCGGCGACAAGGACGGCTACTCGTACTCGTACTACTACGAGGAGATGATCCCCGACGACGACGAGGGCCTGCCCGGCCTGGTCGTCTCCACCTTCGCCGACCCGATCGCGGCGGCCTCGGTGCTGCTCAAGCCCGAGAAGCTGCTGTACTGGGGCAAGGTCTTCCTGCCGCTGCTGTTCATTCCCGTCTTCGGCAAGGGCAAGCGATTCCTGTACCTGTACGGACTCGCCTTCATCGGGCTCGTCTCGCGCAAGCACGTGTACTCGGTGCACTTTCAGTACTCGTCGGTGCTGCTGCCCTTCTTGCTCATGGGCTTCCCCGACGGGCTCAAGGCGGTGACCTCGAGCCGGCGCCTGTCGGCCCTCGGGATCGACCTCGCGGTGCTGCGAAGGTCACTGCTGGTGGGGGCGATGACGACCACGATCATCATCTCCGGCAAGTTCGGCGCGATCGTGCCCAACAAGGTCTTCCGCGCGGGCTGGAACCGCCTCGAGCACTCGCACACCGACAAGCACAAGCGCGAGTACAAGCAGCTGTGGCGGATGATCGACCAGATCCCGAAGGAAGCCTCGGTGTGCTCGTCGAGCCAGATCGGGCCGCAGCTGTCCAACCGCAAGGACGCCCGCAAGTGGCCGGCGTGCAACAAGTCCGACTACATCCTCATCGGGAACAAGGGCCTCAAGAAGCCCGACGCCCGACGACGTGACCGGCTGCGCAAGCGGACCGACTACACCGTCGAGGACGAGGGCGAGTTCTTCATCATGTTCCGCAAGCTCTCCGACGAGGAGCGCAAGGCCAAGCGCGACGCGACACGGCAGGAGCAGCGCGCCAAGCCGAACAAGGGCCGCCGCCCCACGCCCCGCACGCCCGAGCGCGAGGAGCCCGACGAGCTCGACGAAGACGCCAAGGGGGAAAATCCCTACGACGGCGCGGAAGGTGGCGACGACGAAGAGTCGGCCGACTCGCCCAGCCGTCCGCCCCGGCAGCCGCCCGTGCGCGGCCGCGGCGGCAGCCTCGTCGGCGAAGACGAGTGAGGGACGGCGTTCGGTCGCCGCAACGTTGCGGGGACGACCGGGGTGGTCGGCGTGCGGCCGGCGTCGACCACGACCGCGGGAACACTCGGCCGCCTGGCCGTACTACCGCGGTATGACAAACTCGTTTCGATCTCTGATCGTCGCCACGGTCGTGGCCAGCCCCGTCGCGTTGGCGGGGGCAGACGCCGATGCCGCGGTCTGCGACCAGCTGCTGCTCGGTGCCGACAATCAGGACGTGATCCTCGGTGAAGCCGGATACCGCCAGTGCGTCGGTGGTCCCTCCCCCTTCTGCTACTTCCAGCCCTACGGCGGCAGCCCCAAGCTCGGCGCATGCTGGCGCGACGAGGGCGGCGCGTGGCAGCTGGAGATCCTCGATTGCACCGGCGCCAACACGTCCAGCGACATCTTCTACTTCAAGGGTGGCGCCGGTGACGACCGCGTCGCCGTGCTTCGCGACGAGCACACGACCGGCGACCTGACGCTGCTGCCGGCCGGTGGCGGCACGGGGGCCATGATGTGCGGCGGATCCGATGCGATCGCGCCCTGGAATCCGAACTTCGATTTCCAGATCTACGCCTACCTCGGCACGGGGACGGACGTTTTCCACGGTTCCGACAATCGCGACTTCGTGATGTCCAACGACTTCGCGTACGTCGGCGGGACTTGGACGTCACCCGCCGACAACGCGTTCGACCTCGCCTGCATGTACGGCGGCAACGACACGTTCTACGGCGACGCGGACGACGACTACCATGTCGCCGAAGACCTGGTCGACGGGGGCGCGGGGACCGACTACTGCGACGGCGACTACGGCTTCGACGGCAGCGACTACGACGACCTTTACCTGTCGTGCGAGACGCACTACGACCTGTACTCGGCGGCCGGTACGGGCTGGATCGACTGCACCGAAGACGACGATCCGATCCACGAGTGGTAGCGCCGCGCGGTCGTGTCCGGCGAGCAGGGGTAGGCTCGGCGGGCGCGACCCCGACGACCCGTCAGGCCGTCGCGGACGTATCGACGGCAGGCAGCTCGGGGATCTCGAACCGGTCGGGGTCGAGGCCGCGGGGCCCGGCGACGCCCGCCTCTGCGAGCAGCGCGAGGGCTCGGCGCAGGCCCGCGGGGACGTCCGCGGTGGTCTCGACCTTCCACTCGCGGCTCGACAGCCACCGCATCGCCGTCATCGCGCCGCGGATGAGCGGGTTCTCCATGACGACGATCGACGGCAGCGCATCGTCGTGGCCGGTCTCGTCGATGAGCTCGGCCATGAGCTTGCGGATCGTCGCGGGCGGCCGCTTGGACATGCGACTGTCGTTGACCGACACGACCTTGATCCCGTCCGCCCGCGCCTGCGCGTTGACCTCGTCGAGCCAGCGGAACGCGGCGCGCACGAGCGGCTCGTTCATCTCTCCCCACCACTTGATGAACACCACGGGGTAGAAGCGACGATCGGCCACGAAGGCACGGTCCCCGTCGCGCAGTGCGAGAACTTCGGACGCCGCCATCGGAGATCATCGTACCGCGTTCTTCGACCGCTGCGTGTCCATGGTGGGCGGCGTGCGAGTTCGCGCGAGTGCTTCGTCGCGAACTCGCGCACGATCGTTTTCGCTCGAGCCCCGCTGCGCGCCCCGGCCGTCACCTTCGGCGCGTCGGGTCGTCACGCGTCGGCGATCGGCGCGTTTCGTTCTTCGCGGCGACGCAGCGCGCGAAACACCAGCCACACGCCCACGTCCATCCCCAGCGAAGCCAGGCGCGCGTACAGACCGGCGGCGACCGCCGCCGCGGAGCCGATGAGCGGCGCGACGCCGCTGGCGATCACGGCCTCGCGGACGCCGAGCCCGCCCGGGGCGACCAGTGCGAGAAAGCCGATCACCGGCGCGAGGACGAACATGCCGGCCGAGGCCACCGCGGCTTCCCAGCTGCCGCCGACCGCCTTGACCACGAGCATGCCGTGCAGCCACCACCCGGCCCACACCACGAGAAACCACACGACGAAGCCGAGGTTGATCAGCGGGCCGGTGCCCTGAAGATCGAGCTTGGCCAAGATCGCCTTGGGATAGTGACGGCGGTCGAGGACGAGCAGCCCGATCACGCCGACCACCATGCCGCCGCCGACCACCGCGGCGCCCGTGCTGCGCAGCGACGCCAGCGACGCCGGCAACGCCGAGTGGGCGAGCATCACCGACGCGATGCCGATCCCGACGCCGAGCAGGCCATAGACCCCGGCCATCAGCAGCAGCGACGAGGCGAGCGCGGCCGGCGACAGCCGAAGTTGCTTGGCGCGCGACAGCAGGATCGCGGGCATGCCGACCTTGGCCGGCGCGTAGCGGCCGAGCATCGAGGCCAGCAACAGCTCGAGCGTCGCGACCGTCGGCAGCCGCTGGCCGATCATGTGCTCGAGCAGCGAGCGCCAGCCGACCGCTTGCAGCAGGCTGACCGCGCCGATGGGCACCAGCGACAGCACGAGCCAACCCGCGTGCAGCTGCACGGGCTCCGACTCGCGCCACCGCTGCGCGAGGTCCCACGCGGTCCACGCCACGAAGCCGACGACCGCGAGCGCGAGCAACCACTTCACTGCCGGGCCGAGTCGCTTCACGCTGGTCGGCGATGGTAGCTCGGATCGCCGAAGACGCCTCCCGGGACCGGCTCCAACCCGCCGCAAACCGCGCTTGACGGGTCATCACCCCGCGGCTAGGGTCCCGGCTTCTCATGGACTTGTCGATCGTCGTTCCCGTCTACAACGAGGAAGAGAGCATTCCAGAGCTCGTTTCCGAGGTTCGGGACGCACTCGAGAACACCGACCTCGAGTTCGAGCTCATCTGCGTCGACGACGGCTCGTCCGACAAGAGCCTGCAGCTGCTGCGGGAGCTGTCGAAGGAGTATCCCTGGCTGCGGGTGTGCGAGTTTCGCCGCAACTTCGGTCAGACCGCCGCGATGCAGGCCGGGTTCGACAACGCCGTCGGCGACTACGTGGTCAGCCTCGACGCCGACCTGCAAAACGACCCGAAGGACATCCCGGCCATGCTCGAGAAGCTCGAGGAGGGCTACGACATGGTCGCGGGGTGGCGGGCCGGTCGCAAGGACACCTTCATCAACCGTCGGCTGCCGTCGATCATCGCCAACTGGCTCATCAGCCGCACCACCACGGTGCGCCTGCACGACTACGGTTGCACGCTCAAGGCCAGCCGCCGCGAGCTCATCCAGCAGATCGACCTGTACGGCGAGATGCACCGGTTCATCCCGGCGATCGCCTCGCTCGTGGGCGCGAAGGTCTGCGAGATGAAGGTCAACCACCGCGCGCGCCGCTACGGCACGAGCAAGTACGGCATCGGCCGGACGCTGCGCGTGATCCTCGACCTCATCACGGTGCTCTTTCAGCAGCGCTACCTCGCCCGCCCCATGCAGGTCTTCGGGCTGTGGGGGATGATCCTGTCGGCGGTGGGCTTTTTGATCTGCGCCTACCTGGCGACGCTGCGGATCTTCTGGGGCAGCCCGCTGGCCGACCGTCCCCTGCTCATCATGGGCGTGCTGATGCTGCTCGCCGGCATCCAGCTGCTGTCGGTGGGTCTGGTCGCCGACCTCCTGCAGCGCACGTACCACGCGGCGCGCAAGCGTCGGCCCTACTACATCCGGCGATGGTTCGAGCGCGGCGAGGCCTCCGTCGAAGACGAGCCCCCACCCCACGCGCACAAGCGGCCGGCCGTGCCGCCGCACGCGTCGGTGCACTGAGAGACGAACGATGAACGACCGCGGCGTCACCGAGGGGCTCAACGCGCACGAAGAGGCGCTGTCGGACCACCAGGACACGGACTTTCGCTCCGCCAACCTGTTCCGGCTCGTGGCCGACCGGGTCATCCCCGGCACGGTGATGGACGTCGGCGCCGGGGGTGGTGGCATGGTCGCGTGGCTGCTCGAGCGGGGCTACGACGCCCGCGGCATCGACATCTCCGAGTCGACCGCCGCCGCGGCGCAGCGCTTCCTGCAGCGGCGCAACCTCGATCCCGAACGGATCCAGTGCAAGGCGCTGTCGGAGCTCATCGGGGCCGGCGAGCAGTGCGACAACGTGCTGTCGATGGATTGCCTCGAGCACATCGAGGACGACCGTGAAGCCTTCCGCCAGATCGTCGATCTGACGCGGCCCGGTGGACGGATCATCATCACGGTCCCGGCGCTCATGGCTCTGTTCGGCGAGCGCGACGAGCACCAGGGTCACTACCGTCGCTACCATCGCGAGACGCTGCTGGCGCTCACCGATGGCCACCCGCTGCGCATCGACGAGTTGCGCTACTGGAACCTGCTGGGCGTGGGTCCGGTCTTCGTCAATCACCGCATTCGCAACAAGGCGATCGACGAGTCGTTCCGCTACGGCAAGCAAACGTTCGCCTCGAAGATGCTGCGCCGCGGTCTCGGGTTCTGGTTCCGCAACGTGGAGAACCGCTGGCGTCCCCCACTGGGACTGACGCTGGTGATGACCGCGACCAAAGAGGGCTGACCGCGGTACGATCGCGGTCGGCTTGAGCGAGGCGGACCACACGGGCGCGCAGCCCAAGGCGATCAAGCAGCGGCTGGCCGAGGGCGACGTCGAAGGCGCCTGGGCCCTGCTGCGTGGGCTGGGACCGGACGTGCCGTTCGGACGACTGCCGCGACTGGCCAGGCTCGCCGCCGAAGTTCGGGCTCGACTCGATCCGCCGTTGCCGAAGCTGCGGGTGGCGCTGCTGGGCGAGGCGACGATGGACCACCTCGCCGAGGCGCTGTCGCTGTTCGTGACGATCGCCGGGTTCGATCCGCAGCTGTACGTCGGCGAGTTCGGCACGACCACGCAGACGATCCTCGATCCGAGCAGCGAGCTGTACGCGTTCGCGCCCGACGTGGTCTGGCTGTTTTCGACCTCCCGCGACGTGGCGCTGGCCTCCGACGACACCGCCGATCCTCAGGTCGTCGTCGCCGAGGCGATCGCGGCCCGGCAGGCGCAGTGGGACCTGATCGTCGCCCGTACCGGCGCGGCCATCGTGCACAACAACGCCGAGCTCGACCCCGTGCGACCGTTCGGCAACTTCGAGGGCGGCGTGCCCTGGGGCCGCACCAGCCTGCTGCGCGCCTACGACGTGGCGCTGGCCAAGGCCGCACGTCCCGGCGTGACGATCTTCGACCTGGACTGGCTCGCCGGCGACTACGGCCGCGCCGCGTGGCACGACCCGCGGTGGTGGCTGCACTCCAAGCACCCGTTTGCCCCCGAGGCCACGAGCTTCGTCGCGCATGCAATGGCGCAGTGGCTCGCCGGCATCCGCGGGCGCGCGCGCAAGTGCCTCGTGCTGGACCTCGACAACACGTTGTGGGGCGGCGTGATCGGCGACGACGGCGTCGAGGGCATCGCGCTGGGTCCCGGAGACGCCCGCGGCGAGGCCCACATGGCGCTGCAGGCCTACGTGCGCCGCCTGACCGAGCGCGGCATCGTGCTCGCCGTCGTCTCCAAGAACGAGGAGGCCGCGGCCAAGCTGCCGTTTACGGCGCACCCGCACATGCAGTTGCGGCTCGACGACATCGCCGTCTTCCTGGCCAACTGGACCGACAAGGCCACCAACCTCCGCGAGGTCGCCGCGACCCTGCAGCTGGGCCTGGACGCGATGGTGCTGCTCGACGACAACCCGGTCGAGCGGGCCCTGGTCCGCCAGGCGCTCCCGATGGTGCTCGTGCCCGAGCTCGGGGACGACCCGGCGTCGTACGTTCGGATCCTCGATGCCGCGCTCGCCTTCGAGACGGCGACGTTTTCCGACGACGACCGCCGCCGGGCCGCGGCCTACCGCGACAACTCTCAACGGGCGCAGGCGCAGGCGACCCACACCGACCTCGACGCGTTCTTGCGGGACCTGGACATGGTGGCGGAGGTCGGCGAGGTCGGCGAGGCGCAGCTGCCCCGCTTCGTGCAGCTGCTGCACAAGAGCAACCAGTTCCACCTCACGACCACGCGCTACGGCGAAGCCAAGGTGCGCGCGCTGATGGCGTCGCCCGACCATGCGGTCCTGTACTTTCGACTCGCCGATCGCTTCGGTGACAACGGCATCATCGCCACGCTCGTGCTCGCGCTGCCCACGACCGAGGGCGCACCGGTGGTGATCGACACCTGGGCGATGAGCTGCCGCGTGCTCTCGCGTGGGATGGAACAGCTCATCGCCGAGCAGGTGCACGCCTGGGCCGCCCGCACGCGCTCGCCCATCGAGGGGCGCTACGTCCCCACGGCCAAGAACGCGCTGGTGGCCGAGCTGTACGGCCGACTCGGCTTCACCAAGGTCGAGCAAGCGGCCGACGGCACCACCACGTGGCGCCTGCCGTGGACCGAGACGCTCGACCTCGGCCACCACATTCGGCTGGCGCGGTGACGGTCACCAGATCTCGCCGCGTCGGCCCTCGGCGACGAGCGCCAGCGAGCGCGGCAGGAACTTGGCCTTGGGCAGCGTGCGACGCGGGGCCCCGCACAGCATCCCGTCGACCCGCATGCCATGGGCCTCGCACAGCACGACCAGCTCGCTCTCGCGACGAAACTCGTAGATGTGATCGACCTGGGCGGCCGTGAGCGCGCCGGTGACGAACGCCCGACCACCGGGCCGCAGGATCTTGCCGATGACGGCGAACAGCCGCTCGGGGGTTTCGAGGTGCTCGACGAGAAACGAACAGATCACGGCGTCGGCGACGTCGGCGTCCATCGTGTCGAGATCGAGGGCGTTGCGCTGCTCGTAGTCGACGCGCGCCCCCACGCCGGCCGCGTCGGCGATGCGGGACGCGATCGCGATCGACGAGGGGCTGATGTCGAACCCACGCAGCGACGCGTCCGGTCGCACGTGCATCGCCCACACGCCCCAGCCGCCGTGGCCCGGGGCGATCTCGACGACGGCGGCATCGGCCGGCAGGCGCGCGAGGAACCGGTCCTCGTAAAACCGCATGATCTCGAAGTGGTGCGCCCACAAAAAGTTCGTCAGATAGACGCCCCACAGGTAGTCGTCCATCACGTCGCGGCGGCTGTAGACCGTCTCGTGGGCGGTCTGGAAGCTGTCGTGGGCGTAGCGACCCGTCGCCTCGTAGCGGGCCTGCGCGAGCACGACGTCGCTGGAAAACCGCGCGAACGCGTCGACGGTCGGCGCCAGTCCCTCCTCGCCGCGGGCGGCGGCGAGCCACTTCAAAAACCGCGCGGCGACCTCGTCGAACCGCGCGGGGTCGACCTGACGCGCTTCCTCGATGCCCCGCAGGCTTCGCGGATGACGGTCGCGCACGTCGGCGAAGAGCGCCGCGACCCGGCCCGCATCGTCGGTCCCCCGCCCCACCACCTTCTCCGCCATGGCTCGTCCACGGTACCACTGCTAAGCTTGCGCGCTCGCTGATGCAGGCCGAGACCTCCCCGCCTTCGACGAACCCCTCGTCCAACAAGGCCAAGCACGAAAACCGCAACCCGCTGCAGCGGATGCTGATCGGCCGCTTCAAGCGCGAGACGCTGCGGCTGACCCGGCGCGTGGGCCCCAAGAACATCCTCGAGGTCGGCTGCGGCGAGGGCTACATGCTGCAGGTTCTCGCGGAAGCGAACCTCGGCATCGACCTGCTCGGCATCGACATCTCCGAGCCGGCCATCGCCGACGCCCGCGCGCGCCTGCCCGACTCGGTGGACCTGCAGGTCGAAGACGCCCGCCAGCTCGCGTCCGACGGTCGCAAGTTCGATCTGGTGATGATGCTCGAGGTCCTCGAGCACATCGAGCAGCCCGAGCAGATGCTGCCGATTCTCGAGCAGCTGACCCACCGCTACCTGCTGCTGTCGGTGCCGTGGGAGCCCTTCTTTCGCGGGCTGAACTTCATGCGCGGCAAACACGTGATGTCGCTCGGAAACACGCCCGAGCACGTCAACCTCTGGGGGCGCTCGGCCTTCCACGCGTTCGTGGAGCAGCGCTTTCGGATCCTCGAAGCGCCGATGGTGTTTCCGTGGACGATGGTGCTGGCCGAGCTTCGCTGACCTCCGCGGACCGGACCCCCGGCCCGGCCCCGCTGCCCCCGCCCGGCTCGAGCTGGGGACCGGCGTGGCTGACCACGGTCGCCGACGTGCTCTCGTTCGCGATCATCGGCACGGTCGCGCTCGTCGTGGTCATGACGTTCCGCGACTTCGGGATCACGTGGGACGAGACGTGGCACATGGTCTACGGCGACTACGTGCTCGACTGGTACCTGTCGCTGGGCCAGGACCGCTCGTGCCTGTGCTACCGCGTCGACTACATGTACGGCGGCGGCTTCGATGGGCTCGGTGCCGTCGCGCGTCGCCTCTCGCCCCTTGCGCCCTACGAGACGATGCGGCTGTTCGGCGGAGCGATCGGCGTGCTCGGGCTGTGGGGCACCTGGCGGCTGGCCCGGCAGCTCGGCGGGGCGTTCGCGGGGTTGGCCGCCGTGGCGCTGCTGGCCACCACGCCCGTGTGGCACGGCCACATGTTCAACAACCCCAAGGACATGCCCTTCGCCGTGGGCTACGTCTGGTCGCTGTCGTTTCTGGTCGACGTCGTGTCCGCGCTGCCCCGGCCGCCACGTGCGGCGTGGGTCAAGCTCGCGATCGCGATCGGCCTGGCGATGAGCGTGCGGATCGCGGGCCTTTTGCTGCTGTGCTACCTCGGCGCGGCGATCTTCGCGTATGCGGTCGTGCGTGGCCGCGCGGCCCGGGATTTCGAGACCGGGGCTCGGACCTTCTGGGCGCTGCTGCGGCCGTTCGGCAAGACGCTGCTGGGTGCGTGGGCGGTGATGCTGGTGTTTTGGCCGTGGGCGCAGCTGGACCCGATCCGCCGGCCGTTCATCGCCCTGGGACGGATGAGCCGGTTCACGCTGCACGAACGAACCATGCCGTTCGCGGGAGGACAGATGGAGACCACCGAGCCGCGGTGGGACTACATGCTGCACTACTACGGCCTGAAGATTCCGCTGGTCATCCTGCTGCTGGCGATCGCCGGGTTCGTGCTGTTCGTGCTCTCGGCCCGTCGCCGTCGCCGTGACACGTGGCAGCTGTCGCGGATGTTCGCGATCGGCATCGTCGCGTTCGCGATCGTGTTCCCGCAGGTGTACGCGATCGTGGCCCGCTCGGTCGTCTACGACGGGCTTCGGCACTTCCTGTTTCTGACGCCGCCGCTGGTCGTCATCGCCGCCCTCGCCTTCGTCGAGCTCGCGCGTCGGCTGCGGGCCAAGGCGCGCTGGGCCGCGCCCGTGCTCGCAGTGGCGGTCGCGGGCTCGGCCGTGCGGATGGTGCCGACGATGGTGCGCCTGCACCCGCACGAGTACGTGTACTTCAACGAGGTGATCGGGGGCCTGCCCGGCGCGTACGGCAACTACGACACCGATTACTACGGCAACACGTACAAGGAGGCGTTCGAGGCGCTGTACGACAAGCTGTGGGAGGACGACCCGGATCGCTACATGGACGCGATCTGGATGCTCGACGGCTGCATCCCCGACTTCATCGCCCTCGAGTACATGGAGGCCGGCTTCGTCTTCCGCGAAAAGTACCAGCGCCACCGCTCCCCGGACTTCTATCTCGCGTACACCCGTGGCGACTGCCACGAGCGGCGCGACCGCAGTCCGGTCTACCTCACCGTCGAGCGCGAGGGCACGCTGCTCAACCAGGTGCGGGACCTTCGCGCCGATCCCGACGAGATCCCGCCACCGAGCCCGATCCGAGACAAGTCCTCGAGCAAGGGCAAGTCGGCCAAGATCAAGACCAGCAAGCCCAAGCGCAAGTCCGGCCGCACGCCGGCGGCCCGCAAGGCCGCCACGACCGCCAAGCGCCCGAGACCGCGTCCGTCGGCCGACGAGGCCGGCGACGGCGACGACGGCGACGATGGCGACGGCGACGATGGCGGCGACGACGAGCCGGATGACGATGCCGATCCGTCTCCCTGAGCTACCCCGAGTCTGCTACTGAAACGCCTGTCGATGTCCGACACTCCGCCACCCGCCCCGGCGTCCGCCGATGCCCGCGCCCCGCTCGGTGACGCGCACGGGCACCTGCAGGCCGCCACGGCGTTGCTGATGGACCCCAGCGTGCCCGTGCCGCTGGGCGTGGAGCACCTGACCGCGGCCTGGACGGCGCTGGCCGTGACCGCCGCGACGCTCGCTGGCGCCCACGCGCCGACCGAGGTCGACGACCCGGCCGCGGCCCTGCGCAAACACGCACCCACGTGGCTCGGCGACGACACGCGCAAGGCCGCCGACGCACTGCCCCTGGCCGCCGCCGATGCCACGGAGACCGACCGGGCCAAGTGGCTCGGACACGCCCGGGCGCTCGCCACCGCCGTCCGTGCCGCGCAGGTGCAGCTTTCGGGCCCCACCCTCGCCGCCGACACCCGCCGCCGCTGGTGGCGTCGCGTGGGCTTGGGCGCCGCCGCCCTCGCGCCCCTGGTGGTCTGGACGATCGTGTTCCCGCCCGACTTCCGCGAAGGCCCCTGGCGTGGCGAGTACTACGACAACGTCGAGTTCAAAGGCGACCCGGTCGAGGTCCGCCGCGACGGCGACATCAAGTTCAAGTGGAGCGACACCCCGCCGATCGCAGGGATGCCCGACGACGCGTTCGCGATCCGCTGGGACACGTGCATGACGCTCGACGAGGAGATCGATCTGCGGCTCAAGCTCGTCTCCGACGACGGCTCGCGGGTGTTCATCGACGGTGACCTCGTGGTCGACAACTGGGGGCACCGGGGCGAGCGGGCCAAGGGCGGTCGCAAGGACGTGGGGCCCGGCGTGCACCACCTCCGCGTCGAGTTCATGGAGCGCAACGGGGCCGCATCGATCACCCTCATCGCCTCCCTGCACGGCGAGCGCCCGGACTCGGTGCCCACGCGGATCCTCACCTACCCCGGTGACGATTTCGACCCGGCCGACCCGTGCGGGCATCTGCGGTAGCGCGGAGTCGCTCGTCGGCCCTGGCCAGCTCTGCTAGGCTGCGGCGCCGTGGCTGAGACAGGGCCATACGTGGCCGCCGTCGTGCCGGTCTACAACGAGGTCGGCTCGCTCGACGAGATGCACCGACAGCTGACGGCTGGCTTCGAGGCGCTCGGCAAGCCGTACGAGATCCTGTTCGTCAACGACGGCAGCACCGACGGATCCACCGACAAGCTCGACGAGCTCGCGCAGGCCGACCCGACGCACGTGCGGGTGATCCACCTGCGCAAGAACTTCGGCAAGTCGCCCGCGCTCGCGGCGGCGTTCCAGCGCGTGCGCGGCCAGATCGTGCTCACCCTCGACGCCGACCTGCAGGACGACCCGGGCATGATCCCCGAGTTCGTCGCCCGCATCGAAGCGGGGGCGGACCTCGTGTCCGGTTGGAAGCAGCGCCGCCACGATCCGATCGGCAAGACGCTGCCCTCGAAGTTCTTCAACTTCATCGTCCGCAAGGTCAGCGGCGTGCCGCTGCAGGACTTCAACTGCGGCTACAAGGCCTACCGCATCGACTGCGTCCGCGAGCTTTCCGTGTACGGGGGCTTTCACCGGTTCATCCCGGTGCTCGCGTCCGAGCGCGGCTTCAAGGTGGAGCAGCTCGTCGTCAACCACCGCCCGCGCGAGCACGGCGTCAGCAAGTTCGGCGCCGGTCGTTTCTTCGACGGCTTCATCGACCTGATGACGATCCTCATGGTCACGCGGTACCGAACGCGACCGCTGCACCTGTTCGGGATGCTGGCCACGGTCACCGGGGGCATCGGCCTGCTGGTGCTGTCGTACCTGACGCTGCTGTGGATCCTGGGCGAGCCGATCGGGACGCGCCCGCTGCTGACGTTCGGCGTGCTGATGACGATCGGCGCGATCCAGTTCCTGGGCTTGGGCCTGGTCGGCGAGCTGCTCGTCAAGACGACGATCAAGCCCTCGGAGATCTACTCGATCGGAGCCACGCGCGGCTTCGGCGAGGCGTCGGTCAAGCGAGAGATCGACGCGACGCCCGCCGCCAAGGCGCTGCGCGGCGCGGCGCCGGACGACGACGCGGTCGACGAGACCGACGCCGCTGCGAGCTCCTGAGCCGGATTCAGTCCTCGGCGAGGTGGCGCTCGAGCAGCCGCGCCGAGACGTTGATCAGGTCGCGCTCGGTCACGATTCCCACGAGCTGCCCCTCGGCGTCGACCACCGGAAGCGCGCCCACGGCCTTGTCCCGCATCAGCCGCATCGCGACCAGCGTCGGCGTCTGTGGGGTCACCGTGACGGGATTGGGCCGCATGATGTCGGCCACGGCGACCTCGCGGGCCTCGCCCGACGACAGGTGACCTCGCGCGACCATGCGCAGGAGCGCGCGATGGGACACGAGCCCCACGAGCTTGCCGTCCTCGTCCTCGACGGGCACGTGGCGGATCTTGACCCAATCCATCATCGACGCGGCGAGATCGACGAGGTCCTCGGGGCGCACCGTGATGATCTGCGTGGTCATGAACTGCCCCACGGTGCGGTACGCCTCCTTCCAGTCGTCGTCGTCCTGCAGCGTGGCCAGCGGCCACTGGGCGACGGGCTTGGCCGCCTCGTCACACTGGTGCTGGACCATGGTGCCCACGAGCTGTCGGGCCCGCACGTCGCGGGGGGCGCCCGCGGCGTCCAGCGACGCCCACGACTGCAAGGCCCACTGCGCCCCCGTGGCCTCGGCCTCGACCCGCTCCTGCACCACGCCGAGGTAGCGGTCGATGTCGTCGGCATCGATGTGGGCGCGCTGCAGCCCCGCTCGCGCCATGGGCAGCAGCTCGTCGAGGACCAGGCGTGCGGCCGTCAACGTCTTGCCGTCGACCCAGTTGAACTGGGCGGCGAGCCCGTGGCGGGCCGCGGCGAGGAAGTTGCTCTTGGCGTGGTCGAAGTCCATCACCGACGACGGGTCGCCGATCACCTCGGTGACCTCGGCCATGAGCCCGAAGTAGAACGCCGCGTTGGCGATCTCGTCGATGACCGTGGGCCCCGCCGGCAGCACGCGGTTTTCGATCCGCAGGTGGGCCTTGTCCCCGGCGACGCCGTAGCACGGCCGGTTCCAGCGGTAGATCGTGCCGTTGTGCAGTCGCAGCGCCGCCAGGTCCGGGATCCGCCCCGCGGCCAGTTCCTCGGCGGCCGGCACCGACGGCGCATCCGAAAAGACGGTGCGGAACATGGCGATGTCCTCGCGAAAGATCTCGAGGACGGACTCGTCGATCCAGCGATCGCCGAAGCTGACCCGCGGCCGATTGCCGCGGGCCTGCATGGTCGACGAGCGCGCGTCGACCGAGTGCTGAAACAGAGCGACCCTGGTCTCGTGCCACAGCCGATGGCCGAGCAGCATCGGCGAGTTGACCGCGACCGCGAGCACCGGGGCGGTGACCGCCTGCGCCACGTTGTACAGCTTGGCGAACTCGGCGGGAGCGACCTGGAAGTGGACCTGAAAGCTCGTATTGCACGACTCGAGCATCACGTTGTCGTGCGTGGTCTCGAACTCGTCGACGCCCTTGATCTGCACGCGAAACGCCCCACCCCGCAGCCGCCGCATCGCCTCGTTGAGCGCGTAGTAGCGGGGGATCGGCGTCATGTTGTCGATGCCGAGGTGATCCTTGGTCAGCGTGGGCAGGATGCCCGTGAGCACGATCTTGGCGTGCACCTGCGCCGCGGCGCGCCGCGTCTTGTCGAGCACCTCGTCGATCTCGGCGTGGAGGTTTCTCAGACACGCGCCGCCGAACACCTGCGGGGTCAGGTTCGCCTCGAGGTTGAAGCGCGCGAGCTCGGTCGTCAGCCGCGGGTCGTCGATGCGGTCGAGCACCTCGGTCGCCACCGACGCCGGTCCCATCGCCCCGTCGACGAGGAACATCTCCTGCTCGGCGCCGATCCGCCGCACGCCCACGTCCCAGACCTCCGGGCGCTGCAGCATCTGCTCGAGCGTGTTGACGTCGTCGAGCAGGGCCTTGACGAAGACGCGCTGGCGCTGCGGATCCGTGCTGGTCGAGACGTCGTGTTCGCCCATGCCCGTCGCTGAAACCACGGTATCGCGCGCCGTCGTGCGGCCGCAAGCAAATCGACCGCTGCTACCATCGCCGTGACGCGATGAAGACGGTGCTGCAGAGGGTCTCCCGCGCCGCGGTCCGGGTCGACGGCGAGGTCGTCGGCGAGATCGATCGCGGCGTCATGCTGCTGGTGGGTGTGCTCGAGGGCGACACGGAAGCCGACGCGGACGCGACGGCCGACAAGATCGCCGGCCTGCGGATCTTTCCGGGGCGAACGCCGATGGACCTCGACCTCGCGGCGGTCGGCGGCGGATGTCTGGTCGTCAGCCAGTTCACCCTCGCCGGGACGATCAAGAAGGGACGGCGCCCCGGGTTCGACGCCGCCGAGGCTCCCGACCGGGCCACCGCGCTGTACGAGCGGGTCGCGCAGCGGCTGCGCGAGGCGGGCCTACGGGTCGCCACGGGGCGTTTCGGGGCCCACATGGACATCGACATGGTCTGCGACGGACCGGTGACGCTGCTCGTCTTCACCGAGGACGGCCGCGTGGTATAGGGACCGCTTCGTGGACGGCTCGCGCGCACTGCTTCGCCGGATTTCGCGGCTCAATCGTCGTTTCCCGATGGTCGAGCCCGGCGACGTCGTGATGGTCGCGTGCTCGGGGGGCAAGGACTCCTGGGCGCTGCTGCACCTTTTGAGGGCGTACCGCGACATCGTGCCCTTCGAGTTCGAGGTCGTCGCGATGAACCTCGACCAGGGTCACCCCGGCTTCGACGTCACGCCGCTGCGCGAGCACCTGCAGACCCACGGATTTCGCTTCGAGCTGGTGGTGGAAAACACCCACGACGTGGTCGTGGCCCAGACCCCCGAGGGCAAGACCTTCTGCTCGCGCTGCTCGAGGATGCGCCGGGCGATCCTGCATCGGACCGCCGCGAAGCTCGGCGCCAACAAAATCGCCCTGGGTCACCACCGCGACGACGCGATCGAGACGCTGTGGCTGAACATGATGTACGCCGGCCGCATGCGGGCGATGCCGGCGCTGCTGCCGGGCCAGGGCGGCGGCGCGGCGATCATTCGTCCGCTGCTGGGCTGCGCCGAGGCGGATCTGGCCGCCTACACGGAGTCGATCGGCGCCCCGATCCTGCCGTGTGACCTCTGCGGCTCGCAGCCCGACACGCGCCGACAGCGGGTCAAGCGGTGGCTCGCGCAGCTGTCGACCGAGGTCCCGGACCTGTACGCCAGCGTGTTCGCGGCGATGAGCAACGTCGAGCCCAGCCATCTGCTCGACCCCGGCTTGCCCGGCGTCGCCCCGGCGACGGCCGCGGTCGACGACGACGACGACGACACCCTCGTCGCGCCCGACGCGGCCCCCTCCCCGCTCGTCAGAATCCGACGCGCCGCATCACGAACCGCGGCAGCCGACGGATCACGAACATGACCAGCCCCCAGATCGCGGTCGCGTAGGTCACCGGCTTGCCGCGATCGATGGCGACGAGCGCTCGGGCGGCCACGTCTTCGGGCTGGGCGGCGAACGGTGGCGGCGACAGTCCCTCGGTCATCGCCGTGTGCACGAAACCGGGCTTGATGCAGATCGTCTGCAGCCCCTGGGCGCGGAACTTGTGGTCGAGCCCCTCGAGGTAGGCCGAAAGGCCCGCCTTGCTGGCGCCGTACAGCACGACCGGCTTGCGACCACGGTCACCGGCGACCGACGAGAACACGCACAGCTTGCCGCCGCCGCCGGCGAGTAGGCGAACCCGCGCGTGCTCGCAGAACGTGACCGTGTTGGCGAAGTTGACCGTCAACATGCGCCGCGTCCGCTCCACGTCCTGCTCGAGCGCCTCCTGCGTGCCGAACATGCCGGCGGTCACCACGATGGCCTGCAGGCCCCCGAGGCTCTCCGCCGCGGCGTCGAGCGCAGGCCCGAAGCCGTCCGGATCCTCGAGGTCGCACGGCGCCGTGGTGACCCGTGCCGCCCCGCGGGCCTCGAGATCGGCCGCCGACTTTTCGAGCTCGCCGGCGTCGCGCCCGAGCAGACACAGCTCGTCTCCGCGGGCGGCCATCAGGCGCGCGAGGGCCCGGCCGATCCCCTTCGTGGCTCCCAACAAAGCGACTTTCATCGATGCCTCCTCAACCGGTCCGGCGCAATCCGGCGAGCGGCCCCGGCTTGCCGCCCCCCTCGGTGTGCACCACGCGAGCCGGAAGCGCGAGGGGCACCCCCTCTTTTTCCAGCAGCCGCATCACCGCGAGCAGAAACTCCTGGCGCGTCTGCATGTACTGCGCCCAGACGGTGCTGCTCGTGAAGCAGTACACGAGGATGTCCAGGGACCACTCCGACACGTTGTTGAAGTTGACCAGGGCGAACGTCGAGTCGAAGCGTTCGTCGTCGTCGATGATCTTGCGGACGCCTGCGACGACCGCGTCGACCTTGTCGGCCGGGGTGCTCGGCGACAGCCGCAGGTCGATCTTGAGCCGACGCTTGCGCATGCGCGACCAGTTGTTGATCGCGGTGGTGGCCATCTGCGCGTTGGGCAGCGTGACCAGGCTGTTGGCGAACGTTCGGATCTCCGTGGATCGGATCTGCACGGTCTCGACGGTCCCCTCCACGTCGCCGATCTCCACCCAGTCACCGACCTGGAACGGACGGTCGATGAAGATCACCAAGGAGCCGAACACGTTGGCGATCGTGTCCTTGGACGCGAAGGCCACCGCGGCGCCACCGATGCCCAGGCCCGCCAGCAGCGAGCTGACCGAGTAGCCGAGGTTTTGCAGGATCATCACGGCGCCGGTGATGATGAGAAACACGCGCGCGGCCGACCGGACGATCGGCACGAGCTGGTCGTCGAACGTGCCTTCGGTGCTCGAGGCCCGGCGGGCCCACAGCGCCGCGATGTTCGATACCAGCCGCACGCCGAGCCAGGTCGCCAGCCCGATCGTCGAGGCCTGGTACAGATTGTTGACGAAGCGCTGCAGATCCACGGCCTGCACGCGATCGAGCGGCAAGCTGCTCAGCGCGCCCCAGATTCCGCCGAGTCGAAACGCCCACACGGCCGGGGCGAGCAACGCTTCGAGGGCGCCAAAGCGTAGTGTCGCCTTCGGGGTGCGGGCGATCAGCTTGGTGAGGATCACCTGGACGACGCGGGCGAGGGCGAAGCCGACGACGACCCCCAAGAGGGCGATGCCGAGGTCGACGACCGAAAAGCCGTTGATCGCGTACTGCTGCAGCGCATCCATGGGCGGGCCAACATAGTGCAGTCACGCGCCCGCCACAAAGGCGGCGTTCGTGTCAGTCCCCGACGACGGCCAGTCGCCGCAGCGAACGCGGGGACTCGTCGGTCTCGAAGAAGAAGCGGTCCTTGCCGAACGCCGGCCGCAGCTCGTCCAGCCACGTCGCCTCCGGGTCGTACTCCGCGAAGAACGGCCGCCGCACCCAGCTGGGGTCACGCGCCTGCAGCAACTGCAGGGCCAGGACCTTGCGTCCGGCCACGTCCGCCACACCGTCGACGAGCACCTTGCCCGGATGCGCCGACATCGACGGACCGCGCACCGTTCGCGCCAGCCCGCTGACCTGCCGGTACGCGGCGGCGAAGATTTCCCACGCGCGTACCAGGGGCACCTCGAAGTAGTGCTTGGGCCCCGTGTCGCGCTCCACGAACATGTAATACGGGATCGCGCCCAGCCCCACGCCCGTGCGCCACAGCTGCGCCCACGCGTCGGCGTCGTCGTTGACGTGCCGGATGAGCGGCGACTGCATGCGCACCTGTGCGCCCGTCGAACGGATCCGTCGGACGGCAGCTCGGGCGATCGGGGTGGAGAGCTCGCGCGGATGGTTGTAGTGACCCATCACCGCCACGTGCCGACCCGAGGCCACGATCGACTCGAACAGTCGTAGCAGGTCGTCGGCGTCGGGGTCGGTGACGAAGCGATAGGGCCAGTACGCGACGGACTTGGTGCCGAAGCGGATCGTCCGTACGTGCTCGAGCTCGTCGGTCAAAAGCGGTGCCACGTAGGCCCGCAGTGCCTTGGTGCGCATCACCAGCGGGTCTCCGCCCGTCAGCAGCACGTCGGACACGTCCGGCTGCGTGCGCAGATAGGCCCGCAGATCCTCGGTCTCCGCGGCCTGGAACTTCAGCTCGTCCAGGCCCACGAACTGCGCCCAGCGAAAGCAGAACGTGCAGTACGCGTGACACGTCTGCCCCTGACTGGGAAAGAACAACACGGTCTCGCGGTACTTGTGCTGAAGTCCCGACAGCCGGCGGCCCTCGAGCATCGGCACGTTGTGCGTCAGCTGTCCCGCCGGATGGGGATTGAGCCGCAAGCGGATCGATCGGGCGGCGGCATCGAGCGCCTTTCTGCCCGCGCCGGCGTCGACGAGCGCGGCCATCGTCGCGAAGTCCTCGTCGCCGAGCATGCCGGGCTGCACGAACGTCAGCTGATACATCGGGTCGTCGGGCACGTCGGACCAGTCGATGAGCTGGTCCATCACGTACGGGTTGGTGCGAAACGGCAGCACCGTCGAGACCACCTGTACGGCGCGGCGCAGCGACGGCGGGATCTTGGACCACTGCGGTGTCTGGGCCACGTTGGCGCGAGTGATCGCGCGGTAGCGAGGAGCGGGTCGTTCGACGGGCAACGGCATCGGTTCTCGTGGGGTGACGGTGGGGGCTGCGGCGCGGCGGCGGCCGACCGAGCCCGCCCCAGGCCGGCGATGCGGCCCGGAGCAGGTGACGCCGCCACGTGTGCGCGGCGACGAGGAACGAGGTGGGCCGGCGCGCAGTGCACACCACCCCCGCCAGCGAGATCGCGCCCCATCGGTCCGACGCGGCGATCAGCGAGGAATGCCCACGCCCACTTTGGGGGAAGCACGCCGCGAATTCAACCGCGCGCCCGCTTCGAGGCCTGGTTTCCGGCCACGGAGGCCCTGAGCGGCGTCAGCGCCTCGCGCTCGCGACGCGACGGGTGCGCGGCTTGCGGTCGCACGGTCGCGACGCCACGATGGCCCGCGATGGCGAGTCCTCGGGTGCTCCTGGTCGTCGGCGCCTCGCGTCCGGACCATCACGTCGAGTCCGCAGCCGACGTCGCCGAGCGCTTTGCGGTCGAGGCGGGCGCTCAGCTGCGTCGCTCGGATCTGGCGCGCCTGAAGTTGCCGGTGATGGAGTTCGGCAACCGCGAGCAAGCACGGCTGCCGGGGGTCCAGACCATCCGCGAGGAAGCCGCGTGGGCGCAGGGCTTCATGCTCGTCACGCCCGAGTACCACGGCTCGATGAGCGGCTCGCTCAAGAACTGGTTCGACTACCTGTACAAGGAGCTCGCCGGCAAGTTCGCCGGGGTCATCGCAGTCACCGGTGGCGGCGGAGGCGACATGTCGATCACGGCGGTCAAGAACTGCTTTCAGTGGTGCCACGGCTTCACCCTGCCCTTCCACGCCGCGGCCAAGCCCCCCGACTTCGACGCTGCCCGCAAGCTCGTCGGACCGAAGGTCGTCGATCGGATCGGGCGCATCGCCTACGATGTGTGCCGCTACAGCACGGTGGTCGGCGAGGCGTTCGACGATGCGCGTGCCCTCGGCCCCGACGTCGCCTCCGGTGTGGCGGGCATGCATGTGGAGGACTGAGCGACGATGAGCGATCTGGTCGTACTGTTGGTGACCGCCAGCGAGGAAGAAGCGCCGACGCTCGTGCGCACGCTCGTGTCCGAGGGCCTCGTCGCCTGCGGCAACATCCTGCCGGGCGTGCGCTCGATCTACCGCTGGGACGGACAGATCTGCGACGAAACCGAGGCGGTCATCTTGATGGAGACCACCCCGGCGAGGCTGCCGCAGGCCCGCGCCCGCATCGAGGAGCTGCACTCGTACGTCGTGCCGAAGATCGTCGCGCTGCCGTCGACCGACGTCTCGGCGCCGTATCTGGAGTGGCTACGCGAGAGCACCGCGCGGTGACCGAGGCGGGGTCCCGGCTCGGCCCCGTCCTCACGGCTGCGCGAGGATCACCGACAGCGCGTTCGCCCCGCTGCCCGCCGTGATCACGTCCAGGGCCCCGTCGCCGTCGAGATCGCCGATCGCCAACGAGACCGGGTTGAGCACCACATCGACCGTCGCGCCGAGCGTGTACTCCCCGTCGACCTCGCCGGCGAGGTAGACCGACACTTCGGCGACCGCACGGTTGACCGTGACCATGTCGAGGCGATCGTCGCCGTTGATGTCGGCGACCTCCACCACGTACGGCTGCTGGCCCGCCCCGAAGGTCGCCGGTCGCGAGAAGGCCCCCGTGCCGTCGCCGTACAGGATCGTCAGCTGCTCGGCGTCGAAGCTCGCGGTGACCAGATCGAGATTGCCGTCGCCGTCCATGTCGGCCGCCGTCACACCGCGCGGGCCGTCGGCCACCTCCCACCGCGTCTCCGCGCCCAACGTCCCCGTGCCGTCGCCGAGCAGCACCGACACGGAGGCCTCGCCTTCGTTGGCCACGGCGACATCGAGGTTCTGGTCGCCGTCGAGGTCGACCACCGTGAGATCGAAGGGGGCCGGCCCCACCGGATGGGACGCCGCCGCGCCGAACATGCCCATCCCGTCCGAGATCCGGATCGTGACGTCGGCCGACGCCTCGCCGAGCGCGACGATGTCGTCGAGCCCGTCCTCGTCCATGTCCGCGAGCACCACCGACCGCGGCAGGTCCATGATCCCCGCCGGCATCTGATCGGAGAACGCCCCGGTGCCGTCGCCAGTGTAGATCGCCACGTACTGGGTCATCGACTCGGCCCCGGCCATGTCGAGGAATCCGTCGCCGTTGACGTCCCCGACCGTCACCCCGCGCGGCGACAGCCCGCCCGGGTAGTTGACCGGCTCGGCAAAGGTGCCGTCGCCCGCCCCGAGCATCACGGAATGATCGTTGGACCCGAAGTTGGCCGTGAGCGCGTCGAGATCGCCGTCGCCATCGACATCGGCGAGCACGACCTCCACCGGCGACAGTCCGGCGAGCACGTTGACCGCCTCCCCCAGACACAGCTCCCCGACGTCGACGATGCCGTCGCCGCACGTGTCGACGATGCCGGTCGACCCGACCCCCTCGGTCGTCTCGCCGCCGCTGGACCCCACGGAAGCCGTGGTCGCCGAGCCCGAGCCCGAGCCCGAGCCCGTGCCGGTGCCCGACGAGTCTCCCGTCCCCGTCCCCGTGGTCCCGCCGCCACCGCCCCCGTCGTCCCCGGAACACCCGAGCGCGAGCCCGAGCACCACCAACCCGATGCCGCGTTTCACTGGACCGCCTCCCTGTTGCGTGGCGCGAAGTTGTGCAGCGCGAACGCCCACAGGTCGGTCCACTCCGCGATCTGCTTGGACACCGGCTTGCCCCGACCGTGTCCGGCCTTTTCGTCGATGCGGATCATCACCGGTCGCTCCCCGATGTGTGCGTGCTGCAGTTGCGCCGCGAACTTGTAGCTGTGGCCCGGCACCACACGGTCGTCGTGGTCGGCGGTGTACACGAGGGTGGCCGGATACTCCGTGCCCTCCCGCAGGTTGTGGTACGGCGAGTAGGCGTACAGCGCCTTGAACTCGTCGGCGTTGTCGGGCGAGCCGTAATCGGACTCCCACGCCCAGCCGATCGTGAACTGGTTGAAGCGCAGCATGTCCATCACGCCCACGCCGGGCAGCGCGACCGCGAACAACTCCGGCCGCTGGGTCATGGTGGCGCCCACGAGCAGCCCACCGTTGCTGCGCCCGCCGATCGCCAGCCGCCCCGACTGCGTCCACTCGCCGTCGATGAGCCACTGCGCCGCCGCGATGAAGTCGTCGAAGACGTTTTGCTTGTGCAGCTTCATCCCGGCCTCGTGCCAGGCCTTGCCGTACTCGCCCCCGCCGCGCAGGTTGGGCATCGCGTACAGCCCGCCCATCTCCATCCAGACCAGGTTGGGCACCGAAAACGACGGCGTGAGCGGGATGTCGAAGCCGCCGTATCCGTACAAGTACGTCGCGGCCTGCCCGTTCTTGTTCAGCCCCTCTTTGTAGGTCAGAAACATCGGCACCTTCGTGCCGTCGGCGCTTTCGTAGAAGACCTGCTCGGTGACGTAGTCGTCCGGAGAAAACGCCAGCTTGGGCGCGCGCACCTTGTCGAGCTTGCCGGTCTTCGGATCCAGGCGGTGGATCTCCCCGGGCCGCGCGAAGCTGGAAAACGACAGGAACGACTCGGTGTCCTCGCGGTGGCCGGTCAACCCGTCCACGGTCCCGATGCCGGGCAGCGCCACGTCGCCTTGCGGCTTGCCGTCGAGCCCGAAGATCGCGACGCGAGCGTGGGCATCGTGCAGATAGCTGGCGACGAAGCGGTCGGCGACCAGGTGGACCGAGCGCAGCGTGTCCGCAGACTGCCCGATGACCTCGGTGATGCGTGACCCGACCGGGCCCTTGGCCGCAGTGTCGACCGCGATCACGCGCCCGCGCGGGGCGTCGAGGTCGGTCCGAAACCAGAAGACGGGTCCATCGTTGCCGATGAAACTGTACGCCGCGTCGAAGTTCGGCAGCAGCTCCACGGTCGGCCGCGGGCTGCCCTTGGGCACGCGCGCCTTCAGATCCTGATACAGGATCGCGTTTTCGTTCTGCGTGCCGATGCGGATCGAAAGCAGGAGGTAGCGTCCATCGTCGGTGACCCGCGGCGTCGGGCCCCACTTGGGCTGGTCGGCGCGTGCGTACACGAGGGTGTCGTCGGCCTGCGCGGTCCCCAGCGCGTGGAAGTACACCTTCTGCTCGGTGTTGATGTCCTCGTACGCGTCACCTTCCTTCGGCTCGGCGTAGCGCGAGTAGTAAAAGCCCTTGCCGTCCTTGGCCCAGCTCACGCCCGAGAACTTGATCCACCGGATCTCGTCGGCCAGGTCCTGGCCGGTCGCCACGTCGCGCACCTTCCAGACCTGCCAGTCCGATCCCGACGCCGACGTGCCGTACGCCATGCGCTTGCCGTCGGCGGAAAAGTCCGTGCCGGCCAGCGCGACCGTGCCGTCGCTCGACAACGTGTTGGGGTCGAGCAGGACTTGCGGCGTCGCGGTCAGCGACGTGGCCTTGTGCAGGACGGACTGGTCCTGCAGGCCGTCGTTGATCGACAGGATGTAGTACTCGCCCTCGCGACGCGGTGCGTCCCAGCGCTCGTAGTTCCACAGCTGCGTCAGGCGATCACGGATCGCGGCGCGCTCGGGCAACGTGGCGAGATACTCGTCGGTCAGCTTCTGCTGCGCGTCGACCCACGCACGGGTACGGTCGCTGTCGAGGTCCTCGAGCCAGCGATACGGATCGGCGACCGCCACGCCGTGGTACGTGTCGACCTGGTCGCCGCGCGGGGCCTGCGGGTACGCGTACGCCGGGGTCGCGGGCACGTCGGGTCCACTGGGCACGTAGTTGGTGGCCGGCGTGCACGCCCCGAGCGACAGTCCCAACGAGCAACCGATCACGAACCTACGCATTGCCGAGCGTTGTAGCGGGGGTCCGGGCGGCGGACAACCGCGACGCCGCGCGCCCCTGTGCGCCGCTACAAATCCGACGGATCGAGCACGTCGCCCGCCGAAGGCAGGATCCGCGTCATGTCGAAGTCGGCGACGAGCTCGGTCGGGGTCACGTGCGTCACCGTGTCGGGCAAGAGTCCCAGCGACCGGGCCAGCACGGCGACCACGCGCCGGGGATCGGCGCCCGATTCCCGCAGGGCACAAAGGTCCGGGGCCCCGTGGCGCTTGGACAGCTTCGTGCCGTCGGGTCCCACCACGAGCGGCACATGAGCGTACGCGACCTCCGGCAGCCCAAGCGCGCGCTGCAGGGCGATCTGCCGCGGCACCGACGACAGCAGATCCGCTCCGCGACACACGTGGGTGATCCGCATCGCGGCGTCGTCGACCACGACCGCGAGCTGGTACGCCCACGCCCCGTCGCCGCGTCGCAGCACGAAGTCGCCGACGTCGATGGCGAGCGTGTCGGCGACCGGCCCGAACACCGCGTCGATCCCTTCCACGCGCGCCTGCGACAGCGAATCGATGCGCCAGCGTATCGCGAGCGGTCGCGTCGGATCGGTCGGGCCGTCGCGACAGGTGCCGGGGTACACCGGCTCGGCCCCGCTCTCGATCCCGGCGGCCTCGCGCAGCTGCTTGCGGGTGCACGAGCACCGAAACGTCACCAGCTTCGCGATCGCGGCCTCGTAATGCGCCTCGCGTTGCGACTGCACGTAGGGCCCGTGAGGCCCCCCGACATCCGGGCCCTCGTCCCAGTCCAAGCCCAGCCACCGCAGATCCTGGAGCTGCCGCCCCTGGTGCTCGGGACGCGAGCGTCCGAAGTCCACGTCCTCCACGCGCATGACGAAGGCGCCGCCGAGGGCGCGCGTCTGCAGCCACGCCACGAGAGCCGTGCGCGCGTTGCCCAGGTGCAGCCGACCCGTCGGGCTCGGGGCGTAGCGTCCGCGCACGCCGACACGATGCACTCCACTCCGACCGGGGGCGCCCGCAAACGCGCCACCGAAGGTCGGTGGCGGCGTGCGGTCGATCACCCACGCGCGCTAGCCTTCCGATCCGAGGCAGGTAAAGTGCGCCCGATGGCCGACCGCCTCGACATCTCGCAGCGCAAGAAAGACCATCTGGCGCTGTGCGCGGGCCCCAACGTCGGGTTTCGCGACAAGACCACCCTGTTGGAGGAGGTCGCCCTCGTCCACTGCGCGCTCCCGGAGATGCACGCCGACGAGGTCGACAGCACCACCACGCTGTGCGGCAAGAAGCTCGCGGCCCCCGTGATCGTCGCCGCGATGACCGGCGGCACCGACGTGGCCGCGAAGGTCAACAAGGACATCGCGCGTGCCGCCGACGAGCTGGGCTTGGGGTTCGGCGTCGGCTCGCAGCGCGCCATGTTCGAGCGTCCCGACACCGCGTGGACGTTTCAGGTTCGCGACGTCGCGCCCAACTGCCTGTTGCTCGGCAACCTGGGACTGGTGCAGGCCAAGGCGATGAGCAGCGCGCAGATTCAGGATCTCGTCGGCCAGATCGGGGCCGACGCACTGTGCCTGCACCTCAATCCCGCGATGGAAATCGTGCAGCCCGGAGGCGACCGCGACTTCTCGGGCGGCGTCGAGTTGCTGGCCCGTCTGGTCGAAGAGCTCGACGTGCCAGTGATCGCCAAGGAGACGGGCTGCGGGTTGTCTCGTCGTGTGGGCGAGAAGATCAAGGCGACGGGGGTGACGACCGTCGACGTCTCCGGTGCCGGTGGCACGAGCTGGGTCGCCGTCGAAGCCCGCCGCGCGCGCAACGAAGATCAGAAGTTCATGGGCGAGACGCTGTGGGACTGGGGCATCCCGACCGCCGCTTCCGTGCTGCAGCTTTCGGGGCTCGGCCTGGACATCGTGGCGACCGGTGGCCTCAAGAACGGCACCGACGTGGCGCGGGCCGTGGCCCTGGGCGCGACCGTGGGTGGCATCGCAGCCGAAGTGCTGCGCGCCCACAAGGACGGCGGCTACGAAGGCGCCAAGGAGTTCTTGCGCCGCGTCGTGCTCACGGTGCGCAGCATCATGCTGCTGACCGGATCGAAAACCGTCGCCGACCTGCGCGACGCCGACAAGGTACTGGGTCCTACCCTCGCCGCGTGGCGACCGTAGGTCCGCGAGGATCGATGCCGTGGGCCTGCCGTTGCACCCGACCGCCGATGCGTGCGGCAAGGTCATCGTCGTCGGCGAGCATGCGGTAGTGTACGGCCACCCGGCCGTCGCCGCGGGCGTACCCGCCGGCGTACGCCTGACCGCCGCGGCCCGCGAGATCGCGACCGATCCGATCACGCTGAAGATCCCGGCGTGGGATCTCGATCTGGTGCTCGCGCCGGACACCGAACATCCGGTCGCTCGCGCCGCGGCCGAAGTGCTGACCTTTTGTGATGGGCCGCTGACCGGTTGGGCGATCGAAGGCGCCAGCGAGCTGCCGCCCGGCGCCGGCCTCGGCTCGTCCGCAGCCCTGACCGTCGCCCTCGCCCGTCTCGTGCTCGGGCCCGATGCGCCCGCCGACGAGGTCGTCGCCGCCTCGATCGCCGGCGAGCGGGTCTTTCACGGGACGCCGTCGGGCATCGACAGCGAGGTCGCCGCCCGCGGGGGCGTGCTGCGGTTCGTGCGAGGTCAGCCCGTCGAGCCGATCGCGATGGGAGCCGACGTGCTTCGGCTGTGCGTGATCCCGTCGGGGATCGAGCGCCGTACGGCCCAGCAAGTGGCCAATGTCCGCGCCCGCCGGGACCGGTGGCCCTCGGTGATCGACCCCGTCCTCGACGCCGTCGCCAAGCTCACCGGCGCGGCCATCGGCGCGATCGAGCGCAATGATCTCGCGGCTTTGGGCGAACTGTTCGACATCAACCAGGGCCTTTTGTCGGCCATGAGCGTCTCCTCGGGCCCGCTCGACGAGCTGTGCTCCACCGCACGCTCGTGTGGCGCGCTTGGTGCAAAGCTCACCGGGGCCGGAGGGGGTGGGTGCGTGGTCTGCGTGCCGCCCTCCGACACCACTGCCTTCGGCGACGCGCTGGCCAAACGCGGCTTCAAACCTCTGTTCATCGACATCACGGCATGAAGACCGCCCGCGCCACCGCCTGCTCGAACATCGCCCTCGTCAAGTATTGGGGCAAGCGCGTCGATACCGATCGCGAGCTGAACCTGCCCGCCGTCGGCTCGCTGTCGATGACCCTGGACGCGCTGCGCACCGAGACGTTGGTCGAGGCCGCCGACGCCGACGCCTTCGTCCTCGACGGCCAGCCCGCCGCCGAGGGTCCGGCCAAGAAGGTGTTTTCGCACCTGGACCTGCTGTGGTCACGCACCGCGCGTGGTGGTCCGCGGCCGCGCTGCCGCGTGGTGTCCGACAACCATTTCCCGACCGCCGCCGGCCTGGCGAGCTCGGCCTCGGGCTTTGCCGCGCTCACCCTCGCCGGCGCCGCCGCGCTCGAGCTTTCGGCCACGCCGCAGATGCTGTCGGCGCTGTCGCGGATGGGCTCGGGCTCGGCCGCCCGCTCGGTCTGGGGCGGCTTCGTGCGCCTCGATCGCGGCGAAGCGCGCGACGGCAGCGACTGCATCGCCCGTCCGCTGTTTTCCGCCGAGCACTGGAACCTGCGCCTGCTCGTGGTGCAGACGACGACCGGCAAGAAGACGATCGGCTCGACCGAGGGCATGGAAGCGTCGCGCCGCACCTCGCCCTACTACGACGCGTGGACCCACACCCACGTCGCCGATCTCGACGCCGCAGAGGCGGCGATCGGGGCCCGTGACCTCGAAGAGCTCGGCCGTCTCGTCGAGCACAGCTGCTTCAAGATGCACGCGTGCATGATCGCGACCGACCCTGCGCTGCTGTACTGGAACGGCACCACGGTCGACGTGATCCACCGCGTCCGTCAGGCCCGCGCCGAGGGGCTGCCGGGCTGGTTGACCATCGATGCCGGCCCCCACGTCAAGGTGCTGTGCGAGGCGGACGTCGCCGACCCGCTCGCCGACGCGCTGCGCGAGGTCGAGGGCGTGACCGAGGTCGTCGTCGCCGCCCCCGGCCCCGATGCGCACGTGGAGGTGCAGGCGTGACGGCGTCGGTCTCGGTCTCGGCCCCGGGCAAGGCCTTCGTGATCGGCGAGTACGCCGTGCTCGAGGGCGCGCCGGCGATCGTCACCGCCATCGACGTGCGCGCGGTGGCCCACGAGGCGCCGGCCGACCGGACCGAGCTGACGGCGGTCGTCAGCTGCGCCCACGCGCGCGTCGGCGAGTATCTGCGCGCCCGCGGCGAGTCGGTCGACGACGCGCCGATCGTCAACACGGGTCGCTTCCACTTCGGCGCGCGCAAGCTCGGCCTGGGCTCGAGCGCAGCGGTGGCCGCGAGCGTGGTCGGCTATCACCTCGCCAACGCCGGTCTCGATCCCTCCGACCCGGACGTCGCGGCCGACGCCCTCTCCCTGTCGCTGGCCGCCCACGCCGAATCCCAGGGCGGGGGCGGATCGGGAGCCGACGTGGCCGCCGCCGTCCTCGGCGGCACCCTGCGCTTTTGCGAAGGCCGGGCGGAGTCGATCACGACTCCGAGCTGGCTGCAGATGGCATTCGTCGACGCCGGCGCGCCGGCGGTGACGAGCTCGTTCGTCAAGGCGGTCAAAGAAGGCGCGGCCCGAGACCCCAAGGCCTACGCCGACGCGATCGCCCGCCTGCGTGGCGCCGCCGAAGCGATGGTCGGCGTGTACGCCAACGGCGACGACCCCGAGACCGCCTACGAGACGGTCCGCACCGCCGCGGCCGATCACATGACCGGCCTGCGGATGCTCGCCGACCTTTCGGGCGCGCCGATCCTGACTCCGACGATCGAGATCATCGTCGCCGCGGCCGCCGAAGACGGCTTGGCCGCCAAGCCCTCGGGTGCCGGCGGCGGTGATCTCGTCGTCGTGTTCGCGCGCGACCGCGGAGCCCTCGATCGCCTCGGCGAGCGCCTGCGCCGCGACCACGGCATCGTGATGCTGCAGGATCTGTCGCCCGACGCGCCGGGTCTGCGCAGCGAAGAGAAGATCCCCACCAACTCGCGACTCGCCGGCTTCTTCAAGCTGTCGGTACAGGCGCGCCGCACCGCGGTGTGCGAGGCCACGGGCATCGACATGGCCCGCATGGCCGCGCTCGATGCCGGCAGTCTCGACGTCGCCCGCGCCAACCACATGATCGAAAACGTGGTCGGCACGCTCGACCTGCCGCTGGCGATCGCGACCAACTTCCAGATCAACGGCGAGGACGTGCTCGTGCCGATGTGCGTGGAGGAAGCGTCCGTCGTCGCCGCGGCCTCCAACGCCGCGAAGATGATCCGCGCCGGCGGGGGCTTTACCGCCCACTCCGACCCGCCGTGGATGATCGCGCAGGTCCAGCTCACGCCCGGCGACGGAGCCAAGGACGTGCACGCCGCGGCCAAGGCCGTGCGCGCTGCCGAGGGCGAGCTGCTGCAGCTGGCCGACACCGCGCACCCCCGCTTGATCGAGCGCGGCGGCGGAGCCCGCGGGGTCGAAGCCCGCGACGTGGACCCGAGCATGCTCGTCGTGCACATCCTCGTGGACTGCCGAGATGCGATGGGCGCGAACCTGCTCAATACCGTCGCCGAGATCACCGCACCGCGACTCGAAGCGCTCACCGGGTGGCAGGCCGGCCTGCGGATCTTGAGCAACCTGTCGGACCGGCGCTGCGCCCACGTGTCCGCGCGCGTGCCTCCCGAGGCGCTCGCGGCCCGCGGCTTCACCGGCCCCGAGGTCGTGCGCGGCATCGTGTCGGCCTCGCGCTTCGCCGAGCTCGACCCGTACCGCGCCACGACCCACAACAAGGGCATCATGAACGGCGTCGACGCGGTCGTGCTCGCCACCGGCAACGACTGGCGCGCGATGGAGGCCTCCGCCCACGCCTACGCCGCCGCCGATGGTCAGTACCGGCCGCTCGCGATCTGGCGCGAGGGCGCCGACGGCTGGCTCGAGGGCTCGATGAGCCTGCCGGCCGCCGTGGGCGTCGTGGGGGGCGCCACGCGCGTCCACCCCGTCGCCAGCCTTGCGCTCGAGATCCTCGGGTGCAAGAGCGGGGCGCAGCTGGGCCAGGTGATGGCCGCCGCCGGCCTGGCGTCCAACCTCGCCGCCCTGCGCGCCCTCGCCACCGAAGGCATCCAGCGCGGCCACATGTCCCTGCACGCGCGCTCGGTCGCGCTGGGCGCCGGCGCGACCGGCCCCGAGCTCGACGCCCTCGCCGAGCGACTCGTCGCCGACGGCGAGATCAAAACCGAGCGTGCGATCGAGCTGTTGGCGCAAATGCGCGCCGCCAAGCCCTCGACTTGACCTCCATTGATCCCGTCCGGTACTCGCCGCGTTTATCCCCTTCGCACGATCGGTTCTTGCCATGGTCAGCGCCACCGAACCCCGCCTCTACGCCGTCCCCGCCACCTCCGAGGAGACCGGTCCCCTCGTCGCGCCCGACGGCGCCCCGCCGGGGCCGTGGACGACCGCGAGCGCCTACCGCTTCTGCGAGCGGATGGCGGCGACGCACTACGAGAACTTTCCGGTCGCGTCGCGCTTTTTGCCCTCGCACCTTCGTCCGCACGTCGCGGCGATCTACGCCTTCGCCCGCACCGCGGACGACTTCGCCGACGAGCCCCGCTTCGAGGGCCGTCGTCAGCAGGCACTCGACCAGTGGGAGCAGCTCTTGGAGGCCTGCTACCACGCCGACGTGCCGCACCCCGTGTTCCTGGCGCTGCGGGACACGGTGCGTCGGCACAACGTGCCGATCGGCCCGCTCAAGGCGCTGATCAACGCGTTCCGGATGGACCTGACCAAGCACCGGCACGCCACGTTCTCCGAGCTGCTGCACTACTGCCAGCACTCGGCCAATCCGGTGGGCCAGCTCGTGCTGTTCGTGCACGGCCACCGCGAGCCGCAGCTGCACCGCTTCTCCAACGAAATCTGCTCGGCGCTGCAGATCGCCAACTTCTTGCAGGACCTGTCGGTCGACATCCCGCGCGGCCGGATCTACCTGCCCGAGGAAGACCTCGTGCACTTCGGTGTGGGCCACGACGACCTGCTCGCGGGTCGGGCCACCACCGAGTTCACCGAGCTGATGCGCTTTTCGGTCTCGCGGGTGCGCTCGATGTTCCACCGCGGTCGCCCGCTCATCCGTCGCGTCTCGCCGGGCCTTTCCATGGAGCTCGACGCGACCTGGCGCGGCGGCATGGCGATCCTGCAGCGCATCGAAGACCGCGGCTTTTCCACCCTCGATCACCGGCCCACGCTCGAAAAGCGCGACATGGCCGGCATCGCCGTCCGCTCGCTGTTCGCCTTCGGCCGCCGCCTGATGCGGGGAGAGGCCTGAACCCGGTGGCCACCGCCGCCGCCGCATCAGGGATCATGCAGATGCTGGGTGAGGTCACCACGTCCGTTCCGCGCCGCGCCGCTGCACTGTGGCGCCGGCTCAACCAACGCAGCTCGTCGAACTTCAAGTTCGCGTTCCTGTTTCTCGGACCGCGGCAGCGCGACGCGCTGGCATACGTCTACCAATTCTGCCGAGTGGTCGACGACATCGTCGACGAGCGCGACCCGGGGCCCGAGGGCGAGGCCAAGGCCCGCCGCGAGCTCGCCGAGTGGACCGCCGAGATCGCGAGGATCTATCGCGACCCGTACCACGACGAGGACCCGCCCCACACCGACCTCGGCAAGGGCCTGGCGCAGACCCACGCGGAGTTCGACTACCCGCGGGAGGGGTTCGAGGAGATCATCGCCGGCGTCGAGATGGACCTCGAGCAGTCGACGTACGAGGACACCGACGATCTCCGTCTGTACTGCTACCGGGTCGCCTCGTGCGTGGGCTTTTTGTGCATCGCGATCTTCGGCGATCAGTCCGAGCCGGCGCGCCAGTATGCCGAGCACCTCGGACTCGCGCTGCAGTACACCAACATCCTGCGCGACGTGGCCGAAGACGCCGGCCGCGGCCGCGTCTACCTGCCCAAGTCGCTGCTGTCGCGACACGGCCTGACGATCCAGGACGTGCTCGACCAGCGCTACGACGACCGCTTCGTGGCGGTCGCCGCCGACTTCGCGGCGATGGCCGAGCGCGAGTACCAGCAAGCCTGGGCCGCCCTACGCCACGCCGACGTGCGGAGCCTGCTGCCCGCCGAGGTCATGGGCCGGACCTACTACCGGATCCTCGAGCAGATCCGGGCGCGCAACTACAACGTGTTCACACGGCGGGCATCGCTGCGCCGCCGCGACAAGCTCAAGGTCGCGGCGATGGCGATCGCCCGGACGTCGCTGACGCGCGGATGAGAGCGTGACCACGGCCGTGACCAAGGACGGTTCCGACTCTTCCGATCCGATCGTCGTGATCGGGGCCGGCTTCGCCGGACTCTCCGCCGCGGTGCGCCTGTCGGCCGCGGGACGACGCGTGCTCGTGCTCGAAGCCACGGGAGCCGGCGGCGGCCGCTCGCGCTCGTTCGTGCACGGCGCGTCGGGCATGGAGCTCGACAACGGTCAGCACCTGATGATGGGCTGCTACCGCGAGACGCTCGCGTTCCTGCGTGCGATCGGCCGCGAAGCCGACGTGCAGTTCCAACGCAACATGCGGATCGACATGGTCAAGCCGGGCGGCGGGCGCGTGCGCCTGCGCTGCCCCGCCCTGCCCGCGCCGCTGCACCTGGCCGCCGGGTTGATGACGATGCGAGGCCTGGGCGTCGTCCACAAGGCCGCGGCCTTGCGCGCGGGCCTGCTGTTGCGCGGGGAGGTCGACCGGCCCGACGACAACGAGACGTGCGACGCGTGGCTGCGCCGGCTGGGCCAGACGCAGGGGATCCGCAGCGCATTTTGGGACCCGCTCATCTGGGGCGTGCTCAACGACGATCCTCTGGTGGCCTCGGCGGCGATGCTCGTCGCCGTGCTCGAGCGCGCCTTCCTGGGCACCCGGGACGCCTCGCGCTTCGGGATCCCGCGCGTGCCACTGTCGCGGCTGTACGTCGACGATGCGATCGCGCTGCTACGCGAGCAGGGCCAAGAGGTCCGCGTCGCCACGCCGGCGCGCGAGCTGGTCACCGACGCCGACGGGATCTGCGGCGTGCGGCTGCGTGACGGCGAGTTGGTCCGGACGCGCGACGTCGTGTGCGCCGTGCCGCCGCACGTGTTGCTGTCGATGCTGTCGGAGTCGGCGCGTCGCCATCCCGTCTTCGCCGACGTCGACAAGCTCACCGTCTCGCCGATCATCAACCTGTGGGTCTTCTGCGACCGCCCGCCGTTTTCGGACGCGCCGTTCGTGGGCCTCATCGGCTCCGAGCTCCACTGGCTGTTCGACCGCAGCAAGATCGAGGGCCGCGAGGACGGCCCGGTCCTGCTCAACTGCACGATTTCGGGCGCCCGTGGTCTCGTCGACGACCGCCCCGAGCAGCTGCTGTCGATGTTCAAGTCCGAGATGCGCCGCTTCTTCCCCGACCGCCCGATCGCGATCCGCAACGCCAAGGTCATCAAGGAAAAGCGCGCCACGATCTCTCACGCCGCCGGCACGTACCAGCGCCGCCCGGAGACCCGCAGCCCGATCCGCGGCCTGTGGCTCGCGGGCGACTGGGTCCGCACCGGCCTGCCCGCCACGATCGAGTCGGCGTGCCAGTCCGGCCACGACGCGGCCGCGGCGATCGTGGGCCGCTGAGCGAGCGCGAGTGGCCGGCGTGGACGACGATGCCTTCGCCGCCGTGGCCGAGCGCGCGGTGCCGGGGTCCGTGCTCGTCGACCATCGCCCCCTTGCCGGCGGCGTCTCGGCGAGCGTGCACGAGCTGCGACTGCGCACCGCGGATCGCGAGACCCGGTCCGTGGTCGTCCGACGCCACGGCGCCCACGCGTGGAAGACGCCCCGCGACGGCGTGACCGCAACCGAGTTCGCGCTGCTGCGCTCGCTGCGATCGCTCGGCCTGCCCGTGCCGGAGGTGCTCGCCCTGGACGAGTCCGGCGAGATTCTGCCCACGCCCTACTTCGTGATGGAACGGGTGGCCGGCACCTCGGCGGTCGCCGGCGACACCCTGCCGGATGCCCTGTCCCAGATGGCGGCGTTCCTCGCGACGCTGCACGACCTCGATCCCGACCACGCCTCGCTGCCCTCGCTGCCCGACCTCGAGGACCCGCGCGAGGGTGCGCTGACCCACCTGCCCCGTACGCCCGACTACGACGCCCTGCGCCGTGACCTCGATGCCGCGCGGCTCCCCGCCCCGCCACCGAGCCTGCTGCACTGCGACTTGTGGCCCGGCAACGTGCTGTGGCGCGACGGACGGCTCGCCGCCGTGATCGACTGGGAGGACGCCTCTCGCGGCGACGCGATGGCCGACGTCGCCACCGCCCGCGTCGAGCTCATGTGCGCGCACGGCGAAGCGGCCGTGCACACCTTCACCACGGCCTACGCGGCAGCACGCCCCCTCGACGCCACCCGCATCGCCCTGTGGGAAATCTACGCCGCCTCGGCCGCCCTCGCGACGATGTCGCAATGGGGACTCGCCCCGCAGGCCGAACAGGCGCGGCGCGACGGAACCGAGCGAGCCCTCGCGCTTGCCGTGGAAACCTGGTCGCGCGGCCGCACGCGGTGAGCCGACGTCGAGGATCCGTCTGTCTCCGGGGCTGTGCTTTCCGGGACTGGTCGCTGCCTCGATGAACGCCGAGGGCCACGCAGGCGTTCGATCTACCGCGACGCAGTCGAGACTCCACAAGTGGCGTGCCGTCGCCCCTCACCGAAGGCCTCGCCGAAAACACCCTCGAAGTCGGGAACGAAGTGTGCGTTGGGCAGTACGCGAATGCGCTGCACGCGATCCATCCGAAACGTGCGGGCGCGGCCGGACTCGGTATCGCGCGCGAGCAGGTACCAGACGGGGAACTCGACCAACAAGCCGTGGGGCTCGATGCGTCGTCGCGTCCGCTTTCCGCTGCGGTCCTCGTAGTGGATCGCCAAGCATGTCTGGTCGGTGAATGCCCGCTCGAACGTCACGAGAAGCTCTGGCGGTGTCTGTCCCAGATCGGCGACGACGCTGGGCGAGGCGGGGCGCCCCACGTGCACCCGCCGTGAGAGTCGGCGAAGGGCTCGAGCCCGGGCTGGCGGCAGGGTCGAAAGGATCTTGTCGAGCGCCGCGCGGGCGGACGAGCTCCAAGGCAGAACGCCGCCGCTCGTGGAGAGTCGGGCGGCCACCCACAGCGACGCGATCTCGTCGAGGTTGAGGTGCACCGAGGCCGCGCCGCGGTCCCGATCGAGATACACCCCACCGCCGCGGCCCGTCTCCGCCAGGATCGGCCACCCACGCCGCCGCAGCACCTCCAGGTCGCGAAGGATCGTCCGACGGCTGACCCGCAGCTCTTCTGCAATGTCCGCAACCGTCCGCAGATCGCTGGCGCGAAGAAGATCGAGCAAGTCGAGGACTCGATTGGCGCGGACCATTGGTGACAGTTTTTGTCACCCTCCAGAACTAGACAAGGGGCATGAACGAATCGACGTCCTTCCCCCAGCCCACCCTCGTTTCCGTCAACGGTGTCACGCTCGAAGTCTTCGAGGCGGGTCGACGAGACGGCAAGCCCATCGTCCTGTGCCACGGATGGCCCGAGCACGCCTTCTCGTGGCGACATCAGGTGCCCGCGCTGGTCGAAGCCGGCTACCACGTCATCGTCCCCAACCAGCGGGGCTACGGGAACTCGTCACGGCCGACCGAGGTGACGGACTACGACCTCGCCCACCTGACGGGCGACCTCGTCGCGTTGCTCGATCACTTCGGCCACGACACGGCGACGTTCGTCGGACATGACTGGGGAGCGTTCGTGGTCTGGGGACTCGCCCTGCTGCACCCCGGCCGGGTCGAGCAGGTGATCAACCTGAGCATCCCCTACATGGAGCGCGGCGAGCAGCCTTGGATCGCGTTCATGGAGGCGTTTTTCGGGCCCGACAACTACTTCGTCCACTTCAACCGGCAGCCGGGTGTCGCCGACGCGGTGTTCGACGCGAACACCCATGCATTTCTCCGCAACCTCTTCCGCAAGAACGAGCCCCAACGCGAGCCGCAGCCGGGCATGGCGCTGATCAATCTCGCGCGCCAACCCCAGCCACGGGGCGAGCCGATCATGAGCGACACCGACCTCGCCGTCTTCGTCACGGCCTTCGAGCGCACCGGGTTCACGCCGAGCATCAACTGGTACCGCAACCTCGACCGCAACTGGCATCAGCTGGCGCAGGTCGAGCCTATCGTCCGGCATCCCGCCCTCATGGTCTACGGCGAACGCGACACCGTCGCGCGGGCGCCGAACCTGGCCACGTTCGTCCCCAACGTCGAAGAGGTCACGCTCGACTGTGGGCACTGGATCCAGCAGGAAAAGCCCGCGGAGACGACCCAGCTGCTCCTCGACTGGCTGCAGCGACAGGAGGCGAAGTCGGGCACGTGAGCCACGAGACCGGCGATGGACCGTCGGCGACGTAGTCCAACGACATCGCCGTCGCGCCGGTCAAGTACGGCCCGCGGGTCCACCACGGGTTCGACTCGTCCGAGTACTCCGCGACCGCCTCCCGGTACGACGTCGCGACCGTCCAGCTGTCTTCGACCGGGGCATACAACGGTGTGATCGTCTCGCCGCTCGTCGGCCCGGTCGGCCCGCCCGGTCCCCACCCGCTCGAGCCCACGTTGTGCCGACGCCCCACGGACCGGCCATCGCCGCTCGCCGCGTACGGCGCGTGCGGCTCCATGGCGGATGGATCCGCCGCGGCCTGCCACGCCTCCGTCGCGTTCGTCCCGTAGCTCGTCTCTCCCGATCCGTCCCCAGACTCCGTGCACGCGTCGATGTCCGGCATCTCGATGCGGGAACGTGGATGCGCCGGTGCGCGGCGACGGGGCGCGGTCGGACGTGGGTGGATCGACGAGCGCGTGGTCGCGTGCGGGCGGGACCGCGGCAGTACGGCGGTACGTTTCGGCACCGACGGACCGCGTGATGTCGACGGCGATCACCGCGATCGAGCGCAATCTCGCCGATCGAGCGCATCGGTCGGTGAACTGCTCGCGGTCACTACGTGTCCGGCGGTACGTCGCGGCGGACGCTCGTCGACGACCGACCGCTCATGCGCGTTCAATCCTGTTCAAGTCGGCGAGACCGCTCGAGAGTTGCCCCCGAAGGCCGCCCGGATCCGGCCCGGACACCCACCGGCCGGGGCCGGACATTGTCGCTGGATCTCGGGGGTTGGTGAGGCGCGCGAGCTCGGTGCAACCGGCGGATCGGTCGAGCTGGCGCGGCGCGGCGCGAGGGCAAGGCCGAGCGTGCAGCGCGGTCGGTCGCGGCCGAGGTCGCGCGGTGTGTCCGCAACGATCACCCTGCCGCGGTCGAC
>CALBMM010000321.1 GCA_937896535.1 uncultured Pseudomonadota bacterium
CCACACGGGTGCCGATGCTTCGACCACCGTCCCGGTCAGGTCTCGGTCGTCGATGCGCAGCGCGCTGTTGGTCGCTGCCGCGATACGTACGGCTTCGTCGGCGACCATCGGTAACTGCACGAGCTCGCCAGCCGCGGCGGCGGCGAGCAGCCTGTCGCCGGCGGTCGGGACCGTCGGGCGCCACGATAGCGTGACGTCACCCAACGCGATCGCCTCGATGAAGCTGGGCTCGTTGCGTGCCTCTGCTTGCGCGCCGAGCGGACCGTAAGACGCGACGACGTAGGTTCGGCCGAGCGAGGGCGTCGGCAGCAGGACCGAGGAATCGTTGGACGTCGCCGTCTGCCCCGGTGAGTGCGTGTAGGCGGCGATTGGGGCCGTGCTTCGGATTCGGTATGTGCCGCCACGACGGTGCCACGACGTCGTCGGGCCCGCCGCGTCGTCGAGCGTCCAACGTTCCGTTTCGCCGGGGGCGATTCGTTCCGACTCGAGCTCCGACTCGCCACCATCCTCTTCGACGCGAAACAACTCGACGCGCATGCACCGAGGCGCATCGTCGGGAACGGCGACCACGACCCCGTCGGGGAACTCCTCGCGTGCGCTGAGCAAACGAGTGAAGACGAACTCGCACCCCCATGTCCCAGTGACGGAGTCGCACTCCGGGGCGCGAGACATCGGTTCGAGCGCATACTCGAACTCGTCGATGGCCGTCGATCGGCCGCAGCCGAGGACGGTCCACGAGACGATCAGCCAGCGCCACACTTCGGGCGACAGTGTAGCTGGCGAGGGGCGCGGCCGAGTCGGTGTGGGATGAACGGGAGGAAAAAAGGGTCTGGGCCGGCGATCGAACGGGGCGTGGTCGTCACGAGTGAGGGCAGATCCGATGAAGACCTTCATTCCTTGCTCTCGCTGCGGCCGGCACGTGCGCGTGCACGCGTCGACGTGCCCGTTTTGTGACACCAAGCTCGGTCTGGTCGGCGCCCCGTTGCGCGCGGCCGTCACCCTCGCGATCGGCCTCGGCCTGTGCGGATGCTCGGGTGATCCCGAGCCTTCCGACAGCATGTCGGAGTCCGACGGCAACGACACCACCGTCGGGGCGTCGGGTCCGGGGATGAGCAGCGAAGGTCCCAGCGGGACGGCCACGTCGTCGAGCTCGACCGATCCGTGGGACACCGACCAAGGAGGTGAGGACTACGGCGGCTTCGGCGATACGACGCAGTGGCCGCAGGAGGAGAGCACGGGTGGGACCGGTGGCGAGACCACCGACACCAGCGGCAGCAGCGGCAGCGGATCGACCGGCGGTACCGGAGAGCAGGACACCGGCGACGTCACCTCGACCACTGGGGGCCCGAGCGACTCGGGCGGTGAAGACTACGCCGGTCCGGGGGACACGGCACCGATCTGAAAGGACGCCGACAATGCGCTTGTCCGAAGCCCGCCTCCGTCTGCCGGTCGTGCAGTCGCTGCCTCCGAGCAAGGGTCGCAGCTACGACTTGTCCGAGTACGGCACGCCCGGCACGGTCCCCCGCCCCGCACTCGCCGTGTGGGAGCTGACCCTCGCCTGTGATCACCGGTGTCTGCACTGCGGACCTCGAGCCGGCAAGGCGCGCCCGGACGAGCTGACGACCGACGAAGCGCTTCGACTCGTCGACGAGCTCGCCGAGCTCGGCGTGGGCGAGGTAGTGCTCATCGGGGGCGAGGCCTACCTGCGCAACGACTTCGTCCTGGTGATCCGCCGGATCCGCGAGCGCGGCATGGCGTGCACCCTCACGACCGGTGGACTCGGTCTGACGCGCAAGCGCGCCGAGGCGATGGTGAGGCGGGCGTGCAGGGCATCAACGTGTCGATCGACGGCATGGAGGCCACGCACGACCACGTCCGCAATCGGCAGGGCAGCTGGAAGCGGGCGCTCGCCGCACTGCACCACGCCAAGGCGGCCGGGGCGCGGATCTCCGTGAACACGCAGCTCAACCAACGCAGCCGTCACGAGCTGCTCGAGCTCGTGCCGTATCTGGCCGAGGCGGGCATCACCGCGTGGCAGCTGCAGATCACGTGCCCGCACGGCAACGCGGTGGACAACGCCGACCTCGTGCTGCAGCCGTACATGTTCCTCGAGCTGTTCGAGGCGCTCGACGTGGTCGCCGACGTGTGTCGCGAGCGCGGCATCGTCCTGTGGCCGGGCAACAACCTCGGCTACTTCGGGCCCAACGAGTACAAGCTGCGCCGTCACCAGAAGCGACAGAGCGGTCACTTCACCGGATGCCACGCCGGACACCGCACGATCTCGATCGAGAGCAACGGCATGATCAAGAACTGCCCCAGCCTCGGCGGCCCGGAGAACACGGGCGGCTCGTGGCGCGAGCACTCGCTGGCGGATCTTTGGGCGAAGGCGCCGGAGCTCCGGTACTTCCGCGAGCGCACGATCGACGACCTGTGGGGGTACTGTCGGGAGTGCTACTACGCCGAGGCGTGCATGGGCGGGTGCACGGCCGCGTCCGAGCCGCTGCTCGGCCGGCCGGGGAACAACCCGTTTTGCCACCATCGCGCGCTCGAGATGGACCGGCAGGGATTGCGCGAGCGCATCGAGCTGGTGCGCGGAGCCGAGGACCGTCCCTTCGCGGCCGGGTTGTTTCGGGTGATCCGCGAGCCCAAAGACCCGCAGCGCCGTGCGACGGAAGGGCCGGTCCACGTCGACGAGCCCCGGGTGTCTCGTGCGGTGCAGATGCGCGGTCCCGGCCGTGCGATCGAGGCCATGGGCGCGCGCGGCTGAACGCCGAACGCACGATCACCATCCGCACGCGGCGCGGTCCGTGCGATAAAGCCGATCGTGTTCGAGATGTTCAAGCGCAAGAAGGGGTCCGAACCGGCGCCGGCCGACGAGCCCGCCGCGGAGGAGGACGACGTCGACGTCGACCTCGAGTCGGACGCCGGTGACGAGCCCGAGCCCGAGCCTGCGCCGCAGCCCGAGGCTGCCGCCACGACCGCGAAGGCGGCCCCCACCCCGGCCGCGAAGGCCGCGCCCGCGAAGGCCGTGGGCCTTCCCTCGCGCGGGGTCGGCAGCTTCCTGACCGACGACACGCATATCGTCGGGGCCGTCACCACCCGCGGCTCTCTGACCGTGGCCGGCGAGGTCGAAGGGGACGTTCGCGCCGAGAACCTGACGATCGAACGCGACGCCGAGGTCAAAGGTGACGTGAGGGCCGTGCGCCTCGACGTCCGCGGCCGGATCAAAGGCAACGTGCAGACCACGGGCAAGCTGTCGATCGCCGCGTCCGGCAGCGTCGTCGGAAACGTGCGCGCCGGGTCGGTCGTCGTCGAGGACGGCGGCACGCTCGACGGCCGCTTCATGATGGGCAAGAAGTAGGGCGCGCGCGACCGACGTCAGGCCGCGCCGCGTCGGCGCTTGGACGGCTTGGCGGGCGGCTTGCGTTGCTCGTGCATCTCGCGACGCAGCTGCTCGACCTGCTCGCGCATGCGATCGATCTCGCGGCGCAGGTCGGGGTCGACGGTTCCCGGCGTGTTCGGGATCGTGGGCATCGGCGGCATGACGAAGCCGGAGCCGCCGGGCGCCGAGAAGGTCATCGGGGTGGGCGCGTCGTCGGTGAGGGTGGCCGCGAGCTTCTTGCGCTTCTTGCCGCGCACCACCGTCACGGACACGCGAGCGCCCTTGGCGTCGTCCGACAGCGCCTGCCATACGTCTTGGGGGTCGTCGATGCGATCGCCGTCGACCTCGACGATCACGTCTCCGACCTCGACCCCCGCCGACGCGGCCGCGCTGCCGGAGCTCACACGCTGCACGAGGATTCCCGCGTCGTCGGGGGCACCGAAGAAGCCGCGCAGCTCCGGCGTCATCGTCGTGACCTGCACCCCGAGACGGCCTTGGCCGGTGCCGAAGCTCCAGGAAAACGAGTGGACCTGCGGCGGGGCCGGCGGGGCCGGCGGGGCCGGCGGGGCGGCGAGGGAAGTGACCGGCAGCAGGCCGAGCGTGGTGGCGAGGAGGAGTCGTTGGAAGATCATCACGAGGCCTTTGTCTTCACGCGGCGACGGGCACGAGGTGCGGGGCAGCGGGGGGTGCCGGTGGGGCCGCCGGCCGGCCGCGCTGCCGGTCGGAGGGCGCCGCCGGTGGGGCGGGAGGCGCCGGGGCGACGCGGAACGGATTCTTGAACGGACCGCGCGGTGGCGACGGCGGCTTCGGGGCGTGACCGAACGGATCTTTGACCGGCCCGCGCGGCGGCGCCGGCGGTTGGGGAGCGTTGGCGAACGGATCCGCGAACCGTCCCCGCGGCGGTGAGGCAGGCGCGGGCGCATCCGCGAACGGATCGAAGAAGGCACCGGGGGGCTCGCCGTGCCGCAGCCGCCGCTCGAGCTCGCGCTGCTGCCGTTGCACCTGCCGCTGCACACGCGCCGCTTCGCGCTCGGCCTCGAGCACGCGGCGACGAACGTCGGACTCGATCTGCCGGCGCATGTGGGCCTCGTCGAGGTTCATCGCGGTGGGCCCGTCACCGCCGCGAATCTCGATCCGCAGCTGACCGTCGGGGGTCTGCACGATCACCGTCTTGGTGTCGCCGGAGCGGTGCACGCGAACCTGTCCTCGGTGCTCTCGCGCCTCGCCCCGGTCACGCCGGCGATCACCGTGCGTGCGGGCCTGGGCGCCACCGATGATCGTCACCTTGTGGGACGCGCCGACCTCGGCACCGGCATCGCGACGCGCCTGCTCGAGGATCGCCTCGACCTGCGCCCGCGAGGGCGCCGCGTCGCCGCGCTTGCGGGCCTGTCGCATGGCCTTGTCGAGCGCGCGCTTGGCCTTGCGATTGGCCTTGGCCGCGCGACGTTGGTCCTGGCGCGTCGGTGCGGGCCGGGTCGCGGCGTCGGCCGCGAGGGCCGATGCCTCGGCGGCGGCGGCCGTCTCGGCCGACATGATCACGGCGCCACCGTCGTCGGTCGCGACGACGAACGTACCGGGCTCGCCCGCCTCGCCGGCGACCACCCGCATCGTGACCGGCTCGTGGGGATTGCCGCGAGAGACGGCGGGCGCGAACGCGACGATGCCCAGGAGCGTGACGGCCAGTCCCACGGACGCCCACGGCGCACTGCGACGCCGACGGGGCGGCGCGAGCAAGCGCTCGATCCGGCCGCGCAGCTGCGACGACTCGGCCATGGCCGACGCCGCGTACACGCGTCCCCGGGGACCAACCCAGCCCGCGATCTCGGTCAGACACGACGCGAGATCGAGCGGCTGCTTGGTGTGGCGCGCCGCGAAGTCGTCGCACAGATACTCGGCACACTCGTGCATCCGTCGGACGACGAGACGATGCAGCGGCTGGAACGACAGCCCCCGCTCGACGAGCAGCGCGACCAGGCGCCACGCCGGATCGTGGCGCGAGACGTGGGCGAGCTCGTGGGCGAGGACACTGCGCTGCTGCGGTGCCGGCAACCCTTGGGCCGCGCGCGGCGGCAGCACGATCGTCGGGTGACGGGCGCCCACGGCCATGGGCACGTCGGCTCCGGGTGCGATCCACAGCGCGACGTGACGGCGCACGCCCGCGAGTCGACGCAGTCGCATCAGCATCGTCACCAGCGGACCTTCGGTGACCACGGTGTGCGGCGACAGACGACGTCGAAGCGACAGCGCGTGGTAGAGCACCGAGGCGATGCCGTAGGTGAGCCCGACGACGAGGGCCGCGACGCACAGCCACGCCCAGCCCGGAATCGCGGGCGTCGGCCGTGGGGCGGGCGCGACGGGCTCGGACGCCAGGGCACCGGCGATCGTGGGCGCATCCGACTCGACCGGCTCGACCGGCTCGACATCATCGATCACGACCGTCCCCGCCGGCAGGGCGGGCGTGACCAGCTCGACCCCGGCCAGCAGCCGATCCCGCTGCAGGTCCAGCGCGGCCGGACCGCCCCCGACCACGCTCGCCAGCGTCGCCGTCGCGATCCCACCCACGAGCGCGGTCTTGTACACGCCGGACATGATGTCGGGCCGGTGACGCAGCCAACGTCCGAGCGCGAGCGCGCCGACGGTGAGCAGCGTGCTGTGCAGCAGGTACGTCAGCACCCAAGTGGCGATCGACGTCATCATTCGTTCGACCCTTCTTCGCGTTGCGCGGCTTCGATCTTGCGTCGCAGATCGTCGAGTTCGTCACCGTCCACCTCGTGCGCGTCGATGAGATGAGCGGCGAGCGCCGAGACGTCACCGCCGAACAGGCGCTGGGCGAGGTCGGCGACCATGGAGTGGGTGACCTCGGGCTCGGTCACCGTGGGCGCGTAGATGAAGCGACGCCCCTCGGTGCGGTGCCCCACCACGCCCTTGGCCTCCATCTTCTTGAGCATCGTCGCGATGGTGGTGGGCGCCAGCCCGTGACTGTCGTGCAGTGCCTGGTGGACGGACGTGACGGTGCCTTCGCCGTCCGCCCACAGCACCCGCATGATCGCGAGCTGCAGATTGCCGAGCTGGATGTTGGCCATGATCGCGGGGATCCTCAGTGACTACCGCGTTAGTACTACCTTGGTAGTAGTTCTCGTCAAGGGGAAATCGCCGGTCGACTGGTCCCCCCCCTCGCGGGGCGCCGGGGGACGCGTCCATGCGGGCGAGCCCAATGCAGCTATGCTCGAGACGTGAGGTGGTGGGTCACGGTTGGTTTTTCGGCAACGTTGCTCGGCTGTGGGCCCAAGGTGGGCGAGGTCGACGGTACGGGGGCCGGCAGCGATGGCGGCGATGGTGACACCGGCACCGGGCTGAGCTCGGCGTCGGGCCAGATGACCACGAGCCCGCCGATGCCCCCGCCACCGTCGACGAGCACGTCGACCACCGGCCCCGACCCGACCGCGACCGTGACCGACACCAACGCCGACGGCTCCGACGACAGCGGCTCCTTCCTCATCCCGTGCGACTGCCCGGGCATCACCGACCCGTGCGACGTGTGGAGCCAGGACTGCGGGCCGGGCGACAAGTGCGTACCGTGGGCCAACGACGGCGGACAGATCTGGAACTCGGCGCGCTGCGTGCCGGTCGAGCCCGACGCCGCCGCCGTCGGCGAACCGTGCACGATGCAGGGCTCGGCGGTCTCCGGTGTCGACGACTGTGCCTTCGGATCCGTGTGTCTGGTCGACGACCTCGACGGCCTGACCGGCGTCTGCGTGGCGCAGTGCACCGGGTCGGAGCAGTCGCCGCAATGCGCCGCCGGCTCCACCTGCCTCGTCGCCAACGACGGCTACGTGACGCTGTGTCTGGACTACTGCGATCCGCTCGCGCGCGACTGTGCCGCCGGCGGCTGCATCCCGATCGACGCGTCGGCGTTGGTGTGCGCCCCGGTCGGGCCCTTCGGCGGGATCGAGCCCGGCACGGCGTGCGCCGACACGCTGGACTGCATCGAGACGTCACAGTGCGTGCCGGCGGCCGACGTGCCCGGGTGCTTCGACCCGACCTGCTGCACCAGCCACTGCGATCTGAGCATTCCCGACCCCAACTCGTTTTGCATGCCGGGGCAGGACTGCGTGCCCTGGTACGCGCCCGGAACGGCGCCGGACGGCTTCGACCACGTCGGGATCTGCCGCGCGCCATGAACGAAGCCCGCGGTCACCTCAGCGGTGAGCGCGGGCTTGGCGTGGGGTCACCGTCGATCGCTCAGTCGAGCGTCACCGACCAGCGCTGCAGCGTGCCGGTGTCGATGCGGGCGGTGTCGACGACTTGCAAGGTCCAGTCGCCGTCCCGGGACTGACCGGCGAAGTCGTCGAGCGTCACCGACAGGGTCAGGTCGTCGTTGCTGCCGCCGTCGCGGTTGTGCAGCACGACCTCGGTGCCGTCGTGGATCAGCGTGACGCGTAGGTCGCCGCGGAAGGTGTGCGTGATCTCGACGTCGACGGTCACCGATCCCACGAGGTCGGTCTCGTCGGTCGACAGCACGCTGGAGACGCCCTGCGGGTCGTTGTCGGGGATCGACAGCAGCGCCTCGGAGGTCAGCACGATCGGGTCGACATGGCTGCCGTCGCCACCGTCGTCGGCCCCACCATCGTCGTCACCGGGCGGCGGGGGCGGCACGAAATCGGGCACGTCGGCGACGCGGGCCGAGCCGTGCTCCTCGACGTAGCGCATCGAGATGTAGCCGTAGCCGGCGCCGTGCTCGTTGTCGATCCCGAAGCCCGCGGTGCCCCAGCTGTTCTTGAAGATGAAAAAGCCCGTCTCCATGACCGGCTGGCCGGCGTCGTCGAGCAGGATCTGGCCGTCGGCGTCGCGGCGCGGGAACGTGGCATCGAGATCCCAACCCACGAGCAGGATCGAGTGCCCGGCCCGATTTTCGTGGCTGACCTCGATGTCCTCGTCGTTGGGATACACGACCACGCCGGCGTCCCACATGTCGAGGTTGCGCGGCAGCTCCGACTTGCGGTGGTTCCAGGCCTGGTAGAAGAAGTCGAGACCGACCACCACGCCCGTCTCGTTGATCCGGATGTGGTCCATGATCGCTTCGCGGCGGGAGTTGATCCAGCGCCCGGGCGGGAGGTGGAACTTGTCGGCGGCGAGCGTCGCGTCGCTGGGGTGCCCGTTGGTGTAGCAGAGCGTGGGCTTGGCGTCGTTGTCCTCGGCGCACTCGGGATCGTCGAGCTCGTTCCACTGCTCGGCCTCGTAGGGCCACGCGTCTTCGGCCGGGATCCCGAACTGGTTGATCGCCCGTAGGTTGTAGTGGGCGTTGGAGCCCGAGGAGTTCGGGAAGGAGTGGACCTCGAACTTGACCGACCACTGCAGGTACTGCTCGGAGAAGTCCGGCTCGTCCATGCCGGCCTTGAGGTACAGGTGCTCCATCAACGCGGTGGTCGAGAAGATCGAGCACACCCCTCGCTTGCCCTGGCTCTTGACCGCCGACTGCCATGCGAGCAGGTCGGTGTGCCGGCGCGGCGGCGGACCGTCGGCCTTGATCTGAAACGGCAGCTCGGCGTTGGACGGCACGCCGTCGAACAGCGCGTCGTAGTCGGAGACCGGTGCGTCGGACGGCTCGGGGGTCGGGTCGTTGTCGCAGCCACCGGCGAGCAGGCCGAGGACGAGGGGAAGCGCGAGGAGGCGGGATGACATGGCGGGCTCTCGAGAGGGGGTCGAGGGATGTAGGCGCATGTGGAAGCAGGTCGCATGCCAACCCTTCGGGCTCGCCAAGCACCTGAGATCACGAACCCGCGCATTCCGCGCTACGCCGATCACCTGGCAACTGACGTGGCCGATCGCAGCGTCGCCGTGACCAGCGAGCCCCTTCGCCGACCTACTTGCGGTACAGCGCCGCGAGCGCTTCGACGCGGTTGCCCTTGGCGTCGCACACGGCCATCTCGCCGCCCCAGATCGCCGCACCACCCCAGCGCCCCGACCGATCGACCGCGTAGAACTTCACGTTGAAGTCGGGCTTGCCGTCGGGCCGCAGCAACCGCGCGAGCTTGGTGACGCGGGCGATCCGCTCGCACGCCATCAGGCATGCATCTTTGGGGTGCTTGCCGTAGCGCATGCCCTCGACCACGGTCGCGCTGCCGACCGAGACGATGTTCGCCTCGCCACGTCCGGTCGAGCCGGCGGCTCCGACGTCGCCGTCGACGAACAGGCCGGCGCCGATGAGCGGGCTGTCGCCGACGCGGCCCGGAATCTTGAACGCCAGACCCGAGGTCGTCGTCACGCCCGCGAGGTTGCCCTTGGTGTCGACGGCGTCGCAGTTGATCGTGCCGGTGATGCCGAGCATCTGGTCGAGCATCTCGACGGTCTCGGGCTTCATCTCGTGCTTGGGGCGAGGCAGCCAGTCGTCGCGATCGGACAGCGTCGCCTTCCAGTACAGCCAGATCTTGCGCGCCTCCTCCGTGAGCAGATTCGTCTCGGGGTGACCGTGCGCTCGCGCGAACTTCAGCGCGCCCTCGCCCACCAGCAGCGCGTGATCGGTGTAGCGCAGCACGTCGAGCGCGACCTTGGACGGGTTTTGGATGTTGCGCAGCGACGCGACCGCCCCCGACAGGCCGGTGCTGCCGTCCATCACGGACGCATCGAGCTCGACCACACCCTCTTCGTTGGGCAGGCCGCCCAGTCCCACCGAGTGATCGTCGGGGTCGTCCTCGACCGTGTTGACACCCGCGACCACGGCGTCGACCGCCGACTTGCCGGCGAGCAACAGGTCCATTGCCTTCTGGGTACAAGCGGGAAAGCCGTTGCGCGAGGCCACCACGACCGGGTGCTTGGGCGGCGAGACCGAGGCGGGTGCGGCCGGCGAGGCCTGCGTGGTGCGGCTGGCCAGACATCCCGCCGACAGCGCGGCCGACGAGTGCAGCAAGAACCCACGGCGGCGAAGACGACGACGTGCCATGGGCCCACCCTATCCCACCACTTGCGTTCGCGGGCCAAACCGACGGCCGAACCGGCGGCCGTACCGGCGGCGAATACGGAGGGGATCCGTGCCGTCTGCAGCGCGGCGGCTTGCGCTCGACGACGCGGTTGAGCGAAGCTGCTGGACTCGGAGTCTCCCGTGCTCACCTGCAATCCATCTCGACCCGGCCAGCGTCCGCACATCGCGACGTTCGGTTGGCGCGTCGTGGGTGGTCGTCGGGTCGGCATGCTCCCGGGGTCGTAGCCCGAGCCCTTCGGCCGACCCACGCCGCGCAACCCGCTCGACCGACGTTTTCGGTCGCGCAACCCAACAGTTTCGTCGCGTCGGCAATGGGGCCGGCCCGACCGAACCCCCAACCACGACTCGCTCGTCAAAGGAAGCGAATCATGACCCGCACACTCATCAACGAATACGACACCAAGACTACGCGCCCGGTCCGGGACGCGCAGTTCTACCTGCGTCGGCACCTGCGCCGTCGCGGCCTGCTGCACGAGGTCGGCCCCGGTCGACTGGCCCGGTTCCGGGAGATCGCCAAGTACAAGCCGATCACGACGTTCGACGTCGTGGCGGGTCGGATCGACGACGTCTACGTCGCCGAGTTCCGGCACTACACGTGGCAGATCGAGCCGCACTGCGCGTACTGCAACGTGCGACTGACTCGTCACACGCTGACCCGAGACCACGTCATCCCGCGCGCCAAGGGCGGGGGTGGCGGGGAGAATCTGGTCCCGGCCTGCGGTCCGTGCAACCGGGCCAAGGCCGACCATTCACTGCTGCACTTCCTGGTGCGGCGTACACGAACCCTCCGTGACGGAAGGGAGGACCTGAACTGAGACCCTCATCGGCGCGACGGAAGATCACCGTCGCGCCATTTTTCGTTGCTACCAGTCCGGGAACGAGGCGGCGCCCCAGAACTCCAGGCCGGTGTGGTGGTCGACGTTCGCGTCGTCGAAGAAGATGATCGACCCCGACGGTGTGAAGGCGTAGAGAACCTCGTCGAAGAAGGCGAGCCCCCAGGCATTGTCGAAGCTCGGCAGGGGATACGCCGGTCCGATCACGTGCCCGTCGGCGGGGTCGACGGGTCGCACCCGCTCCGAGCCATCGTGTTGGTCGACGCTCGCCACGGTGACGGCGAGGCTGCCGGCGATGTCTCCCGAGCTGCCGCCGATCTCGAGGTTGCCGATCTCGACCGCGGTGGCGCTCGTGCCTTCGAAGTCGACGCGCCAGACCGTTCCGTCGAAGCCGGCGAGGAGCAGCACGTCGCCCGCATCGGTCGGAACGAACCCCGCGGCGTTGGCCCCGGGCACGGCGTCGAGCGCCGTGCACACGACGGTCTGCGGATCGCAGGCGTACAGCGTGCTCGTCCCCACCGCGTACAGGTAGCCATTGCGATCGATCGCGATGTCGGTGATCGGCTCGCCGATCCCGTCCTCGAACGAGAAGGCGCCCACCTCCACGATGGCGTAGTCGGACGGGTCGTACGTGTACAGCGCGTCCGGCGTGTTGGCGTAGATCACGGAGGAGGACGACGGCGGCGGGTCGTCTCCGTCCGGGAACGGGTCCTCGCCGTCGGGGACGCCATCGCCGTCGCAGTCGGTGTCCGCACCGGGTACGCACGGGGGAACGGTCGGCGGATTGCCGCCCACGTCCTCGGCCTCGTCGCCGTCGTCGCCGCTCGAGCCGTCGTCGAGGGCACCGTCGTCCTGGCCCCCCGCGCCGCTGCCCTCGTGACCGAGGTACAGCGCCCGATCGACGCAGCCGGGCGCGGCGACGAGCAGCAACCCCGCGATCCCCGCTGCCGTCGTCAATCGATGCCCCACCACACCCATGCGAGCCGGTATTCTATCTTGGGAAGGATCCGGAGAAGGGATCGAAGTGGGAAGTCCGTCGGGCACACGCGACAGCGACACGTCGCTGGACTTGGAGCAGCGCGCCGCGCTGGGCCGCGTGCTGTCGCGACTGACCGGGCACGCCGAGCGCACCCGGATCGGGCGCTACGAGGTGCGCGACAAGCTCGGCGCGGGCGCCTGCGGGGCCGTGTACGCCGCGTACGACCCGAAGCTGGACCGCACCGTCGCGATCAAGGTCGTCCTGCCGCGCTCGCACGGCCCGGCCACCAGCGTAGAGCAGGAGCGCCTGCTGCGAGAGGCGCACGCGCTCGCCAAGCTGCGCCATCCCAACGTGGTCGAGGTCTTCGACGTCGGGGTCGAGCCGCACGCGAAGCGGCCGAGCGTGTACGTGGTGATGGAGCTCGTGCAGGGCCGCACCCTCGCCGAGTGGATCGAGCAAGACCGTCCGTCACCGGATGCGGTCGTCGATGCGTACCGTCAGGCGGCGCGAGGGCTCGCGGCCGCGCACGAAGCCGGCGTGGTGCACCGCGACTTCAAACCCGCCAACGCGATGGTCACCGTGGGCGGTCGGGTCAAGGTGCTCGACTTCGGGCTCGCGCGCGACGAGCTGTACGCCGGTACGACGGCACCCACACCCGAGCTCGACGTCTCGCAAAGTGGCGACCACGTCGTGTCCGGCTCACTGACCCGCACCGGGGTGGTGATGGGCACGCCGCGCTACATGGCGCCGGAGCAGCACGTGGCCGAGGTGGCGACGCCGGCGTCGGATCAGTACGCGCTGTGCGTGAGCCTGTGGGAGTCGCTGGTCGGCAGGCCGCCTTTCGAGGGCGCCGACATCCGCGAGCTCGCGGCGGCCAAGTTCGCGGGCTCGCCGGCGCGTCATCCCGCGCTGCCGCGTCGCGTCTACGACGTGCTCGTGCGCGGCCTGTCGCGCGAGCCCGAGCGACGCTATCTCGACCTCGCCGCGCTCGCGGACGCGCTGTCGCCCCCCACCCGCACGCGGTGGCCGTGGATCGCCGCGGCGGCCGGGGTGGCCACGTTGGCGGCCGTGGGCCTGTCGCACCCCGGTGAGCCCGCCGCCTCGGCCCCGACGCGAGATCCGATCTGCGCGCAGGCGTCTGCCGTCGGCGATTGGTCGTCGCGCTTCGCCGCCATCGTGTCCGCGCACACGCCCGCGCGCGAGTCCAACGCGTGGGGGATCCAGGATCGGATCCGCCTGCGACTCGATCGCTTCGCCCGTGAATGGGACGGCACTCGGGCCGAGATCTGCGACCCGGGGGTATCGCTGCCCGAGGCGCCGCGCGTGCACGCGCAATGTCTGGAGCGCGCCGCCGATCGCTTCGGCGAGGTGCTCGACGGACTGCAGGCCGAAGGCGACGACCGTCACGATGTCCGCGAGCTGCTGGCGCTGGCCGTGCCGAGCCGGTGCACCTCCGATACTCCGCAGGAGCTGTTCACCTCGAACTTGTCGCCGCAGATGCACGCGTACGCGCAGCTGGCCGAGACGCTCATCCTCGAGCACCGGGAACACCCCGAGGGCCTCGCCGAGCTCGAAGCGGCGATGGTGCAGGCGCGCGCGCAGGACCAACCTTGGGTGATCACGCAGCTGCAGGCTGCCGCGATGCAGTACGACGGTGCGGCGGGTCGATCGGCGGAGGCGAGCCGGCGCGGGGAAGAGACGGTCTGGGTCGCCGAGTCCAGCGGGGACACACTGCTGGCCCTCGAGGGTCTGTCGTCGATGATCGCCCACGCGATGGATGCCAACGTCGGCGCCGACGAGCTCGAGCGGATGTTCGCGCACGGAGATCGGCTGCTGGAAGCGGCCGGGCATCCGGCCGCGGAGGCGGTCAAGCTGTACTCGCTGCACGCGCTCGCGGTGGTCGGACCGAACGCGGAGGTGCGTGTCGACGAGTTGTCGGCGCGGGCGCGGGCCTTGTCGACGCCCACGCCACCGCCGGGCGCGGAGCGTCTGCTCGCCCTGGGCTTGATCTCGGCCGCGAGCCTCAAGAGCACGTACGCGCCGCAGCTGGCGATCGAGGAGACCGAGCGCGCGCTGGCGTTGGCCAACGAACGAGGCGCCTGGTATCCGGCCGTCGCCGCGACGGCCCACGGCTCGATGGCGCTGGCGGCCGGTCGACGAGACGACGACGACGGGGTGGCGCATCATCAGCTGGAGAAGGTGCGGTGGCTGGCGCGCCAGCTCGAGCCCGACCACCCGCAGACGCGCTACGCGGTGGCGGCGTACGGACGCACGCTCGCCACCCGCGGCGCCGAGGTCGAGGGCATCGCCCACATGCAGACCCAGTACTTCGCGATCCTCGACGACCACGAAGGCACGGACCACAAGCTCGCGTTCATCGCCTACGACCTCGCCGAGGCCTACCTGCGCTACGGCCACCCTCGCACCTCGCTGCAGTGGGCCCAGCGCGAGCTCGAGCACGATCAGTCGCAGTACGGCATCGACTCGCACAAGAACGCATGGGCCCACCTGATGATCGCGCGCGCCCAGCTGCGCCTGGACCAGCTCCACGAGGCCAAGACGCACATCGATCGCGCGTTCGAGATCTTCGATCGCAACGACACGCGCCTGATGCCGTTCGTGCACCTCGTGCGCGCCGAGCATGCCGCACTACGCGGCCGCCACGACGACGCGCAGACCGACATCCTCGCCGGCCTGCAGCTGTTGGGCGCACACCTGCAGGACTCCTACTCCACCGGCACGCGCGCGGAGCTGTACGGCCTGCTCGTGGAGACGATGCGCGCCCGCGGCAACCCCGACGCCGAGCGCCTCGCCCCCTTTGCCGACGAAGCGATGGCCCACGCCAACCACTTCTTTCGCGTCACGCCACCGCTGCTGCCACCCCCGCGCCCGGCGTGATGGCCTACGCCAGGATCTCGGTGATCGGCTCGCTCGTGGCGAACTGAGCGCTGCCCCACGTGGCGACCGGGGCTCCGATCGCGCGTAGACAAGTCAGCGGGACGCGCGAGGCGAGGCTGCCGGGCAGGGCCGCGTGGACGCCCGGGTACGCGAGCGCGCCGCCGGCCCGGCCGGCGACGAGCAGCGGGAAGTCGTTGAACGCGTGGTCCCAGCCGCCGGAGACGTCGCTGGTGCCCAGGATGCAGCTGTTGTCGAGCAGCGTGCCGCCGGCCTCGGGCAGCGTCTGCAGCGTGGCCACGAAGTCGGCGAACACTTCCATGAAGTAGCCGAGCACGGTCAGGACCGTGGGGTCGTAGGCGTTTTGGTGCTCGTACTCGTGAAACGAAGTGCCCAGGCCCGACGAGGCCACGCCCACGTCGGGGTAGTCGACGTGGGAGGCGGGGCTGGAAAACTCCAGCGTCATCACGCGCGAAAGGTCGCACGCGAAGGCCATCGCGATCAGCTCGCCCATCACGCGCGCACGCTCGCGCTCGGAGGTCGGGTTGCCGGGATCGGCCAGCATCGCGCACGACTCGCCCGGCGTGACGATCGCCGTGAGGCGATTTTGCAGGTCGTGGATCCCGTCGAGGTGCTGCTCGACGCGCTGCCGGTCGCTGGCCCCGAGCCGGGCGTCGAGCGCGGTGGCGTCTTGGGCGATCGCGTCGAGCACGGCGGCACGCGCCAGGCTCTGGGCCGACGGTGGCTCGCCCATGGGGATCCCGTTGCCGAAGAGGGCGGCGAACAGCTCGGAAGGATCGAGGATCGGCGGGTTGAAGATGTAGGGCGCCGGATGGGAGATGTAGCTGATCGCCGTGCCGGGGTGGTTGCTGCTGCCGGCGTCGGACGTGTGGACCGGCGTGACGGCGGCGGTCAGGTTGCGAAACGGCGCCGTGCCGGCGAGATGATCGGCTGCAACCTCGTCGACCGACGGCGTGGGCACGGTGAGGAAGTTCCAGTCGTCGCCCTGGCCGTTGTACGACTCGTGCAGCAGCGGATTGCCGCCCGCCAAGATCCCGATCGCGCCCTCGACGTGCGGGTTGTTGGCGCCGGGCACCGGCAGCTGCGTGCCCGATACGAGGTTGATGTAGTCCTTGACCGGGGCCAAGCCGGCCAAGATCGCCGACGGCTGCCAGTCGGGCCCGGTCGTCGCCGGTGCCCATTGGCCCGGATGCGTGCCGTTGCCCCAAAACCAGACCCCGAAGCGCAAGGGCACCGGCTCGCCACCGGCGAGCGCTTCGCCGTGCGCATCGAGCATCGCTTCGAGCAACGGCAGCGCGAGCCCGACCGTCGAGCCGCCCACGATGCCGCGCAGCACGGTGCGCCGAGAGAGGGGACGGATCTTCCTCATGCGCCCTCTCCCTGCGGCGTGACCGCCACGCGAAACGATTCGGACGTCACCAGCGTCTCGATCGCCGCCCGCAGGTCGTACTCGTGATCGACGAGAGCGGCTACGAGCTGGTCGACGATCTCGTCCTCTTCCTCCTGCTCGACGTGACCGACCGCGTACCGATACAGGTTCTTGATCACGCACTGGGCCACGAGCGGGTGCTCGGCCAGTACGCCACCGAGCCCGCTGGCATCCGCGAACGGCTGACCTTCGAGCTCTCCGCTCGGATCGATGACGAGCCCGTTGTCGAGCTCGCGATAACCGCCGAGCGCGTCGAAGTTCTCCAGCGCCAGGCCGATCGGGTCCGTCAGCGAGTGACAGCCGACGCACGAGGGATCGGTCGCGTGGGCGTCGAGCTGCTCGCGCTTGGTCGTCGGCTCGCCGCCGGACGGCTCGGGCAGCTCGGCTTCGACGCCGGGCGGCGGCGGCGGAATCGTCTGGCACATCACCGCGAGGCGGATCGCCAGTCCGCGCTTGGTGGGCGACGTGCTCGCTTCCCCGGAGTTGATCGCCAAAAAGCCCGCGCGCGTCAGCAGGCCGGCGCGCGTGGGCGGCAGCGTCACCGGCGACAGGTCGGCGCCGAACGAGCCGTCGACCCCGTACAGGCTCGCGAGCTCGGCATCGACGAACCCGTCCTGCGTGTCGAACAGTCGGCGCAGGTCGCCCTGGTCGACGACCGCGTCGCCGATCACGGCCATGAGCTCGGCGCGCATGGCCGGGCCGATCGTGGGCGTGAACGCCGGCAGCAGCACCGGATCCTTCTGTAGCGACAGCAACGCGTCGAGGTCGAACGCATCGACGAACACCTGCAGTGTGCCCTCGCGGGCGCGCTCGGAGGCCAGGAGCCGATCGATCTGGGCGCGCAGGCCGTCGGTCTCGTCGAGCGCCCCGGACTCGGCCGCGTCGAGCAGCGCGTCATCGGGCGTGGTGTTCCAGACCAGATACGACAGCCGCGACGCGAGCTCGTAGGCGTCGAGTCTGACCCGAGACGGATCGGCCGACAGCGGCGTGCCCAGCTCGACGCGGTACAGAAAGTTCGGCGACTGCAGCAGGCCGGCCACGGCGTACTGCAGGCCCTGCCAAGGATCTCCGCCGAGCAGCTGCGCCGTCTGCAACGCGAGCGCCTCGTAGCGGGCCAGCTCGTCGGCGGTCAGCGGTCGACGCCACGCGCGGCGACCCAGCGTGGTGATCACCTCGGTGATGCACGCGTCGCCGGCCACCGCTTGCGGCGTGCAGCCCGTCACGGCCATGCGGGCGGTCGGATCGGCGAACAACGCCGCCGTCACCTCGTGCGACGCGTTCTCGTAGTCTTCCACGCCCGCGGGCGAGACCCCGCCTTGCGCGGCGGCGATCGACGAGCGCCACTGACCCACCGGCTCGACCGCGACGTCACCGAGGATGTCGACGACCGAGTTGGCGTACTGCGTCGGCGTCAACAATCGCAGGCCGGTGAGTCCGGAGGGGATCGCGTCGGTCGCATCGCCGGAATCGGCGTCGTCGCCCCCGTCGGCACTGGCGTCGTCCGAGCCCGCGGTGGCCGAATCGGTCCCGGCCCCGGGCTCACGTCCGGTCGTCCCGTCGTAGCAACCGGCGACGAGCCATGCGCTCGCGAGCGTCCACGCGACGACGTTGCCCCTCATCCGCGTCCGAGGATATCGCACCTGGCCACGCCTGGGCGCAGGATCTGTCCGTCAACGTGGTCGAGCACCCCGCGATGATGGACGTGCCAGACACGGCAGCAGCAAGAGCCACCACCCTGCGCCCGTACCGCGCCGTGATCCGCCCACGGCACACCCACCACCCTCGTCGTCGTCGCTGCCGGATTCCGGCGGCGGGTTCGTGTCGTCGTCGTCGGGCAGCTGGCTCTCGTCGGCGACGATACGTATGTCGGCGCACTGGTAGTACAGCTCGTTGCCGCCCTCGGGTCCCCACGGCGGCTTGTCGGTCATCACCTGAATGAGCTGCAGCGTGCACGGATCGCACGGCGTGTCGGGCAGCGTCACCTCGATGCGGTGGTCGGAAACGCCGTCGGGATCGTCGATGTCGTCGAGCAGCACGTTGGGCGCGCTGTAGAAGTCGTCGTAGTCGGTGGGGTCGACCAGCGCCCCGTCACCTTCCGTCGACAGCGCGATGCGGAAGTGACCGGGGTGTCCGATGTACTCGTCGAAGCGGATCTCGATCGTCTCGCCGATCACGTAGCTGCGGGTGACCTCGCCCGACGGATTGTCGGGGTGGCCGCAAGGTCCCGACTTGACGTGCTCGCGCGCGTAGCGGGCCGGCGGCTCGAGCAGAGCGACGTGCGCCTGCGCCAAGGCCGGCGCGACGAGTGTGCCCACCGTGGCTCCCAGCAGCGTCCCGCGCGCCAATGAACCCATGCGTCTCACGATACGCCGCTGCAGACCATGATGGATCGATCTGCCGCGTGCCGATCGTACGTCAATCACCCATGCGTCGACCGCGGCGGGCACGTGGCAAAGGAACTGCACGTCGTTGGCCATTCATGCCACGCCCGGCACATGCCGCGGCTCGAACGAATGCGACGGACAGGTAGCGCGCGAGCGGCCCATTTCGGGACAGGCCTCCTCCGCTCGGCAGCCCTCGCGGCCGGGCTCGTGCTGGGGTCGGCGTCGGTAGCCCGCGCCGACGACCGTGCGGTCGAACGGTTCGACACGCGTGATGGTTTGCCCAACGCCGACGCCACGGCCATCGCGCAGGACTCGGCGGGGTTCATCTGGGTCGGGACCAGCGGCGGACTCGCCCGTTTCGACGGCGAGCGCTTCGTGCCGTGGGCGGTGGGCGACATCGGGGGGCGCGTGGTCCATCTGGCGACCGCATCCGAGAGCCTGTACGCGGCCGAAGACTACGCGTACGTGTGGCGGATCGACGGGGCATCGACCGTCCGGCTGCGCGGGCCCGACGGCGAACCCATCGTGGGTGCGACCGATCTCGCGGTCGACGACGACGACGTGCTGTGGGTCGCCGTCGACGGTCGACTGCTGCGGCTCGGTTCGGACGAGATCTGGTCCGAGCCATTCGCCGCCTGCCTGGACCGCGAGCGCGTGCGGACGATCGCCACCGTCGCGGGCGGCCCCCTGCACTTCGCGACGTCCACCGGAATATGGCGTGGCACCGCCGGCTGCGCCGAGCGCATCGCAGCGGCCGACCACCCGTTCGACATGCTGGTCACGCCCGGAGGCGACCTCCACGTGATCGAGCTCGGCGGTCGCTGGTGGCGGCTCCGTGGCGACGAGCGCACCCTGCTTCGCGCGCCGACGCTGCAGGGTCGCGCGCTCGTGATGCGAGGCGACGACGTGTGGGCGGCCCACTCCGGGGAGCTCGCCGTGCTGCGGCCGGGAAGCGACGTGCAGGCGTGGGGGGCCGAGGGCGGGATGGGACGGGGCGGTCCCATGCTCGTCGACCACGAACATACGCTGTGGGTCGCGACGCCCAACGGACTGCTGCACTACTTCGAGCCCGACACGATCATCACCACGCTGCGCGACGGCGACGCGACCATCTCGCTGCTGTACCTGACGCAGGTCGACGACGCCGTGCTCGTCACGTCTTGGTCGGGCGGCGCGGTGGTCCCCTTGGCCGAGAGCCAACCGACCATCGAGGGGTATCGCGACGAGGCTCGCTTCGACGTGCAGTTTCACGAGCGCGCTTGTCGAGACGAAGAGGGACGCGGTTGGGGCACCGTCTATCGAAACGACGGCTGGCTCGTCTGGCAAAATGGCGAGTGGACGCGACGTCCCGCGCCGCAGCCCGTGCAGATGTTCGCGTGCACCCCGTCGCGCGACGGTCGGGTCTGGCTCGCCACCGGCGACGGTCTGTTCGTCACGGGGCCCGACGAGCCCACGCACGTCGACGACTTCCCGTGGCCGGCGACCGAGTTCGTGCATCGCATGTACGAAGACGCCTCGGGCCGGCTGTGGGCCGCGGCAGGCCGGCGGGTGTGCGCGCGCGACATCGATGGGTCGGCGGGGTGGCAGTGCCAGACCCTGCCCCGGCAGGTCGTGCACCTGGTGGGCCTGGCGGATGTGGACGGGCGCCTGCTCGCCGCGACGGCGACCGACGGGCTGTACGTCCGCGACGACGAAGCTTGGACGCGCGTGCCCGGCTCGGATGCACTGGGCTCGCGCTGGCTGTATGCACTTCGGCAATCGTCGCGCGGCGGCGTCTGGGTGATGGGCTCCGGCGTGGCCGCGCGGGTCCACCTGCGCGACGAGGGATCGGACGGGCTCGTCATCGTCGAGGACCTCGGACGGCGCCACGGCCTCATCGACGACGGGATCCACGACCTCCTCGAGCGACCCGACGGTTCCCTGTGGGTCGCCGCCGCGTCGGGCCTGACGCGGGTGCCCGCCCATGTCCGGGGTCGACCATCGAATGCGCCGAAGGTCGCGATCGTCGGTGCCGCCGTCGATGGCCGGGCACTGTCGGTCGGGGAGACGGCCCAGCTTGCCCACGAGCCGGGCATGATCGAGATCTCGTTCGCCGCACTCGCGTTCACCGAGCGCGAGCGACTGCGATACCGCGTGCGCATGTCGCCGGACGAGCCCTGGTCCGAGCCGTTCGATCGCCCCGCGCTGCAGCTGTACAACCCGCCGGCGGGCGACTACGCCATCGAAGTGGCCGCGTCCCACGACGGCGAGCATTGGTCGGTGGCGCCGCAGATCGTTCACTTCACCGTGGAGGCACCGATTCACCAGCGGCCGTGGTTTTGGCTGCTCGTGGCTGCCGCGCTCACCGGGCTCGGCTACGGCCTGCACCGCGTGCGCGTGGCCGTCCGGCGCCGTCTCGCCCAGCAGCGGCTGCGCATCGCCATGGACCTGCACGACGACCTCGGCTCGGGGCTCGGCAGCATCGGACTGGTGGCCGATCTGTTGACACGGCCGGAGTTCGCCCGCGACGACACGCGGCGGCTCGCCCACGACCTGCGCCGCACGGCGTCCGAGCTCGGCGATTCCCTACGCAGCCTGGTGTGGACGCTGCGCGACGACGACGACTCGCTCGAGTCGCTCGGAGTCCAGCTCGCCGATCGCGCCGCAACGCTGCTGCCCGGTGCCTCGCCTCGCCTGGTCACCGAGTTCCCCACCCGCTGGCCCGCGGTCGAGCTTTCGCTGCCGGTACGCCGCAACCTTCAGCTCATCGCCCAGGAAGCGTTGCACAACGCGGTCCGCCACGCCTCCGCGCGAACCGTCACTCTCGGCTTGCGCGTCGTCGGGGGTCGGGGCCAACTGTGGGTCGAAGACGACGGCGTCGGCGGCGTCGACCTCGGCGCCTCGAGCCGGAGAATGGGGCTCAAGAACCTGACCAAGCGCGCCGAAGAGATCGGTGCCGCGCTCACCATCGGTCCCGGTCGCGACGGCGTCGGCACGCGGGTGAACGTGGTGTTCGATCCCGCTGCCAACGATCGCCGGCTGAAGGCGGGCCGTTCACGGCACGAGCAGCACCGATGAGGATCGCGATCGTCGAAGACGAGCCCCGCTACCGGGCCAGCCTGCGCGCGGTGTTCGAGCTCGCGCCCGGCTTCGAAGTCGCGGCCGACTACGCCGACCCGCAGGCCGCACTCGAGGCCGCCAGCGCGGCCGAGGACCCGGGCTGGGATCTCGTGCTCATGGACGTGGAGTTGCCGGGCATCGACGGCGTCGAAGCGACACGCCGTCTCAAGAAGCATCGGCCCGGGATCCGAGTCGTGATGCTCACCATCTTCGAGGAGCCGGCGACGGTACTCGAGGCGATCTGCGCCGGGGCCGACGGCTACCTGCTCAAGCGCTCCACCGCGACCGAGCTCGTCGACGAGCTGCAGCACATCGATCGCGGGGGAGCTCCCATGACGCCGCGCGTGGCCAAGAGCATGCTTTCGCTGGTCCGCTCGCTCGCACCGCACACCGACTCGCGCTCGGCCCCGACGCTCAGTCCGAGGGAACAGCAGGTGCTGCGCGGTCTCGTCGACGGTCGCTCGTACAAACAGGTCGCCGCCGACCTCGAGGTCAGCATCGACACCGTGCGCGGCCACATTCGCCGCCTGTACCGAAAGCTCCAGGTCCACAGCGTGGCCGAGGCGGTCACCCGGGCGCTGCGCGAGCGCCTGGTGTGACCCGCCGGGCCCATCGACCCCCACCGACCCGGCTCAGCAGTACGTGACCGTGGTGTCGTTGCAGACTGCGTACAGGCAGTCGTCGTGGAACTCGATGTGGGGCAGCAGGCAGTAGTCCTCCGTCACGATCGTCAGCTCCCCTTCACCGGTCGACAACGTGCAGTCGTCGCGGAAATCGTCGAGGGTCGACGACGACGCCAGGCACGTCCCCCAGTCGACGTCCGTGACCACGTCGAGCGGAACGTCGCCGTATCCGGGCGTCTCTGCGGTGAGCAGCAAGTCGACACGCGCCCCCTCGCCCATCCAGCCCGATTGCCAGTACTGCGCCGGAATCGGCTCGTCGAAGCTCCACATGTACAGATCCGTGTCGAGCACGTTCACCTGCGCGGTCCCGTCCATCGGGATGCGTCGCAGGAAATCGTACTCGCCGGAGGTCGGGTTGTAGGCCTCGATCCGGATCGCTCCGGCGGAAGACAGATGGGTGCCCATCAGGTGCACGTCGTCGTCCGTGGACTCGACGACGGTGTCGTGCTCCGTGGCGATGACGCAACCGCTACAAGCCGCGAGCGCGACGAGGCCGATGGCAGAGATGAAATGCAGGGAACGAGTCATGGCTGTCTCGAACGTAGTGGCGGGCCCCGACGGTGAACAGAGACATGATCATGCCGCTGCCGTCCAAGCCGCCCCCAACGACTCAGCCGCAGTCGGGCCAGGCGATGAAGGCCGAGCCCACGTTGTCGCCCTCGTCGAGCTCGTCGACCCACAGCGTGCTGTCGACGATCGCGTCGACCCACCCGAAGGCGCCGGCGGGCTGCACCGTGAACACGAAGGTCACCTCCTGCCGCTCGTGCAAGAGGTCCGTCCTGCGGTAGATGGGCGAGAGGGTGCCGGGTGTGGGTGCCGCCGGGAGGTCGAGGAAGACGTCGACCCACGTCTGCTCGGCGACGGGGCCTTCGTTGGTCACCGTGATCGCGACGAACGGATCGCTTCCACTGCAGCCGGCCGCTTCGATCCGCGTGACCCGGAAGTCCGGCTTGACGAACGAGCACGCCGACGGCGGGGACGCACCAGTGCAGTTCAGGCCCGGCCGCGCGTCCTCGACATCGGGGATCCCGTCGCCGTCGAAGTCCTGGATCTTCGCCGACGCGAGCCAGGCGGCGTTGCTCGGGCTGATCCCCGTCCACTCGATGGTGTCCGCGCACGACCCCCCCCGAACACCGGAGGGCTGGCGGCACGCCCATCCGCTGAACACGCCGACGACGCGGCCGATCGCGTCCATCAGCGGTCCGCCCGAGTCGCCGGGCTGCGGTCCCTGGTAGCCGGCGACGCAGCCGGGATTGGGCCGCGTGATCACCCCCGGGAATGCGGCGTACGTGGAAAACCCTCCCGCGTACGTCAGGTAGCGCCGCGTCCACAAGCCGGTGGTCGAGCACACTACGCTCGGGCCGTAGCCGACCGTCGTCGCGAAGCCGGAGGTGGTCAACGTGGCGAACGCGAAGGCAGGCGCGACCGAGTAGGTCGGCGCACCTTCGGCGCCGTAGCTCGGCACGGCGCGGTCGAGCAGCGCGAGTGCGATGTCGGCCCCGGAGGCGACGCCGCCCCCCGCCGAATCCCAGTCGATGACCTCGTAGCGCGTGGCCGACGTGGGGTCGGTGGTCGATGGTGTATCGAGACGAACCGAGGCGCCGGGCCCCACGCAGTGGGCCGCGGTGAGCACGTGCACCGGACTCACCAGCGTTCCCGAGCAGCATACGCCCGTACTGCAGATCCGGACGACCTCCGGCCAGCGAGGATCCACGTTCGTGTCGACGATGCTCCCGGGCCCGACGACCTTGCTGGGATCGAGCTCGCTCGCAAGCTCCGGGTGCAGCCCGTCGGGATCGAACGCAACGGGGTCGGGCGCTTGCTCGGTCTCGCCGTCCGTCGCCCCGACGGAGTCCGTCGTCTCTTCGTCGCCGTCGGAGTCGGCGGCGGGCTCCTCCAGCCCCGGATCACAGCCCACCGACAGCGACAGCCAAGAGGACGCCACGAGGGCGACGTACGCACGGAGAGACCTGGGACGAGCCACCCCTGCTCGATAGTACGGCGGTCGGCAAGGCGCACCAGGCATGATCATGCCGGTCGAGGACTTGCCGTGAGGACGCCGCCGGCGAGGCCGTGAACTGGCGGCTGCGTCCGGCCGGCCATCCGACGACGACCCACTCGCCGCTCACGACAGACCGCGCGCCGCCGCGGCCTCGCGCAGCTTCTTTTTGACCCGCTCGAAGCGCTTGCGCAGCGACGCGGCGCGGCGGTCGACCTCTTCGTCCGACGAGATCTCGGCGGACTCCTCTTCGGCCATCACGCGGGCCACGTCGCGCCAGTCGAGCTCCTTGTCGACGCGTAGCGCGAGCAGCATTCGGTCCTCGGGATCGAGGGCCTCGCGCAGCTCGATCACGGCCGCGTGCTGCTGCGCCCGAATGAACGGCAGGGTCGCGGTGGTGATCGAGTCCGCGATCCGCTCCATCGCGCCGGTCGAGAGTCGGTCGGCACCGTGGTGCCCGCGCGCCTGACGGTAGGCGGCCCGCCGCGCCACCACGTAGCACCACGTTCGCAACGCGCACTCCCAGCGAAACGACGGCAGCCCCTTCCACAGGTTCTCGCAGAAGATCGAGAACGCATCGACCGCGTCGGCCTCGCGCCGCGTGATCCCGACCAAAAAGCCCAGGATCTCCGGGCCGAACCCTTTGATCGCGCGCGTCGTCGCTTCGGCGTGGTCGCCGGCTCGCAGGAGGTCGCCGACCTCACGCTCGAGCTCTTCGCGGGCCTGCAGCTCCACGGCCCCGCATCCTACCCCTCCGCGGCGTTTCCGGCATCGTCGGGCGGCAGGTAGCTCGCCGGGAGCGCCGACGACGGCGCGGCGAGCCAATGACGGAGCAACCGGCCGAGCGACTTGATGTGGTCCCGCCCGTCCTCGTCGGCCTCCTCCAACAGTGCCTCGATCTCCGACACGGCCTCCTCGCGCCGACCCAGCCCCCACTTCGAGGCCGCGATGCGCAGGTTGATGAGGCGTGAGTCGTAGCCGAGCTCCTCGAGCGCCGGCTCGAGGATGTCGAGGGCCTCCTGAAATCGACCCAGTGCCAGCCGCGTGCCCCCGCGGCACGCCCCGATGTACTGGTGCAGCCACTTGCCGTCGGCGCCGGCATCGTCGACGACCTTCTGCGCGGCTTCGCAGCGCGCGAAGGCTTCCTCGAAGCGCCCCAAGTTCAAGAGTGCTTCGCCGGCGATGATGTCGAGCATCGCCGTCCGGTGGCCTTCCCCGCCAAGGGACTCGATGAGAACCGGCCTGGCGAGCTCCGCGTACTCGAGCGCCTTGTCGTCGCGCCCGAGATCGTGCGCCTGGCCCGCGAGGTTGGCCACCGCGTTGGCCCACTCGATCGAGCCCGGCTCGACCTTCTCGATGATCTCGGCGGCCTCGAGCGTGGCCTCGAAGGCCGCCTCGTGGTCCCCACGCAGCGAGAGCATGTAGCCGTAGTTGCCGTAGATCTGGCTGAGCCGGCGGCGCTGCTCGGGGCCGGCGGCACGAAACAGCTCGATCGCGCGAAGGTTGGCCTTCTCGGACTCGTCGAAACGCTTGAGGTTGGCGAACGCGGAGCCCAGACCCATCAAGATCTCCGCGTGAGCCACGCTCTCGTCGCCGTGGACCGCGACGACGATCTTCTCGGCGCGCCGTAGCTCCTCGATGCCGCGCTCTTTGTCGCCGTTGAGCAGTCGCGCTTGCGCGAGCCCGTTGAGATCGTTGGCCACCGTGGGATGAAACGGACCGAGTGTCGCCTCCGCGAGTGCGACCGTCTCCTCGAAGACGCGCGTCGCATCGTCCATTCGCGAGGCACGGCTGTAGGTGTCGCCGAGGGCGGAGCCGGCTTGGATCCGATCTCCGGGCTTGGTCCCGGGGCGCCCCGTCATCGTCCAGGCGAGCTCGTGCTCGGCGATCGCCTCTGGGAAGCGCCCCTGCCCCCGAAAGAACGCGCCGCGTGCCAACGCCAGCCGCAGGGTCGCGCCGTCGGGGTCGCCGAGTCGGTGCACCCACGCGGTGGCGAGCCGATCCCACTGCGCGCCGACCTCGGCGTGCCGCAGCTGGCCCTCGTGAAACAGCGCGGCGATCGCCAGCGAGGCCGCGAGCTTGCCGTCGCCGGCTTCGATGGCGGCGGCCTGCCCTTCCTCCGCCGTTTTCGCGGCGTCCTCACGCTGCCGCAGGCTGCCGTAGAGCATCTGCAGCTCCTGTGAGACTTCGGCGAGCCCGAGAGGGATCCCCACCTCGCGCGCCCGCTGCTGCAACCCGCCGGCGAGCTCGCGAGCCTCCGGGTACAGACCGGCGACGCGCAGCGCCGAGAACTTTGCCAGCTCGATGCGCAGCTCCAGCAGCGACTGTCGCTCGTCCTCGGACAGCGACGCATCGGCGATCTCGAGCGCGTCGAGGTCCACGCACTCCTGCGGATCGGGCAGGTCCTCGACGACGTCCAGCGAGCGCGCCGTCACGACCGAGTGGCCGAGCTCGAGCACGCCGATCGCCGCCTCGAAGGCCTCGCGACGCGCGTACAGACACTGTCGGGCGAGCTCCAGTCGGCCTTCGGAGCGTTCGTGACGCACACGGGTCGCCTCGCACGCGGCCCGATCGGCGTCCTGAAATCCGGTGATCCAAGCGCCGAGGTGCGCGGTGACTCGTTCACTGAGGTCGGACGCGTTGGGCAGGCCGCTGCGCGCGAACGCCTCGCCGATCGCGTCGACGCGCGCGGCATCCCAGACCGGTGCCTCGACCCCGGTGTCGGAACAGTCGAGGACGTCACGAAGGTTGCCCCAGGTCAGCGCCGCCGCCAGCCCCAGCCCACCGGCGAGCGTGACCTGCACGGAGCGTCGACGCAGCAGCGGCTCCCGCGTCAGCTCGTCGAGCAGCGCGTCCATCGTCGGGTAGCGATCGGCCGCGCGGTGGGACAGGCCGCGATCGATGACGCGGCGGATCCGGCGAGGTACCCCGCGATCGTCGGAAGGAGGTTGGCGCTTGCCGGCGGTCACCGCGAGCACGAGCTGACCGAGGCTGTCGGCGGAAAACGGCCGCTCCCCGAACAACGCTTCGTGCAGCGCGACACAGAACGCGAACTGATCACTGGCGGCATCGGCCGAGGCGCCCGAGAACTGCTCCGGGGCCATGTACGCCGGCGTGCCGACGAGGTGCTCGGTCTTCGTGGTGTCGCCGCCGTCGGCGGAGATCGACCGCGTGTCGTCGAGCTCCACCTCCTGCGAGCGCGCGAGACCGAAGTCGCCCACGCGCACGCGCAGCCGACCGGTCCGCGGGTCTTCGGCCACGAGCACGTTGTCGGGCTTGAAGTCGCGATGGACCAGGCCACGCACGTGGGCGGCGGCGAGGCCTCGGCCCGCTTGCACGTACATGTCCACGATCTGCCGCCACATACGGGGGCGCGCGGCCACCCACTGTCGGGCCGTGCCGCCCTCGACGTACTCCATCGCGATGTACGCGCGACCGTCGAGCGTGCCCACCTGGTGGATCGGCAGCACGTTTTCGTGCACGAGCGCCGCCATCATCCGAGCCTCGCGCAGCACGTGCTCGGTCGCGGCCGCTTCCGAGCGTCGCGTCGCGATCTTGAGTGCGACGTCGCGACCGAGCTGCTTGTGCTCGGCCAGGTACACCACACCCATGCCGCCCGCGCCGAGGCGTCCACGGATCTCGAACGTGTCGGAGATCAGCGCGCCCGGCTCGAGGGCCACGGTCGTGTCCCCGAGAAATCCATCGAGGTCGATCGACGGCATCCGGGCGACGGCACGCAGCAGATCGTCGGTCGACCCGGCATCCAACGTGGGTTCGGCCGAGGGGTCCGCCGCCATGGCCCCATCATAGGCCGATCGGCGTTTCGGAGCCTAGCAGCCCCTCGGGCCGGCGGGTCATCGACTGACGCCGAGCACCACCAGACCGTAATGATCGACGAAGATCGCGAGCTCGTCGCCGGGCTTGCCGTCGAGGTCGCCGAGCGCGGTCGTCAGCCCGGTGTCCTTGCCCCGGATCCGCAGGATCGTATTGCCCCGCGCATCGTAGGCGACCACGCCGGAGTGACCGGTCACGACGATGTCGTTTTCTCCGTCGCCGTCGATGTCGAAGTCGGTCACCGGCTGCGAGTCCCAGCGCCCGCCGAACAGCTCGACCTCGCCGTCCTTGGTCTGCAAGGTGGCGCGGTGCATCCGGCCCTCCGGCGCGGCGCGTCCGTGGTGCAGCACGCGACCGTCGGCGCCGTAGGTCGTCAGCACGCCCTCGGCCTGCGCGACGACCTCGCCACCGGGGGCGACGACGAGCGACTCGAGCCCGTCGATCGCCTCCGTCTTCCACTGCGGCTTGGGCACCGCCTTCATGGCGACGATGCGGTCTTCGTCCTTGAGGACGATCTCCTTGAAGCCGTCGCCGTCGAGATCGACGATCTTCTCCACCTCGGCCATGCGCTCGGTCTTGTAGTCCCAGTACGACTCGCCCTGGCTGTCGAGCACCTTCAGCGACTGCCAGCCGCCCGCGACCCACTCGCGCTTGCCGTCGCCGTCGAGGTCGGCGGCGCTCAGCGACATGGTCCAGCCCGCCAGCCCCTCGGCCTTTTGCTCCTCGCCGGTGGCCGACCAGCGCATCAGCCCCTTGCGGCCGACGGCGCCGATCTGGCCCGGCGCCTTGCCGATCGGCTCGGCGACCGCCAGAGCGTTGACGTCGCCGGTGACCGACTGCTTCCAGACCACGTCGAAGCCGGCCGGGGCCACCTCGACGGCGAACAGCTCACGCGAGGGATCCTTGGTGCCGTCGACGAGCGCGGCGACCTCGTTTTCGAGCTTGGTCTTGAGGTCCGGGTCGTAGCCGGTGCGCGCGTGGGCGATCCGGCCCTTGCGGTCGATGACGTACAGCGCCGGGATCCCGGCGTAGTTGTAGCTCGACAGCTGCTGCTCGTCCTCGAACAGCACCTTGAGGCCGATGTCGTTCTTCTTCAGAAACGGCGCGACCTTCGAGCGATCGTTGAACGAGTCGGTGTTGATCGCGATCACCTCCACGCCCTTGCCTTCGTTGGCGTCGAGGAACTTCTGCAGCTCGGGCATCTCCTTCTTGCAGGGTCCACACCACGTCGCCCAGAAGGTCACCAGCACCACCTTGCCGCGGTAGTCCGACAGCTTGACCTTCTTGCCGTCGAGATCTTCGAGGGTGAAGTCGAAGGCGGGCAGCGCCTCGGCGGTGATCGTGCGGTCGTCCTTGGTCGAAAAGCCCAGCGCGGTCCGAGTGTCGGCGTAGATCTGCCGCATCTCCACGTCGCTGACGAAGCCCACGGCGCGCCCGAACGCGGCCTTGGCTTCTTCGGTGCGGCCGAGCTCGGTCAGCGCCGCGGCGGTCAGCACGTGCAGCTCGTCGAGCAGCCCGGAGCTGACCGTGCCGAGCTTGTTGCCCCCGGTGCCGACCATCTCGATGTCGGACGGGAACGTCTTGGACTGCGCGCGTGCCTTGTCGAGGGCCTTCAACGCCGCCTCGGGCTTGCCGTGCTGCAGGTTGACCCGCCCCTCGAGCATGTACGTCTGGATCCGGCGGTACGACAGCCACGCCTCGGCGCGCTCGCGTGCCTTGTCGTCCTTTTCCCGCTCGACGTCTTCTTGCCACTCGTCGTCGATCCGCGACCTCGCCTCGGCGAGCAGTCGCAGCGCGCTGTCGAGCGGCAGCTTGTGCTTGACGTGGTACTCGCGGACGAGCTCGACGGGCAGCTGGCCGGCGTCCTCGTCGGAAGCGCAGCGCTGCTCGACGAACTCGGCGAGCTCGGCGGCGTCGTACGAGCCGGTCTCGACCATCGCATCCGCGAGGCTCTCGAGGACCTTGCTCGTCTCCTGGTGCGCGCCGTGCTTGGCCACGAAGCTCTTGCACTGCTCGATCCGCTGCCCGACGTCGGCCACGCGCGCGGCCGCCTCGCCCTCGTCGCGGATCGTTCGCCACGCATCCAGCGACATCGGTGGCGAGTCGTCGAGCTGCGCCGCGGCCGGCGGCGCCTCGGCGTCCGGCGGGGTGGCATCGGCGCCCGCCGTCGGCGGCTGCGACGGGGAGGCCGTGGCGGCACCCTGCGACGCGCAGGCGGGAAGCGCGAGCAGAGCCAAGGTGGGAAGCGAAATTCGTGACATCAGGGGTTCTCCGTTCGGGCGGGTCCGACCATTGGACACACGGTCGAGGCGTCGGGTTCGCTCCAGTCACCGACGACGTTGCCGCAGGGGTCTCGTGGTTGCCTGCCTCGAGGTTCCCCGGATCGACACTTCGCGCCGACAACGCGCGGTGAGTATCATCCGCCCCCGATGAGCGACGACCGAACGCCGATCCGCCGCGAGCAACTGCGCCGGTTCCTGCAGATCCCCACCCGGTGGATGGACAACGACGTCTACGGTCACGTCAACAACGTCGTGTACTACGCGTACTTCGACACGGCGGTCAACGAGCACCTGATCCGGGAGGGCGGGCTCGACATTCGACAATCCGACGTGATCGGTGTCGTCGTCGAGACGAGCTGTCGCTTCCACCGCGAGCTGACGTTCCCCGAGACGATCGATGCCGGTATCGCCGTCGCCAAGCTCGGCACGCGCTCGGTCGTCTACGACATCGGGCTGTTCCCGGCCGGAGTGGACGAGGCGGCAGCGTCCGGACGGTTCGTGCACGTCTACATCGACCGCGAGACGCGCAAGCCGGTGGAGGTCCCCGCCGCGATCCGGGCCGCCCTGCGGCCCCTGTGCACGAGCTGATCTTCGGCACGCGTGTCATCGGCCGCCGGGCCGCCGGCAATGGCGACTCGGAGGCCCCATGCTCGCACTCGCCCTCGCGCTGTCGATGGCCACGCACGTGGCCGACCCGATCGCCGACGACCCCTCGCCCGTGATCGGAGGCACCGACGCGCAGACCTGCGCGTGGCCCACCGCGGGCACCATCTCGGTGGGGGTGCTGTTCGGGGTCAACTGCGCCGCCGCGGTGATCCACCCTCAGCTCATCGTCACCTTCGACGAGTGCATGGGCGGCTTTCTCGATCCGCTCGTGCTCGGCGAAAATGTCGACGCCGGTCCGATCCAGGAGCTGCCGTTCGTGTCCACCGTGGACTACGAAGCGTGTGCCGCCGTCGCGAGCCCGGGCATGTACGCGTGCGTGCTCGCCGAGCCCGCGCTCGACCTGCCTCGCACACCGCCGCTGGCGGGCTGCGAGACCGGCATCCTCGAGATCGGGCGCGAGGTCGTGATCGTGGGCTTCGGCGCCAGCGCCGACGACGTGTCCGACGAAGGCATCAAGCGCTTCACCACGGCGAAGATCATCGGCGCGAGCGACACGCAGTTCCTCGTGGATCCCGACGACGACGCGACCACCTGCGGCAACATGGATCTCGGCGGCCCGGTGTATGTCGAGCTGCCGGATGGTTCTTGGCGGATCGCCGGCATCGTGACCACGACGGTCGACTGCGAGGGCAACGTCGCGGTCAAGCGGATCGACCGCTACCTGCCCGCCATCGAGCAGTTGACCGACGTCACGCCGTGCCACGACGCCGACGGCAACTGGGCCCCGACCGAGGAGTGTGGCGCCTTTTCCCTCGCGGGCCCGCAGGGCGAGGGCACGTGGGACGACCTGTGCGCCGATACCCCGCGCTCGGGACCTTCGACGACTTGTGGTCCCGCGTTCGGCGACGACGCTGCGCCTTCGGTGCGCATCGCCACGCCACTTGCCGAGACCGTCATCGAGCCCGACGTGCCGATCGCGATCGACATCGCGGTCAACTTCGCCGTCGAAGACGTCACGCTGCACGTCGACGGGCTGCCGGTCGGTGCCGACACGCGGTGGCCGTACGGCTTTGCGTCGGTCGCGTTCCCCCCCGGCTCGTACACGCTGACCGCCATCGCCCACGGCGAGGACGGCACGACGCTCACGTCCGAGGCCGTGGTCATCCACGCCGGTGACCCGCCGCCTGCCCCCAGCACGACCGGCGACGACGACGACGAGACGGGTGACGAGCCGCCGGTCGCCGACACGGGCGAGGACACCCGCGGCGGCACGAGCGGGGAGCTGCCCGACGACACGACGACCGACGCCGTCGCCGACGCGGAGACCGACGAGGCCTCGAGCGGCGGTTGCCAGTGCGCCGCGGATCCGACGGGCCGCAGCCCGTGGCTTGCGTGGGCGATGCTTCTGTTCGGGGTCGTCATCGGCCGGATCCGCCGTCGGCGCGGTGCGTCACGGATCGGCATCGCGCACGTCTCTGGTTGAAATCCTCTGCATATACGAGCACTTGACGTGTGCGTCGGCGCGGATTTTCAGCGCTGGACAAGGTGGGATATCCGAGTACCTTTCGCACATGTTCCGACGCCTCGTGCCGTCCGTCCTGTGCCTGCTGCTCGGCTGTGATGTTGCCGGAGATCCCGAGTCGCCGTCCGAAGAGGTCGACGCGGGCAAGGCCGACGGCGCGGGGGCCTGGCTCGTCGACGGCACGCCCGAGGCGGTCGGCGTGCTGCGGTTGCTCGCCGATCCGTTCGCGACCGAAGACGTGCTCGACATCGAAGCCGGACTCGATGCGCGCGCGGCCGACAACCTCGTCGCGCACCGCAACGGTCCCGACGGCGTGTACGAGGAAGGCAACGGCGACGACCGACCCTTCACCTCGATCGCGCAGGTCGACGCGGTCCCGTGGGTCGGTCCGTCGGCGCTCGGCAAGCTGCTCGACTTCGCCCTGCAAAACGACTTCGTGCCCGGCGGCAACCAGTACCTCGGCACGTGGGACGGCGTGGATTTCTCCGCGGTGCAGGCCCAGCGCGTGGTCGACTTCGTCAACGCCTCCAGCTCCGACGAGCTGTACGACGCGCTCGAGAACTCGCGCGCCCACGCCTCGCTGCTGTCGGTGCGACCGGTCGCCAGCGTGGCGCAGGTTGCCGCGGCCAAGTGGATCGGCCCGGCGATGCTCGGTCGCCTCCTCGACGCCAGCGCCCCGCAAGTCGGCGGTGAAGCGTGTCAATCCAACGCCGATTGTCCCGGCGACCTCGCGTGCATCGGCAAGCCGGCCAACCATCCCTGGGGTCTGTGTCGCGACCTGACGCCGATCGCGGGCGAAGACGACATGTGTCTGGAAGACGACGACTGCGAAGCCGGCCTGGCCTGCTCCGGCCTGACGATCTTCGACGAGGGCTTTTGCCGCCCGCAGTGGATGTTCACCACGATCGAGGACGGCGGCGTCGCGGGCATTCCCGGCATCGTGATGAACGAGCCGTCGGGCCTGGGCGTCACGGCCGTCGGCCTCGCCACGGTTCCCGAAGACATCGTGGTGCGCGTCGGTCTGCAGCACACCAATCCCGAGAGCCTGTGGATCGGTCTGCGCGATCCCAACGGGTCGGAAGCCACCCTGTGGGACGGCCCCAATGCCGGCGGAGCGGCGTTCCCGGACGCGATGCTCCCGTTCGGCGACATCTCGCGCGACGACTCGGTCAACGGCCAGTGGACACTGCTCGTGCGCAACGTCGACGGACTGGGCACCGGCACGATCGACGGCTGGTCGCTGCAGTTGAGCTCGCGCTGGGACTGAGTGTTGCCGTAGCGGCGTGATCAAGCTGGTCGCGCTGTTCCTCGTCGGCGGGCTCCAGCGACGCAGCGGCGATCGGGTACGATCGCGGGCGCGATGGGTTGCTGCCAGCACTATGCGCTGACCGAAGGCGGGGACACGGCGTTCACCGTGGAGCCGCCCGTGCTGACGTTCGGCACCGGGTGCGTGGGTGAGGTCGGCGACCACGCGCGGGCGCTGGGCCTGCGTCGCGTGGCGATCGTCACCGATGCCGTGGTCGGCGGGCTCGATCCGTTCGCGCGCCTGGTCGCGTCGCTGAAGGCGGCCGGCATCGATGCGGTCGTCTACGACGAGGTCGCCATCGAGCCCACGAGCGACTCGTTCGAGGCGGCCCGGCGGTTCGCGGCCGAGGGCGACTTCGACGGGTACGTCTCGGTCGGCGGCGGCTCGGTGATCGACACCTGCAAGGCCGCCAACCTGTACGCGTCGCATCCCGACGACTTGCTCGCCTACGTCAACGCGCCACTGGGCGGCGGCAAGGCGGTGCCCGGACCCCTGCGGCCGCACATCGCGTGCCCGACGACGGCGGGGACCGGCAGCGAGGCCACCGGGATCGCGATCTTCGATCTCGTGTCGGCGGACGTGAAGACGGGGATCTCCGATCGCGCGCTGCGGCCGACGCGAGCGCTCGTCGATCCCGACTTCACGGCGTCGCTGCCCAAGACGGTGATGGCATGCGGTGCGTTCGACATCCTGTGCCACGCGCTGGAGTCGTTGACGGCGCGCCCGTACACCAAGCGGCCGGCCCCGGCACGCCCCAGTGCCCGTCCCGCCAGCCAGGGCGCCAACCCTTGGAGCGACATGGGGTGTCGCGAGGCGTTGCGCCTGCTCGGTCGCTTCATGACACGTGCGGTGTCCGATCCGTCCGACGTGGAGGCGCGCTGTCAGCTGTCGTGGGCGGCCTCGCTGGCCGGTATCGCATTCGGCAACTCCGGCGTGCACGCCCCGCACGGGATGTCGTACGCGGTGGCGGGGCTCGTGCGCGACTTCGGGGTCGCCGACTATCCCGACGACCACGCGATGGTGCCGCACGGGATGTCGGTCGTGCTCAACGCCCCGGCCGTGTTTCGCCGCACTGCCGCGGTCTATCCGGAGCGCCATCTCGAAGCCGCGCAGCTGCTCGGTGCCGACGTTCGCGATGCTGGCCTCGACGATGCCGGCGAAGTGCTCGCCTCACGACTCGTCGAGCTGATGCGCGCGTGCGAGATGCCCAACGGTCTGCACGCGGTGGGCTACGGCGAGCCCGACATCGATGCGTTGACCCAGGGCGCTCATGCGCAGCAGCGGCTGCTGACCAACGCCCCGTGCGAAATGAGCCCGTCGGTGCTCGCACAGCTGTTTCGTGATGCGATGACGTACTGGTAGGTCCGCGCGACTTCGAGCGCACGAGCCCGTCGTGCGACGATGAAATCTCGCACGACGGCGCATTGTTCCTTGTCATATGCGTCCGCAGCGTCGACGATGGACGACGATGACGAAGTACGCCCCCATGATCGTCTTGTCGGGTTGCCTATGGATGGGGGGATGCCCCGCAGAGGGCTCTCCGTACGAGGAGCCCAACTCCACCGGGGTCGAGCCGACGACCGGCGACACCACGTCCCCCGGCTCCGCCAACGACTCCGGCTCCACGACCGACGCGATGGTCTCCACCGGCTCGACGGGTGGAGCGATGGACTCCACCGGCGTCGGCTCGACCGACAGCGACGCCGGCAACTCGAGCTCGCCGCCGAGCGACTCCTCCGGCGGCGGCCCGCTGTGCGCCTCGTGTGCCGAAGCGCTCAGCGGCGAAGCGGAGGTCTTCGAGTTGTGCGGCACGGACATCGGCAGCGGGCTGTGCTCGCAGGACACGCCGTGTCAGCGCCACCGCGTGCTCCGCAACTGCTGGTGCATGGCGTGCGCGGCCGAGTGCGGCGACGCGTGCCCGGCGATGGGACACACCGAACAGATGCCCAAGATGGCCGTCGACGCCACGTGCCAGGCGTGCCGTGACACCGCGTCGGCGGGCGCGTGCATGGCCGAGTTCACGGCGTGCGAAATGGACACCGGCCGCTGAGGGCCGGTGTCGCGACGGGCCGCGCCGTGGAGGATCAGCCGACCGGCGGCACGTTCTCGGCCACCAGGCCCGTCAGACACTGCAGCGCACCGGAGAAGTCCGTGTCGCAGACCGACTCCATGCAGCAGCGAACTTCGTCGGCGGTGTTGAGCGCCTCGCAGACCTCTTTGACGCGGACCGGCGGAATCGCCTGGCCGGTGAAGCCGCCGTTGCCATCTTCGCCGGTGCAGCCGGGACCGATGCCGAACTGCCAGGTCTTGTAGGCGGCATCGCGCCCCTGGTCCCAGTCGTCGGGCAGGATGTCGCCGCCGTTGGCGAAGTCCGGGTCCTGCCAGTCGCGGTAGACGAGATCGAGGACGCCGCCCGCCGTCGGCTCGAACGGCGGATCGGGGTTGCGCGCGGTGACCGGGGGGATCCCGAGGATCCCCAGCATCACCGTGGGCCGTCCCTGACCGTTGAGGAAGTCGATGTACTCCTGCACCGGTCGCAACGCAGTGCCGGTCGACGAGCACTCGTACTCCCCTTGGCCGTCGGGGCCGGTGCACGACACGCCCGCGTTCCAGCAGATCGCGCTCGACGGGACCGCATTCATCGTCTCGGGGTTCATCTCCATCACCGACTCGTCGCTCATGATCGACTCGTCGACCACGGAGCAGTCCGCTTCGTCGGTGATGATCGCCACCGCGAGCAAGCCGCCCGGACGCAGGAACGGATCGTCACCGCTGTTCCACGCCGCGTCGGGATCGAGCGCCTGCATCATGCTCTCGAGCGGCGACTCGTAGCCGCAGCCGTCGATGCCCGGAGGGCCGATGCACGCCAGCGCCTGCGCGACGTTGCTGTCGTCGGTGCCGTCACCGTTGACGTCGGCCGGCGGTGCGTCGGGCACGTTGGTACCCGAGGGCGAGAAGTTGATGTAGTTGCCCGGCGGCCCGATCGGGTTGGGGCACACGTCGGTGCACGCCTGCTCTTCGTTGACGACCGGCGGCGAGATGCTGGTGAAGCGATCGAGGCGGTCGGTACACGGCGTCGTGATCGGAGCGCCGTTTTCCGCCGAGCGCCCCGGCGAGTAGAACGGATCGCACAGGACGTTCCCGGAGTCGGTCGTGGTGACCATGATGTTGACGTCCGGATTGATCATCATGCCGTTGCTGTCCTGCAGCTGCTCGAGCGCAGTGACGAGACCCGGCAGGTTGCGGGCGAGGTTGAGCTGCTCCTCGCCCATCGACCCCGAATTGTCGATGACGAACAGAAGATCGAGCTGGTTGGAGCAACCCAGCTCGGAGTTCTGGCAGCCGATCGGACCGCTGTCGTTGCCCGACGTGTCGCCGCCGGAGCTGTCGTCGAGGCTCGGGTCGGTCTCCATCCCGGTGGTCACGTTGATGCCCGACGTGCCCGTCGTGTCGTCGTCGGCGGGCGCCCCGTCGTCACCGGAGCACGCGGCGAACGCCGCGACGATGCCCAGCCAAATGTTCCCCCCAGGGAGCTTCGCCATTCGCATATGCGCCAGATGCTAGCAGCGGACCGTACCCAATAGCGCGGTTGTGCCGACGATCGCTGCCACCTGAACCGACATCGGAAAGTCTCGTTGGAATTGTTGCGCGTCGATCTGTCTGTGTCGTTCGGAGATGACTTGCCCCATGCACTTGCACCGCCTCCGGTCGATCCTGCTTGCCCTTGCCCTCGCTCCGATCGCGATCGGATGTGGCGATGCCGGTGGTGACGACGGGGACGATTCCGGCGCAGAAACGGAAGCGGCGACCGGTTCGACGGGTAGCGCGGATACGAACACGACGCCGGGCGAGACCAGCGACCCCCCGTCGACGACCGGAGAATCGGCCACGACCGATGCGTCGGGTGACACGACCGGTGGCAGCGCAACCGACGACGGCGCAACCGACACGGGGGCCGCGACCGACGATGGTGCCACCGACACGGGATCGATGGGCGCATGCGCCGAGCTGGCGATGGAGGATTGCGACGCCGACGAAGCGTGCGTGTGGGTCGGCAATCCCAACGCCGGAACGTGCTACCCCGCCGGCGCCGAAGCCTGCGCCGAGATCATGCAGATGCAGGCGTGCCAGCAGCACCCCGACTGCGAGTGGAGCAACCAAGAGGGCACCTGCGGCGCGCCGATGTAGACGCCGCGCGACGCTACGGGACGATCGAGACGTCGTCGGAGCCGTACACCCCGACGCACAGCGTGGCCTCGACCGGACCACGGCCCGAGTACGCCAACGAGTACAGATCGGCCTCGAGGCCGTCGCGTGCCACCGTCCCCACCGCGCCGCTGCCTTCCTCGTGAACGATCACCGCACCGTCGGCGGCGTGCGTGTGCAGATCCCAGTCGACCGGCGTGCCGGCGGCCTCGAAGCGCGAGAACAACTGCGCGGCGTCGCCGACCTCGAGATCGATCTCGGCGATCATGCCCGCCCCCAGGCGATAGGCGAGCACTCCGATCGGCGCCACGTCGGCCGGCACCTCGAAGTCGCCCATCAGCTCGCAGCTGCCCTCGGGGGCGACGAACGGATCGTCGTGGGGTGCATGGCAGCCTCCCGCGGCAGCGACCGCTGCGATCATCGTCCGATGAAGCGCGCGCACGAACCTGCGGTATAGCAGGGGCGTGGTGGCGCCGCGTCGGATTCTGCCGCTCATCGTCGCCGCGCAGTTCGCCGGAACGTCGCTGTGGTTCGTGGGCAACGCGGTGCTCGGCGAGCTGCAGCACGCGTGGCCGGGAGTCGACGGCGCGATCGGGTGGCTGACCGGCGCGGTCCAGCTCGGCTTCATCGTCGGCACCTTGCTGTATGCGGGTACCGGGATTTCCGATCGATTCGCGGCGCACAAGGTGTTCTTCGTGTCCGCGCTCGCGGCCGCGGCCGCCAACGCGGCGGCGATGATCGAGCCGGCGTGGTTTGCCGCCTTCGTGACGAGCCGGTTCGTGACCGGCTTCTTCCTCGCGGGCGTCTACCCCGTGGGGATGAAGCTCGCCGCGAGCTGGTTTCGCGAAGGTCTCGGCGCGGCCATCGGCTGGCTGGTCGGGGCGCTCGTGCTCGGCACCGCGTTCCCTCACCTGCTCGGCAGCGTCGACGTCGACCCCGTGCGCCTGACCCTGTCGGCGTCCGGGCTCGCGGTCGCGGGCGGCGTGGCGATCGCGTGGCTCGTGCCCGAAGGTCCGGCGACCAAGCGCGCGACGACCACGACGTTTCGCGACGCGTTCGGGCTCTTCGAGATCGCCGGATTTCGCAGCGCCGCCAACGGCTACTTCGGGCACATGTGGGAGCTGTACGCGTTCTGGGCGTTCGTTCCTTTCGCGATCGGCGTGCTCGATCCGAGCGCGGACGCGGCGTGGATCTCCCGGTGGTCGTTCGTGGTGATCGCGGCCGGCACGATCGGCTGCGTGGTCGGAGGCATGGCGTCGCGACGCGCCGGCAGTGCGACGGTGGCTGGCGTGCAGCTGGTCGGCTCGGGCCTGTGCGCGCTCGTCAGTCCGCTCGTGCTCGGCGCCGGCCACGTCGCGCTCGGGCTGTCGTTTCTCGTGCTCTGGGGCGCGCTGGTCGTCGGCGACTCGCCGCAGTTTTCGGCGGTCGCGGCTCGGCAAGCCCCGCCCGAGCGCATCGGCACCGGCCTGACGCTGATGAACGCGCTGGGCTTTGCCCTGACGATCCCCGCGATCGCGCTGCTGACGTACGCCCGCGACCACGTCGACGCGGCGTGGCTGTTTTGGCTGCTGGTGCCCGGTCCGGTGCTCGGGGTCATCGGGCTGCGGGCGGCGTGGCGGGCCGAGTCGCGTGGGCGAGCCGTTGCGCCCTCGTGACGGAGCCGACTCGCCGTTCGGGGCGCCCGCCCCGCCCCTCCGCGCAAGCTCACTTGGAGCGCACCCGCGCCGGTTGACCCGATCGGCGATCCACCCTTTGATGCGCCGGTCGAAGGACCTCGCTTCTATGAAAACGATTGGCTTTGGAAGGCTCGCGTGGACGACCGCGCTCGTGGCAACGCTCGCCAGTTGTGGCGACGACGGAACGGCCGCCGACGACGAGACGGGTTCGACCTCGACCTCGTCGATGAGCACCGACGGCACGCCGCCCGGTGACACGACGCTCGGACCCGACGACGGCACCACGTCGACGACCGGCACCACCGGCGGCGTCGTCGACGAGACCGGCACCGAGTCGGGCTCCACCGGCGAGCCGCCCGATCCCCCGGATCCGCCGGACATTCCGGGCCGCACGGTCGTCTGCCAAAACGACATCGCGGCCGCGCCGGCCGGTGAAGTCTGCGGCGTCACGCCCGGCAGCTCGACGATCCTCGTGCAGGGCAAGGTCCTGCAGGGCTTCGACATCTACGAAAACGGCACGGTCCTCATCGATGCCTCGCAGCCCAACGGCCAGATCCTGTGCACCGGCTGCGACTGTGCCGACGACCCGGCCGCCATCGGCGCGACCGTGGTCGCTTGTGCCGATGGCGTCATCTCGCCGGGACTCATCAACGCCCACGACCACCTGACCTTCGACCTGTCGCAACCCGTGCCGCACGACCCGGAACGGTACGACCACCGCCACGAGTGGCGCCTGGGCCTCAACGGCGCCACGGAGCTGGACACGTTCCCCGGCTCGAGCTCGGCCCGCGAGGCGGTGCTGCTCGCGGAGCTGCGGATGCTGTACGGCGGCGCGACCTCGATCAGCGGATCGATCGGCAGCGCGAGCGCCGACGGCCTGCTGCGCAACGTCGACCGTGCCGACATCACCGGTGGTCTGCAGTCCGTCGACGTGAACATGTCGACCTTCCCGCTCGGCGACACCGGCGGCGAGATGCTGACCGTGGGCTGCGGCTACCCGTTCATCGACGGGACCGGTGAGCTCGCGGCCGACATCTACATGCCGCACGTGTCCGAGGGCATCAACGCCGCGGCACGCAACGAGTTCCAGTGCCTGTCCGGGGCGCAGGGCGGCGAGGACCTGATGGCCGACAATACGGCGATCATCCACGGCGTCGGCGTGTTCCCGCAGGACATCGCCACGATGGCCGAGCGCGGCACGATGCTCATCACCTCGGCGCGGTCCAACATCGACCTGTACGGCATCACGGCCGAGATCCCCACCTACCGCAACCTCGGCGTGCGCATGGCGATGTCGACCGACTGGACGGCCAGCGGCTCGATGAACCTGCTGCGCGAGCTGCAGTGCGTCGACTCGTTCAACACCAACCATCTCGACGGCACGCTGACCGACCTCGAGATCTGGTTGATGACGACCTACTGGGCGGCCACGGCCGTCGGCGCCGAGGACCAGCTCGGGCTCATCCGCGCCGGCCACCTCGCCGACCTGACGATCTTCGACGGCTCGGTCAACACCGACTACCGCGCCGTCATCGAGGCGCGTCCCGAAGACGTGGTCCTGGTCATGCGCGGTGGACAGGCGCTGCACGGCGATGCCGCGCTCGTCGAGGAGCTCACCACCCCGGCGGACCTGGCGATGTGCGAGGCGCAGGACATGTGCGGCCAGCAAAAGCGCACCTGCGCCCAGCTCGACACCGGTCTGACGATCGGCTCGATCACCAGCGCGGTGAACCCGGCCTACTACGACCTGTTCTTCTGCGGCACGCCGGACCTCGAGCCCTCGTGTGACCCGGCCCGTCCCGATCGCTTCCCCAACCGCGGCGGCCCGTCCGACGTCGACGGCGACGGCGTCATCGACGACGACGACAACTGCCCCGCCATCTTCAACCCGATCCGCCCGATGGACATGGGTGCCCAGAGCGACGCCGACCAGGACGGTCAGGGCGACCCGTGCGACCTGTGCCCGCTCGACGCGGACCAGTCGTGCACGATCCCGAGCCTGTTCGACATCGACGGCGACGGCGTGTTCGACCCCGACGACAACTGCCTGCACGTCGACAACCCGGCCCAGACCGACGGAGACGCCGACGGCCTCGGCGACGACTGCGACGCGTGCCCGGCGATCCCCAACCCCGGCGGCTCCGCGTGCCCCTCGACGATCTACGACGTCAAGGACGGCACGGTGGCGATGGGCGAGACGGTGCTCATCGAGGACGTCACCGTCACGGGCGTGGGCTCCAACGGGTTCTTCGTGCAGGTGCACCCCGACGACGCCGGCTACATGGGCGTGGACTTCTCGGGCATCTTCGTCTTCCAGTCGGGCTTCGCGCCCCCGGTCGTCGGCGATCGCGTCGACGTGACCGGCACGGTCTCGGACTTCTTCGGGCAGACCCAGCTGGTCGCGACCTCGGACCCGGTCGTGCTGTCGTCGGGCAACCCGCCGCCGCCGCCGGAGATCACCACGGTGGTCGACATCGTCGAGGGCGGACTGCTGCAGGCCGAGCTCGAGGGCGTGGTCGTCTCGGTGCTCGACGCCGAGGTGACCGACATCGCTCCGCCCCCCGGACCCGGCGACGGTGCCCCGAGCAACGAGTTCGAGGTGCTCGGGGGCCTGCGGGTCAACGACTTCTTCTACCTGGTCGATCCGTTCCCGGCCGTCGGCCAGACGTACGCGCAGATCACCGGCGTGGCGCGGTGGGCCAACGACTACACCAAGCTCGAGCCCCGCGACGCGATGGACTACCCGCCGGTGCTCGTCGCGTTCGGCGACATGACCACGTACCTCGAGCTCGGCACGACCGCCGAGCCGATCCCGGGTCTGGCGCCCACGCTCAACGGGCCGGCGCTGGTCGACACGACGATCAACCTGACCTACGGCAACGCGGCGATCGTGACCGGTCCGGCGACGATCGACATCGTCACGGGGACGACGTCGTCGCCACTGCAGCTGACGGGCGTCTCCGAAGGCGTGGCCGACGTGACCGCCGAGCTCGACGGCGTGATGTTCACGACGTCGGTCACGGTCTACGACGCGGCCGCGGCACGGATCCCCACGCTGAGCCCGATGTCGACCTCGGTGGGTCTCAACGACACGGTGGACCTGACGGTGAGCCTGAACCTGCCCGCGCCCGCGGGTGGCCAGGTCGTCGATCTCGTCGTGGCGCCCGCCGTGTGCGCGAGCGTCCCGGCGACCGCGGTCGTGCCGGCCGGCGAGCTGACGGTCGACTTCACCGTGACCGCCGGCGCGTGCGTCGGCGACGAGGTGGTCACCGCCTCGATCGGCGCGGCGACCTCCGACAGCACCGTCAGCGTGGTGGACGCCCCGGTGTTCCCCACCCTCGTGGTCGCGGAGGTCTACTACGACGGACCCGGCGGCGACGACCAGTTCGAGTGGGTCAAGATCTACAACGGCACGGGCGCGACCGTGGACCTGTCGGGCTACTCGATCGCATGGGGCGGCACCGACTACACCTACGGTGCCCTCGACCTCGTGGGCAGCGTGGCCAACGGCGAGTGCTTCGTCGTCGGCGGGCCGATCGGCGACCCGACCAACGGTTGGCCGGCGGGCCCGATGTACGGGCAGTCGATCGACTTCAACCCCGACCTGCAAAACTCGGGAGCCACGGCCGACGCGGTCGCGATCTTCGGCATCCCGGCCGCCTCGATCGGTCCCCTCTCGGTGCCGATCGACGTGGTGCTGTACGGCACCGACAACGCCAGTAACCTGCTCGACGAGACCGGCCTGCCGGCCCCCGTCGATGTCGGTGACGCACCGTCGGGCAACTCGATCCGCCTTCAGGCGGACGGCTCGTGGGCCTTCGAGCCCGCCCCGGCGCCGACCGCCTGCGTCCCCTTCCCGTAGGGACGCTCCCGACCCCGGTCGAGCCTCAATGCTCGGCCGGGGGCCGTAGCCTCAGCGAGGCGAGCACGCCGACCGCCAGCAGGGCGAAGCCGGCCACGACGCCGGTGATGCCCCAGCCGGTCGTGGTGGTGGGGGCGTAGATCCAGCGCTCGACGACGGCGGCGTGCGACCACGCCAGCAGCCCGGGAAGGACCGCGAACGAGACGCGGTGGCGCCACGCGAGCAGGCCGGCGGCCAGCAGCGCGGCGTCGAGAGCCAGCAGGTGTGCGGGCCAGGGTCCACCGGACCACGCGAGCGTCCACGCGGCGACGTACACACACGTGCCGGCGCCCACGAGCAGGCGGCGACGGCTCGCGAGCGCGGCCCATACGAAGTGACGGGTCGCCGGCGGGTCGTCCGAAGGCAGCATCAGACCGCGGTACGGATCTCGGATCGGCAGGTCCTGCGGCGGCTCGCGCCACTGCACCTGCCGAAGCGCACGCAGCACGAGCACCACCGCGCCCATCGTCGCCACGAGCCACAGCTGGCCCGGTTGCTCGGACGCGACGCCGACGAGCGTACCGACCACGATGGCCCACGCCGTCGCTTCGCGCGCCACCAGCCGCACGCCGAGCAGGACGAGCACCGGCGCGAGAGTCCACGGCTGCAGCGCCGCCATCTCCACGCTCCAAAACGAGACGTGGGCCAGCAGCATCACCGCCATGCCCCACCACGCGCCGCAGACCGAGCGACGCGCGACGAGGCCGGCCCACGGATCGAGCGGGACTCGGCTCGAGACCTCGCGCCGCGTCCAGGCCGCGAGCGCGAAGACGGCGAACGTCCATGTCAGGACGAGGTTGGATCCCACCGGCGGCGGCAGCGAGGTCAACAGCCACGGTCCGAGCGCGATCAGGCCGGCTCCGAGACCAAGAGTGACCAGCGCCGAACGTGACAGCCGCAAGCGCACCGCCCAGCTCAGCGCGCGCACCTTGAGCCCGAAGCCCAACAACCACACGCCGCTCGCGATCGCACCACCGTCACCCAGCAGCGGTGACGTCGCCGTGTGCAACGTCGGGTCGCACGCGTAGAACCCCGCGAGCAGACCGAGCATCGTCGCGGCCCGTCGTCGCCCGCGACGCATCAGCAGCGCGGCACTGCCGATGAGTGCCCACGCGTACAGCTCGGCGATCGCCGTGATGGACAGCTGGGAGACGATGCCCCCACGTTCGGCTACACCGCGAGACAACGCGATGACGCCCGCGAGCGTGACGGCGGCGCTGATCAGATACAGCGGGTTGTACTGCACGAGCCACCGGTGCAGCAGCACGCGGGGCCATGGGTGGTGGACGTTCGGGTCGGACATCGCGCGCCTGCGGTGCAACGCTCGTGCCGCAGCACGAGACGTGCATTTCCTCGACCGTTTCGCACCCACCCGTGCGCACCCTCGATGACAACGTGACGCGCTCGCAGTGGCAGGTTGAAGATCCGTCGGCCGAGTTTTCCGGTATGGTGATTTCATGGGGTCGTGGGCGTGGGTGGTGACGATCGGGTTGTCGTTCGCCGATCCATCCGACGTCGCCGACACGGCCGAGGCGACGCGTCCGCCGCCGCCCAACGCCAGCTTTCCTTCGTCGCAGACCGAGGTGCGAATCCGGCACCCGCGGCTGGCCGACGAATCCCTGACGGCGATCGCTCGGCGCTACCAAGTGTCCGAAGCGCAGCTTCACGAATGGAACCCGACCGCCGGCCTCGAGGCGGCCAAGGACGAGGTGCTCGAGCTCGTCGTCGACGGCGACCAACCGGCGCGCCTGCCGATCTACGTGCGCGTCGGCGACACGACCGGATGGGAAGACCTCGCCCGCGACTACGACACCACGGTCGACGCGCTCAAGGCCGACAACCCCAAGCTCGCCAAGCGCAAGAACCTGGCCAAGGGAAGCCGGCTGACGGTGTGGGTGCGCTCGGGTGTCCAGCGACTGCCGTCGGCCGCGCCCGCGCAACCGCTGCCGACGTACACGGTGGAGCCGGGTGGCGTGGCCGTCGGGCCACCGCATCGCGGTCGCCTCGAAGGCGGCATCAAGCTCCCCGACAGCGAGCTGTACACGATCCGCTTCGACAAGCTGTGCTACGGCACCACGCTCGCCGTGGCGTCGATCCAGAGCGCGATCGCGGGCTTTCGCCGCGAGACCGGCTTCGAGCGGGACCTGTACATCGGTGCGCTCAGTCGCAAGCAGGGACGCAAGCTGCGACCGCATCGTTCCCACCGCACCGGACGCGACGCCGACATTCGCCTGCCGGCGCTGCCGTTTGCCGAGGGGCACAAGCTCGAGCGTGACGAGATCGACTGGCCCGCAGCGTGGGCGTTGATCGACGCGTTCGCGCGCACCGGCGAGGTGCAGACGATCTTCCTGGAGCGCAAGCTGTGGTCGCGCCTGCGTCGTGCGGCCCTGCGGACCGGGGCGAGCGACGACGAGCTGGCCCGGGCCTTCGATCTGATCCACCACTCCAAGGGCCACACCGCGCACATCCACGTGCGCTTCGAGTGCAGCGACGACGCGACCGAGTGCGTGCCATAGGCCGGACCGGGGCACGTCGCGTGCCCTGCGGGTAGACTGCGCCCACATGGCACGCGTGCTCATCATCGGCGCGACGTCGGCGATCGCGACCGAGATCGCCGCCCGCTACGCGGGACGGGGTGACGACCTGTTCTTGCTCGGTCGAGACGCCGACAAGCTCCAAGCCGTGGCGCAACGCTGCGGCGCGGCCGTGGCCGGGTTCGAGTCGGCCGATCTCGACGACACCGCGGGCAACGAGGCGCGGATCGATCGCGCCTGGCAGACGTTGGACGGCATCGATCTCGCGATCGTCGCCCACGGTCTGCTCGGCGATCAGGTCCAGACCGAGCGCGACTACGCGGCCGCGCACGCCGTGATCACCACCAACCTGCTGAGTCCGATCAGCCTGCTCATCCCGCTCGCCAATCGCATGGAAGCGACCGGGCACGGGCAGATCGCCGTGCTGTCTTCGGTCGCGGGCGAGCGCGGCCGGCCGCGCAACTACACCTATGGCGCAGCCAAGGGCGCCCTGACGCTGTACCTGCAAGGGGTGCGGAGTCGGCTGTGGGGCAGCGGGGTGTACGTGCACACGATCAAGCTCGGTCCGGTGGACACGCCGATGACGGCGACGCACGAAAAGAACCCGTTGTTCGCGACGGCGTCGCGCGCCGCCAAGGACATCGTGGCCCACCTCGACCGCGGCCGCGACGGCGCGCGCTACGTACCTTGGTACTGGTCGCCGATCATGGGCGTGGTGCGACGGCTACCCGAGCCGATCTTCCAGCGCCTGTCGTTTCTGTCGGGGCGCTGACCGCGGCGGGCGTGCCGCGGGCGGCGTGAGCGGCTCAGGCCTTCTCCGGTTTGATCAGCAGCACGAGCGCGCAGATCATCCCGAAGAACGCGGCCATCATGATGTTGTTGAGGACGGAGTCTTCGGCCGACGTCTTCATCGCCGCGATGAGCATCGCCACGAGACTCACGCCGCCCATCCAGCGCGGAAAGCCCTTCTTCGTCGCTTCCGACAGGACCCCGAGGACCAACGGCGTCGCGCACATCACGAGGGTGAAGATGCCCTGCCCCCCGGCGCTGAGGAGGTTGTAGACCAACCCCAGGACGACACCGATGGCGGCGAGGGCCATCATCACGAACTTGACGTAGCGCATTGCGGCAACGGAGACGTCCGCCGTCGGCGTGGGTAGCACTCCGCGCGCAAGAAAAATCGGTATAACTCGGCGAGGAGGAACTTGGATTTCATGAACATCTCGAAATGGACGCTTGTGGTGGGTGTGGCTCTAGGGCTGGGGGCGTGTGGCGACGACGGCACGACCACGACGACCGAGGGCGGTGACGGGTCGAGCTCCGGCTCGGACACGTCCATGAACACCGATCCGACCAACGCCACGAACCCGACGAGCACGACGATGTCGACCATGTCCGGCAGCGGCGACACCACGGGTGCACCGACGACCGGGACCGACTCCGGCACTGCCACCGACTCCGGCACTGCCACCGACTCCGGCACTGCCA
>CALBMM010000322.1 GCA_937896535.1 uncultured Pseudomonadota bacterium
CGATCCCGGGCCGACGCCGAACACGGACGACAGTACGGTGCGCGGGGTCGACGGGCTGCTCCCGCGCGGCTAGTCCTACGACAGGTACGTGATGAAGTCGCTGTGTCTCCTCGTCTCGCTCGCCCTGGCCTCGAGCTCGGCACCTGCCGCCCCGGACAACCCGCTGCAGATTCAGGACGAGAAGGCGCTGGCGCACTTCACGGCGGGGATGGATGCGTGGCTGGCAAAGGACTACGCCACCGCGCAGCGCCAGCTCGAAGCGGCATACGAGATCGAGCCGCTCCCGTCGCTGCTGTACTCGCTCGGCCAGCTCGCGCGGGTGCAGGGGGACTGCGATCTGGCGCACGCTCGCTTTGCGGCGTTCTTGAAGACGGGACCCACGGCGCGAGCCACCGAGGATACCGGGGTCAACCTCGAGCGCTGCGAGCCGCGCGAGCCCCGGCCGCAGACGCCCGCGCCGTCGCTGGACCCGACACTGGAGCCGGGAACGTCGAGCCCCGCGATGGTCGCCGACGGGCCGTCGCGGCGCTCGGTCGACCACCTCGGGTTGTCGCTGACGATCGTCGGCGGTGCGCTGACCGTGGCGGGGGCCGGCGTGTTCGGGGCGGCCTTCGCCGAGCAGGCACGCGCGGGGGACGAGACGAGCGTGTCCGGTTTCGAGCGCCGCCTCGGGGTCGCCCGCGCCGAGTACTGGTCGGGTGTCGCGATCGGCACCGTCGGCGTCGGTCTGCTCGTCGGAGGGATCGTGCGGCTCGTGCAGGTCCGGCGCAAACGGGGCACCGCGAAAAATGTGTCCCTGGCCGTGAGACATTCGGCGAGCTGGCGTTACTGAAGCGACGAGGGGCCTCCGCTCGGGCCTCGCGCGCACGCATGACCCGTCATCTCCCGCAGATCGTCGTCGCTGCCGCGGTGGCGGCCCCGTGGGCAATCGGTTGTTCCGGCCCCGAAGCGCCCAACGACGCCGGGGACGACGTCGGCGAGGCCGACGACGACACGGCCGCGACCTCTGCGCCCGGTCCGACAACGTCCGACGCGACGACGGCGAGTCCGGACCCGGACACCACGGGGCCCACGAGTGCACCCGGGGGATCCGAGGACGGTAGCGACGGGACCGGCGTCGTCGACGACCGCGTGCCGATGTTCGTGGCACAAGGAATGGTCGGGCGCACGACGATCTCCTGCGACGACGGCCACACCTGGATCGCCGACCGGGCGTGGGACACCGAGGGCGACCCGCTCGTGTGTGGCAGCACCGACCCCGTGCGCTGCTTCGAAGGCGCGTGCGAGTTCACCGACGCCGACGGGTGCCAGTCCCAGGCCGCCGACTGCGACTGTGGGCACCATCCGGGATTTTCCAAGGGCGTCGTCTTCGGCGGCGACGCCTTCGTGGCGACGTGGGGGTGGGGTTACTCCGGATCGGTGCGACGAAGTGTCGACGGCGTCCACTGGGAGGAGACGCTCGGTCAGGACGTGACCTTCGGCGGACTCGCCTACGGGGCGGGCACGTACGTGCTGTCGTCGAGGTACCCGCAGCACTCGCCCGACGGCATCGTGTGGACGGCGGGCCAGGAAGCCGATTTTCGCGGCGACGACGGCGAGATCGCGTGGAGCGTGCGCCGGTTCGCCTACGCCGACTACGACACGGGTCGCTTCATCGCGACGGCCTATCCCCCGCACTCGGTGCTCGTCAGCTCCGATGGCGGCGAGACCTGGTGGCCGCCGTCGGTACGGCCGCCGCAGTGCCTGCTCGACCAGAGCGAGTACGGCGGGATCGCGTACGGCAACGGCGTGGTGGTGAGCATCGGAGCCGACGGCACGGCCTGCCGATCCACGGACGGCGGCGACACCTGGGAGCTCGGCGCCCTGGGCGGGGACAACGTGCTCGGCCACGTGGTGTTCACCGGCGAGGAGTTCGCGGTGTGGGCCCCGGGCACCCGCTACACGAGTCCGGACGGCGTCTCGTGGACGTCGACGGCGACCACGCCCGAGGGCGTGTGGATCGGGCCCGTCGCGCACAGCGAGGCGACCGGGAGCTTCGTGGCGGTCGACCGCGTATGGAGCGGCTACGAGGCCCAGACCTTCCTCCGCTCCGACGACGGGGTCACCTGGGAGGCGCTCGGCGACGGGGCCTTCGCCGGCGGGCACCCGATCTTCCACATTGCGTTCGGCTGGGCCGAGCCCTCCGAAGAGTGTCCCGTGCCCGGCTGACCGTCGTTGTCGCACACGCGTCCACCCGGCGCGGCGTCCTCGAGAAAAAAGTGAGAAGCCGTGAGACATCCGACGGCCTCGCGTTACTCCCCGGCCCGAGGGGAATGGAGTCGATGCCACGCCAACGCCACCGGATCGGCACGCTCGCGGGCCTGTCCATCTTCGCGCTCGCCGCCTGCTATGCCGGCAACCAGGACGGCGGCGGCTCCGACCCCGACGGGGAGACCGACGGCGCCGACGGAGGTGATACCGACGGCACGGCGGACGACGACGGGGTCGGCCTCGACTGCGAGTCCAGCGTGTCCCCGCTGCGCCGGCTGTCGGAGGCGCAGTACCGCAATACGCTCGACGACCTGTTCGCGCCGTTGGGCCTGGACGTGCAGGCCGAGGCCGCCTCGGACCTGACCCGCATCCCCACCGACGATGCGGGGTCGACCTTCGGGATCCTCGACGCGCGCGTGTCCGAGATGCATGCGCGGGCGTACTACCGGCTCGCGGACCGACTCGCCGGCATCGTCGCCAACGACCCCGGCTACCTGCAAGCCGCCGCGGGGGCGTGTGCCCTCGAAGCGTCGCCGACCGCCGCGTGCGTGGACGGCTTCCTCGACGGTTTCGCGATGCGGATCTACCGGCGGCCGCTGACCGGCGCCGAGCGGGCGCACTACCACGATCTGATCGTCGACAGCGAAGGCGGCACCGATGCGTTCCGCACGATGCTGTTCACCGCGCTGCTGTCGCCGCAGTTTCTGTACCACGTGGAGGTCGAGGGCGAAGGCGACGACGTACAGTTCGACGTCGGGCCCTACGAGCTGGCGGCGCGCCTGTCGTTTCACTTTTGGCAGACGATGCCCGACGACGAGCTGTTCGCCGCCGCGGCCGACGGCTCGATCCTCACCGAGGAGGGCTACCAGGCGCAGCTCGATCGGGTGTTCGAGGATCCGCGCACGCAGCGGACGGTCGATCGCTTCTACGACGAGTGGCTGCAGCTGGGGTGGCTGACCGTGTGGCCGCAGGACCCCGCGTTCGCGACCCTGGCCGCCGACACGACGATCGGAGACCCGCAGGCCGACCATCTGGTGTCCGCGGTCGAGGAGATCCACGCGCTGACGCGCTACTACACGTTCGAGACCGACGGCACGCTCGCCGACCTGTTCCTCAGCGATCGTAACTTCACGACCTCGCCCCACCTCGCCGCGCTGTACGGCGTCGAGCCGTGGGACGGGCAGTCCGAGCCCCCGGGGTTGCCGCCCGACGAGCGCGCCGGCTTGCTCACCCGGATGGCGCTGCTGCTGACCGGATCCCACGAGACTCATCCGATTCATCGCGGCGCGGTGGTTCGTCGTCGGATCCTCTGTGAGGACCTGCCGTCACCCGACCCGGCGTCCCTCCCTCCGGGGGCGTTGGATCGACCGCCGGTCACCGAGGACCAGACCACGCGCGAGCGCTACGAGGCCAAGACGTCCGAGCCCACGTGTGCCGGCTGTCACGTTCTCATCAATCCGGTGGGCTTCGTGCTCGAGGGCTACGACGCCCTCGGTCGCGTGCGGACGCAGGAACAAGTCATCGACGAGGAGACCGGCGAAGTGATCGCGACGTTGCCTGTCGATGCATCCGCGGCCCCGGCGTTGGCCGGCGACGACGCCGTCATCCGCACGGGACCCGAGCTGTCGGCGCAGATCGTCGACAGCGGCAAGGCGGAGGCCTGCTTCGCCAAGCAGTACTTCCGGGCGACCTTCGGTCGCGAGGAAACCGAGTCCGACGCTTGTGTCGTCGAGCGCCTGCAGACCGAGCTGACCGACGGCGGCTCGATGCGTGATGCCCTGCGTGCCGTCGCCGTCGATCCGATGTTCCGCTCGCGGAGGGTTCAGTGATGTTCGTGCACGAAAAGAGCCGACGCATGTTCCTCAAGACCGCCGGGGGGGCGGCCCTCGGCCTGCCGTTCCTGCCGTCACTGCTGCCGCGGTCGGCCGGCGCGGCCGGGAGCACGGCGCCGCGCCGCTTGATCGCGCTGATGGGGCAGAGCGGCCAGATGGTCGGTGACTTCTGGCCCAGTGCGACGCCGGCGGGCTACCAGCTGCGCGACACGGCGTACGGTGGGGCGCGGGCCGACGGAACGACCGCGCTGCACGACAAGATCCCGGGCACCAACCACTTCTGGGCGCCGCTGTCGGACTTCGCCGGCCAGAGCCTGTCGCCGGTGCTCGGCAGCGACCTCGAGCCGTTCTACGGCAAGATGCTCATCCTGCGTGGCCTCGACTACATGCAGGGAACCAGCCATGGCAACGGGATGATGCTCGGAAACTATGCCAACTGCTCCTCGGGCGGCGAGTTCGAGTCGCGAGGCCTCGGCTACATGCCGACGATCGATCAGGTGCTGGCGTACTCGGATGCGTTCTACCCCTCGACGCCGCGGGCGCGCTCGCTGGTGATGGCGACCGGCAGTCCGGGATCGATCTCCGACAGCGACTATGGGATCGCCGGCGGCGCGGTGGAGAACGTCCCGGCGTATCTGGAGCCGTTGCACATCTGGGAGGACTTGTTCGGCGACTTCATGGAGCCTGGCGAGCCGATGGAGCATCCCAATCGGCGCCTGGTCAACGCCGTGTACGACGACTACGCGCAGCTGCGTCAGCACAAGCGGCTGTCGGCCGCGGACAAAGAGGCGCTCGAGCGTCACATGACGTTCATCGACGGCATCGAAAACGAGCTCGCGGCGGGGCTCAGCGCGGGCTGTGTCAAGCCGGACCAGCCGCCGTTCTACGAGATGGGCTACCCGTGGCAGGAGGTCAGCAGCCCGGAGGACTTCGAGAAGGTCGTGGAGCTGCTCGTCGACATCTCGGTGGCCGCGATCCGCTGCGACATGACGCGCGTCGTCACGTTCCAGCTGCAGATGGCGATCACGAATGCGCTCGGGGCGATCGCGACCTCGTACCACAACAGCGACGACGTGGCGGGCGACTGGCACGACTTCGCCCACGATGCCGTCGACGACGCGACCGACCACTCCCAAATCGTCGCGCTCAACCGCTGGGTGGGGCTCAAGGTCTTCAAGCGCTTCCTCGAGCAGCTCGACGTGGAAGAAGCCAACGGCGAGACCTTCCTGGACAACTCGCTCGTGTACTGGGGCAGCGAGCTGTCGATGGACCACTACGTCCTGGCGATGCCGACCGTGCTCGCCGGCGGGGCGGGGGGCTGCCTGCAGACCGGGTACTACGTCGACTACTCCGACCTCGAAGGCGACTACGCCAACCCGATCATGCCCTGGGGCGTGTTGATTCCCGGGCTGCCCCACAACCGCCTGCTCGTGACGATCCTGCAGGCGATGGGGTTGACTCCGGCCGACTACGAGCGCGGCGGTCTGCCGGGGTACGGACACACCGAGCGGTTCTTGGGGCCGTACAACCTCGCCGACAGCGCGTACGACTTCGGTGCGATCGGCAGTCCGCTGCCCGGTATCTTCCTGGGCTGACGTCGATCAATCCTCGTCGAGGATCGGGAGCTCGGCCGTCGGCGTGGTGTCGGTCTCGGTCTCGGTGACACCGCGCCTGGCGTCGGGGCCGTCCCAGCCGGGGGCGCCGAAGAAGGTCAGCGTGGTCGTGTCTTCGTCCACGTCGGAGACGCGGGCCGTCACGACGACCCAGCGCAGGCCCGAGGGCTTGCGGACCGGTAGCGACAACCAGCACAGGCGACCGGGGCGTGGTTGGCCCGTGGTCGCGATGGTGGCGGCGTCGACGGAGATCGACAGCACGCGGGTGGGGCGAGCCTCGCGTCGGTCGCCCTGGAAGCGGATCGAGGCGTCGAGGCGGCACTCGAAGCGACGCTCCTGCGGGGCGTCCTCCCCGAACACGTACAGGGCGCGGCGCAGCTGGGCGAAGCGCTCGCGCACGGAGTCGGGCGGATCGTTGTCGGGGCGCAGGAGGGGACGCAGGTTGCGGTAGGCGAGCACGCTCGCGACGACGCCCGCGGCGTCGGGCGCCGAGGATTCGTCGAGGACTTCGTCGATCGCGAGCCGGTACGTCGGTGCGTGCGCGCGACCATCGACCACGCGATCGGTCGGCGGGGCGCCGTGGGTCTCGTCGGCGTCGTAGGCGTCGACCACGAACGTCGAGCCACCGATCTGAATCTCGTCGCCGACGTCGACCTGTTGTCGCGCGACGCGTTGCTGCCCGATCCACGTCCCGTTGGCGCTGAGCATGTCGACGAGCACCAGGCGCTCGCCCGAGGGCAGCAGGCACGCGTGCGAGCGCGACGTCGCGCGCGTGACCAGCTGAACTTCGCAGTCCGAGCCGCGGCCGATCCGTAGACCCGTCCCGACGGCGTACACCGATCCAGCCAGCGGCCCGGTCAGCGCACGCAGGCACGGCTGCTTGTCTCGTCGCGGCGCCGGCGGGAGCGGCTCGCGGTCTGCGCTGTCGGTCTGCACGGGCCGAGGTCCGCGTCTGTTGTACGACAGTTGCACGGACAATTGCGCCGAGGATTGTGACCGCGGTCGCTGCGCCCGACAGTTCGGCGCGCCGGGACGCGGCGTCCGGGTCGATGCTGGTGTGATAGGAGAGGGAGGTGGTCGAGTCGAGCGTGGCGGCGCGGGTCCTCGATGCACTGGCGGGCGGCGACGCCGTGGACGCGTGTGCCCTCGGCCGCGCGTCGGCGCACGAGCTCGGTGACGGTGCGCTCGACTGCGCCGCCCGGGCCGCGCTCGCGGCATTGGAAGGCCGGCCCGAAGCGGCGTTCGCCGAGGTGGCGCGGTGTGTATCCCGGGCCGCCCTGCCGCCCGCGGCCGCCGTCGGGCTCGCGTCGGCGATCGATCGACCGAAGCTGGCCGCCGACGTCGATGCCGACCTGCTCGCGCGGGGCGGCAGCGATCCCTGGGCCCCGCACATGCTGCGCGCGTACCGGTTCGCGGCATCGCGGCCGGAGGCGCTCGCGGGGGGCGGCGAGGACGTGCGCACGGTTTCGCAGCTGACGTGGTGGGTCGAGCTGCTCGATGCCCGGCCCGACTGGGGCGACGCCGACGAGGTGCTGCAGCGCCACGCGACCCTCGCGCTCGACGACGCGGACCTGGGTCGACGGGTGCTCGATCGCCATCTGGCCGCCGGTGAGCTCGCGGCGGTGCGTCGCGACGCCGATGCGTACCAGCGACGTCACCCGGACTCCGCGCACCCGTGGCGCGCGCGGGCGGCGGCCTTCGTGCTCGAGGGCGACCTCGCGGCCGCCGGGGATGCGATCGACGAGGCGCTCGCCCGCGATGGCGATGATGAGGTGACACGGACCTGGGCCATGGAGATCGCCCAACGGTGCGGCGATGCCGACGCGGCCCGCTCGCACGAGCACGTCGCGCAAGCGCAGGGCATGAGCTTTCCCCGTGACGTGCTGCGCGGGCTCGCCCTGGCGCAACAGGGCCACCGGTTCGCCGACGCGGCGTCGATGCAGCTGGACCTGCAGTGGCTGACGCCGGCCAACCTGCGTCCGTGGTTGGGCGAAGACACGACCTTCGCGCGCTGGGTCGCCGATGCCGAGCTGCGCGTGCGGACGCTGACGCGGATCCGCGACGACCTGGGGGGCTGTCGATCGCACCCGGTGACGCGGCGGACGAGCGGCGGGGTGGAGCGCGTGCCGCTGGAGCCTCCGGCACGACTGCAAGCCTCGACGGCACTGATGGCCCTGCCCGAGCTCGGACCCTCGCCCGTGCGCGCCCGCCTCGATGCACTCGTACGGGCCTACCCGGACTCGCCGCACCCGCGCTGCTATCGCGGCGAGCTGTCGCTGTGGGAGGGGGCGTACGACGACGCGGCGGCCGACTTCGAGGCCGCGGCCGCGATCGCGCCCACGCGGTGGGCGTACGTGGGCGCCGGGGCGGTGCGGCTGCTGCGGGGCGACCTCGATGCGGCCGCGGCGGATTTCGACCGGGCCGATGCGTTCGGCCGCGTGCCGGGGGCGACCACGCACGTGTATCGCGGCGAGCTGCGGCTGGCCCTCGGCGAGCGGCAGGCTGCGGCGGCCGAGCTCGCGCAAGCCGTGCGGGCGCGGCCCGGTCGCGTGGGGGCCTGGATCCTCCTCGCGCTCGTCGACCCCGACGACGCTGGCGCGATGAAGGCGGTGCGGACCCTCGCCCCGGCGGTGTTGGCCACCGCGGCGCACTCGCTGGGGGTGCAGCCCCCGCGCACGGGCCGAGACGATCGCGCCGCCGAGGTGCTCCGACAGTGTCTGTGGCTCATGCGTGGCAATCGTTCCTCGACGCTACTGACGACGGTGCAGGACGGCGAGCTACGCGTACACGCGAAGACCGATCGGGTCGCGCGGGCCGTCATGCAGATGCGCGACGTCACCGGGAGCGCGACGAGCCCGGCGTCGTGGGCCGTGGCCTGCGACATCGCCCGCGACCTCGTGCGCGCGCCGGATCTACCCGCCCCGTTGCCCGTGCACGGGCTCTCGCTCACGAGCGTGCAGCGCTGCGGTGATGCGCTGGACCTGGTGCTCGGCCGCGCCTGTCCGTTGCTGGTGCTACGCCTGACAGTGACGGGGGGCCGCGTCCGCGCCCGTGCGATCACACCGCCGCACCTGTCGCCTGCGATCGTCGGAGCCGCGGGCGCGCTCGCGCGGCGGCTGCAGTCGGGCATCAGTCCCGACGCGCTCGCGGCCGCGTTGCGTCGGGCGAGCCACCTCCCGGATTTTCGCGGCCCGCTGTAGCGCTCGCGCAGCGGCGGCAAACGGGCTCGGGGCCGACGCCCTGGCGGCGGCACTGCGTCGCGCGGGCGCGCCCTGTTCGTCGACCCCAGAACTCGTGGCAGGGGCTCATGGCGGTCTCGGGTCCCGCGTGAGCGCGCCTGGGTCAGCGACGCGCCCGGGCCTGGTAGGCGGCGTCGGCATCCGGACAGGCCTTGCGCTCGCGCAGCGCGGGGAGCTTTTCGTCGAACATGCGAGCGAGCGCACCGTCGAAGCGATCGTGGTCGACGAGGACCACGTGCTGGTTCTTGTCGGTCACGTGGCGGCTGACCATGTCCTTGGCGATCGAAAACCCGTGCAGGTCGCCGAGGTCGGTCTCGATCGCGAACGAGCCGTAGTAGGCGGCGGCCTTCCAGTCGAGGTCGGTCTCGATGAACGGCTCCACGGTGTCCCACAGCTGCTTCATGTCGCCGAGGCCCTGCTTGCGGACGGCACGGGCGAACGCGATGAGCACCTCCTGCTGACGCCGGCGACGGTCGAGGTCACCTCGGCCGTGTCGTGACCGCGAGAACTTCAGGGCGGTGCGCCCGTCCATGCGCTGCCGGCCGGCCTCAAGCTCGAGCATCTCGCAGCTCTCGCCCGTGCCCATGCGCAGACAGTCGACGATCGGGCACTGCACGTCGACGTCGACGCCCCCGACGTGGTCGACCACGTCGACGAAACCCGCGAGGTCCACCGCGGCGTAGCGATCGATGCGAATGCCGAACTCGCGCTTGATGACCCGGCGCAGAAACGGGATCCCCGTGCCGGCACCCAGGCGCGTGTCGGCCACGCGCACCGCGGAGCTGATCCGCATGGGCCCGAGCTCCGGGTCGTCGATCCACATGTCGCGCGGCACACTGAACGCCCCGACCTTGCCGTCGCCGTGTCGGAACGCCGCGATCACCATCGCGTCGGTGCGACCCGTGACCTTGTCGGTGCGGTTGTCCATGCCGAGCAGGAGCACGAACGACACGTTGCGGAGGCCGCGGGGCTTGTTGGGTGGCTCGGGCGCGGGCGTGGCGTCGGCCTCGCCCGCGTGAAGGCGCGTGGGCGTCGGCTCGGTGGGGTAGGTGTGCGCGAGGGCGTGCAGCGGCACGCGGGGGTCGACCCACTCGTCGTCGTCACGAAGGTCGGCCTCGAGCGGCTCGGGTGGGCCGAGCGTCTCCCGGATCATCCGCGCCGTGACGCGCTTGCCGGCATCGGTCCGCAGTGAAATCGCGCAGGCGAGGGGAAGCGCGAGCAGGACGCCGAGCGCGATCAGCCAACGTCGCCATCTGCGATTGGGTCGTGGCATTGCCTGTCCCCGACGCCCGTCGGCGGCCGCAGATTCCTACTGGGTCAAGACGGAGCGTGCTCGGGAGGTCTGTCACCCGTGTCGCGGACGCGGGTGGAGCGAAGCCACCGGGGTGGACGAGGCTAGCGCACGGCCGAGGTCAGGTCCGTCGCGTGGGCGAACAGCCCGTACACGCCGCCCGTGTGCAGGAACAGGATCGTCGGCGCGTCCCAGCCGTCGGCGATGCGATCGAGCATGCCGGCCCACGCCTTGGAGGTGTAGACCGGATCGAGCAGCAGGCCATCGCGGCGTGCGGCCTGTGCGAGCGTTCGCAGTTGCGCGGGCGTGGTAAGCCCGTAGCCGGGGCCCGTGTGGCCGTCCCACAGCTCGATCTCGTCGGGCGGTACGGACAGGTCGAGGTCGTAGCGGGCGGACGTATCGGCGCACAGCTTGGCGATGTGCGGGCGAAAGTAGGCCGCGTCGTCGCACACGGGGATCCCGATCGGGTCCGCGGACAGGCCGCTGCGGCGGACGCCGAGCTCGAGCCCGGCCGTGGTGCCGCCGGAGCCGACCGCGTGCACGATCGCGTCGAACGTCACGCCGTGCTCGCGCTGCGCGGCGGCGATTTCGTCGCAGGCGTCGACGTAGCCGAGGACGCCGGGGGGCATCGAGCAGCCCTCGGCGACGACGTACGGGGTACGGCCCGCCGCGCGCAGCTCGTCGGCGATCGCGGCCATGCCCGCGTCGTGGTCGCGGTACTGCGCCGGCGTCCACCAGCGGATGTCGGCGCCGAGCAGCTGGTCCAGCAGCAGGTTGCCGGTCGCGACCTCGGGCGGTGTCCCCCGCAGGCACAGCGTGACACCGAGGCCGAGGCGGCGGGCGAGCACTGCGGTCGCGCGGCAGTGGTTGGACTGGATTCCGCCGCACGTGATCAGCGTGTCGCAGCCGGCGTCGATCGCCTCGCGCACCGCGAACTGCAGCTTGCGGATCTTGTTGCCCGACAGCGGGCCGCCGGTATCGTCGTCGTGCTTGACCCAAATCTCGCGCCCGACCGCGGCGGACACCCCCGGCAGCCGCCGCACCGGCGTGGGCAGCTGGGCGACCGACAGCCGCGGGGGCAGACGGGTCATTCCTGCACGTCCTCGATCGACACGCGGCGCCGCACGACCGGACGAGGCGCCGGTGCGTCGCCGACCGTCGCCGCGGCGACCAGTCGCCGAGTGGCCTTGTCGGCGGTCGCGTCGTCGCGGGCGTAGATCCGGCACAGCCGGATCTGGGCGTCGACGGGCTCGCCGATCGACCGGAAGTCGTCGATGCCCACCGCGAAGTCGACGTCGTCGGACGCCTTGCGCCGACCCCCGCCGAGCTCCATCACCGCCAGGCCCACCTCGCGGGTGTCGACGGCGGTCAGGTGACCGCCGCCCTCGACGTGGACGTCACGTACCACCCTCGCCAGCGGCAGGTGCGTGTCCGCGTTCTCCAAGATGTCCGCGGGCCCGCCGAGCGCCACGCACATCTTGGCGAAGTGCTCGGCCGCCTTGCCCGAGTCCAGCGCGTCTTCGGCGGCGTTCTTCGCCCAGTCCAGGTCCTCGGCGACGCCGCACTGGTGCAGCAGCTCGGCCGCCAGGCCCACGGTCACCTCGTGCAGCCGCGGCTCGCGGGACTTGCCGATGAGATAGTCGATCGCCTCGCGCACCTCGATCGCATTGCCGGCGGTGCGCCCGAGCACTTCGTTCATGTCCGTCAGCAGCGCGGTGCACCGCAGGCCCGCGCCTTCGGCCACGCCCACCAGACTCTTGGCCAGCTCGGTCGCGCGGTCGAAGTCGGTGATGAACGCGCCCGAGCCGTACTTGACGTCCATGACGAGGTACTCGAGGCCCGCCGCGAGCTTCTTGGACAGGATCGATGCCGTGATGAGCGGGATCGACTCCACCGTCGCCGTCACGTCGCGGATGGCATAAAACCGCTTGTCGGCGGGCGCGACGTCGCCGGTCTGCCCGATCACCGCGCACCCGGCCGCCTTCAACGCCTCACCGAACTTGTCGTTGCCCGGCTGCGTGACGTAGCCCGGGATCGCATCGAGCTTGTCGAGCGTGCCGCCGGTGTGGCCCAGGCCGCGCCCGGAGATCATCGGCACCACGGTGCCGCAGGCCGCCAGGATCGGCGCCAGCATCAGCGAGACCTTGTCACCCACACCACCGGTCGAGTGCTTGTCGACGATGGGCTTGCCGAAATCGTACGAGGACCAGTCCAGCACGTCGCCGGACCGCGTCATGGCGCGGGTCAGGGCGACCCGCTCCGCCATCGTCATGCCCTGGAAGAACACGGCCATCGCCATCGCGGCGACCTGTCCCTCCGAGATCGATCCGTCGGTCAGCCCGGCGACGAAGAACTCGAGCTGCGCGTCCGACAGCTGCCCGCCGTCGCGCTTTTGCCGGATCAGCTCCTGAGGGAACCAGCGCTCACTCGCCATACGGGACCCAGATGTTCTTCACCTGCACCGCGTGGCGGAGAAACTCGCGACCTTCGGCCTGCTTGGGGTCGAACCAATCGCGCTTTGTGCCGTCGTTGACCCAGGTGCGCTTCATGTTCCCGACCGAAAGCTCCTCGACGAGCTTGGAGCCCGCCTTGGGTCCCACGTACCAAAACGACTCCACGTCGTCGTGGGCCGCGAGCACCTTGGTCAGCGCGTCGCGATCGCCGGTCACGATGTTGATCGTGCCACCGGGCACGTCGGACGTGTCCAGCACCTGGTACAGGTCGGTGGCCACCAGCGGGTACGCCTGCGACGGGATCACGACCACGCGGTTGCCCATCGCGAAGGCCGGCATGACCATCGAGATCAGCGACAGCAGCGGCGCGTCGTCGGGGCAGGCCATGCCGATGATCCCGATCGGCTCGTTCATCGCGATCGTCACGTTGCGCATGGGCGGCGAGTGCACCACGCCCTCGAACTTGTCGGCCCACGCGCCGTAGGCGAACAGCCGCTGCACGGAGACGTCGACCTCCTTGCGCGCGTTGGTCCGGGACTGGCCGGTCATCGCCACCAGGCGCTCGGCGAACTCGGCTCCGCGCGCCTCGAGGTTCTCGGCGATGAAGTACAGGATCTGCGCCTTGGTGTGGCTGGGCACGCTCGCCCAGCCCTCGGCCTTGCGGGCGGCCTCCACGGCGTTGCGGATGTCCTTGCGGTTGCCTTCGGCCACCTCGCCGACGAGCGCGCCGTCGGGTCCCACGATCGCGCGGGCGTAGCCGCCGTCGGGACGCACTTGCTTGCCGCCCACGTACAGCTTGGGCGTGCGGTCGATGCCGGGCAGGCCCGACTCCGACGCGGCAGGCGCGGTCGTCCCTGCGGCGCTCGGCTGCGGCGGCGCCGCGTCGTACTTGGGCAGCCCGTGCACGAACGCGGGCTCGAGGTACGCGTGCATGCCTTCGATGCCGCCCTCGCGCCCGAAGCCCGATTCGCGGTAGCCGCCGAAGCCGCACGCGGCGTCGAACATGTTCGTGGAGTTGATCCACACCACGCCCGCCTTGATCCGCGGCGCGATGTCCAACGCCAGGTTGATCGACTCCGACCACACCGAGGCCGCGAGTCCGTACTTCGTATTGTTCGCCAGCTCGACCGCCTCGTCCGGCGTTCGGAACGTCATCGAGACCAGCACCGGTCCGAAGATCTCTTCTTGGGCGATCGTCGACGCGGGCTGCACGTTCGTGAACAGCGTGGGGGGGTAAAAGCACCCGTCCTTGGGGCACTCCCAGCTCGGCTGGTGGGCGATCGACCCCTCCTCGCGGCCGAGCTCGACGAGCTCGGCGATCCGCTCCACTTGCACCGGGGCCACGATGGCACCGATGTCGATGCACTTGTCGAGCGGATTGCCGATGCGCAGCCGCTCCATGCGGGTGCGCAGCTTTTCGATCATCGTGTCGGCGATGTCTTCCTGCAGCAGCAGACGCGAGCCGGCGCAGCAGACCTGGCCCTGGTTGAACCAGATCGCATCGACCACGCCCTCGACCGCGGAGTCGAGGTCGGCATCGTTGAACACGATGAACGGCGACTTGCCCCCGAGCTCGAGCGTGAGGTGCTTGCCCTGGCCGGCGGTGGCCTTGCGGATGATCTTGCCGACCTCGGTGGAGCCGGTGAACGCGACCTTGTCCACGTCGTCGTGGGTGACGATCGCCGCCCCGGTGTCCCCTTCGCCGGTCACGATGTTGACCACGCCCTTGGGCAGACCGACCTTGTCGCAGGCCTCGGCGAACAGCAGGGCGGTCAGCGAGGTGAACTCCGCCGGCTTGAGCACGACGGTGTTCCCGCCCGCGATCGCCGGCGCGATCTTCCACGCGAGCATCAGCAGCGGGAAGTTCCACGGGATGACCTGACCCACCACGCCCACCGGGGCGAAGTTCGACAGCTCCGTGTCGCACAGCTGCGCCCAGCCGGCGTGGTGATAGAAGTGGCGCGCCACGAGCGGCACGTCGATGTCTCGCGTCTCGCGAATCGGCTTGCCGTTGTCGAGCGACTCGAGGACCGCGAACATCCTGGAGTTGCGCTGGATCATCCGCGCGATCGCGTACAGGTAGCGGGCGCGACCGTGGCCCCCGAGGGCCTGCCAGCCGGGCTGCGCCTTGCGGGCGGCCTTGACGGCCCGGTCCACGTCGTCGGTGCTCGCGTGGGCGATCTGGGCGAGCGTGGTGTTGGTCGACGGGTCGGAGGTGTCGAAGTACTTGCCCGACGACGGCGCCGACCAGGCCCCGTCGATGAACAGACCGAACTTGGCGTCGTGCGCCTTCAGCCACTCGCGCACGGGGCCGTCGCTCTCCGGCGCGGGCCCGTACTCCATCGTTTCGAAGATCTTGGCGATGTTGCTTGCCATGGGTGGGTACCTGTCACGCCATCGGGTGGCGGTAGCCGGCGGAGTAGCGGCCGGTCGCGTAGTACTCGAGCTGCCGCTCGATGTCGCCGACGAGGCTGGACGCGCCGAAGCGGTACAGGTGCGGCTGCAGCCATTCGTTGCCGAGCTCGTCCTTCATCAGCGAGAGGTAGGCCAGCGCCAGCTTGGCGCTGGAGATCCCGCCCGCGGCCTTGAAGCCGACCTTGAACCCGGTCTGCTCCATGAACGCGCGGACCATCCGCACCATCACGAGGCTGACCGGAATCGTCGCGTTGACCGATTCCTTGCCGGTCGAGGTCTTGATGAAGTCCGAGCCCGCCATCATGCACACCAGGCTCGCCTTCGCGACGTTGCGCAGGATCGCGAGGTCGCCCGTCGCGATGATCGACTTGAGGTGCGCATCGCCGCAGGCCTCGCGGAACGCCCGGACCTCGTCGTACATCGCCTGCCAGTTGCCGGTGAACAGGTGGGCGCGATTGATCACGATGTCGATCTCGGTCGCGCCCTCGGCGACCGACGCTTCGACTTCCTTGATGCGCTGCTTGAGGGGCGACAGTCCGGCGGGGAAGCCCGCCGACACGGCCGCGATCGGGATGTTCGAGCCCTCGAGCGCCTCGGCGGCGACCCCGATCATGTCGTGGTAGACGCAGACGGCCGCGACCTTGAGATCCATGTCGCCCACGCCGAGCGCCTGCAGCGTCTCGCGCTGGACGGGCTGACGGGCCTTCGCGCACAGCCGCCGCACGCGACCGGGGGTATCGTCACCGGCCAACGTGGTGAGGTCGGTCAGGGTCAGGGCCTTGAGCAACCACGCCGCCTGCCAGTCCTTCTTGACCGAGCGACGCGTGGGGATCGTCGCGGCGCGACGCTCCACCGCGCTTCGATTGACCCGGACCGAGCTGACCCAGTCGAGCTCGAGGTCCGTGCCGGCGTTGCGGACGAACTCGTCGTGCGAGGGGAGATCGGGGACCGGACGCACGTGCCCGGTCGATTCCTTTTTCTTGTCGCGTTTACCCATGGATCCCTCGAGCGGACCGTACGACCCATCCAAGCAGGGCGAGCCGGCGGCCCGGTGGCAGTTTGCCGCAGTTGACCGCGCCACCCAAGGACGCAAACGCGCAGCGGTCGCGGGATTCAGGCCAGGTCGGTCACGAAGGCGCGCACGAGTCGCGTCAGGTCGCCGGCGGCCTTTTGGCTGTACTCGAGCGTCTGGTCGTGGGACAGCTCGATCGGCGACAGGCCCGCGGCGAGATTCGTCAGCACGGACACGCCCGCGACCTTCATGCCACAGTGCCGGGCCACGATGACCTCGGGCACGGTGGACATGCCCACCGCGTTGGCGCCGAGCCGACCGAACGCGCGGATCTCTGCCGGCGTCTCGAAGCTCGGTCCCAGACACGCCAGGTACACCCCTTCGCGCAGGGGGATCTTCAGCTCGCCGGCGATGCGACGCAGCCGCTCGCGGTGGCCGGCGTCGTAGGCCTCGTCCATCGCGGGAAAGCGCGGCCCGAAGTCGTCGTCGTTGTGGCCGATGAGCGGGTTTTGCAGCTGGAAGTTGATGTGATCGGTGATCATCATCAGCTGTCCGGGCTCCGCGTCCTCGTCCAACGCCCCGGCCGCGTTGGTGACGAACATCGTCTCGCAACCCAGCAGCTTGAAGGTGCGCACGAGCGGCTTGACCGTGCTCGCCGAGTGGCCTTCGTACAGGTGCACGCGGCCCTGCAGACACGCGACCTCCACACCGCCGAGCTTGCCGACGATGAAGCGGCCGTGGTGTCCCTCGACGGTCGGCAGCGGAAAGCCGGGCAGGTCGCCGAAGCCGACGACGGTCGCGTCTTCGAGCTCGTCGCCGAGGCCGCCGAGCCCCGATCCGAGCACGATGCCGACCTTCGGCGCGGTTTCGGGGGCGCGTTCTTTGACGATGGCGGCGGCCTTGCGTGCGTCCTCGGTCACGGCGATCCTTTGCGTCCTGCTCGCGCGCCCGTCTCGGTCGGCGGCGCGCCACTATAGCCAAGCCGATGGCACGTGGTCGACCCCTGTCGCTCCCCCGTGGGGCACTCGCGAAGCTGCGCCGGGCCGACCCGGGGCTCGCCGAAGTGATCGACCGCGTCGGTCCGTGCCGGGCGCGGGTGGGGGTCTACGACGATCCGCTCGAGGCATTGGTCCGGGCGATCGTCGGCCAGCAGCTGTCGGGCAAGGCGGCCGACACGATCTACGGTCGCTTCCGGGCGCTGTACGACGGCGAGCGGTTCCCCGCGCCGGCGCAGATTCTGGCGACCCATCACACGCGTCTGCGCAAGGTCGGCTTGTCGCGGCAGAAGCAAGCGGCGGTGCGCGACCTGTGCAAGGCGGTGCGCGACGATCGTCTGCAGCTGCGCGACGTGGCGCGGCTCGACGACGAGACGCTGACCGAGCAGCTCGTGCAGGTCCGCGGCATCGGCCGCTGGTCCGCGCAGATGTTCATGATGTTCCACCTCGGACGGCCCGACGTCTGGGCGCCCGACGACCTCGGCATCAAGAAGGCGATCGCGAACCTGCGCGGGCTCGAAGCGTTGCCGACCGCCCGCCAGATGCACGGCCACGGCGAGCGCTACGCCCCGTTTCGCACCCTCGCGAGCTGGTATCTGTGGCGCTCGCTGGAGCTGTAGCGGCGGCGTCTCCCGCGACTGCCTCGGACGCGGTAGCCTGCGCGCGATGACGCGCGTGGCTTGGATCGGATTCACTGCGTTGGCGCTCGCGCCGCTGACGGCCTGCGGCGACCCGTGTCTGGACGACGGGTTCGGCAAGGGCGACTGTCCCGGGGCCTCGGGCACCGACAGCGTCGGTGGCTCGGGGACGGACGCCTCGGCGGGCAGCGCCGATCCCAGCGGTGACCCGTCGGGCGCGACGTCGGCGAGTGCATCGGCGAGTGCGTCCTCGGCGGGACCGACGACGGCGGGCTCGGACGACACGACCTCGGGCGTCGTGTCCGCGACCGGCGACGACGCGTCGACCGGCACCGACGCCACCGACACCGGCATGGACTCCGGCGACAGCTCGGCCGGTACCGGGGCGACGTCCAACGGGATGACGGCGGTGTTTTGCACCGACGGCGACAGCGACGGCTTCGGCGATCCGACCGACTGCGTCGATGCCGACCCGAACGACCCTCCGCCCGGCACCGTGCCGATGGCCGACGCGACCGACTGCGACGACGGCGATCCCGACACGTTCCCGGGCGCCGCCCCCAACGACGATCCGCTCGCGTGCATGAACGACGACGACGGCGACGACTGGGGCGACTGGGACGCCGGACCCGGCGTGGTGGCCGGAGCCGACTGCGACGACACCGACGTCGGCATCGAGCGTTGCGCTCTGCTCGTCACCAACGACGGCACGGCCGACCATCCGCTCGACCAGGGCATGGTCGGCGCCCTCGGCAACCAGAACCTGACCGTGCTGCTCGGCGAAGACGTGGTCGCGACGCCGGCCGACGCGGGCCCGGCCTCGATCGTGGTGCTCTCGGAGACGGCGCTGTCGACCGAGGTCGGCGCGACCTGGCGCGATCTGACCAAGCCCGTGATCGTGCTCGAGGCCCTCGTGTGGGACGACATGGAGATGTCGGACGCCGGGACGGCGGTGATCGATCCCGTCGCCCAGATCGTCGACGATGCGCATCCGATCGCCGCGGGCCTGTCGGGCATCATCCAGCTGATGATCGTCGATCCCGGCTCGGGCATCTTCCACGTCGACCCGCCGGCGGCGGCGCAGATCGTGGTGGGACGCGTGCTCAATCCGGCGCAGATCGTGGTCTACGCGTTCGAGACCGGTGACGCGATGCTCGGCGGCTTCGTGGCCCCGGCACCCCGCGTCGGCTTCGGGGTCGACGTCGATGGCGGCGTCGGCGACAACGGCCAACTCGCCGCCGACGGGCTGGCGATGTTCGAGGCCGCCGTCGCGTGGTGCTTGCCGTAGCTGCGCTCGTTCGCGGCGAGCCGAGCTCGCGACGGAAGAACCGGCCGCGGGGCCGGTCGGCGCCTCGGTGTAGCCTCGACCTCCGTGATCGCCCCCATCCGCTCCTTCGTGGGGTCCATCGGGCTGTGCGCCGTCGTTCTGATCGGCGGCGGGTGCTCGAAGACCAAGCCGCTGAACCTCGAAAATCCCACGATCGCCGAGCATGCGCCGGCCTGCGCCGAGCAAGGCCTGACCGCCTGTGAGCTCGCGTGCGAGGCCGGCGACGGGTGGGCGTGCCTGGCGGCGTCGTACGCCTACGGCCACGGCGACGGCGCGCGCAAGAACGAGACCCGCATGGCCGAGCTCGAGGAGCGAGGCTGCGCGGCGGGGCTGGGGGAGGCTTGCCGGTGGGCCAGCCGCAACTTCGAGCTCGACGACCCGCGCGCCAAGCCGCTTCTCGTTCGCGGCTGCGAGCTCGACCATGGCGAGTCGTGTGGACTCGCCGCGATGATCGAGCTGGTCGCGGCACCGCAGGAGCCCGCCGGGCTGCAAGGTGCGATCGAGCATCTCGATCGTGGCTGCGAGCTCGACGACGCTTGGTCGTGCGCGGCACGTGGTGATCTGTACGAGCTGGGCCTGGGTGGCGCCGCCGACTCCGCGGCCGCGCGCCCCATGCACGAGCGCGCCTGCAAGCTGGAGGTCGCGGCTTCGTGCCGCAACCTCCAGGATCCGGACCGCGTCTGGTCGGTGCTGCCGCTGCCGACGCTGTTCGGGCATCTGCACATGCCCGATCCGAACATCACGTTCGATGGCTTTCAGACGCAGGTCACCGAGGCGCTGGTCGTCAAGCTCGGCTATTGCCTCGAGAGCAAGCCCGAGGCCACGGCGGTCTTGCTCGAGTCTTCCGGCGAGCCCGCGCTCGACGGCGTCATGGTCGACACGATCAACGAATGGCGGCTGTCGCTCGGGCCGTTGTTTCCCGAGGGCAAGACGGTGTGCTTTCTGATGACCTACAAGTTCAAGAGCACGCCGAAGTCGGGCTGACGGTCACCGCGGCGGGGCGGCGTCGAGCTTGGCGAATGCCTCGGCGCTGGCGCGGCGGTACGCGTGGTCCTCGGGCAGCGAGGCGAAGACATCGCGGGCGGCCAGCAGGTGCTCGCGCGCTTGCTCGGGGTGTCCGGCGGCACGCAGCGCGTCGCCGAGGTTGTGCGCACAGATCGCGGTGACGAGCGCGTCGGGCCCCGCCGACTCGCGGCGTAGCTGCCACGCGCGGCGGTGATAGTCGATCGCGGCGCGTGGATCGTCGCGGGCCATCGCGAGCTGACCGAGGCTCGTGAGCGGGTCGGCGAGGCGGACGTGGGTGGGGCCGTACTTGGCCTCGGCGAGCGCGAGCGCGCGCTCGAGGGCCTCGCGCGCTCGGTCGTCGTCGCCGAGCTGACGGTGGATCCGGCCGATGTTCGTCAGTGGCGAGATCGACATCGAGTGCTCCGCGCCGAAGCGACGCTCGGCGATGTGCAGCGCACGTTCGTAGTGCTCGAGTGCCCGACCGGCCTCGCCGATGCCTTCCCAGGCCGCGCCCCACCCGTTGTGGATGTGGATCAGATTCGAGCCGTCGGACCCTTCGGAGGCCTCGGTGACCGCGGCGGCACGCTCGAACGTCCGTAGCGCGCGGGCCGGCTCGCCCGTGGCGACCAGCGCGGTGGCGAGGTTCTGCAGACGCTCGGCGAGCAGCGGGTGGTCCGGCCCGTAGACGCGCTCGCCGATCGCGATGCCGCGCTCGAAGGTGCGGACCGCCTCGGGGTAGTCGCCACGTTGGAAGTACACGGCCGCGAGGGCGTCCAGGACGTCGGCCCGGCCCGCGCCCGACGTCTCGCCGAGCTCGGCGTACAGCTCGTCGGCGACCTGCAGCTCGCGCGTGGCGGTCTCGAGGTCACCCGCCGCAGTCGCCGCTCGACCGGCGAGTGCGTGCAGGCGCCCGCGGTGCACCCCGGCGGTGGCGCCGAGTCGGTCCACCGCCGCCTGCGCGCGCGCCAGCGTCGTGGGGAGCGGCTCGGTCTCGCCGTGGGCCACGTGCCACGCCAGCAGATGCAGCCAGGCTTCGGCGGCCACCTCGTCCGCGCGCCAGGTCTCCGCGAGCCAGATCGCCTCGCGCAGGACCGCCGGTGCTTCGTCGGCGTCGAGGCGTGCGAGGTTGCGTCCCCGCACCGTCTGCACGTGCGCGACGAGCCGATCGTCGTCGAGGGCCCGGGCGCGCGACAGCAGTGGCGTGACCCGGTCCACGGCCTCTTGGTGCGCCCCGGCGCGCGCGTCGACCCGTGCGCGCACCAGCGCTTCTTCGATCGACGCCACTTCGGCGGGGTCGTCCGGTGGCGGGACGTGCTCGGCGTCTCGACATCGTTCGGGCGAAGGCAACCCCGCGACGAGCTCGGGCACGTGCGGGTCCGCCGGGTCCGCGAGGACCCGCTCCAAGGTCGCGCTCAGCTCGACGCGCTGGCGCTGCAGGCACGCGATGGGGGCGGTGTCGTCGCGGCCGCGCGCGGCATCGCAGGCCCGTGTCCTCGCCGTCTTCCAGGAACCGGCGAAGTCGTCGAGCTGCGCCACCATCGGCGGCCCCAGCCGCCGTACGTGCGCTGCCGGGGAGCCCGCGAACGCTTCGCGCAGCGCCTGCCGTGTCACCTCGTCGTAGACCTCGTCGAGCGCGTCGCCGATCGCGTCGCAGTCGTCGCCGACCGCCGGTCGCGGGACCGTCAGCCCGATCCCGGCCACCGCGGTCGCACCGGCGACGGCGACGAAGCGACGGCGACGCGGACCACGGCGCAGCGCGGCCACCCATGCGTCCACGCTCGAGAACCGCCGCGCGGGTCGAGGCGCCATTCCACGTCGCACCACCGCGTCGAGCCAGCCGGGGATCCGGACCTCCCTGGCACGCCCGGCGGACGGTCGGTGCCCGAACAAGGCCTCGTACATCGTCACGCTGAGCGCGAACTGGTCGCTGGCTGCGCTGGCGTCCGCGCCGGCGTCGAGCTCCGGGGCACGGTAGGCGGGGGTACCCACCCGCGCGCCGGTGACGGTTCGGCCGGCGTCGGGCGTGTCCGGCCCCGACCACGAGGGGCTCGACGCGAGGTCGACCTCGACCTCCTGTGCGGCGCGCGCGAGGCCGAAGTCGGCGACACGGACGCGGCCGTCGTCGCCGACGAGCACGTTGTCGGGCTTGAGGTCGCGGTGGACGATCCCCCGGGCGTGCGCCGCCGCCACGCCGCGACCGGCCTGCACGAAGACGTCGACCACCTCGCGCCACGGCCGCGGCGGTGACATCCACTCCCGCAGCGATCGCCCCGGGACGTACTCCATCACCACGAACACGTCCGTGCCGGACAACCCGACCTCGTAGACCTCGACGACGTTCGGGTCCGACAGTCGGGCGAGCGCGCGGGCCTCGCGAACGAGACGTTGGTGCAGGCTCGCGACCGAGTCGCGGTCGACGACTTGGGGGGCGACCAACTTGATGGCGACGCGACGTTGCAGCTGTGCGTCGACGCCGATGACCACCCGTCCCATCGCACCGGCACCGGCCCGGCCGACGACCTCGTAGCGGCCGATGAACGTCGGGGCGGACGCGCGGTGCAGCAGCGCCGCGCGGACCTTGGCCTTCGTCACCTGGAAGTCGACGAGGTCGAGGGCCGGCTTGGCCGGTGGTACGCTCGACGAGGGTGTCATCGGATCTCGAGTTGCTGACGCAGTGGAACCGCGGCGACGGGGACGCGGGCGACGCCCTGATCGAGCGGCACTTCGAGGCGGTCTACCGCTTCTTTCGCAACAAGTTCTCCGACGACGTCCACGACCTCGTCCAGGATACGTTCACCCGCTGCCTGGAGTCGGTCGGATCGTACCGGGCGCACACCACCTTCCGAGCGTTCCTGTTCGGCGTGGCCCGGCGGGTGCTCTACGATCGGCTGCGCCGGGTCTACCGCGATCGCGAGGACGGCGATCTGCAGGAGGTCTCGGCCGCCGACGTGGCGACCTCGCCGAGCCAGCTTCTCGCCCGGGCCAAGGAGCATCGGCTGTTGCTCGAAGCCCTGCGTCGCATCCCGATCGAGCATCAGATCGCCCTCGAGCTGGTGTACTGGGAGGAGCTGAGCGGTCGCGAGCTCGCCGAGGTCCTCGGGATCAATCCGAACACGGCGCGCGACCGTTTGCGCCGCGCCCGGCTGGCGCTGTCGGACCAGGTAGCGCAGCTGTGCCGGGATCCGAAGCTGCTGCAGTCCACGCTCGACAACCTCGAGCGGTGGGCGCACTCGGTGCGGGCGCTCGTGGACGCGCCGGCGTAGGTTCAGCGGAACGAACGGTCATGGCGGACGCTCCACGCCGTGGGCTCCTCCCAGACGTCTTCGACGGTGGCGGAGGGGGCCGGAACCGCCGTGCTGAGCATCATGCCGTCACGTTCGAGGACCTGACATCCGGCTTCGTCCCACGAAAACGTCTGCAGCTTGCCGTTGCCGTCGGGCATGAACGTGAACGGATCCGTCCTGCCGTGTCGAAGCACCGCGGTGCCCAGCTGGCCGTCGGCGACCCACAACCACGGGATCGTCCGGTCGCGTGGCAGTGGCAACGGGGCTGCCTGATCGTCGTCGCCGAGGTCTCCCGTACACAGCACGAGCTCGTTGTCGAGCCTCTCCCGCAGCAGGAGTAGGCGCTGATTGACGGACGAGCTCGCGATGCCGATGTCGAGGGCCGACGCGTTGTATCCGGGGTACTGCACGCCGCTGCCTCCGATGAAGACGCCGTCCACGTCTTCGAACGCGAGGCGATAGTCGTTGGCGGCGGCGACGGGTCCCGCCCCGCCCGTCAGCGCGTTCGCGGCCGGGGCGGCGAGTCCAGGTTCACCGTGTCGTACGACGATCGCGGTGGTCTCGGACGCGGCGATGTCGTCGATGCCGTCCCCGTCGAGGTCGTCGACCGCCAACGTTCGACCGAGTCCGACCCCGGGCGCCGAGCCGACCAGCGTGAGGTCGGCGGGGGTGACCATGCCCGTGGCGAGCGAGCCGCCGGCGAAGACGTACACGCCCCCGCCGGGGTCGGCCTGCGAGGCGCCGACCGCGACGTCCGGCACGGCGTCACCGTCGACATCGCCCACGCCGAGGGCGGGAAGGAGTGTGCCGTCGGCGGAGTCGATGTGCACCGACGAAGGATCGGCGTCGACGTCGAGGGTCGTCAGGTCTCGGAGCATCGCGTTGCCGCCGACGACGGTCAGCGACCACGATCCGAACGCGACGCCGAGGGCGACGATGTCCGCGACGCCGTCCCCCGTGACGTCTCCGCAGTTCAGGCCTCCCACGGTGGCGAGCTGGTCGCTACTGGTGATGAGAAGGTCGTCGGTCGCGTCGTCCCGCAGCACCGTTCCGCCCCACCACACATGAAGTCCGGCGAGGCTCGCCACGATCAATTCGTCGATCCCGTCGCCGTCGATGTCGCATGTCGCCGCGGCCATGCCGAGATTGTTGCCTCCGGTCAGCTGCACGTCGGCGGCCAGCGGCCCGTCGGGGATCGCGTCGCTGCCGTAGTCGATCCACACGGCGCCGGAGAACCCGTCGAAGCCCCGCGCCGAGAGCACGAAGTCGGCCACGCCGTCACCGTCGAGGTCGGGGCGTGATGCTGCCGGTGGGTCGCCGGTGGTCCCCGTGGTGTCGTCGGACCCCGCATCCGGGTCGGTGGTCCCGCCCGAGGAGTCGACGGCAGGGGTCGTGCCGGTGTCGGTCGTGGTTGGGCCGCCGGGGCCGTCCGTCGCCGAGGCGGTACCGTCGCTGCCGGAGTCGGCGGAGGGATTGCCCGTGCCGGTGGCGTCGTCGCCACAGCCGGCGAGCGCGAGGGTCAGCGAGATCGAAGCGTATCGTGAACGAAGCATGGTGAGGGTCCTGGTTCAGGGCACATAGGCGATGACGAGCGCCTCGAACGTCGCACCGGCGTCGTCCTCGAGCTCGAGCTGGATCGGCATGGAGACGCCATCGAACGCGACCTGGCGACCGCCGGCGTAGGGAATGATCTCGGTGTCGTCGGTGGGCACGCCGTGGTGCAGGTTGGACTCGTCGACGACCGTGTACGAGGCGCAGTCCGATCCCAGGTCGACGACGTCGAGGGCGGCGACGCCTTTGACGAACGTGCCGCTCGTCGAAAAGAACAGGCCCACGGCCTGGGGGTCGGGGAGTCCGTCGAGGAACGCTCGGACCGCGATGTCGCCCGTGCGACTGACCTGCACCGAGTGGAAGCCGCCGAGCGTCGCGGCGACGTCGGGGGCATCGTCGCCTTCGAGCGCGATCGTCAGGAACGTGCCGGCGGCGTTGCGGGTGAACAGGCCCGGCGTTCGGGTCCCACCCGGGTCGACGGCGTCGGCGGTGAAGACCATGCCGCCGCCGTCGGCGAGGGCGAACGCGTACAGATCCGAGAACATGGTCCCGGCGCGACCCGGCACGGGCTCGCCCTTGATCGGAAACGACGTGCCGTCCTCGACGAACACGCCCTCGTCGCCGTCGAAGAAGTAGTACCCGTACGCGCCGTTGGAGGGGCGTAGCCCGACCTGGCGCCATCCGCTCGACAGCGGGCCGAGCTCCGGCAGCGGACCGCCGGGTACCGCGAGCAGTCCGCGGTCGTACATCTGGCCGCCGACGCGTGCCCAGATCACCAGGCTCTGGTCGAACAGACCGTAGGTGCTCAGGTGCAGCCGCGCGTCCTGGGCTTCCCACGCATGTCCGGGGGGCAGCCCGACGACGTCGCCGCTGCCGAGGTGGTAGGTCGGCGGTGCGTCGTCGACCCGCGACAGCACGCCGTACACGTTGGCGCCGGCATCGTCCTCGGCCTGCACCCACATCGCGAGCGTGCCGTCGAAGTACGCGGCGCCGCGGGAGAAGTTGGAGAAGGGCTGAAGCGCCAGTATCGGAAGACCGTTGGGAGAGTCGTCGCTGCCCTCCGACAGAATCTGCGTGTGGCCGCCGTCGTCGTAGCGGAACACGTAGGTCGTCCCGAACTCGACGACCTGGTACGCGACCGACCCGTCCTCGGCGACGACCGGCAAGCCGTTGAACGCTTGCGGTCCGATGTTGGTGCCCGGCAGCACCTGCCCGGTCACGACGATCGGCACCGGGGCAGGCGCACCGTCGTCCCAGACGTACAGCACCTCCTGACCGGTCGACAGGAACACGGTGAAGGCCAAGCGGCTGCCGTGCTTTTGTGGGGAGGGCCCGATCCCCTCGATCGTGCCTTCGGCGATCCCGGGCGCGAGGTCGCCGGTGCGCAGCAGGAGCGCGAGGTTGGAGCCCGGACACGTCTCGGGCCCTTCGCCGCCGGTCGTGTCGGTGTCGGTGTCCGTGTCGGTGTCCGTCTCGGAGTCGGTGGCCTCGCTGCCACCGTCGACCGTGGCGTCCGCGACGGTGTCTGCGCCGTCGGCCGTGGCCGACGCCCCCGAAGCGCTCGCGGTCATGCCCTCGGTGTCGGACGCCGAGGCGGACATCCCGGCGGAGTCACCGTCGGCGGCGTCGCCGTTGGCACCACACGCGGTGGCGCAGACGAGGGCGAAGAGGGGCGCGGGGGCACGGGCGGCTCGGGGCATCTCGGGTCTCCACCCGTGACGTTCGAGCGACGCGCCGATCTGATTGCGAGTTTTTTCGCCGCCCCGGGCGGGTAGGTCCGACTCGTCCTACTTGCGCGGACGGCCGCCGACGACCCGGTCGTAGACGGGTCCCGGCAGCAGTGTGGCGACGCGCGTGGCCGTGGCGGTCGGCAGCGGGAACGCGTGGACGGCCTTCTGCGTGCGGATCGCTCGCCAGATCGTCTCGGCGGCGGCCTCGGCGGTCATCGCGAACGGCATCTTGCCGTTGTCCTTGGTCAGCTCGGTCTTGACGAACCCGGGGCGGATGTCGGTGACGTGCACCCCGGTGCCACGCAGATCGATGCGCAGGCTCTCGAGGAAGGTCGACAGGTAGGCCTTCGACGCGCAGTACGCCGCGAACTTCGGCAGGCCTCGGTACGCGGCCAGGCTCGAGATCCCGACGAGGTGCCCGCGGCCGCGCGCGACCATGCGGGGGAGGACCGCGGTCAGCGTGGCGGTGGCGCCCGCGACGTTGAGGGCGATGACCGGCGCACAGTCGTCGTACTCGAGCTTGCCGCCCCACTTGCCCTCGCCGCGACCGGCGTTGGCGACGACGAGGTCGAGGCCGCCGAGCTCGTCGTCGAGGGCCTGGATCGCCTCGACCGCCACGCGGGGATCGCTGACGTCGAGCGAGCGAACGTACGCCTTGCCGCCGGCGCGTCCGATCTCGGTGGCGATCGCCCGCAGCGATCCGGCGCGGCGGGCCGCGAGCACGACCTCGATGCCCTCGGCGGCGAGCTTGCGGGCGAGCGCTTCACCGATGCCACTGGAAGCGCCGGTCACGAATGCGGTGCGGTAGGGGGGCGGGGACATGCGGCGCAGACTACCGCTACCGGGGCGCGCCGCTAGACGCGTCGGGCGGAAACGACGTCAGCGGGGCGGCCGAGCTCGAGCACGTCGAGCAGACTGGCGCGGCCCGACAGCCGGGCCTGCAGCTGGGCCACCGCGGCCCACGGAACGTGCATCAGTCGGCGCGCGTCGCGAACGAAGCGCGCCCGTGGATCGTCGACGACCCCCCGCGAGCGTGATGCGTGGACGACCCGACCCTCGCCGTCGGCGAGCCCGACGTGACCGGGGGCTTCGTCGTTCGACCACACGAACACCAACGTCGCGGCAAGATCTTCGCCCGGTCCCTCGGCCGGTCCGAGCGCGAGCTGGTCGGTCGTGTGTCGCGGGATCCAGCCCCCGGCGACCTGCCGAAGGGCGCGCTGCGCCAACCCGGAGCAGTCGATGCCCGCGAGTGTGGTGCCGCCGAGCAGGTAGGGGGCCCCCAGATGGTGCCGTGCGGCCGCGAGGATGGCCGCGCCGTCCGGCGGGGTGATCGACAGCCGCGGCGGGTCGGTGCGCGGTCCCAGTGGCTGTGGCGTCCAGCCCATCGTGCCGTCGATCGCTTCGACGAGCGTCCAATGCTCGTGCGTTGCGACCGTGCGTACGGGCCCGTCGTCGTTCGTCAGCTGGGTCGCGAGGCGGGCGGGGCGGTCGTCGTCGACGATCGCGGCGAACAGCGACGTCAGCTCGTGCTGGACGGCATGCCACGGTCCCGGGGCAAGGGGTTGGACCTCGTCGTCGTCGAGAGTCCAGCCCGTATCGAGGACGTCATCGATCGCCGCACGCAGGCGCGGGCGGAGCCGACGCATCAATACGGTGCCGCGCAAGACGATGCGGCGGCCGCCGGGATCGATCGCCGCATCGACGTCGACGTGCGTCCAGCCGTACGCGCGTCGCTGCGCCGCGACGAAATCGGCGATCGCCGCCGTCACCCGGGTCATGGCGTCGTCGGTCACGCGGCCCCCACGATCGCGGCGATCGCCTCGGCGTCGCTGTAGTCGAGGACCTCGGCGCCGATCGTCTGGCGTCGCTCGTGCCCACGTCCGGCCACGACCACCACGTCACCCGGATCCGCCGCCGCGATCGCGTCGGCGATCGCCGTGCGCCGGTCCGGCACGAGGACGAGCACGGCACGGCCCCCGGCGCGCACGCCCTCGGCGACCATGTCCGCGATCGTGGCGGGTGGCTCGTCGCGTGGACTGTCGGTCGTCACGAACGCCACGTCGGCCCGAGCGCCCACGGCCTCGCCCATCGGGACGCGTTTGTCCGGGGTCGAGCCACCGCCGGCCCCGAACACGACGAGGACGCGGCCGTCGGTCAGCCGTCGCGCCGTGTCGCAGGTGCGGGCGAGGGCATCGGGGCCGTGGGCGTAGTCGACGACGCACAGCGGGTCACGCGCCACCACCTCGAAGCGGCCGGGGACCACCGGGCACCCCGCGAGCCCTCGTGCGATCGCATCGCCGGGCAGTCCCATCGCCAGTGAAGCACTGGCTGCGGCGAGGGCGTTTTCGGCGAAGACGTCGCCGATCATGCGCACCCGCAGCCGACCCCCGAGCGCTCGCGCGTCTTCGCCGTCGACGAGCGCGACCTGTGTCCCGTCGGGGTCGACCGACACGGCGCTCGCCTGCAGTGAGACCGGCAGGTCGGGCAGTGGCTGCCGACCCGGTGCCCAGAACCATCGACGCCGCACGTCGGCGCGGATCGCCTTGTCGAGCATCCATGCGTGCGGGTCCCCGGCGTTGAGCACGGCGGTGCGGCCCGGGGCGAGGTGCACGAACAGCTGCGCCTTGGCGGCCAGGTAGTTCTCCCACGTGCCGTGGGTCGTCAGATGGTCGGGGGAGAGGTTGGTGAACACGCCCAGGTCGAAGCGCCACCGCTTGGCGTAGCCGTGGGCGAGGGCGCGACTGGTGACCTCGATGACGGCGTCGCGACACCCGGCGGCCAACCCCTCCTGCAGCACGTCGTACATGCCCTGCAGCGACGCGGGCGGCGGCCGGTCGGCGTCGTCGATCGCGGTCCGCACGGTGCTCAGCATCGTGCACGGACGTCCTGCCTCGCGCAGTGCCGCGGCCACGAGGTGGGTCGTGGACGTCTTGCCGTTGGTGCCGGTGATGCCGACCGTGAACATGTCGGCCGCCCACGCGAAAGCGGCCGCCGTGGGCTCGAGGGCGGTCAAGGGGCCTCAGCCACCGCCCATCGGCTTGAGCTCTTCGTCGAGCTTGTGGCCGATGTGCGGGTCGTCGGACTTGGCGGGTGCCGGCTTCTTGCCCCACGGCGCGTCGAGGTCGGCGTCCTTGAACGGATCTTTGGGCTTGGACTTGCCGGCCTTGCCGGGCTTGGACGACTTCTTGGTCGGCTTGGCGTCGGCGACGGACTCGGGCTCGGGCCGGGCGATCGGCTCGTCTTCTGGTGCGCGTGCCGGTTCGACGGGCGGGTCGGGCGGGTCGTCGGTCGGCGCGGTCGCATCCTCGCCCGGGGCGGTGCTCGTGCGCAGCGCTTGCAGTCGTGCGCCGAGGGCCTCGCAGTCGGTGGTCGACTCCGTGGCACCGGGCTGGGGCACCGCGGCCATCGTCAGGGCCCAGTCGTACTCGGCGGCGTGGCCCTGCTCGAGCACGGCGAGACCGGCGGCGAACGTGGCACAGGGGGTGGGGGACTGGTCGGCCTGCACCACGTCGAGCGCCGCGTGCAGCGTCGCGTCGAAGGCGGCGGTCCCGGCCCGCCGCAGCTGGGCGTGCCGGTGGGCGTAATCCAGCCGCAACATCTTCGCGTCGTCGTTGAGGCCCGGGGCCGAGAGCTCCGGCAGCGGGGAGGCGAGCACCGGCGCATCGGCGTCTTGCCCCGCGGCCTCGCTGTCGGACGCGGTCAAGATCAGCCCCGCGGCGATGGCCACGGACGCCACGGTCACCACCGTCATCACCACGAAGGGGACGGCACTGGTGCGCGTGGGGGCCGACGAGGGGTTGGAGTCGAACGCGGCCATGACCGTGGCGCGGCGGAAAACACCACCGACGCGGGAGACGATAGCAGAGACTGGTCTACACTGGTCTTCCGTCGTGCCCGCTCGATCGAAAGGCCGCCGCGCCGTCACGCTCGTCGCGCTGTGGGTGGGTCTGGTCGTGGTCTGCACCGGCGTGATCGCCGGTGGCATCGTGCTCGCCGATAGAGCCAGCGAGGACCCGCCGCCGCCGACGTGGACCGCCCCGTCCGAGGGCAGCGGCAGCGGTGCAGGCCCCGGAGGCGAGTCGGGCGAGGAGGTCGCGGTCGGCCACTCGCCGTTCGCCGAGCCCGAGATCCCGGTCGACGACGGGGCCGACGTCGCCGACTTCGACGACGAGGAGGCGGCTCTCGACGAAGCCGTGGCCGAGAACCCCGGCGGTTTGCGCAGAGTCAGGGCCAACGCGCCGATCGAGCTTCCCCCGCCGGAGATCCAGCGCGTGGAAGGAGAGCGGCCGTGGATCGTGCACAAGTTCGCGCCGTCGGAGACCGTCGATCAGGTCGCGTACCGCTACGGCGTGTCGCCGCAGGAGCTGCGGACCTGGAACGGCACGGCGGAGACGACCAACGAGCTGCGCGCCGGCGCGCGCCTCAAGGTCAAGCCGCGCAAGATCCCACCGCGTCGCTTCGAGCTTTCGTACATCGTGCAGGAAGGCGACAGCTGGTGGGGCATCGCCACGCGGTACGGCATCAGCTCGCGTGACCTGCGAGCGACGAATGCTCGCGAAGGCGGCAAGCTCGTCGTCGGCGAGACCTTGTCGTTGTGGGTCGACCCCGTCGTGTTCGCATGGGTCACACAGGCGCCGACCACGGCGGAGGAGATCGAGGTTCGGGCCGGTGCCGTCGGGATCGGTCCGCCGCAGGACGGCCGACTCGTCAACGGCGTGCGCATTCCCGCCGGCGAAGGGTACAGCCGCAAGATGGCGCCGTCCTCGTTCGGGACGACGCACGCGGTGCGCAGCCTCGCCGCCGTGCTGCAGCAGTTTCACGAAAGCAGCGGCTACGAGGGGAACCTGTTTCTGGGCTCGATGAGCTTTCGCCACGGCGGTCCGCTGCCCGGCCACGTCTCGCATCAGAGCGGTCGCGACATCGACATTCGCCTGCCACTGAAGGCCGACGTGCCGCAGTCCTTCGCCGTCAAGCCGGCGCGGGTCGACTGGGCGGCGCTGTGGCGGTTGCTGGAGCTGTTCGCCGACAGTGGGCAGGTGCAGATCGTGTTTCTCGACTACGCCCAGCAGGAAGCGCTGTACAAGGCGGCGACGGCGATGGGGATCTCCGACGAGCGTCGCCGCGAGATCCTGCAGTGGCCGCGCGGCTCGAAGGCGTTTCTGGGTCTGGTCCGCCACTCGCCCGGACACGACAAGCACATCCACGTGCGCTTTTTCTGCGGCAGTCACGAGACCGAGTGCGTCGCCTCGGACGGCAAGCCCCAAGACGAGGGCGAGGTGGAGGTCGAGCACGACGCCGACGCCGCCGCCGGCTGAGCGCGCGTCAGAACGCGTGGTTGGCCGTCACGTACAGGCCCAGGCCCTCTTCGCTGACGCCGGCGTCGAAGCGCAGCACGAAGAACCGATCCCACACGAGGTAGGCCCCGCCGCCGCCGGAGATGTGCGGGGCCCGGGACAGAAACCGTGGTGGCGCGGCGGCGGATCCCACGTCGGTGAAGACCTTCAGGCCCGGCGACAGGTAGCGCCGGAAGATCCTGAACTCCCAGGGCTCGAACCGGATCTCGGCACTGGCGTACAGCTTGCGCCGTCCGACGAAGCGACGGCGATAGAAGCCTCGTCCGAGGTCACGGCCGCCGATGCCCTCGCGCACGCGCAATCCGCCGAACTCGCCCTGCGGGACCAGGGGCGCGTCGCCCATGATGAAGTCGGCCAGGAACTGGTTGGCGAGGATCAGCTTGTCGGTGCCCAGTGGTCGGTAGAACCGCATCGACGCGTTGGCGCGGACCCACGTGCGCGAGCTGGCCATCCATGGCCCGCCCAGCTCCACGGACGCGTCGTGCAGCGAGCCTCGGACCGGGCTCCAGCCGTTGTCGCGGCTGTCCCATGCGATGCCGCCCATCACGCCGCCTCGCCGTACCTCGACGTCGGTCGTGCCGGTGTCTTCGGCGTAGCGCGTGGTTTCGTCGGCCCGAAGCTCGTCGTAGGCGAAGCGCGTCCCGACGAACCAGCGCGCGTAGCCGGTCGTCTTCATGCCCCAGCGCCCGCGCTCCACCACCGCGAACGGCTGCTGGTACGACAGCGAGCCGGCGATCGTGCGTCGCGAGATCCGGAAGTAGTCGTTTTGCAGCTGGACCTGGCGATAGAAGGTGTCGTCGGCGATGCCGATGTAGGGGAACACCGGGTCGTCGTCGAAGAACAGGCCGAGGTCGACGATCTCCTGACGATGCAGCAGGTCGCGTGTCTCGACGGTCAGACTGTGGTCCTGCACGAGGCGGGTCGACACGAGCCCGACGAGGTCGACGCGCACGCGATCGAACTGCTGGTCCGGCGGGCGATACACGTAGCGGGCGCGCAGGCCGAAGGTCAGTCCGATCGCGGGCTCGGCCCGGAAGCTCGGCACCGGCAGGAACCGATGCACCCGCGCGCCGAAGCCTCGCTGCCGATCGCGCTCGGCCCGAGTCACGCCTTCGCGTCGACGGCGTGTGTCGGGCGTGGCGGCAGGCGCCGCGTAGGCCCCCGCGGCGCCGACCACACGGGGCGGGGCGGGCGACGGCGCCACGCCCGAACCTGCGATCGCGGTCGCGACGAGCCAGGCTCCCAGCATCGGTGGGACCAGGCTATCACTTCAGGCGTTGAGGCCCTGCCGCTCCAGGTGTGCAGCCCCCAGGCGCACCGCGCGTCGACCGGCCCACAGCGGCAGCAAGCACGCCCCGATGGCAGCCGCGATCGAGCCGGCGATGCGGCCCGGTCCGGCCACGTAGTCGTGCGAAAGCCAGTGCTGCAGCGTCAGGGTAGGGGCGACGGCCAGCACGATGACGACGATGAGCAGCAGCAGGCCGGTCATCATGTACAGCATGCCCCCGAAGCCGGTCGCGATCTTGGCGGCGTTGTCGATCGCGAAGCGGGGGAAGCGGGCGCCGAGGCCGAGGGCGAGACCGGTCAGCCCGACCACGAGCGGTACCACGGTCACGCCCGCGGTCACCGTCAGCACGAGGCCGGACCCGAGCCAGGTGCTCGTGACGGTCACCAGCACCACCACGAGGGCGGCGAGCGGACCGGCCAGCGACATCCACTTGCCGCGCAGCAGGTCGAGCATCGAGTTGGGCGAGCGCAGGATCACCCAGAATGCGCGCCCCTCCAGCGAGATCGCCGGGAACGCGAAGCGGACACACACGGCGACCGCGACGAAACCACCGAGGGCGAGATTGATGAAGTGCAGTCCGGTCGGCGAGATGATGCCGCTTTGGCCGGCCGTTCGGATGTAGCTGAAGTTGACCACGTAGATCGCCACGAGCGCGCCGAGCAGCAGCAGCTGGGTCCACTGTGCGGTGTCGCGGGTGAACACGCGCACGTCCTTGCGCGCGAGCGCGGCGCGGGGGGTGCCGTGGCCGGGTCGGTCGGCGGCCGCGACCAGATCGGCGAGCGAACGGCCCGGCGTCCGCGCGTCGTCGGGGGAGGGCTGACCGGCACCGTCCTGGGCGCGCGAGAATGCGGTGAAGAACACGGCGCGAAAGACCCAGCCGGCCACGAAGAACGTCGCGGCGGCCGCGAGCACGAGCATCGACCGGGGATGGCCGGCCGCCGGCGTCAGCGGGGACAAGGGACCCCACAGCGCCTCGGCGGCCCACGTGCTCGGCAGCCACGGTGTGTCGCCGCCCTGCACGGCCCCGAGCACCTCCAGAAGGGGCGCGCGCTGATCCGGATCGACGAACCGCTCGGGCTCCAGGCGCCGAAACAGCACGAACAGGATCGTGAACACGATCGTGGCCAGCAGGATCAGGATCTGTCGGGTTCGGCGCGCCGACAGGATGCGGCCGAGCCCGAGGGCGATGACGAACGCGACCGAGGTCGGGATCGTCGCGAGCACGGGCAGCACGAGCGCGAGGGTGGCGTAGTACGCGGTGGGGCCCTCCATCGCCGTCCCGACCGCGATGAAGAACGGGGCCGAAAACAGCACCGTCATCCACGAGGCGTACACGGCGTTTTCGACCCAGCGCGCGGCGAACAGGGGATAGGTCGACACCGGTCGCGCCAGGATCGCGGGCAGGTCGTCGGCCAGATACAGCGTGGAGAAGGCCGCGATGAGGTTGGAGACCGTCAGGATCGACAGCACGAACACGAGCACGAGCCCGAGCAGCTTGCGCAGCATGACCACGCCGATCGGCTCGATGCCGACCACGCGGCCGCAAAACCACTGCGCCGTCAGCAAGATGCCGACCCACACCGCGACGCCGAGCAGCAAGAAGACCCAGACCCGTCGCGAACCCCCGCCGTCGCTGCGACGGTAGTTGGCCAGGCTGCGCCACTTGGCGCGCAGCAGCACGCCGGCGCTCACGCCTCGGTCGCTCCGGCGGCGCCCTCGGCCGCCTCGCGGGTCAGCTGCAGGAAGATCTGCTCGAGGTCCGAGCCCGGAGCATCGGCCCGGTCGCGCAGCTCGTCCATCGTGCCGAGCGCGGCGATCTTGCCCTTGCGCACGATCGCGATGCGGTCGCAGACCTCCTCGGCGACGTCGAGGCCGTGGGTGCTCAGCAGGACCGAGAAGCGGCCGGACGCACACTGCTCGCGCATCACCTCCTTGACCAGCTTCGCGCCCGCCGGATCCAGACCCACCATGGGCTCGTCGACGACCAGCAGGTGGGGCTGCGTCAGCAACGCGGCGCAGAAGACGAGGCGCTGCTTCATGCCGTGGGAGAAGTTTTCGATGAGGCCGTCGGCCCAGCGACCGAGGGCGAAGCGCTCCAGCAGCTCGCCCCCGCGTCGGGCGAGGTCGCGGTGGGACAGCCGGTGCAGGCCACCGACGAACTGCAGGAACTCGAAGGCGGTGAGCTTCTCGTACAAGAACGGTCGATCGGGGATGTAGCTGGTCGCGGCCTTGGCCGCGAGCGGCTCGGAGGCGATGTCGTGGCCGTCGACCGTGATGCGTCCCGAGGTCGGCTGAATGAGACCGGCGATGATGCGCATCGTGGTGGTCTTGCCGGCACCGTTGGGCCCGAGGAATCCGAACACCTCGCCGGGCTCGACGCGAAACGAGATCCCACGAACGGCCTCGAAGCTGCCGTAGCGCTTGTGTAGCTCCTCGACGGTGATCATCGCGACGACGCGGGACCCCCCAATCCCCAGGTGGCTTCGGCCTCGGACTCCCGCACGGCGAGCAGGCCGGAGGGCAGCTGCTCGCGCAGCACCTCGCCGAGCTCGTTGACCCACATCTCCATCGGCTGACCCGCGATGGTCTGACGCAGGTGGATCGCTTCGACGTGTTCGCCGAGCACGTCGACCTCCTCGCGACCGAGCATCTCGACGACACCTTCGGCCGAGCTCATCGTCATGGGATCGAAGTGCGTGAAGCGGAATCGGTCGCCCGTCTGCAGGTCCGACCGCGTGGCGATCGGCGCGAGCGAAAAGTCGAAGGCCGGCGGATCGGGCATCGCGATCTGCCGAGTCTGCGGGCCCAAGGGTCCCTCGAGGGTGACGTCGAGCATCCCCGACCCATACGTCCCCGAGGCGTGCGCCGTCACGGGGCCGGCCGCGTCGGCGGAAAATCGGGTGAGTCGAAAGGCCTCGTCGAGGGTGGTGGTGACGGTCAATCGCGTGGGGCCGTCGCCGATGCCGAGCTCGAAGACGGTGGTGTGGCGCAGCACGTAGCCCGCGCCGTCGCGCCGTCGCTCCAGCTTCATGAAGCCGACTTTGTCTTCGCCCCGGTACAGCCCGTGGAACTCGATCCCCTCGCGAAAGCCGGCGTCGAGCTCCTCGGGCGAAAGGCGCAGCGAAATCTCCTCGCGCGGCCGCGAGAGGGCGCGCTGGTCGAAGGCCACCAGCCCCACGAAAGCGGCCAGCGCCACGATGCCCAGCAGGTCGAAGGCCCGAAACCGACGGGGTCGGATCCACGCCGGCAGATCGGGTCTGCTACCCTCGCCCCGCCGCGTTGTCGCCATGAGCTACGAAGTCTACAAGGTCCTCCACATCCTGGGCATCCTCACTCTGTTGTGCGCGCTCGGAGGTACGGCGATTCTCTCGCTGCTCGGCGCGACAAAAGATCAACCCGGTGCACGCAAGTTGTTGATGGCGATGCACGGGATCGCGCTCGTGTTGATCCTGGTCGCGGGCTTCGGACTGATGGCACGCAAGGGAATCGGCCACGGCGGTGGCTGGCCCGGCTGGCTGTACGGCAAGCTCGCGATCTGGTTGGTCTTCGGCGCTTCGATCGCGTTCGTCCGACGCGCCGGCGACAAGGCGACAATGTGGTTGGTCATCCTGCCGCTGTTGGGCGGAGTCGCTGCCTGGTTGGCGATCAACCAACCCGGCTGACGTCGCGATTTTCCCTCGCGGAGCGAGCCCTCGCGCGCCGCCTGCCATCGGTGCGCAGCTGTCGCTGCATGGAAGGGGATCGACTATCCGGCCTCGGCGAGTTGCTTGCCGTTGGGCAGCAGATCCGCCGGCGGCTTGGCCCGGTGCTCCTGGGCGTACCGGTACCGCGCGCATCGGACGAAGTCGGCGTGACAGTACTGCTCGAGGCAGAAGGCGAGGGCAGAGTCGGTCTTGAGCCGGGGAAAGAGCTCGCAGCGGCTGACGTTGGGGCAATCGTCCGACACGAGTGCAGTGTTGTGGGGTCGAGCGGACCTCGCAACGTGTCCAATCGCCCCCGCTCGAGTGTGAGGTCGTCGCCTCGGCCACTGTCGACGACGGAACGGATTCGTACACCGTTCGCCCGGCGACGCCCGCGGTCACCGATTTACCGGTAGGGGTCACCCGGCCGCTCGGCCGGTACGCCGAGCAAGGCGATCGCGGTCTCGAGGTGACGCTGCGGGGCGAGCGCGGGTCCGAGGATCCGTGTCTGGGCCGAGCGTGCCACCAACCTCGCATCGTGTCGGACGTCGGTGAGCACACCGCGGAGCATCGACAGCGCGCGAGCGAAGTTCTCCACGCGGGTCGGTGCGATCGGCATCGGCAGTGCGGTGTACTGCAGCGCCGACGCCCGGAAGTCGACGGGCACGGTCCCCGCGGCGAACAACCGCACGAACCTCTCCCGCCGCTCGCGTCGTCGCTCCACGACGCGCGGCGGAGCAGCTCGGTTGGGCAGGCCCAGCAGCGCTCTGGCGGCCATGGCACCGACCGTGCCGGCCCCGCCGTCGTGCTCGAGGATCTGATCGACGTCGTACCCGAAGTCGGTGGCCTCCAAGGTCAGCCGTGCCGCGAGCGGCGAGACGACCACGCGGCCCCCGTCGTCGTCCTCGGCGTGCACGGTACCGCCGCGGATCTCGAAGCGGCGGGCGACGAGGTGCTTGGGCCGGACGTGCCCGGGCATCGTCCAGGCGTCGAAGCCGAGCTTGTTGAGGTACGCCTCGATCTCGATCGCGCGCGGAAGCTCGGCGGTGCTCAGCAGCACCCCCGGCCAGTCACCGAGCACGCGCACGCGGGTCCGTGCCTCGTACACGGGCAGCGAGCTGGCCTCGCACAGCGCCGCGATCCGTTCCGGCGCCTCGTCGCCGGGGCGAGGCCGGATCGCGACCAGGAACATCAGCTCTCGACGAAGGCCTTGAGGCGCTTGCTACGGCTCGGATGCCGGAGCTTGCGCAGCGCCTTGGCTTCGATCTGCCGGATCCGTTCGCGCGTGACCGAGAAGTCCTGCCCGACCTCTTCGAGCGTGTGGTCGGACGCTTCGCCGATGCCGAAGCGCATGCGCAGCACCTTCTCCTCGCGGGGCGTGAGCGTGGCGAGCACGCGGCGGGTCTGGTCGGCGAGGTTGAGGTTGATGACCGCGTCCGAGGGCGAGGTCATGTTCTTGTCCTCGATGAAGTCGCCGAGGTGGCTGTCTTCCTCTTCGCCGATCGGGGTTTCGAGCGAGATCGGCTCCTTGGCGATCTTGAGGACCTTGCGGACCTTCTCGAGCGGCAGCTCCATCTTGTCGGCGATCTCTTCGGGCGTGGGCTCGCGACCGAGTTCCTGCACGAGATGACGGCTCGTGCGGATGAGCTTGTTGATCGTCTCGATCATGTGGACCGGGATCCGGATCGTCCGCGCCTGGTCGGCGATCGAACGCGTGATCGCCTGCCGGATCCACCACGTGGCGTAGGTGGAGAACTTGTAGCCGCGCTTGTACTCGAACTTGTCCACGGCCTTCATCAGGCCGATGTTGCCTTCCTGGATGAGGTCGAGGAACTGCAGACCGCGGTTGGTGTACTTCTTGGCGATCGACACCACGAGGCGCAGGTTCGCCTCCACGAGCTCGGCCTTGGCCCTCTCGGCCTGACGGCGCGCGGTCATCAGGCTGGTGTGGAGCTCGAGCAACGCCGTCGAGCGCATGTGCGTCTCCTGCTCGACCTGCTTGATGCGCTTGGTGGCCAGACGCATGCGCGCTTCGATCTCGTGCAGCTCGGAGGGGTGAAGGCCGAGCCGACGGCACAGCTTGAACTCCTCTTCCTCCGACAGGCGCACGTTGCCGAGCAGCTCGCGCAGGTCGGGCAGCTCCATCCCCGCCCGGCGCTCGCACTCCACGAGGTCCCGCTCCGCCCGCTGGACGCGACCCACGAGCGACGAGAGCTCCTCGACGATGCCGTCGATGGGGCGCTTGGCCAGACACATCTCGCGGATGACCTCCGCGGCCGCGTCGACGTGGTCTTCGAGGGCCTTGCGCAGCTTGCTCTGCTTGGCCTCGTCGGGCGCGCCTTCGCCGGTGGCTCGCAGCGAGTCGCGAACGCGATCGATGTCCTTGTGGTGCCGCCGCAGTCGCTCGAGCTGCTTGGCGAGGTTGTCGAGCGCGGCCTCCTGGTTGATCGGCACCGCGACGTCGTCGTCCTCCTTCGGTCCGCCGCCGTTGGCGTTGTCGGCAGGGTTGGAGATCGCGATGACGTCCTTGACGCGCACCTGCCCGCGCTTGATCCGCTCGTTGAGCTCGAACACGTAGGGGATCGCGACCGGACTGCGCAGCGCCACCGCCAGCATCCGTCGCTCTCCGTCCTCGATGCGCTTGGCGATCTCGACCTCGCCCTCGCGCGTCAGCAGCGAGACCGAGCCCATCTTGCGCAGGTACATGCGCACGGGGTCGTTGGTCCGCGCCTGCTCGTCCTCGTCCTCGTAGCGCTTGGCCATCGAGCGGCGCGTCGCCGGCTTCTTGCCCGTTTCGATCTCGATCTTGCTGACGACCTTGACCCCTTCGTCCACGAGCATCTTCTCCCACTTGCCGATCTCGGCGGGGGCGACGAGGTCGGGCGGGAGCAGGCGCGTGAGCTCCTCGTGCGTGACGCTGCCCTTCTTCTTGCCGAACGCGATCAGTTGCTCTTTGAGCTTGTCTTTATCGACGGTGCGATTCGGTGCTCGACTCATGTTCAACCTCGTGACGGCTACCTTCAGCTAAGAGCAGGGCCCTCGGTCGTCTCCACGGTGGCGGATGGAGGGACGAGGAGCGTTCCTTGCGCGAGGGCTTGCTGCTCTCGACGCAGGTTGAGTTTCGTTTGGGCCAGCTCCGTGGCCCTGGTACGGTCGCCCGACTCGACCGCGATCGAAAATTCTCGGTCGACTTCGGCGACACGGCGGTCGATGGCCTCTTTGCGGCAGCGATGGACGAGCTCGCCGAGGACGGCGGCCGGGTCTTCGAGCGCGTCGGTCCGAAAGCTGCCCACGAAGACCGTGTCGTGCACCAGGCGTTGGTCGCGCTCGTCGACCAACGCCAACAGCTCGTCGAGCGTGGGGTTGTGTCCAGTTTGCGCGCCGGCGACCACCGCGTCGGCGATCGGTCGCAGGCGGGCGTCGGTGATGTAGTCGAGCGCGCCCTCGCGTCGTGCGGCGGCGGCCAGATGTGGCACGTCCACCAGCAGCATGGTCAGCTGCGCCTGTCCGCCGGGGAGCTGCGGCGAAGGCTGCACGGACGCGGATACTGGCATACTTGCCGCGCCTTGCGGTGGAGGGGGCTCGGGCCCGGGGGGACCGTCCGCGTACCGGGGGGGGTCGTTGCGACCGCGGTCGCGCCCGGCGGCCCGCGCCTCCGCGTGTCGTCCCGACTGCACGGCTTGGACCGCCGCGCGCAGCGAAGCGGTCACCCGCTGCCGCGGAACATTGAACAGCTCGGCTGCGCGGTCCGCGTACAGGTCTCGGGCGCTCTCCCGCGGCACCTGGGCGATGAGCGGCAGGATGCGGTCGAGGCCGTGCGCTCGCGCGTCGACCGCATCACCGGCCTTGGCCGCGATGCGGATCATCAGCTCGACCAAGGCCGGACGCGCGCGCTCCAGGAGCGCCAAGAGGCGATCCCGTCCGAGCGAGTCGGGATCTTCTCCTTGGGGCAGCAGCACCATGCGCACGTCGAGGTCCTGGGCGAGCAGCACCGGCACGGCCTTCCACGCGGCCTTCTTCCCCGCCGCGTCGCCGTCGAAGCACAGCACGACCTGGTTGGTGAAGCGCGCGAGCAGCTTGGCCTGGTCCTCGGTCAGCGCGGTGCCCATCGGCGCGACGCTCTCCTTGAGACCCCATTGGTGGAGCTTGACGACGTCGACGTTGCCCTCGACGAGCAGACCGCGGCCGGCTTCGCTGAGCGCGCGTCGTGCCTGCGCGAGTCCGAACAGCAGCTTGCCTTTGCGCGCCAGCAACGTGTCGGGGGAGTTGATGTACTTGGGCGGGGCGTCGCCCTCACCCTCGGCCACGTCGTGCGGCGGCACGATGCGTCCGGAAAAGCCCACGATTTCGCCACCGGGCTGCGCCACCGGGAACATCAAGCGGCCGCGGAAGCGGTCGTAGGCCGACCGTCGACGCTCGCTCTTGGCGACGAGCCCCAGCTTGATCGAAAGCTCCAGATCGTGACCGTCCTTGCGCAGCGTCTGCGCGAGTCGATCCCAGCCCGCCTCCGACGGCGCCGGCGCGTAGCCGAGGCCGAACGATTCACTGACCTCGTCGTCGAGCTCGCGCTGGGCCACGTAGGCGCGGCCCGCCTCGCCGACGGGGTCTCGCAGCAGCAGCTCGCGGTAGACCTCCGCGGCGCGACGCATGATCGCGTACGCCTCGTCGCGCTCGGTACGATCGGCGTCCGACGACCCGCGACCGGTCCCCTCCGGCAGCGTGACGCCATAGATTTCGGCGAGCTTGCGGATCGCTTCGGGGAAGCTCTTGCCCTCGAGCTCCATCACGAAGCGGATCGCGTCGCCGCTGGCGCTGCAGCCGAAGCACTTGTAACCCTTGCGTGCGGGGTTGACGTTGAAGCTCGGCGTGCGCTCGGAGTGAAAGGGACAAAGTCCCTTGAAGTTTTGCCCCGAGCGGCGAAGCTCGACGTAACGCCCCACGAGGTCGACGATGTCGACCCGGTCCCGCACCTCTTGGACCTTTTCGTCTGGAATGCTCGCCATCAGCGGCCGGCTGGACGTGGCGTCGCCCCGTGTGTCCGACGTCGAGGGCCCGCCCGCGGCCATCGACGTTGTAAGGATCCCTACAATCGAGCCCGGCGCAAGGCAAGCTTGCAGAAAACTTGCGGAAGTCGGCGGTCACGTGCCAAGGCCTAAACGACGATGAGCGCACTGCTGTCCGACAAGCGGCCCGAAGCTACGCCCGCCTCCAGGTCCGAGGTCGTCGCCGATGCGGCGCTCGCGGACGAGTCGAGCGGGGGCGCCGACCGACGTGGCAGCGGTCGCCGCGCCCGTGCCCGCGACCGGTTGATGGACCGGGCGACGCGGTCGTACGCCCCCAACGCTTCTTTGCTGGGCGTCGACGACCTCGAGACGATGCTGCTGTTCGTCGACGACGACCTGCGGGAGACCGGGCTGGCGATGTGTCGGATCGAGGACTACCTCGTGCGCGCGCTCGGCTTGCTGGAGCAGCCGCAGCTGCGCCGGGCCGACGTCCAAGCCGTGGCCGGCGACGAGGACGTGCTCGAGCATCTGGACCAACTCAACGAGACGGTCGAGAGCCTGCGCCGCCGCCTGGCCAAGCTCGCGGGTCGGATGCGCCGCTGAATTCGAGCATTGGCGCCCGCGACGCGCCCGTGTGCGGCGAGCGCGGGTAGGATGCGCGCGGTGGCCGACGACCGATCCGAGCCCGGGCGAGGACCGCCGGACGACGCGACGCCGCCCCTCGATCCGGTGCAGGCGAGACGCCGCGCCATGCAGGCCGTGTTGGTGACGGCCGCGGTGTACGTCGCCTACGGCGTCAGCGGGTTGCTGCCGATCCCGGGCGACCTTCGCTACCTGCTGCTCATCGCAGCGTTCTACTTCCTGCCGGCGTGGGTGCTGCGTGCCGACCCGGCGCGACAGCGGCGGTGGCAGGTGGGGCCCGGCGGCGTCATCCCGCCGATCACCCGTCGTGGCCTGCGCTGGGCGGGGCTGGCGGCGCTCGTGGTCTTTCCCCCGTTCGTGCTCGGCTTCTTCTGGTTTTACGCGCGCACCTGCGACGGAGACCTGTCGATCCTGACGCCGGTCACGAGTCTCGAGAGTCTCACCCCGTGGGCGGGGGGCCTCGACAAGTACCTGACGGGTCTGTGCCGTCGCTACGAGGCGGACTTTTGGCCCACGAGCTGGTCGCTGCCCGCCGATTGGCTGCAGTGGGGCGGGCTGGGGATCGTGTTGGCGATCGCGATCGAGGTGTTCGCGATCGCGATGCCCGAAGAGGTCTTCCATCGCGGCTACCTGATGAGCGCGCTGGAGGAACACTGGGTGCCGCGCGCGAAGATCTTCGGCGTGCCGCTCGGGCTCGGGGCGGTGCTCGCCAGCGCCATGTTCGCGGTGGGACATCTGGTCGGCATGGCCGAGGTGGCGCGACTGGCGACGTTCTTTCCGGCGCTCGTGTTCTCGTGGCTGTTTCGCAAGAGCGGCAGCTTGTGGGCGCCGGCGTTGTTCCATGCGGCGTCGAACCTGTTGATGGCGGTGCTGCTGGCCAGTACATTTCCGCGGTGATCGGCGCGTTCTTCGACATCGACCACACCGTCCTCGAGATCAACTCGGGCACGAAGTGGGTCGGGTACATGTGGAAGACCGGCCAGATGTCGCCGTGGGAGCTGGTGCGCGCGGTCGGATGGACGATCAAGTACCGCTTCGGGCTGCTCGACTTCGAGTCGATGGCGCGCCGGGTCATCGCCCAGTACGAGGGCAAGGACGAGGCGCCGATCGAGGCCGAGGTCCAGGAGTGGTTTCAGGCCGAAATCGCCTGGGCGATCTGCACGCAGGCCCGAGAGGCGATCGACGAGCACCGCGCGCAGGGGCACGTGATCGTCCTGCTGACCTCGGCCACGCGCTACCTGTCGCGGCAGGTCGCGCAGGCGCTGTCGGTCGAGCACATCCTGTGCACCGAGGTGGAGGTCGCCGACGGGCGCTTCACGGGCAGGTACAGCCCGCCGGCGTGCTACGGCGCGGGGAAGGTGCATCGCGCGGAGATGTTCGCGGCCGAGCACGGCATCGATCTCGACGCGAGCTACTTCTACTCCGACAGCTACTCGGATCTGCCGATGCTGCAGCGGGTCGGCGAGCCGAGGGTGATCAATCCCGACCCGCGCCTGCGGCGGTTCGCCGCGCGCAAGGAGTGGCCGGTTCAGACCTGGACGGCGCCCCCGCGGGTGGCGTAACCACGCGGGCAGATGGCCGGCCCCGAGCTCACCTTCCTCGACGACGCGATCACCCGGGCGCTGCACGAGGACCTCGCCGGGGGCGACGTGACGGCGGCGGCCTGCGTGCCCGTCGACGCGCAGGCGCGGGGGCGCATCGTGGCCAAGTCGGCGCTGACGCTGGCGGGGATGACGGTCGCCGGACGTACGTTTTCGCGAGTGGACCCGGCCACGCGCTGGGAGGCGCTGGCCGCCGACGGCGACACGGTGCAGCCGGGTACGGTCGTGGCGCGCATCGAGGGCAACGCGCGCGCGTTGCTGGCGGCCGAGCGCACGGCGCTCAACTTCCTGCAGCGGCTGTCGGGCACCGCCACGCTGACGCGGCGCTTCGTCGACGCCGCGGGCGGCAAGTGCCGCATCGTCGACACGCGCAAGACCACGCCGGGGCTGCGCGTGCTGCAGCGCTGGGCCGTGCGGTGCGGGGGCGGGCACAACCACCGCAACGACCTCGGCTCGGGCGTGCTGATCAAGGAAAACCACATCCGCGCGTGCGGCTCGGTGACCGCGGCGGTGAAGGCGGCGGCCGCCCACGCCCCGCATCCGCTGCGCATCGAGTGCGAGGTCACCACGCTCGCCGAGCTCGACGAGGCGCTCGCGGCCGGAGCCGACGCGGTCCTGCTCGACAACATGAACGATGCCCAGGTGCGCGAGGCGGTCGCGCGCGTGGCCGGCAGGGCGATCATCGAGGCGAGCGGCTCGGTGGATCTGGCCCGGGTCGCGACGCTCGCCGAGGCCGGGGTCGACGTGATCAGCGTCGGCGCGCTGACCCACAGCGCGCCCGCGGCCGATCTTTCGCTGCTGTTCGACACGGACGCGGACGCGTGAGCGAGTCGCTCGCCGAGCTCGAGGGCGCGCTGCCGACCCGGTGGCTCGGCCGCCCGCACGAGCACCACGGCCGCATCGACTCGACCAACGCGCGCGCGCTGACGTGGCTCGCCGAAGGCGGTCCGCACGGTGGCCTCGTGACCGCCGATGCACAGACGGCGGGCCGTGGCCGACGCGGTCGCCCGTGGCACTCCGCGGCGGGGGCGAGTCTGTACGTGACGGCGTTGCTGCGTCCGTTGGCCGGCACCGAGCTCGGGGCGCTCGGTCTGGCGGTGGGCCTGGGGCTCGCGCGCGGGCTACCGACCGAGGCCGACGTGCGGCTGAAGTGGCCCAACGACTTGGTCGCGGGCGGACGCAAGCTCGGCGGCGTGCTGTGCGAGGCGCGGTGGACCAGCGGCCGGGCCCAGGTGGCGGCGGGGTTCGGGATCAACGTGCGCGCGCAGGCGTGGCCGGCCGAGCTGGCCGACGTGGCGACGAGCCTGCAGGAACGCGGCGTCGATCGCCGTCCGGTGCAGGTGGCCGCAGCGGTGCTCGGCGCCCTCGAGGCCACGCTCGATGCATTCTTGTCCGGAGGCTTCGCGGCGATCCGCGACGACTACCTCGCGCGCTCGACCGTGATCGGGCAGCGCGTGAAGATCGGCGAGTACGGTGCGCCCGACGAAGCGAGCACCGCGACCGCCGTGGGGCTCGACGACGACGGGGCGCTGCTCGTGCACGACGAGGGCGGGGGTCCACCGCGCCGCGTCGAGGCCGCGGACGTGTGGCTGGCGGGCAGCTAGCGGCCGCGGCCGCCCTCCGGCAACACCCGAAATTCCGCCTTTGCCCGTTTCGACCCCGCTCGCCCCCGCTGACCGGGGCCGAAACTGCAGAACGCGGCGACTGGCCAACGCGAGCCGCAGATGGATTGCGGTATCGTCCGGCCGCGATGGCCAAGCGACGTCCCGAGATCACCGGCGACGACACGCCGTTGGCGTCCAATCCGTTCGCGTCGCTCGCGTCGGCGTTGCCCGACGTCGCACCGGGGCCGGAACCGGAACCGGAAGTACCGGCGAAGGACGTCTCCGCCGCCGATCACGCAGGCGACAGGGTGCTGTGCCTGGATGGGCCGATCGTCGTACGTCGCCAGAAGAAGGGGCAGGGCGGCAAGACGGCGACGTTCGTCGAAGGCGTGTCACGCGACGACGCCGCGCGGCTGCTTGCCCGGCTCAAGCGAGAGCTGGGCTGCAGCGGTCGCATGGACGGCGATGCCCTCGTGCTGGGCACCGCCGCACACGACCGCGTCGGCACGTGGCTGCGCGAGCATGGGGCGCGGCGCGTCAAGCTGGGCAACTGACACGCCGCAAGTGCGCGACGACCGGGCCCGCGGGACCAGGCGATGACCGCGACCGTCAGTCGTGGACGGTGACCTTGATCATCTTCACCGGCGTCTTGGGCCGGTCGCCGGACGAGGTCGGCGTATTGCCGATGCCCTCGACCACGTCCATGCCCGCGATGACCTTGCCGAACACGGGGTGCTTGGACGGGCCGGGGGAGAACCAGTCCAGGTAGTCGTTGTGCACCGTGTTGATGAAGAACTGGCAGCTGCCCGAGTTGGGGCGGCCGGTGTTGGCCATCGACAGCGTGCCGGGCTCGTTGGACAGCTTGGCGGTGTGCTCGTCCTTGATCGTGCCGTCGGGGCCGTCGCCGGTGCCGGCACGGTTGCTGTTGGGGTCGCGGCTGTGGGGGCAGCCGAACTGCACCATGAAGTTGGGGATGACGCGATGGAAGTGAAGGCCGTCGTAGAACCCGCTCTTGGCCAGCTTGATGAAGTTGCCGGCGGTCAGGGGCATCTGGTCGACAAACAGCTCGATCTGGAACGTGCCCAGCGAGGTCTCCATCGTGGCGGTGGGGTTGGCCATGCGCGGAAGATACCGGGGCGGCCGCGAGCCGAGCAAGGTGGCCTGCTATGCTGGCGCGGATGCTCATTGCGGACCGTCTGCGGCACAAACGGCCGGTGTTCAGCTTCGAGTTCTTCCCCCCGAGCACGCAAAAGGGGGAGGCCACCCTGATGCGGAGCCTGGAGCGGCTCGCGCCCCTGCAGCCCGATTTCGTATCGGTGACCTACGGGGCCGGGGGCAGTACCCGGGCCCGGACCCTCGAGATCGTTCGGCGGATCAAGGGGCAGTTCGGCATCGAGGCGATGGCCCATCTGACTTGCGTCGGCTCGACCCGCGACGAGATCGCCGGCGTACTCGACGCGCTCGGCGAGGCCGACGTGCGCAACGTCTTGGCCCTGCGCGGTGACCCGCCGAAGGGCCACGACGAGTTCGTCGCGACCGAGGGAGGCTTTCGCTACGCATCCGAGCTCATCGCCTTCATCCGCGATCGCGGCGACTTCTGCATCGGCGCCGCCTGCTATCCCGAGGTTCACCCGGAAGCGGAGTCCGCCGCCGCCGACCTCGCCAACCTGCGCCGCAAGGTCGACGCCGGGGCGCAGTTTGTCATCACGCAGCTGTTCTTCGACAACCTCAAATACTTCGAGTTCGAGCGGTCCGTGGCCGCCGCCGGGATCGACGTGCCGATGCTCGCGGGGATCATGCCGGTGACCAACGCCGCACAGGTCGAGCGCTTCACCCAGATGTGCGGGGCGACGCTGCCGTCGCGTCTGCGGGAACGGCTGGCCGCCGATGCCGACGACGCGCAGGAAGTGTTCTGGACCGGCGTGTCGTACGCCGCGTGGCAGTGCCGCGAGCTGCTGATGCCGCCGTCCAATGATCCGTTCGGTCGCCCGCAGGGCTCGGTCGCCGGCGTGCACTTCTATACGCTCAACAAGTCACCGGCGACGCGGGCGATCTTTCAGATCCTCGACCTCGCCCGCTCGGCGGCCGGATGATCGCGGCAGCGCTGGCGGCTGGCTGGCTCGCCGTCGCCACGGCGCCGATGCCCGATACGTGGGGCACGGCCACGCTCTTGCGTGCGGCCGACGAGCTGGGACTGCGCGCCTTCGTGACCGGGTCGCCGCGCTGTCCCGCGACGGCCAAGCACTGCATCGGACTGCACGTGCACGTCGTCGAGGTCGACGGGGCGCCGGT
>CALBMM010000323.1 GCA_937896535.1 uncultured Pseudomonadota bacterium
TCGCCTGTCTCTCGGTCATGCTGCACTCGCTGTCGCTGTCGCTGTCGCTGTCGCTCGCCGTCTCGTCGGTCGCCGTCGCCGGTCCGGGCGGACTGCTGTCGGATCCGGAAGCCGCGCGCCTGCTGTCGCAGGCGCAAGCCGCCTACGAGGAGCAGGACTTCGCGAAGGCGGCCGACCTGCTCGAGCAGGCGTACATGATCGAGCCCAACGAGCAGCTGCTGTACCCGTGGGCGCAGGCCGAGCGGGAGAGCGGGGACTGCGAGACCGCGATCGATCTGTACAAGCGCGTGCTCGAGTCCAACCCGCCGGAGACCCTCGCGGCCAACGCCCAGGGCAACATCGATCGATGCCAAGAGCAGCTCGACGAGGGCGACATGGTCATCGACGACGACGAGGACGACACGCCCGTCGACGATCTCGTCGAGGAGCCGGAGCCGGAGCCGGAGCCGGAGCCGGAGCCCGCGCCCCTGCAGCCGCCCGACGACGACGGCAAGGACACGACGAAGGCTTGGTTCAAGGACCCGGTCGGCGGCGTGCTCGTCGGCCTCGGTGTCGCCGGCGTCGTGACCGGTGGGGCGCTGATGGGCGTGGCGAGCTCGCGGGCCAAGTCCGTCGGCGATGCCGACACCAACCAGGACTACGCCGACGCCAAGGACGGCGCGACCTCGCTCAACACCGGCGGCGTGGTGGCGCTGTCGATCGGCGGCGCGTTGCTCGTCGGCGGCATCATTCGCTACGCGGTGGTCGCCAAGAAGAACAAGGCCCAGACCGCACGCGTGCTCGTGGCGCCGGCGTGGGCCCGCGGTGCCGGCGTGGCGATCTCCGGTCGGTTCTGAGAACGGTCGGCGTCAGATGCCGCCGGGCCCCGCGTCGCCTTCGCAGGGGCCGCGGGCGGAGAAGCGTGCGCCGGGGCAGCTGCCAGAGTTGCGGAACGTGACGCCGTCGCAGCCGCAGTAGGGCTGCAGGTCGCGGGTGCACATGCGGCTCTTGGGCGCGCAGGTGCCCGCGCCGGGCTCGCAGCCCTCACCCTCGCACACGTGATCGGCAGGGCAGTCGTCGTTGGTCGAGCAACCCGCTTCGGCGACGGCCGGCTCGTCGTCGACCCCGCCGTCGTCGGCGGCGGGCTCGACGTCGAGGTCCGGCGCCACGGGAGGGGCCGCGGTGGAGGTCGGCGTGGGCGGCCCCGACCGGGGACAGCCGGTCGCGACCAGGGCGAGGAGGGCAACGAGCGCGCTACGCATCGGTCAGGATCACCGAAATCGTCGCCGAGCCGCTGTCGGCGGTGATGAGGTCGAGAAGGCCGTCGCCGTTGAGGTCACCGGCCACGATGTCGGTGGGCGTGGTGCCGACCGTGATCGTCAGCTCCGGAGCGAAGGAGCCGGCTCCGTCGCCGCGCAGCACGGTCACCGTGCCGTCGCCGCCATTGGCCACGGCCACGTCGGGGTCGCCGTCGAGGTCGAGGTCGGCGACGACCAGTGCCTGCGGCGATGCGCCGGTGGGGAAGGGGATCGATCCGCCGAAGCCGCCGAGCCCATCGCCGATCAGCAGCGCGACCGCGTTCGTGCCGGCGGTCGTGACGAGGGCGTCCGCATCTCCGTCCCCGCTGGCGTCACCCGCTCCGACGCCCGTCGGCGCGCTGCCGGCGGCCTCGGTGTTCGCGGTTCCGAACTGCCCGAGACCGTTGCCGAGCAGCAGGCTCAGCGAGCCGCCCGCACCGTTGGCGGTCACGACGTCGAGGGCCGCGTCGCCGTTGAACAGCGCCAGCTCGACCGATTGCGGGTCCGCCCCGACGCCGTAGGTGGCCGGCGGCAGAAAGCCGGGCGGCTGGGCCCGCAGCACGTAGAGCAGCGCCGCGGTGCTCTCGGTGGCGAGGATGTCGTCGTCGCCGTCGTTGTCGATGTCGCCCACGGTCACCGATGTCGGCGTCGTGCCGATCACCGTGCCGACCGGAGCGGCGAAGGTACCGTTGCCCATACCGGCGAGGACGGTGACGTTGCCCGCGGTCTGGTTGGCGGTGACGATGTCGAGGTCCATGTCGGCATCGAAGTCGCCGACCGCGAGGTCGACCGGCAGCGCGCCCGTGGCGAACGTGGCCTCGATGCCGAAGCCGCCCAGGCCATTGCCGGGCCGGAAGCTGATCGTGCTCGCGTCGCGGTTGGCGGTGACGACGTCGAGATTCGCGTCGGCGTCGATGAGACCCACCGCCACCGCGACCGTGCCCAGGCCCATCGAGAACGACATCGAGGTGTTGGCGAGACAGAAGTCGCCGGGCTCGGCGCTGCCGTTGCCGCACACGCCCATCGGGCCGGTCGTCGTGTCGTCGCCGCTGGTCGTGTCGTCCGCGGACGTCGCGGGGCCGTCACCTTCGCACACGCCCGCGACACAGGTCGCATCACCCTCGCAGCTGCCGTCGAGATCGCACATGCAGCCCACCGTGCCCGGCGTGCAGGCGCCGGTCGTCGCGGACGTGTCGGCGGTCGTCGGGGTCGACGAGTCCTCCGCCGTGCTCGTGTTCGAGCCCGTCGCGGTCGTGGTGGGCGCGGTGCCGAACGACGTGTCCGAACCGTCGTCGCCTCCCGGGCATGCGGCCGTCACCAGGGCCGTGGCCACCAACGTGGCCGTCCGCATCGAATCCAAGCGCATGTCGATACGTTAGGCTGCGCCCTTGCGGACGTCAAAAACCGACGCCGCTCGCCGTGCACGCGTGCGCAGGATCTGCCCGGGGTGCAACGTCGCGGTCGGGTGTCCAGTGTAGGTCCCGGGCGCCCGTTGCGGTCGCGAGGGGGTCGGGCTAGCGTGAAACGACGGGATGTGTCGCCTCTTCGGGTTTCGCTCGGTCATCCAGAGCCAGGTTCACCGCAGCCTCGTCAGTGCCGACAACGCATTGATGCAGCAAAGTGATCGGCACCCCGACGGCTGGGGGGTCGCCTACTACACCGCCGGCGCGCCCCACGTGATCAAGAGCGTGGCGAGTGCGATGGACGACCATCTGTTTCAGCGCGTGTCGGGGATCGTGGCGTCCGAGACCGTGCTGGCCCACCTGCGCAAGGCGACGCAGGGCGAGCTGTCGATCATCAACACGCACCCGTTCCAGTTCGGGCAGTGGACGTTCGCCCACAACGGCAACATCAAGGGCTTCGCCGAGCACCGCCAGGAGCTGGTGTCGCGGATTCCCCCGGTGCTGCGCCGCTACATCCTCGGCGACTCCGACTCGGAGGTCTTCTTCTATCTGCTGCTGTCGCAGATGGCCCAGCGCTGCGAGCTGCACCGCCGCGGCTACCCGCTGCAGGACGTGATGGAGTCGGTCAAGTCGACCGTCGCCGAGATCGTCGAACTCGCCGGCGACGTGTGCTTGCGTGACGATGGCCCTCCCACCGAGAACTACGTGACCTTCGTGCTGACCAACGGCACCACGATGGTCGCTCACCAGGGGGGCAAGCGACTGTTCTACACCACGTGGAAGAAGCAGTGTCCCGAGCGCGACTCGTGCCCGAGCTTCGGCCCCGAGTGCGAAGCCCCGACCGAGAAGGGCTTCGTCAAACACCTGGTGATCTCGAGCGAGCCGCTGCAGGGCGACAACGTGTGGAACGAGCTGCAGCCGTTCGATGCCATCGGCGTGGACTGGCGCATGCAGCTGTCCAAGCAGCGCCTGCACTGAGAGGCGCGGGCGCACGGGCATTGCCGCTTCCGGCCTGGCCCCCGTCCGTCGCCGGCCGGTATGCTCCATCCCGTGGACGAGCTACGACTCACCGTCGACCATGTGAGCCTTTCGGTCGCCGACCTCGCGCGGGCCAAGGCCTTCTACGCGTCGACGCTCGCGCCGCTGGGGCTCGGTGTCGTCGCGGAGCTCGGACCCGAGATCACGGGCACGGTGGCGTGCGTGGGCTTCGGGATCGGTCGCAAGGGCACGCTGTGGCTGGCCGCGCACGGTGCTCAGACCCCGGCATCGCACCTGTGCTTTCGTGCCCGCTCGCGCGACGAAGTGCGTCGCTTTCACGCCGCCGCCCTCGAGGCCGGTGGCACCGACCACGGCGCGCCCGGCGTGCGCGAGCTGTACCACCCGGCGTACTACGCGGCGTTCGTGCTCGACCCCGAGGGACACAACATCGAGGCGGTCTGCTTCGAAGCCGAGACCGACTGATCACTCGTCGTCGGAGCCCGCGCCGCTCGACCCTGAACCGCCGCCCGCGGCGAGCTGGCGTCGCGAGGGCAGAAACAGGTTCGTGTAGTCGTCCTTGGACTCGGGGTACCGAGCCCTCAGCGTCTGCAGGTCCGTCTTGACCACGGCCTTCTTCTGCGCGAACTCCAGGATCTCGTAGAAGGAAAAGCCGAGCGCATCGAGCCGAGACAGGCACGCGCCAGGGTCGGCTCCCATCTGGCGGATGTACTGCGGCGTGTACTCCATGATGACTCGCACGTCGTCGTGGCGTTTCAGCGTCTCGCCCGCGCCCGCCAAGATCGTGCACTCGGCCCCCTGCGTGTCGATCTTGACGAGGTCCACGCGCTCGCGCGTCGCGAAGTACTGATCGAGGGTCGTCACCTCCACGTCCACCGCTTCGCGGGCGTCGCCCGGGTCGTAGACGCGGTGATCGCCGCGGTTGGTCGGATGCCGGTACAGTCGCAGCGTGCCGGGCTCGGCCCCGAGCGCCTTGGGCACGAGCTGCACGTTGTCGTAGCCGTTGAGCTCCACGTTGCGGCGCAGGATCTCGAATGCGTCGGGGTCGGGCTCGAAGGCCCAGACCTGTCCGGTCTTGCCGACCTTCTGCGCCGCGATGAGCGTGTAGTAGCCGACGTTGGCGCCCACATCGACGACCACGTCGCCCTCGTCGATCTCCGAGCGAAACAGTGCGGTCTCCAGCGGCTCCCACACGCCCTTCTTCAGCCACGGGGTGATCACCTCGTCGCGGGGATCGGCGTACATCTTGCTGCCCTCGACCTCGAACGGTCCTACCGTCGCGACCTCGCCCGGAGCCTTCGCGTCCACGTTCCGGGCCTCGTCGGGCCCGTCGGACGGCGTGGGTGCGTCGGATCTGCCGCACGCGGGCAGGCTCAGCCCGATCGCCACGCAAGCAACGCGCGCGCCCAATCTCGTGGTGTGGCCCAGCACCCGATTCCCTCCCCACGTTCGCACGGATCGGCCTCGTACGCAGCCGCGCGCCGATTGGTCTATCTTCGCGCTGCCCATGGCCGAGCCCAAGCCGTTGCCCCGCTGGACCCTCGCCGCCCTGTCGCTGCTCGTCGCGGGGGCGCTGGGTTACGCCGCCGATCTGCTGCCGTGGGCGGAGTGGACCGCCTTCGCGATCTTCACGACGACCGTGGCCCTGATGCACCTGGGCACGGCCGTGCTCGCCGCCATCGGCCACGACCTGCGGGCTCGGGCGTGGCGTTGGAGCTCGATCGCAGCGATCGCCTACCTCGGCTACCTGACCTGGAACGTCATCACGAGCGCCGTGTACGTCTCGGTGCTCTACGGCTCGCTGGGCCAGGGCATTGCGGCCGGCCTCGTCGCCGGGTGGGCGGTCGCTGGCTTCTTCCTGCTGCCGCTTTCGTGCTGGGGCATCGCGGCGACCGGCGGCATCGCGTGGGGCAAGTCGAGCAAGGCCGGCTCGGCCGCCGCGGTGTTCTTCGTGCCCGTGGGTCTGTGGCACGCCGCCGATCGTCCGCTCGCCGACGCGGCGATCGACGAGCAGTGGGACCGCGAGCGAATCGGCCAAGTGGTCGCCTCCCTGCTGCCCGAGCCCACGCAGCTGCCCGACCCGCCCCGTCCGATGTCGCTGTCGACGTTGCAGCCGGCCGTGTGTCCCGACGCCCCGGGCCCGGGCGTGACGACGGTGGTGTACACGTACCTGCACACCGACGAGACCACGTCCGTCGGCCCGATCCAGCGCTGCGCCCAGGGACCGGGACTGACCGAGGTGATGCGCGGCGTCGGCGAGCAGGTCCGTGCCGACGGACGCCGCGGTCCGGTCAAGATCGACGTGGTCACGGGCACGCAGCC
>CALBMM010000324.1 GCA_937896535.1 uncultured Pseudomonadota bacterium
TGGCTTGTCGACCTGCCGTGACCGAGCGCGGCGGCCCGCCGCTGACCCCGTCGGGCGCCGGTTCGGGCACAACGCGACGCTCGCAAGCTTCGAGAACTCGCACGCCTTCCGGGGGGGAGAACTCGCACGGTTCGGGCCCAACGCGACGCTCGCGAGCTTCCAGAACTCGCACGCCTTCCGGGCAGGTAACTCCCCAGGACATGCACGCCTTCCGGGCAGGTCAACTCCCGACTCCGGGCAGGTCAACTGCTCGGATCCCAGCGCGATCACTTCGAGCGCTCGGCGATCCAGGCGTCGATCTCGTCGTTGTGCTCGCCGATGTCCCAGCCACCCTCGGCGGCGGCGAGGTAGCTCTGTCGCGCACCGCGGGCCCGCGCGATCGCCTCTTGCGGGTCGATGCCCGAGTCCCACAGCGCCTGCGCGAGCTTGAACTGCACCACGGCGAGGCGCTCGGGGCGGTCCTTGGCATCGAGGGCGATCTGCAGCGCCCGACGCAGCAGCGGGACGGCTTCGCCGGGACGACCGAGGTTGGACTCGACCGTGGCCAAGCCGAGCAGGCACGGCGTCATCTGCGGGTGCTCGGGGCCCAGGACACGCTCGGTTCGCACGAGGAGCTTGCGGTACACGTCGGCGGCCTGCTGGTCGTTGCCGGCGAACATGTGGGTCGCGGCCAGGTTGTTGAGAAAGCCCAGCGTATGGGAGTGGTCGGGCCCGTTGACCGCCTCCGACCGCGCCGCCGCGTCGGCGAGGTAGGTCGCCGCCTCGACGTACCGGCCCGTCAGCGAGAAGAACATCCCGGCATTGCCCACGATCGTGATCCGCCTCGAATCGTCGGCGGGCAAGCCCCGCTCCGCCGAGGCGAGCGCACGCGTGTAGGCGGCCTCGGCCTCCTCGTCGCGACCGGCCTCGTGCAGCGTGTTGGCGAGGTTGGCCAGGCCCATGACCGTGTTGGGATGATCGTCGCCGAAGACGGCCTCGAAGATCTCCACGGCGCGCTCGTTGGCGGCCAGTGCCTGGTCGATCGCGCCCTTGCGCGCGTACGCCGACCCGAGCGAGTTGAGATGGTGGGCCACGTTGGGGTGCGCGTCGCCGAGCTTGTCCTCGGCGTACGCCAGACTGTCCTGCAGCAGCTCGACCTCGCCGTCGACGTCGCCGAGGCGCCCGATCGAGTTGGCCAACATCTTGGCCGCGTGCATCTTGGCGAAGGCGTTGGGTTTCTCGGATTGCTCGGCCAGCTCGCCGCTGCGCGTGAAGTGCTGCTTGGCCGCGAGGTAGTCACCGCGTCGAAACGCCGCCGCGCCCTCCACGGCGGCCAGACGGACCCACAGCTCGTGACTGTCCTGCTTTTGAACCGCGCCGCGGGCGTGCTCGATCCACTGCTCTGCTTCGTCGCGCCGCCCCTGCTCGGCGAGCAGCTGTGCGAGCTCCATGGAGCTGCGGGCGATGAACTCGTCGTGGCCGCTGGCCACGGCCGCCGAGAACGCGTCGTGAAAGCCACGCTCGGCCTCCTCCTCGTCGCCCGCGAGCGCCCGCGAGCGCGCGGCGTGGTAGTCCGCCTCGGCCTCGAGCGAGCGCGCGCCGGTCTGCACGGCCGCACGCTTGGCCCCCAGCGCCGCCGAGATGCTTCGATCGTACTGCGACAGATCGCGCTGCATCTGCGCTTCCGAGAGCTTGGATTGGATCGCGAGCACGGTGTCGAGGTCGGCGTCGCCGTAGCCCATCGGCTGCGTCGAGCTGTCACACGCGGCCGGGTCGCCCAGGCTCGACGTCGCCCGCAGCACGTTGGAGACGATCTCCGGGGTGGGCTCCTCGAGCGCGGTGACGAACGCGCGCAGCGACTCGTACTGCCGGTGCAGGCACAGCGTGACCGCCGGATTGGCCGCCGCCACGCCGCGGTCGCAGTCGCGGCGCTCGGCCGCCCGCCACGCGTCGACGAACCGCTCCACGTCGGTGGACACCTCGCGCCACGCCGCATCGGCGAACGACACGCCGGTCGCCACGAACTCGTCGCGAATGCGCTCGGCGACGCGCTCGTTCCATACCTCGGAGATCCTCGCATCGACCCCGTCGCACCACGAGCGCTCGGGCGCGGCGGGAGGTGTCGCGGCGAATGCCACGCCGGCGGCCACCGCCAGCAACGACAGCGCGCCCCCCCACACGACCCGTCGCGCCCGCAGGCCGCGGCGCAGCGCGGTGGCCAGCTCGCGCATCGAAGGCGCCGGCTGGTCTCGACGCAGGCCCTCCATCAACGCTCGGCGAACCGCCAGTGGAACCTTGGTGTCCAGCGGGGGCGCACGCAGCTGCTCGTCGTCGCCCCACGGCGACTGCTTGAACAACGCCTCGTACATCGCGGTGCACAGCGCCACGCGATCGCCGGTGCGGCTGGGCGGGCGAGCGTCGCGCTTGGGCGCACACCGCACGAAGTCGAGCACGCGGATCTGCCCGTCGTCGCCGATCACGAGGGTGTGGGGCGAGAAGTTGCCGTGCACGAGGTTGGCTTCGTGGGCGGCGGCGAGCCCGTCCGCCGCCGCGGCGAGCACCTCGACGATCCGGCGCACGCCGGGCTGCTCCCGCGTCAGCCATACGTCGAACGTGACCCCCTCGACGAAGTCCATGGCGACGAACAGGCGGCCTTCGTGAGTGCCGACGTCGTGCACGCGGACGATGTGCGGGTGCACGAGCTTGGCGAGCGCCTTCGCGGTCTCGCGGCGCTTGGCGTCGGCCGCGTCGTCGAACATGCCCTCGAAGACCTTCAGCCCCACCTTGCGGTCGAGCTGCGGATCGAACGCCAGCAGCGTCACTTCGCCCGGATCGCCCGTGAGGATGTCCAGCACGACGTATCGGCCGAACCGCGTGGGCGACGACAGAGGCACCGAGCCGTTTGTGGCACGGACGCCGGTCGCCCACCACCGACGTTTCTGTGGCAAACCGGGCCCGCGGACTGTCGGATCTCCGAACGCAGCCCGCCCACGGCGTCTCCGAGGCCGTTGATGACAGCCGACGGTCGATCCTGGCACTGTACTTGCTGAGATCGTCCGCGCGCCCGGCCTCGACCGGCGAGCCTGCCGCCCCGCCCCTCATGCCAAACCGACACGATCACGTCGAGGCGATGCTCGAGCGCCTGCGCGCGCGCATGATGATGCGGCTGTTCGCGCGGTTCCGGTTCATCCAGCCGGTCATCGCGTCGATCTTCGGCGTCACGGCGCTGATCATCATCTTTCTCGACGGCACGCCGTGGCGATTGGTCCTGGCCGCGCTCGCGACGATCTCCGCGATCGTCGGGCACCTGCTGGGGACCCGCGTCGCCGCGCAGCGTCTGGCGGGGGGCGACCGCGTCCTCGCCCGGGTCTTCTACGTGCCGTTGGTCGTCCTGCAGTCGTCGATCACGTTCGCGACCGGCGGGCTGATGTCGCCGCTGCTGCTCATCACGATCGCGCCCACGTTCACCACCGCCTTGTTCGAAGAGCGTGGCGCCGCCCGACTCGTGCTGGGGACGGGGATCTCGTTGCTGATCGTCTACCTCGTGGTGCAGCTGACCGTGCTGGACCTGGTGCCCAAGCCGTTTCACGCACCCGGCGGCTATCCGCCGCTGCTGTTCATCACGATGTTCATCGTGATGAGCACCCTGCACGTCGTCATGTTCCTGGTGGGTCGGCGGACGCAGGAAGGCTACGACCGCCAGCTGCACCAACTCGCCCACGCACGCGAGCACGCGCTGACGGTCTCGCAAGATCGAACGCGCGAGCTGACCACGCTGTCGGGCGAGCTGGCCCACGAGCTCAAGAACCCGCTGGCGAGCGTCAAGTGCCTCGCCGCCCTCGTCGGCAAGAGCCCCGAGGCCGAGGCGGCCGAGCGCATCGGCGTGATGCGACGGGAGATCGATCGCATGCAGGCGATCCTCGAGGAGTTCCTCAACTTCTCGCGCCCGCTCGCGCCGCTGAACCTGCGCACGGTGCCGATCAGCGAGCTCGCCCACAAGGTCGCCGAGCTGCACGAAGGCATCGCGACCACGCGTCAGGTCGAGATCGAGGTCGACGCGCAGGGCGACACCGAGGTCACCTGCGATCCGCGCAAGGTCCAGCAGATCCTCATCAACCTGCTGCAGAACGCCATCGATGCCTCGCCCAACGGCTCGCGCATCGCCATCGAGGTGCGCGACGACGGTCCCGCCGTCGTCGTCGACGTGCTCGACACCGGCTCGGGGATCGACGAGACGATCGGGCCCAAGATCTGGGAGCCGGGCGTGACCACCAAGGAGCACGGCACCGGCCTCGGGCTGACCGTCGCCCGCGCCATCGCACGCCAGCACCAGGGTTCGCTCGATCTGTCGAATCGGCCCAGCGGCGGCTGCCGCGGACGGCTCATCCTGCCGCGCGAAGGTGCGGTACGCTCGACGCGGGACGTCGACGACGACATGTCTTCGTCGTCCGACGAGCTCGAAGACGCCGCCGCCGAGTAGCTCACCGAGGTCATGAGTCAGCCACGCGCATTGGTCGTCGACGACGACGACGGGGTCCGCTACACGCTCAGCGGCATCCTGTCCGACCACGACGTGCACGTGACCGAGGCCGCGTCCGCCGAAGCGGCGCTGACGACCCTGCAGACGACGGTCGAGCCGTTCCATCTGGTGATCACCGACCTGCGCATGCCCGGCAAGTCGGGGTTGGACCTGCTGTCGGAGGTGTCCGCCCTGCCCGCCGCGCCGCGCGTCATCCTGATCACCGCCCACGGCAGCGAGCGGGTCGCCGTGGAAGCGATGAAGCGCGGGGCCTACGACTACTTCCGCAAGCCGTTCGAGATGGACGAGCTGATGGCGGTGGTCGACCGGGCGCTCGAGACGGTGCGGCTGGAGGTGGAGAACGAGCGGCTGGCCTCGGCGCTGACGCTGTCGCAGACGATGGTCTTCGCCTCCGAGCCGATGCAGCGGCTCGCGGTGCTGGTGCACCGGGTTGCGCCGCGCGACGTGACGGTACTGATCCGCGGCGAGAGCGGGACCGGCAAGGAGCGAGTGGCCGACGCGATCGTGCGCGCGTCCAAGCGCGCCGCCAAGCCGTTCGTACGCTTCAACTGCGCCGCGCTGACGCCCCAGCTGGCCGAGGCCGAGCTGTTCGGACACGTCAAGGGCGCGTTCACGGGGGCGCACCGCAGTCGGCCGGGACTGTTTCGCGAGGCCAGCGAGGGCACGATCCTGCTCGACGAGGTCGGCGAGCTCGATCCGGCAACGCAGGCCAAGCTCTTGCGCGTGCTGCAGGAGCGCGAGGTTCGGCCGGTCGGTGAAGAGCAGGCGATCACGATCGACGTGCGCGTGATCGCGGCGACGCACCGCGACCTCGCGCAGTGCGTGGCCGAAGGGACGTTCCGAGAGGACCTGTACTACCGCCTGCGGGTGGTCGAGCTCGAGGTGCCACCGCTGCGCGACCGCACCGAAGACATCGCCCCGCTCGCCCGCCACTTCCTCGACGAGTACGCTCGGCGCTTCGAGGTCGGCACGATCAAGGAGCCCCCCGACCTGATCGACCGGCTGATGACGATGCCGTGGCCGGGCAACGTGCGCGAGCTCGAGAACGCGATCGAGAGTCTGGTCGCGCTCTCGGACGAGGGCGAGCTCGACCTGACGACGCTGCCGCCCTCGGGCGGCGTGGTCACGATCCCGCGTGTCGAAACGGCGGACACGGCCGCAGGGCTGAGACAACGCGTCGATGCCTTCGAGCGCGAGCTGTTGCAGCAGGCCCTCGACGCCGCCGACGGCAATCGCTCCGAGGCCGCGCGCGCGCTCGGGATCGGCCGCGCGACCCTGCACGACAAGCTGCGCAAACACGGCCTCGGCGGGTGAGTACGCCGGCGTGGGCCGGCATCGGATCGTCGGACTTCGGAACGAAACATGCCGGAAGTCCGAACGGATCCGCGGCCGGGGTCCAGGTCCAGCGAAGGATTTACGTGGGAAACCCGACACGTGATCGTTGGCACGGCAAATGCTTCGTACCTGGGCCATGGCCCAGCTTGCGATCGCGTCCGAGAGCCTCGCCGACCTCATGGACCGCTACCTCGTGGGCGACGAACGCGCGCTCGCCGGCATGTACGTGATCCTCGCGCCCCGGCTCAAAGCGCGGCTGCGGGGCCAGCTGTCGGATCGATCGCGCCTCGAAGACCTCGTGCAGCTGACGTTCGTCAAGGCGCATCACTACCGCGACCGCTTCCAGTGGGGCGACGGCGACCGCAGCCGCGCCGTGCTTCGCTGGTACATGCTCGTGGCCAAGAACGTCGCGATCGACGACCTGCGCCAGCGCGTGCGGGCGCGGCGTCGGCTCGAGCAAGTGCAGCGCGACGGGCTGACCCACGCCCACCTCGCCTACGTACCCGAGCCCAAGTTCGCCAACGCCGAAGACGCGATCGTCGACCGCGAGCGCCGCGAAGAAATGGCCGAGCGGGTGCGCGCCGCCGTGCGCACGCTGCCGCCGGCCCAGCGCCAGATCATCGAGCTGCATCGCCTCGCCGGCCTGTCGACCCTCGAGATCGCCGACCGGCTCCACGTCCGCCCCGGCACGTTGCGCGTGCGAGCCCACCGTGCGTACCGACGGCTGGCCGAGGTCCTCGGTGCGCCCGAGCAGGTCGCGATCGCAGCCTGAGCGCCCCGATGGGTGGCTCAGGGCGCCAATCCGTCCACCCACACTTGCGGGTTCATGCGGAACCCGGCCCCGAAGCTGGCCAGCGTCACCCATGGGTACGGCGGCGCCGCAGCGTTACTCCAGTAGTGATCGTCGTCTGCATGGTTGGTGGGGTCCCAGCACGACGAGATGCACAGGTGGGGTTGCGAACCTCGAGGTCGTCGATCTTCCACCCGCAGCCCGACGTACCGGGGTCGAGAAAGCTCGTCCCGGCGACCCCCTCGTCGATCTTCTGCCAGACCCCGTCGGGCCAGCTCCAGGCCTCGATGTCGATGTTGGCCTCGGCCTCCGCGACCGTCGCCTCGCCGTGACCCCGGCTCGCCGTCCTATGTGCCGCCCACCACGGCGTCGGCTTCGATCTCGATCAGGAAGTCGTCGGAGATCAGCCGCCGCACCTCCACCATCGTGGTCGCCGGTCGGTGCTCGCCGAAGAACTCCGCGTGCGCCCGCCCGAACTCCGCCCACCGCTCGATGTCGGTCACGAACATCCGCGTCCGCACGACGTCCGCCCGCGTCGCCCCGAGCTCGACCAGCGCCGCCTCGATGATCTCGAGCGATCGCTTCGCCTGCCGGTACGCATCGTCACGCGCGTGCGGAGATCCATCGGGCTCGAGCGGCACGGTGCCCGTGACGTACACGTGGGCGCCGGCCCGGATCGCGCGGCAGTAGCCGACCAGGGTCTCCCACGGCGCACCGGATTGCACGCGACGTCGCGGCAGTGCGGCTGCGGTCGCGGGCGTCTTCATCGAGCTTCCGGTTCCGTGGTCGTCCATCTACCGCAGCGTAGCGCGGTGGCGCAGCTCGACCGGACGGCCCGTCGCGACGCGGCCTGCCCGGGCAGCGTAGACAATGTTGCGTACGTGTCGCGTCGCCGACGGACGGTGCCGGCCGTCGGTTCGGCCGATCGTGTAGCCCGGCCGACAAAACGCAAGCCACGATGGCCGGTCGCCGCGCGGAGGCGCTCGCCTCGCGGTGGTGACGTTGACACGGTCGGACGCAGCGCCGATCGTGGGGCGTCCCCATGCACGATGACCGCTCCGAGGCGTCCGACGCCACGCAGGACCTGATCGGCCGCCGGCTGATGGACCGGTACGTGATCGGGGAACGGATCGCGCGCGGTGGCATGGCCGTGGTCTTTCGCGGCGACGACGAGCGGCTGCATCGGCCGGTGTGCGTGAAGGTGTTCTTCGGGTTCGACCCGATGCAGGCCGAGTACGCGGTGGTGCTCGAGCACTTCGTCCAGGAGGCGTTCGCCCTGTCGCGGCTGACTCACCCGGCCACCCTGCGGATCTACGACTTCGGCTACCTCGACGAAGACGCGCGCATCGGCCCGTACTTCGTCACCGAGATGGCCGAAGGCGGCGACCTCGGGCAGCGCCTGGCCGCCGACGGGCCGCTGACGCCCCGACAGATGCTGCAGATCCTTCACCCGCTCGTCGGCGCGCTGCGGGAAGCCCACGACGCCGGCATCGTCCACCGCGATCTCAAGCCGTCCAACATCCTGTTCGCGCTGCAGGGCGAGCACGCCTCGCCCAAGCTGGCCGACTTCTCCATCGCCAAGGCGTCCGGCGACCTGCCCAACCGCGCGTCGGACACCAACGCCGCGGTGCCGCTGTACTCGCTGAGCTGGGCCGCCCCCGAGCAGCTGGCCGAGCAACCGGTCGGCCCCACCGCCGACGTGTTCGCGCTCGCGCTCGTCGCCGCCTTCGTGCTCACCGACCAGATGGTGTACCCGGGCTCGGACATCATGAAGCTGTACGCGCTGCGCTCGGAGGGCGCCGACTATCGCGAAGCCGCGATCCGCTGCCTCGCGCTGCCCCCCGCGATCGAGGCGGTCGTGCTCGAGGCCACGGCCGAAGATCCGCACGATCGGCCGCGGAGCGTCGACGAGCTGTACGAACGACTCGAGGCCGCGGTCGTGGCCTCCGAAGCGGCCGAGCTGCCCTCGCCGCCGACGCCGGTCAGCGGCGATCCGCACGCGACGTACGAAGACGACGACGAGGAGACGGCCGAGCTGCGCTGGCCGGGCGAGCCCGATGTGCAGATCGTCGCGCCCCCGGCCGCCCCCGTGGTCTGGACCCCGCCACGCCCGACCGGCCCGCGATTGACCCTGTCGAGCCTCGACACGCGTTGGTGCGTGATCGGCAATCGCCGCGTGCGACTGCACGACCTCGCGGACGGCCAGCCCGTCACGCTGCGCCACGCGCTCGGGGGCAACCCGGCCAAGCTGCGCGTGACGCCGATGGACATCGCGCCCGGCCGCGCGCACCTCAAGGGCCTCAACTGTTTCGTGCAGCATCCCGCCGGCCGCCCCTCGAGCGGGACCGACATCGACGGGTCGACGGTGCTCGCCCTGCTCGACCCGCAGACGCGTGGTCGGGGCGAGCTGCACATCGGCATCGGTACCAACGCGCAGGGCGAGCACGAGCTGCCGCTGCGCGACGTGGTGATCGTCGTCCCCGGCGCGCTCGCGCGGTGGGCGGCCGTCTTCGAGTCCGCTGCCGGGACCGACACCACGCTCGCCTTCGTGCGGGCGGACACGACGAAAGGACACGGTCGTTGAGCACGCCCCCCAAACCCGGCGGAGGACCTCCGCTGCCCCGACCGCGGTCGCATCCGTCCACGTCGCCGCAGCCGGTCCATCCCGCGCAGCCGATGCCCCAAGGACCGCACGCGCAGCACGTGCAGCCGATGCAGCCGGCGCCGCAGATGCCCCAGATGCCCCACGGCACGCCGATGTACCCCGACGACACCCAGCGGGTGCCGCGGATGGATCACGTGGCGCCCGCCGTCACCGGCCCCGCCGCGTACCAAGCCGCGGTCGCCGGCGCGCCGATGGTGGTCGAGGACCATCCGTCCCGGCCGATCGCCGCGATGGGCCCACTGACCGGTCCGGCCCCGCGCCCCCAGCAGCCCAACATCACGCGCGCGCGGGCGTATCGCTTCACGCTCGACGACACGGGCCAGCCGATCGAGCTCGGCTCGGGTCGCTCGGGCAAGGCGTTCCTGGGCGAGGAGCACTGGCTGCAGTCCAAGACGGCCTTTCGCCGGCACGTGGCGATCAAGATGCTGCAAAAGGGCGTGACGCCCGAGGACGCGCTGCGGTTCCAGATGGAAAAGGAGCTGCTCGAGCGCGTGCAGGGACACCCGCAGATCATTCAGCTGTTCGCCTCCGGGGAGTCCGACAACGTCGACTTCATCCCGCACTCGGTGCGTGACACGGTCGAAAACGACTTCATGATCATCGAGCTGTGCGACATGTCGCTCGAGGAGCGGCTCAAGGGCACGCGCGGCGGACAGCGCGAGGACTTGCTCGCCACGCCGCTGCAGGACCGCCTGTTTCGCGTGCTCGAGTACATGCTGCCCATCGCGTCGGCGATCGAGTACGCGCACCTCGAGTGCAACGTCTGCCACCGCGACATCAAGCCGGGCAACATCTTGCTGCGGCTGCCCAACCCGCGCCTGCAGGGCTCGACGCTCGACGTGCGCCTCGCGGACTTCAACGTGGGCAAGGTCCGCGAAGAAGAGCAGGAGCTGTCGGTCACCCGGATGCAGTCGGTGCCGGGCACCTTGTTCTTTCAGTCTCCGGAACAGGAGACGAACATGTTCGAGCTGCTCGTCAACGTGTCGCACGGCGCGGCCGAGGTCACGTACTTCGAGGACTTCTACATCGCGATCGCGCCCAACGACACGTTCCAGCTGTTCAACCGCGGCGCGCGGTACGTGGTGCAGTCGGCCGACCTCGCGCGCAAGCGACTGGTGCTCGACCGCCCCTACGAGGACAAGAGCGAGTCGAACGTGCGGGCGCAGATCCTCAAGAGCGTCGACCGCTCCGCCGACATCTACTCGCTCGGCGCGCTGTTCTACTACTTGATCTCCGGCGCCTTCGGAAATCCCAAGACGCTGTACGACGCGTTCCACAAGTTCATCGAGTACGACGGCCCGACCGACGGTGGCGACGCGCACAACACCGTGGAGGCGTACATCGAGCACGAGTACTCGGTGATCAACAGCCTGCGGGCGCCGCGGATGGACGAGAACAACCAGCCCGTGGTCGCGCCGGCCGACCGCTTCTTCAGCTACAAGCACTACCTCGACGGCAACGGCGAGCTCATCGACAAGATGATCATGAAGATCATCGCCAAGGCGATGATCCGCAACAAACCCGACAGCTACTGCCAGGCCTGGGACATCCGGACCGAGGGCATCAGCGAGCTCGTCCACGACCTTCGTCGCCTCTACAGCGGCTTCGGCACGTACATGCCCTCGCGCCCCGGCCACATCGTGCTCACACCCACCACGCCGCAAGGCATGTTCAGCCGCGCGTGGGGTGGCCTCAAGGGTGCCCTCGGCGGCAAGAAGCCCGCCGCCCGCCGCCCGGCCGCCAAGCCCAAGAAGAAGTAGCGCGCGCCGTGGCGGGCGCTACGTCTACCCCGCCACCGGTGGGATCGCGATCACGTCGAGCCCCGAGCCGCCCGGGTAGCCGTAGCTGACCGCTTCGTCGTAGCCGGTGACGGTGATGCCGATCGGAACGTCGGCGGAGATCGTGTGGGCGCCGACGTCGACCGCACGCTGCACGTAGCGGTGGGCCTGCTCGCGCACGACGCCGATGTCGGTCATGGCGTCGAGACCGACGACCTCGTCGTCGAGCGTGACCACGCCTTCGCCCCGCACCGTGATCGTCACGAAGTTCTCGGCGTAGCCGGCGGGGACGACGAACACGTATTTGTTCTGCAGCTGCTGCACCGAGGGCACCACGATCATCGCCGGATCGCCGGGCTGCTCGCCGATCGCCTGAAAGCTCAGCAGGAACTGGGTGATCGAAAACGCCTTGTCCTCGTCGGCCATCACCGTGAACGGCTGGTCGGTCGTGAAGCGGGCGCTCTCGCCGGCCATGAGGACTTCCGGGGCCCCGTCGGGCGCCTCGGGGCAGTAGAAGAGCTCGGTGTCGTCGAACGCGGCGACGATGCGGTACTCGGCCGGATCGTCGCCGGTGCCCGAGGGGCTCGACGGCGGTGCGATCGCGTAGGCCGTGCCCCACGCGTCGATGGGCGGCAGCTGGTGCTCGAGATGATCGGCGCAGCACACCTGCGCGTCGGCGGGCACGGCGGTGGCCATGTTTCCCGAGAACACGGCGACCGGGGCGGAGCTGACGATCCGCGAGCCGGTGAGGTTGCCCTGGTTGGCCATCGTGCTCGAGATCAAGGTGAAGACCTGACCGCGGTCGATCGTCGCGCTCGTCGTGCCGCCGACCAACGAGGCAGTCGGATCGACCTGCACCGTCGTGCCGTCCTCGATGCCGACGATCGAAATGAACGCGCCCGCGTTGACCGGCTGCGGATCGTTGTCGGACATCGACAGCAAGATCGCGTCGCCGGTGACCGCCGTGTAGTCGCTGGCGAGCGCGTGCGTGGGCAGCAGCAGCGACGCGTCGTTGGAGTAGACCTGTACCGTGTTGTCGAGCGGGTTGAACTGGTAGGCCGTGATCGGCGTGTCGGAGACGACCCGGTAGGCCAGGCCGTTGGTCGTGGTCGCCTGCGCGTCGATCGACAGCGCGGGCAAGGCGATCTCCTGGACGCCACCGGTCGGCACGTCGAACGTCGCGACCGGCGTGGTCTCGTCGGCGCCCTCGTAGACCTCCACGAGCGCCGACGTCACCGCCGAGGCGTTGGCGACCACTACGGCGAACTGCTGGTCGGCGGCCGGCGGCGACATCGGCGTGCCGCGGTAGTCGTTGGGCAGGTCGACCGCCCAGAACTCGCAGCCGAGGTTGGTCAGCGTGGTCTGGACCTCGTCGCAGTTGACCGGGAAGTTGAACGGGTCGCCCCCCACGTCGAGCTTGAGACCGTCGTCGCTGGCATCGGCGCTGCCGTCGGCTCCGTCGTCGGGCACCTCGCAGTACGCCGGCAGCCCACCGCCGCCGGCCGTCGGCAACGGCCCCGTGCCCAGCGTCGCGTCACCGATCGTCGCGCCACCGGTGCTCGTGGGATCTCCCTGAGGCAGGGGCGCCGGCGGCGGCGTGTCGTCGCCGCAACCCGCCAGCAGCACGAGCGCCGTCGCGCCACCCCACCGCGTCCATCGCCGTCCCGCCACCGCGCTCACGATAGCGTGCCCGCTTCCCCCGTGCTTGCCGACGCCGCCGGCTTTGCCGATGCTCGCACCGTGCCGCTGGTGATCGAGCAGCTCGAGGTCGGTCTGCTGCAGAACTTCTGTGAGGTGATCGGGTGTCCGGAAACGGGCGACGCCGCCCTGGTCGATCCGGCCTTCGAGGTGGACCGCTTGCTTCGGGTGGCGCGCGAGCGCGGCTGGACCGTCTCCACGATCCTGCTCACCCACACCCACGACGATCACGTCGCGGGCCTCGACGAGGCTGCGGCCGCCACCGGCGCCGTGGTGCGGTGCCACCCCGTGGAGGTCGCCGTCGTCGAGCCCCTCGCCCCTCGCGTGCGCGCGGTGACCGACGGCGAGCGCGTCCGCGTCGGTGCATTCTCGGTCGAAGCGATGTTCACCCCGGGTCACGTGCCCGGCTGTGTGTGCTGGTACCTGCCCGACAATCCGGCCGTGATCACCGGCGACGTGCTGTTCGTGGGTGGCTGCGGCGGAGTCGGCTACGTGGGCTCGGACCCGGCGGCGATGGTCGACAGCCTGCAAAGGCGACTCGGTGGTCTGCCGGAGCACACCCGCGTGTACCCCGGGCACGACTACGGCAAAACGCCGACCTCGACGATCGGCTGGGAGCTCGCCCACAACCCGGCGATGCTCGCCGACACGGTCGAGCGCTTCTGTGACTACAAGAACGTACCCGTGCCGATGCCAACTCGGTAGGCAGCGGCGCCCGGTTCGGTCGATCCTGCTCGGGATCGCCTCGCCCGCCTGCTAGCCTGCACCCATGGATTGGCGGCGAACGGGATCGATGCTCGTGTGGGTGTGCGGATGCAGCTCCGCCAACCCGGCGTTCGACCCTCCGCTGGCCGGCGACACCGAAGGCATCGTGGACACCACCACGGGCAACGTGGACGCGGAGACTCAGACGGCGGACACGGGGACCGAGACCACCGACAGCGGCACGGTGCCCGTGCCCGGAACCTGCGAGAGCGCGCGGATCGGCGAGCAGGTGGTCTTCCACCTCCGTCCCCCCGACGACGGAGCCGAGGTCCGCGTCTGCGGCTCCACGATCGAGCTCATCGGGTGCACGATCGAAAACGTGCCCATGCGTGGGTGGACCGTCGGCAGCTGCACCGAGAGCAATGGCCTGCCCGACGGCATGGCCTTCGAGAGCCTCGACCTGATGATCTCGCCGCCGCCCGATCAGATCGAAGGCACGGTGTTCAACGGCGACGTCATCTTCCATCACGCCGACGAGGACGCAGGCTGCAAGTTCGAGTCGGGGTACATCAAGCAGGTCGACAACACGTTGCAGACGTCGCGGCTGGTGTGGGCCGGCGCCAACGTGCTCGACCCCGGCGGCAACTATCCGGTCTCTGCGGAATCGAACGGTCCCTACCTCGACAACTGCGAGTGCGGCAGCGAGGTCGGGACCGACGCCTGCAACGAAGCCTACGGACCTCAGCAGTTGTACATGTGCTACGAGGGCTGGATCGCGTGCGCCAACGTCGATCCGAACGGGATCGAGGCGATCGTCGACGTCCCGCCACTGCAGTACGGGATCATCATCTTGGAGGCGTTCGAGCCGGAGCGACCGGACGTCGAAGGCGAGTACTCCCACGTCGTTCGGCTCGGGACCGACATCGAGCCGTCCGGCTGACCGCCGCGGCCGGCGGTCCCCGCCATCGTGACAGCTGATAGCCTTCGGGGCATGCACCTGCCCACGCTCCCCGATCCCAAGAAGGTCAAGGTCGCCACGTGGAGCACGCTCGCCGATCGGACGCCCACCTACGCCTTGGTGGCGAACGTGGACCTCGTGGTCGTCCGCTACGACGATCGGGTGTCGGTGCTGTACGGACGGTGCCTGCATCGCGGCGCGTTGATGGCCGACGCGACGATCGAGGGTGACAACCTGATCTGCGGCCTGCATCAGTGGGACTACCGCTTCGACACCGGCGTCAGCGCCTACGACAACGACGAAGCGCTGCAGAAGTTCGAGGCGTGGATCGATTCGAACGCGGACGCGGTCTTCGTCGACGAGCACGAGGTCGCCGCCTGGGAGAAGGCCCATCCCCAGCCGTACGACCGCGACGACTACCAGGGCCTGTACGCCGACCACCACGGCACCTCCGAGGAGCCGCACACCAACTACATCCAGCGACTCGCCCGCGAGGGTCTGCGCAAGCTCGGTCACCACGGCGCCGTGTCGGCCATGGGCGTGCCGCTGACGGAGCTGCCGCGCTGGGACGACATCCAGATCGTGACCGCCCAGCTCGCGACCAAGCCCCTGCTCGACGACGCGCGGGTCGGCACCGAAGTCGTGATCGGCCCGCGTGCCCAAAAGCCGTTGACGCTGTCGATCCCGCTGTTGGTCAGCGACATGAGCTTCGGCGCGCTCAGCGAGGAGGCCAAGGTCGCGCTGGCCAAGGGTGCCGACGATGCCGGCACGGGCATCTGCTCCGGCGAAGGCGGAATGCTGCCGGAAGAGCAAGCCGCCAACGAACGGTACTTGTACGAGCTGGCGTCGGCGCGCTTCGGGTGGAGCCTCGACAAGGCCGCCAAGTGCCAGGCGTTCCACTTCAAGGGCGGTCAGGGGGCGAAGACCGGGACGGGCGGGCACCTGCCCGGCGCCAAGGTCATCGGCAAGATCGCCCAAGTCCGCGGACTGTCCGAAGGCGAGCCCGCGATCAGCCCCGCGACGTTCGCCGACCTGGTCACGCCGGCCGACTTCCGCAAGGTCGCCGACGAAGTTCGCGAGGCCACCGGCGGAATCCCGATCGGCTTCAAGCTGTCGGCCCAGCACATCGAAGACGACATCGACTTCGCGCTCGCGGCCAGTGCCGAGTACATCATCCTCGACGGTCGCGGCGGCGCGACCGGGGCCGCGCCCGACATCTTCAAGAACAACATCTCGGTCCCCACGATCGCCGCCCTCGCCCGCGCGCGACGACACCTCGATGGCCAGGGCCACGGCGACGTCACGCTCATCGTGACCGGGGGCCTGCGAACGGAGAGTGACTTCGTCAAGGCGCTGGCGCTGGGGGCCGACGCGATCGCGGTGTCCAATGCCGCGCTGCAGGCGATCGGCTGCCTCGGCATGCGGGCGTGTCACACCAACAACTGCCCGGTCGGCATCGCGACGCAGAAGAAGGATCTGCGGGCACGGCTGGTCGTGGAGCGCTCGGCCGAGCGGCTCACCAACTACTTCGCCGCTACCGTGGAGCTGATGCAGGTGCTCGCGCGCGCGTGCGGGCACGACCACCTGAGCAAGTTCGAGCTCCGCGACCTCGTGACCTGGAAGAAGCCGCTCGCCGAGCTGTCCGGCGTGCGCTTCGTCGGCGTCGGCTAGTCCTCTGACCGGGTAGTTCTAGGCCGGCTCGATGCGGGCGAGCACGGCGGTGATGTTGTCGTTGCCGCCCGCGTCGTTGGCGAGGTTGACCAGCGTCGCGGCCGCCGTGTCCAGACTCGAAAAGCGCAGCGTGGCCTGCAGGATCGTCTCGTCGTCGAGCATGCCGCTGAGCCCGTCCGAGCACAGCAGGTAGATGTCGTCGCGCATGTACTCGTCGACGAGCACGTCCACGAACACCTGCGGCGCGAGGCCGAGCGCGCGGACGACGACGTTCTTGTGCGGGAAGTTCTCCATCTCCTCGCCGCTCATCTCCTTCATGCGCCGGTAGTCGTTGAGCAGCGAATGGTCCTCCGTGAGCTGGGCGATCTGGCCCTTGCGGATCCGATACACCCGGCTGTCACCGACGTGGCCGACGTAGAAGCGTCCTTGGCAGAAGAAGATCGCGTCGACCGTGCAACCCATCCCCTTCTTGCTCGGATCTTCGACACCGGTCTCGAAGATCCGCGTGTTGGCCAGCTTGACCGCGGTGGACATGCGATCGCGCTCCACGTGCAACCGCGGCATGCGAAACGGCCACGACTCGGTGCCGTCGTCGACGCTGGCCTTGTAGAACCCGTCGATCGTCTGCACGGCGATCCCGCTCGCGACCTCGCCGCACGCATGTCCGCCCATGCCGTCCGACACGACCGCCAGTGGCATCTCGTCGGGGAGAAACAGGTTGTCTTCGTTGTGATCTCGCACCCGTCCCACGTCGGTCGTCCCGGAGAACCGGATGCGGTTGCCGCCGTCGAGAAAGCTGATGCTCACTGGCTCAACCGTAGCAGCGGACGCGACGACGGTGCTAGTCTGACCCGCGCATGAGCCAGGCCCAGGGCGGCACCACCCGGTCGGTCGACCTCAGCCAGGTGAGCATGCCGCGGCTCGTGTTCGCGCTGCTGCACCAGCGATTCACCGGCACCCTCTCGCTGGCCCAGCCCGGGCTGGACGGCCCTCCGCGCACGGTGTGGTTTCGTGGCGGCATGCCGGTCTACACCGACTGGTACGAGCCCACGGACATGCTGGGCCAGATCTTGATCGGGGCGCACCTGCTCACCGACGCCGACCTGTACCCGGCGCTGCAGCAGGCCAGCGGGTCGGGTCATCCTCTGGGGCTGACGCTCGTGCACATGGGCCGACTGAGCGTCGAGCAGCTGTCGGAGGCGCTGCGACAGCAATGCCAGCGCAAGCTCGCCCATCTGTTCGCGCTCCGTGGTGGGCAAGTGCGGGTCGAAGTCGGCGAGCACCAAGTCGGTGACAACGACGGGCTCGCCAAGCTCAACGTGCTCGAGCTCATCCACGACGCGGTCGGCAGGTACTACGACGAACAGCGCATCGAGTCGGAGATGGGCGTCGGCCTGCACAGCCCCGTGAGGGCGACCGCCGCGCTGCACAAGTACGCGTCGCACTTCCGCTTCCGACCCGCCGACGGCGACACGCTGCGTGCCATTGCCGCCGGGACGTCCCTGCAGCACCTCGAGCAGATGGAGGGCGTGACCCGCCGACGGGCGGCGCAGCTGCTGTACACGCTGTGGGCCTGTCAGATGCTGCACGTCGGGGCGGCGGCCGGCGCCACCGAGACAGCCCCGCCTTCGGGCGCGCGACCACGCTCGTCGACGGAGGCCGACATGCAGCCTCCGGCCCCCGCGACGCCCCCCGTTCGCGCCGCTTCCCCGCCCGCGCCGCCCAGGCCCGCACCCAGGCCCCCGCCACCCCCGGAGACGAGCGAAGACGAGGACGCCCCGAAGGCCGCGCGCAAGCGTGCCGGCACGGTGCCCTCGGTGGCCGCCGGCGACCCGCTCGACGAGGCGGAGTTCGTCGCCGAGCTCGAGGTGCTCGAGGAGAAGATCGAGCACAAGGCCCATGCCTTCGCCCTGCTGGATCTGGCCCTCGATGCCGGCAAGCGCGACATCCGGCGAGCGTTCGGCGACCTCAGCCGCAAGTTTCATCCCGACGCGCTGCGGGCCAAGGGCCTGGACCACCTGCGCGAGCGCGTCGGGTCCGTGTTCGCCGCGCTCAGCGAAGCGCAGCAGATGCTCAGCGACGCCGACGACCGCGAAAAGCTCAAGCAGCAGATCGAGTCCGGCAGCTACGGCAAGAAGGAAGTCGACGAGTCCGCGAAGGTCCGCGCCGCACTGCAGGCGGATCTGATCTCGCGCGAGGCCGACAAGCTGCTCAAGAACAACCGCTTCGATCTGGCGCTGGCGAAGTTCCAGCAGGCGGCGGAGCTGAGCCCCGACGAGCCCGACACCCAGGCGGCGCTGCTGTGGTGCCAGTTCCAGCTCTCGGACAAGACGAACAAGGCGGCGATGCGCACCAACCACGAGCTCGACGCGCTGCTGCAGCAGTGGCCCAACACGGCCCGCGCGCACTACTTTCGCGGCTTCGTGCTGATGGCGCTCGGGCACGACCCGATCGCGATCGAGTGCTTCAAGCAGGCCCACTCGCTCGACCCGCGCATGATCGACGCGCAGCGGCAAGCCCGAGCGCTCAACGCCAAGGCCAACGCCGCCTCGCAGCCCAAGTCCAAGCGCACCGGCCTGCGCGGGCTGTTCGGCAAGAAGTAGCTACATCGAGAAACGGTGCGTCGCCGACTGCGGGCGGCTCGCTTCGTCGAACTTCGCCTTCTTGACCGCGGCGACGATGCAAGCCTTGCCGGCGGCCGCGTGGGCGCCCTTGACGGTCACGGCCGTGACCTTGCCGCTCGGTGCGATCTTGGCGTCGACGCTGACCTTCTCGCCCGGAAAGACGCCGGCCTGCTTGCCGCACGCCTTGACCTTCGACGCCACGCGCTCGAAGCCCGCCTCGATGTGACGCGACGTTCGGCGTGCGACCGTCTTGACCGACGCCGCCTCGGCCGCGTCGATCGTCTCGGTGTCGGCCTCGCCGGAATCCCCGTCGCCCGCCCCGTCGCCGGTCTCGGCCGTGTCGGCCGCGGGCTCACCGTCTCTGTCGTCTCTGCCGTCTTCCGTGTCCGTGCCTGCCAAATCGGGCGCAGTCGGCGTCGCGGGGTCGGGCTCGGCATCGTCGCCGGTCGGCGTCGCGGGCGGCTCGGCATCGACCTCGATGTCGACGGGCGCGACCGCGGGCGCCGCCGCCACGGCCGATGCGTCGTCGGATCCGGCGAGCATCCGCCACGCCAGCGCGCCCACGCCGAGCACTGCGGCGGCTGCGATCACGCCCGCGATCACCCGATGGCGAGATCCGGACGGACGCGCCGGTACGCTCGTGGCGTTCGGGTCGATCGCCGCGACGGCGGCCGCGAACTCGGCCGCGGTCGCAAAGCGATCGGCCGGTTCCTTCGCGAGTGCCTTGGCGACGAGCGCATCGACCTGCGCTGGCAGCTGTGCCTCCGGACACGCCTCGCTGGGCGGCACGAGCTGACCGTGAATGTGCTGGTACAGGATCGCCATCGGGTTGCCGCCGCGAAACGGCACCCGCCCCGTCAACATGCGGTAGAGGATCACGCCGACGGAGTACAGGTCCGAGCGTCCGTCGAGCTCGAGGCCCTGTCCCTGCTCGGGAGACATGTACTCGGCGGTGCCCATGATCGCGCCGGTCCGCGTCAGCTGCTCCTCGGAGCCGTCGCGCAGCTTGGCGATCCCGAAGTCGATCACCTTGACGAACTCCGGGTTGCTCTCGCGCGCCGAGATGAAGCAGTTGTGCGGCTTGACGTCGCGGTGAATGACGCCGGCGTCGTGGGCGGCGGCGAGGCCACCGAGCAGCTGCGTCGTGATCGCCTGCGCGCGCGGCAGCGAGACCCGCTTCTCACGCTTGAGCAGCTGATGGAGGTCCTCGCCGTCGAGGTACTCCATCACGAAGAACGCACAGCCCTCGGCCTCGCCGAAGTCGGTGATGTCGACGACGTTGTCGTGGCGGATCTTCGAGGCGGCCTTCGCCTCCTGCAGGAAGCGACTGACCGTCCGTGGGCGACGCATCTGCTCGGGCGCGAGCACCTTGATCGCGACGGGCTTGTCGATCTTGAGGTGGGTCGCGAGGTAGACGTCGCCCATGCCGCCCTCGCCGATCAGACGCTCGACGCGGTAGCGGCCGGCGAGCACGGTCCCGGGATCCAGCGCCGTGCGCAGGACGGTCGCGCCCACGTCCGTGGCCGTGGATCCGGCGTATTCGTCGGTGACGGGGGGTGTCGACACCAGCGGCGACTATACCCAGGCACGCGCCGATCCCCGTGAGAGGGGACTCTCGCGTTCGGTTATCATCCAGTCGATGCGGGATCGGACGCAGCCGACGGCGCACGGGCGGGCGCTCGCGTCGGCGATCGCGGTGGCGCTGGCGCTCGGGCCCGCCACCGGTGCGGCCGCGGTACGTGCGCAGGCGGCCCCCGCGACGCAGACGCGCCCCGCCGACGCTGCGCCGGACCTCGGCCAGCTGTGGCGCGACGCCCAGGCCAAGCTCGGCACCAGCGACTACGAGGGCGCGATCGGGTCGCTGACCGACCTGTATCAGCTCGTCGTGCACGACCCCGAGGCCGAGGCGCTGCGCCAGCGCGTGCAGTGGGCGCTGCACGAGGCGCACGTGGGCGCGTACGGTCTCGCCCACGACCGCGCCCACCTCGAGGTCGCGCTCGATCTGCTCGACAAGTTCACCGAGAGCCTGCCCGCCGACGACGCGACGCGACGACAGGAGGCCGACGACGCCCGCGCCCGTGTGCGCGCGTTGCTCGACGCCCACGAAGACCCCGCGCCCGAACCGGAGCCCGAGCCCGAGCCCGAGCCCGAGCCCGAACCCGAACCCGAACCCGAGCCCGAGCCCGAACCGCCCCTCATGGACCTGCCGCCCACGCCGCCGAGTCCGGACCCGACGTCGCGACCGCTCATCGTCGGCGGGGCCGTGCTGCTGGGCATCGGCGCGGTCGGGACGGGCCTGCTCATCGGCGGTCTCGCCTCGGCGAGTGTGGGGGTCGACACCTTCGAGACGGATCCGAACGAACGCGAGGACGCACGCGGCCAGATCCGCACCGGCAACGCGCTCGGGATCGCCGGTGGCGTGATCGCGGGCGCGTTCACGGTGTCCGGCGCCGTGCTGCTCGGCCTGGGACTGCAACGCAAGCGCGGCCGAATCGAGCCGGTCGCGTGGCGCACCGGAGGAGGACTTTCGTGGTCCGGTCGATTCTGAAACTCGTGGTGGGTGCCGCCCTCGGGCTCGCCGGTGGGGTGGCGTGCAGGATTCCCGACACCCTCGGGCTGCCGTGCGAAAGCGACACGCACTGCGACGGCCTGCAGGTCTGCCGTCAGGGCGTGTGCGCGCTGCCGACCGACGACAGCGATGCCACGACCGTTTCGGCCACGACCAGCGGCCCCGGCACGAGCTCCGGCGTGGTGGTCACCTCGTCCACCGGTGACGCGGCCTCGACCACGACGGGCGACTCCTCGACCACGGCGAGCGTGGTCGACAGCTCGAGCTCCGGCGGCGCGTGTGGGGTCGGCGACTGCACCGATGTCGACTTGCTCATCGTGCTCGACACCTCGCCGAGCATGTACCAGTGGCTGCTGCCCCTGGCGGGCTCGATCGACTCGCTGGTGTCGCTGGTCTCGGCCGAGTTCGCGCCGCTGTGCACGTTCCACGTGGGGGTGACGACCGGCGAGTTGGTGCCCGATGCCATCGCCCCGCCGTGCGACTCGGTCGGCTCCTTGCTGCGCGTGCCCGACACGTGCAGCGCGACGTTGGCCGGGCAACCCTGGGTCGGCTCGGAGATGACCGACATCGAGACGGCGGCCGAGATCATGCGATGCATGCTGCTGGACGTCGGGCTCAACGGGCCCAACGACGAACACATGCTCGAGGCGCTGCGGTCGTCGGTGGATCCCGCCAACAACGAGGCCGGCGCATGCAACGAGGGGTTCCGTCGGCCGGACGCGAACTTGATGATCGTGTACCTCTCGGACGAGGACGACCCGACCGATCAGAGCGATCTCGACACGTTGGCCGACGACTTCAACCGATGGGTCGACGGCTCGCGCACCGCGTTCGTCGGCCTCGTCGCCGACGACGCCTTCGAGTGCCCGTGGACGCCCAACGGCAACGACGACGACGGCAGCGGCGCGCAGCTCCCGACCAAGCTCAACGGGTTCCTGGCGCTGACGACGATCCCGCTGGCGCAGCGCACGACCATCGACATCTGCGAGATGGGCTTTTATCGGTTCGCCGAGGCCTTCGTCGCTCTCGACGCCACGTGCAACGGCTGACCACGACAGGAGCCGGGCGCGACCCCTGGGGGAGCCGCGCCCGGACGACGGTTGGCGTGTTTGGTTGTGTGTCGCCGGGACGGCACCCCGTCAGGTGACGGGGCAGGAGCGGCCGATGTGCTTGGGCCCCGCCCCGGCTTCACCCGGTACGACGACACCCGGCGATCAGAGGTTACGGTCGACCATGTCCGTCAGCGGCTTGGCAGAGCCGGGATTGCCGACGAGGTGATCGACGACCTCGCCGCCCTTGAACAGCAGCAGCGTCGGGATGCTGCGTACGCCGTAGGACGCGGGGATCTTCGGGTTGGAATCGATGTCGACCTTCACCACGCGCGCCTTGCCCTCGTACTGGGCGGCGATCGCGTCGACGTGGGGCGCGATTGCGCGACACGGGCCGCACCACTCGGCCCAGAAGTCGACGAGCACGGGCACGTCGGCGTCGAGGACGTCGGCCTGGAAGGAAGCATCGGTGGCATGAACGACGGCGGAGTTGGCCATGGGTCTGGTCCTTTATAGAACGGTCCCAGGTTGGATCGTGTTGCGTGCGGGTGCGTCCGGGGACGGTGCCCGATCGTCCGAAACCGCGGCGGGGCCGGCGTCGGACTGCTAGGTTGGCCCTCGGTGCTACTGGACCGGTTGCTCGACGCGCTCGAGGTCGATGTCGCGCCCTTCGCGGTCTGCGACGTCCGGCGCGGCTGGGCGGTCGACATGCCGCCCGATGGTCACGTCGCTTTGCACTTCGTCGTCTCCGGCGCAGGCGTGCTGGAGTCGAAGGCGGGACCACCGCAGGCCTTCGGAGCCGGCAGCGTGATCGTGGTGCCGCCGGGGATGTCCCATCGGGTCGAGCTACCCGACGCACCCGGCCGCACCGTCGACGCCGCCGCGGACTGCTCGTTGCCCGAGCACGGCCTCAAGCGACTGATCGCCGGCGAAGGCACCCCCGGCGTGCTGATGGTGTGCGGGTCGGTGCGTGCGACCTACGCCGGCACCTTCGGTCTGTTCGCGCAGCTGACCGCGCCGCTCGTCGTCGACGTGGGGGACGACGCGGTGGTGCGTCAGGTCTTCGAGGGCCTGCTGCGCGAGCAGTCGGCACTGGAGGCCGGGTCGGTCGCGATGATGCGCGCCCTGATGACGCAGGGCCTGGTGCTGCTGCTGCGCGCGATGTGCCAGGGTCCGCAGTGTCGGATGCCGTGGCTGGGAGCGATCGGCGACCCGCAGCTGGCGCGCGCCCTCGATGCGATCGTCGATCACCCCGCGCAGGCGCACACGGTCGAGTCGCTGGCCAAGCTGTCGGGCATGAGTCGCTCGTCGTTTTCGGAGCGCTTCTCCAAGGCGTTCGGTCGGCCGGCGATCGAGCTGCTCCGCGAGGTTCGCCTGCGCCGCGGCGCGGAGTTGCTGCGCGCCACCGCCTTGCCGGTCGCCACGGTGGCCGAGCGGGTCGGCTTTGCGAGTCGCTCGCACTTTTCGCGGTCGTTCGCCGCGATGTACGGGACCGATCCGTCGGGCTACCGCGCGGCGGGCCCCACGTAGTCGGCGCGGGGACGCAGCAAGCGTCCGGTCTGCAGCTGCTCGCGCGCGTGTGCACACCAGCCGACGACACGGGCCGCCGCAAAGACCCCCGACAACGCCTCGCGCGGAAATCCGAGCGCATCGAGCAGCAACGCGGTGAAGAACTCGACGTTGGCCTGCAGCGGTCGCTCGGGATGCCGGCGGGCGAGCGCGGCGACGGCGGCCTCTTCCACCGCGCGCGCGAGCGCCCGGCGGTCGGGGTCTGCGCCGAGGGCCACGTAGGCGCCCTCGAGGGCCGCCGCCCGCGGGTCGCGGACCCGGTAGACGCGGTGGCCGATCCCCATGATGCGACGACCCGCCGCGAGCTCGGCGTCGATCCACGCGCCGGCGTTGTCGGGCGAGCCCACCGCGTCGAGCATGTCGAGCACGGGACCCGGCGCCCCGCCGTGCAGCGGCCCCTCGAGCGCGGCGAGGCCCGCGACCACGCACGCCGACAAGCTCGCGTGCGTCGAAGCGACCACGCGGGCGGCGAACGTCGAGGCGTTCATGCCGTGGTCGACGACGGTCGACAGGTAGGCGGTCAACGCTCGCTCGCGTGCGACCGTCGGGGACTCGCCCGTCGCCATCGCGAGAATGTCGGCGGCGTGGGCGTGGTCCGCCGACGGAGGCACCGGCGCGAGCCCGGCACGGGTCCGGATCCACGCGCCGAGGGCGACGGCCACCATCCCGACGAGGGCCGCCGCCCGGTCGGACCAGTCCTCGTGATCGGGCCAGGTGTGGGCCGCCGCGGCGCGCAGAGCCGCGATCGCATCGGGGGCACGCAGCGCGTCGCCGATCGCGGGCAGTCGCTCGAACGCCTCGACGCGGGCGGCACCCAGACGCTGCGCCCACGCGTCGGCCTGCGCGTCGTCACCGTCGCACAACGCCGCGCACGCGATCTCGAACCGCGGCAGGGTTGCCATGTCGGCGACGTCGCGTCCCGCGATCGTCAGCTGCCCTCTGAGCCCGTCGACGCCGCTGAGGCGGGTCTGCGCGACGACGACACCTTCCAATCCCACTTGGGTCATGGCATCGGTATGGGCCGGTCGGCTACGATGATCAACGTTGATTGATCAATCAACCTGACGGAATCCACGTGTCCACGCCCACCGACGACCCCGACTGGATCGACGCCAAGACCGCACGCACGCGGCTGCGGGTCAAGGCACAGACCCTGTACGCCTACGTCAGCCGAGGGTGGATCCGCAGTCGTGGCGTGGTCGGCTCGCGCCGCCGCGAGTACCTCGCCACCGACGTGGCCCGCGTGGCCGCCCGCAGCGGGGCCCGAGCCGGACACACCGCCGTCGCTGCCGGTGCGCTGCGGTTCGGCGAGCCGGTCCTCGACTCTTCGATCACCGAGATCGCCGGGGGCTCTTTTTCGTACCGAGGCCACGACGCGCCGTCGCTGGCAAACGACGACGTGGGCTTCGAGGCCGCGGCCGAGCTGCTGTGGTCCGCGACGATGCCGACCGACCGCGTGCGCTGGCCGCAGACACGGGTGCCGCCCCGTCGGCTCCCCGCGCTCGGTCGTGGCGCCCGTCCGTTCGACCGCATGCTCGCCGCGCTGCCCGCCCTCGCGGTGGCCGACGAGACGCGCGACGCCCCCGACCCGCGGGTGCAGCACGACGTCGCCCGGCGAATCGTGCTCGGTCTCGTCGACGCGATCGCCGACCGGACATCCGAGGCGCCCAAGCGCGTCGACACGGTCGCGGCGCGCCTGCTCGTGGCGCTCGGGCACGCCCCTTCGTCGCGCGCACGGGCCCAGGTCGACCGCGCGCTCACGCTGCTCGCCGACCACGAGCTCAACCCGTCCACGTTCGCCGCCCGCGTCGCCGCGTCGACCGGTGCAGATCTCTACGCGTGCGTGACCGCGGCACTCGCCACCCTCAGCGGTCCGCACCACGGCGCGATGTCGCGTCGCGTCGATGCGATGCTGCGCGAGATCGGCCGCCCCGAGCGTGTGGCCTCGGTGCTTCGCGATCGCCTCGCCCACGGCGATGCCGTGCCCGGATTCGGCCATCGCCTGTACCCCGACGGAGATCCCCGGGCCTCTCCCTTGCTCCACGCCGCGCGCGAGCTCGCGCCCCGGCGTGCCGCGATCGCGCTCGCGGTCGTCGACGTGATGGCGATCGTGGGAGGCGAGGCCCCCAACGTCGACTTCGGTCTCGTCACGCTCACGCGCGCCCTCGATCTGCCCGCCGAGAGCGCGATGGTGATCTTCGCCGTGGGTCGCTGCGCCGGATGGGTCGCCCACGCGCTCGAGCAGCGACAGCAAGGCCACGTCCTGCGACCGAGAGCCCGCTATGTGCCCCCCTGAGCGCCGGCGAGCGGGACACCGGAGTATCGTGACCGCGCCGGTCACGGACGCGCCGCGGGCAGCTGGCACGAGGGTTGCTTTGACACTTCGGCCATGGAGTTCCAACCTTGTACGCCGTTCAGCGAAGTTCGAGCGTCGACCGTGCCCCCCGGCTCCCGCACCCCTTCCAGGTCCTCCAGCGACCACGCCGAGCTGCGTGAGGACCTCGGTGCGCTCGTGAACCGGGCACGCGAGCTCGCGGTCGGGGAGTACGAAACTGACTCGATCGGGGAACTTCACCTCACCCTACTGCCCCGCGCGCTGAGCTTGCTGACCGACGCCGAGTCGCTGTTCTCGGAGATCGTCGCGGCGTTCGATTCGCCGCAGGACACCTCGTCTCACACCGACGGTGACATGGAAGGTTTTCTCGAGGCGGTCGACCAGCTGGTCACCGACGGACCCGGTGCCAGGGTCGGAGACCTCGCATTCATGGCTCGCCTCGAGCTCGCATCGCGACGCGAGCGACTCGTGCAGCTCGGAGGATCGGCCTGCCCGCCGTGGGGCCTGCTCGACGCCTGTTCCGGCGCCCGCCGCCGCGTCATCAAGGCCGCGACCGCCCTTGGGCAGGGGCTCGCCCGCCTGTCGAATGCCTCGGCTGCGCCCGACGACGGCTTCGTGACCGAGATCGCGGTGTCGCTGACGACCCGCCGGATCTACGCTCGCTTTCGTCGCGCCGTCGATCGCACCAGCGCGGATGCGAGCCTCGACGTACGACGCCGGCTGCGCCTGGCCGGCGTGCAGCTCGTGGTCTTGTTCAACCGACCGATCTACGAGGAGCTGCGCATCGTCGACCGTCGAGAGTTCCGACGGCTGCAGTCGGACATCCTCGCGTGGCTGCGCAACCCGGCCGAGGACGAGCGGGCGGGCGAGAAGATCTGGCAGGACCTGGCCGCATTCGCGCAGATGCTGCAAGAGGTCAATCGCCGCGCCGAGCTGCTGCAGCACGACCTCGCGGTCACGGGCGAGCTGCTCGACGAGTTGGCCCACCACGACGACGCGCGCCCCCGGTGGGCGGAGATCGACCGACTCGCGCACGGACTGCGCGGGCGCGACGATGCGTTCGACGACCTCGTCGCGAGCAAGGGTCCGCGCGACCTCGGTGCGTGGCGGCAGACGTTGCGCCGCGTGATGCAGTCGCTCGAGCACGAGTGCCCCGACGTCGCGCCGCGCGACGTCCTCGGCGACGTCAGCACCCTCGTCATCCGGATCGACGGCAAGGAGCGAACGAACTGATCGCCGGGGCGCGGACGCGCGGCGTCGCGCGCAATCGTCGTTGGATTACTTGGTCGTCCGGTACTTGCAGTCGTCGCCGGTGCAGCGTTCGTTGTGACGCTCCGCGCCCTGCGGCGTGCGGCCGGTGGGGAAGTCGTCGCGCAGGACCTCGGCGCCGGGATCCCAGTCGCGGCCCACATACCAGCGGGCGGCGAGCCCCATGATGTCGTAGTCGAAGATCGCGTCCACCTTGCGGGCGTTGGCGCGCAACGTGTACGCCCCCACCGGATCGTCGAACGCGGTCGCGACGTAGCTGGTCTGCCGGCCGCTCTCGGAATGGAACGCGTACCCGCCGGGAAACACCTTCGCGAAGGTGTTGCGGTCGTGTGCGTACATCTCGGGCGCGTTGGGCAGGTTCGCCCCCACCACGCC
>CALBMM010000325.1 GCA_937896535.1 uncultured Pseudomonadota bacterium
ACCTGTCGCGCACGCTCCCGTCGCTTGCGCACGCGGGGGTCGTCCCAGCCGACGTGCGCCGCCACGACCGTCAGCGTCTCTTCGGCCTTGCGAACGGCTCGCTCCACGTCTTCGGCGTCGCCGAGATCGTCGACCGACGTCGCGGCGAGCGAGGCCAGCTTGCGGTCGGTCTTCCACAGCGCGTCGAGCACGGCCTCGTCTCGGGCCGCGGCCGGTGCCACGCGGCACTCGAGGGCGACGCCGGGATCGGACGGACGCAGCGGTCGGCCGCGAAACGGCAGCTCGTGCTCGGCGTCACCGATCTCGATCGTCAACGACTGTCCGGGCGCGAGCGACACGAGCGGCAGGCCGAAGTGCAACCGGCGGGTGCGACCGCGCAGGCTCCCCGCGATCTCCACGTCCTCGCCGAGCACCACCCGCACCCGCGAGTACCATTGTTGGCGGTCGTCTCCGGGACCACGGTCGATCTCGCAGACCAACAGCTGCCGATCGATGGGCTCGGCGCTGCGGTCGTCCGTCGTCGCCTTCCACATCGCGTCGGCCTCGTCGTCGACCAGCAGCGGCGCGTACCCGCCCCGGGCCCAGATCGGAGCCTCGGCGGCGGAGTCTTCGGGGCGGCCGAGACGGGCCGGCGCCGCGTCGGTCGGGCGCGGGACGGCGAGGGCCGCATCCACCGGGTTGGCCGCGACCGGCGCGGCCACGGGGGTCGCCGCAACGTCGGCTCCACCATCACCGCCGCAGGCGGGGAGGAGACCGCCGAGACCACCGATGGCGGCGAGGACCAAGCCGGGCGTACGCACGCGCAGCGACTGTCGCACGGTTCGCCGCGCGGATCCCCGGCGGGGTGATCCGGAGCACTCGCTGCGTCAGCGCTGGCCCTGGGCGAGCAGGTCGCGACAGGTGGGAGAGGTCTCCACGTCCTTGACGTGCGGATTGGTGCCCAGCACGTGGTCGGCGAAGTGGCGGGACACCCCCATCCAGTAGTGCTCGTTCTTGAAGTGGTGCCAGCGATGGTGCCGAACGATCCGCTTGTACAGCTCCGAGCGCGGGCGGTAGGCGGCGTGGCACAGGTAGTGCGTCCACTCGTAGATGAGGCCGAGCACGGTCGCGGTGAGCATCAGCGTCAGCCACAGCGACAGCGTGGGTAGCAGCAGGGCCCCGACCGCCCCGACCGCAACGTGGCCGATGATCCCCGAGCGCAGCGGGATGAACCACCACGTCTCGTCGTGGGGCTTTTTGTGGTGCTCGCGGTGCGACCACGACAGGTAGCTGTCGATCGTCAGCGGCCCGAGCTTGCGAGGCCGCCAGTGCAGGATGAACACGTGGATGAGCCACTCCGAGAACGGCTGGAAGGCGACGAGCGACGCGGCGAGCGCGAGGTCCCAGACCCCGAGGTCGCCGACGAACAAGCGGGCGATCGACAAGACCGAGATCGACATCGCCAGCAGCTGGGGCGAGCGACGACGCGCGAAGATCACGATCGTCTGGGCCAGCGTCAGTCCCGGCATGCGGGGGTCGTCGGGCCAGTGGCGTGGGGTGGGAAGCGATGCGACGTGGGGGTTCATGCTGCCCCTCCTTCTTCGGTCTTGGACCGGCTGCTCTTGGACTTGTTGGTCTTGCGCGCCGACGCCGGGCCTTCGAGGGCCGCGATGAGCTCGAACACGCGCCGGGTGCCGCGTTCCATCAGGCCCGCGGCGTTGTGCTTGGCGGAGATATCGTCGCGTCGTGCGACCGCATCGGCGATCGCACGATGGCCCGCGACGTCGCGCACCTCGTCGGCCATGACCTGCACGAGCGCGCCGCGAATCTTGTCGTAGGTCGAACGCAGGCCGTTGAAGGCCAGCTCGTAGGCGATGTTCCCCGAGCCGCGCACGAGCGTGTCCCAAAAGGTCAGCGACAGGGTCTGCAAGATCTCGGCGTCGCCCTCGGCCGCGTCCATCTCGTCGACGATGTCGGCGAGTGCCGCGGCACAGACCTCGTCGGCCCGCATCGCGCACAGCCGCGCGATGTCGGGAGCGAGCGCCGCCCGCATCTCCATGATCGAACGAGCGACCATGAGGTTGGGCGAGCCGTCGCGGTGAAACAGCAGGCGGTCCAGGACGTCGAGCCCGGCGAAGCGCCGGAAGTCGAGGACCTTGGTCCCGCCGCCCTGCGAGATGCTGACCAGGCCCGCCTGCGACAGCCGCTTGAGCGCCTCGCGAACCGCCCCCCGGTTGACCCCGAGGACCTCGCACAGCTCCCGCTCCGAGGGCAGCTGCGTGTCCGGCGCCATGTTGCCCGAGACGATCTGATCCGACAGTTGGTCGAAGACCTCGTCGGAGAGGGTTTTCTTGGCGATCTTCTTCAGATCGTCGACCGCGCGCAGAACCATGGCGAGACCCTTTCGATGAATCCATCGTACCCGCCACAAAGATGATGGTCAACTGGTCATACCAGATGACCAGCCATGCGATCACGCACGCGCGCCGCCCCCGTATGCTCGCGGACGCGACCATGAAGGACCCTCGCCCGCAGCCGATCTACCGCAAGGACTACCGACCCCCCGCGTACCTCGTCGACGACGTGCAGCTTCGGTTCACGCTCGACGAGACCGCCACGGTCGTGCAGGCGCGCCTGTCGATGCGTCGCAATCCGGCGGTCGAGGGGACCCCGCCGCTGACGCTCGACGGCGAAGACCTGACGGTGCTGTCCATCGCGATCGACGGCCGCGAGCTCGCCGACGACGCGTACACCTACGCCGAGCGGACGCTGACGATCCCGGACGTGCCGGCGAAGTTCGAGCTGTCGACCCGGGTGCAGATCGATCCCACGGCCAACACCGAGCTGTCGGGCCTGTACAAGTCCGGCGACGCGCTGTGCACCCAGTGCGAGGCCGAGGGCTTTCGGCGCATCACGTTCTTCCCGGACCGGCCGGACGTGATGGCCAGGTACACCACCACGATCGTCGCCGACCCGGCGCGCTTCCCCGTGCTGCTGTCCAACGGCAACCGCACCGCCGACGGCACCACCGACGACGGTCAGCGCTGGGTGACGTGGGTCGACCCCCACCCCAAGCCGAGCTACCTGTTCGCGCTCGTCGCCGCCGACCTGCACTGCCACCCCGGCACGTTCACGACGATGTCGGGCCGGCAGGTCGAGCTCGAGATCTGGGTCGAGCCCCGCAACGCCGACGCCTGCGAGCACGCTCTGCGATCGCTGCAGAAGGCGATGAAGTGGGACGAGGACAACTTCGGTCGCGAGTACGACCTCGACATCTACATGATCGTCGCCGTCAGCCACTTCAACTTCGCGGCGATGGAGAACAAGGGGCTCAACATCTTCAACGCCAAGTACGTGCTCGCCCGCCCCGAGACGGCCACCGACGACGACTACGAGGACATCGAAGGCGTCATCGCCCACGAGTACTTCCACAACTGGACCGGCAACCGCGTCACCTGCCGCGACTGGTTTCAGCTCACGCTCAAGGAGGGCCTGACCGTCTTCCGCGACGAGCAGTTCACCGCGGACATGACCTCGGCCCCGGTCAAGCGCATCTCCGACGTCCGAATCCTGCGCACGTCGCAGTTCGCCGAGGACCGCGGGCCCAACGCGCATCCGATCCGACCCGAGTCGTACATCGAGATGAACAACTTCTACACGGTCACCGTGTACAGCAAGGGCGCCGAGGTCATTCGCATGATCCACACGCTGCTGGAGCCCGAGGGCTTCCGGCGCGGGATGGACGAGTACTTCCGTCGTCACGACGGGCAAGCGGTGACCTGCGACGACTTCCGCGAGGCGATGGCCGCGGGCTCGGGCGTCGACCTGGGCCAGTTCGCGAGCTGGTACCGCCAGGTCGGCACGCCGATCCTCAGCGCAGAAACCGACTGGAACGCCGACGCCGGCACCCTGACGCTGCGACTGCAGCAACGCCCCGGCGAGCGTGGTGATCCCGACGCGCCGCCGCTGCACATCCCCGTGCAGGTGGGGCTGGTCGGGCCCGACGGCCGCGACGCGACGCCGGACCCCGACGACGACACGGTACGCGTCCGCGGCACGACGGCGCTCGTGCAGCTGCGGCAGGCGTCGCAATCGGTGACGTTCCGCGGCCTGACGACCCGCCCGGTCGTGTCGCTGCTGCGCAACTTCTCCGCTCCCGTCAAAGTCCAGATGTCGCGTGCGCCCGAGGAGCTCGCGTTCCTGAGCGCCCACGATGCCGACCCGTTCAACCGCTGGGACGCCACACAGCAGCTGGCCTCCGAGGTGATCCTGCAGCGCGTCTACGACGAGCCCAGCGCGTCGATCGACGAGGGCCTCGTCGCGGCCCTCGGCCACATTCTGGTCGACGACGATCTCGACGGCTCGCTCAAGTCGCTCATGCTCACGCTGCCCGACGAGCGCGTGCTGGCGCAGGCCCGCTCGCCGATCGACGTCGACGGGCTTCACGACGCGCGCGAGCGAGTGCGCACCGCGTTCGCCGACGCGCATGCCGACGCCTTGCGCGAGACCTACGATCGCTACGCACCGCGCGGCGCGTACCGGGCCGACCGCGAAGCGATCGCGGCCCGGCGCCTACGCCACACGTGTCTTTCCTACCTCGCGCACCGTTCCGACCCAGCGGCGCGCGCCGAAGCCACCGCGCTGGCCCGGGCGCTGTTCGATGGCGCCGACAACATGAGCGATCGGCAGGCCGCGCTGACGCGACTGGTCGAGGCCGGGGGCGATGCACGCCAGGCCGCCCTCGACGAGTTCTACGCGCGCTACAGCGACGACCCGCTGGTCATCGACAAGTGGTTTTCGGTACAGGCGTTGTCGACGGCCGCCGACACGATCGCACGCGTGCGCGAGCTGACGACGCACCCGGACTTCGCGTTGACCAATCCCAACCGCGCCCGTGCCCTGCTCGGGACGTTCTCGGTGCGCAACCAGGTGCGCTTCCACGCCGCCGACGGTGCCGGCTATGCGTTGCTCGCCGACAAGATCCTCGAGCTCGACGCGATCAATCCGCAGGTCGCCGCGCGGCTCATCGGCGCGCTCGGTCACTGGCGCCACTTCGACGAGGCTCGACAGGCGGCCATGAAGGCCGAGCTGTCGCGCATCATGGGCGCGCCGAAGCTGTCGCGCGACGTGTACGAGCTCGCCAGCAAGGCCCTCGCCGCGACCGACGCCGCCTGAGCGCCCTCTGCGCGCGAGGCCGCCCCCTCCGGGCCAAGCCCGACTCAGGCGTCGATCGACGCACGGAAGCCGCGGCGGGTTTGCTCCGGCGTCGGTCGTACGCCAACCTCCAGTATTCGCTTAGATTTAACCTGGTTCGTTCTCGATGCTCCGCGATCCGATCTCTTCCGCCGTCCGCCTCCTCCCCGCTGCGCTGCTCGCCGTGCTCGCCACGACGGGCTGCCCTGCCGAGGACGACCCGATGTCGTCCGACGGTGGCTCGGAGACCGAGTCGGCGACGACCGCCGTGGACGCGACCGACACCGACACCCCGCCGTCGACGACGGACGGGCCGCCGACGGGCACCGTGGAGCTCGGCTGGGGCATCGACAGCTTCACCCCGCTGCAGGACGGCGGCGAGTTTCGGGTCGTGTGGGGCACCCAGGGCGCGGCGATGTTCCCGATGCCCGTGCGCGCCTCCGGGATCACGCTGCCCGACGACCCTTCGGATTTCCTGGATCCGCGGGCGCCGAAGATGAACCTCGAGCTCGACATCGAGGGCCACAACGACGGGTTCGGCGGGCACTTCAAGCGCATCGCCAACTACGCGATGACGTTCGAGGTCCTCGACGACGGCACGTACGAGTTCCTCTACGTCGCGATCCTGATCCCCGACGACAAGGACCCCCTCGAGCTCGCGGGACTGCCCGCGCATCTGTGGGTCGAAGTGACGCCGTACGACAGCCCGCCCATCGTGGTCGAGTACGATCTGACGGTCGTCGTCGACGACCCGCCGGGCTGATCCGTCGCGTCAGTTCATCGGCGGCAGGGGCCCGACGTACTCGAAGGTCGCCGAGACCGCGCTCGCGGCACCGCTCGCCGCCGTATTCCCGCCGAAGACGATGACCTTGTTGCGCTCCACGACCGACGCCAACGCGTAGGAGTGGCGCGGCGACGGCTCGGCGGCCGGCATGAGGTCGGCCCACGTGTCGGTGGCCGTATCGAACCCGAACGTGCCCGCAGACGGCGGCATCGACAGCGCCGTCTTGCCGGCGTAGACCGCGATCCGATTGCCGGCGACCCGGCCCGCACGCAGCGAGCCACGGGCACCCGCGGCCCCCGCCAGGTCGGCGCCCCAGTTGTCGCCGGCCAACGACCACTCGCGAGTGTCGGACAGCGCGCCACCTGCCCCGTAGCCCCCGTACAGCAGCACGCTATCGAGACCGTCCCACTGCATCGCCGCGTCACGGCGCGGCGGGATGCCGGCCCCGCCCGGGGTCACGTTGGACCACGAAAAGCTCACGCCATCGAAGCGCCACGTGTCCCCGAGCACGGCGCCGGTGGGCGCGATGCCGCCGAACAGCAACGCACCGTCGGGGATCGACGCCATCGCGACTCGGCTGCGACCACTGGGTGGGGACGGAGGCGCGATCATCGTCCAGGTGTCGGTGCTCGTCGAGAACAGCCACGTATCGTTGCCCCCACCCGTCTCGGCCTCGCCGCCGAACAAGACCACACGCCCGCCGCCGACGAACGCCATGCCATACGAGTGGCGGGGCGACGGCGACGTCGCGAGGTTGAGCTCGGTCCACGTCTCGGTCTCGAGATCGAACATCCAGGTGTCGTCACGCCATGCGCCGTTGGCCCCGACGCCGCCGAACAGCAGCAAGCGTCCGTCCTCGAGGTTGGCCATCGCCGCATCGAACCGCGCCGGTGGCGACGTCCCGGTCAGCAAGGGTCGATAGGTGTTGGGCGTCGAGTGGCCCAAGAACGTGATCAAGAAGTCGCCCTCGTCCTCGTCGTCGTTGGCGATCCGGACCGTGAGCGAGTGCAGACCGCCGGTCAGCGGCACGACCGCGACCTCGAACGTGGCCGTCTCGCCGGGCGCGACCATGCCGGCCGCACCGCTGCCGTCGAGGTCGAAGTCGTCGTCGTCGCCCTCCACGACCAGGACGCCGCCGAGCGACAGCGGACCTTCCCCGGCGTTGGCGATGGTGATCGTGGAAACGGCTCCGATCGTGTCGACGTCGGCGGTGCCGGCCAGCTGCACCGAGTCCCCCGATTGCACGTCGGCACCGTCGATGCGCACCGTGATCTCGGGCGCCCCCTCCGCCGTCGTCGCATCGTCGCCGGTCGTCGGACCATCGGTCGCGGTCATCGGCCCGCTGGTCGTGTCCCCGCCCGACGTGGGCTCGACCATCGTGGTGGTCGGCTGCGAGCCGTTGCTCGGATCGGTGGCCGCGGTCCCGGTGCTGGCGTCGCCGTCGGTGTCCTGTGGGTTGCTGTCGGGGTTGTAGCAGGCCGGAACGAGTAGGACCAAGGCCGCGCGGATCGGCAGACGCATAGGCCGGCATCGTACCGCGCACCGCGGCCGCCGTGGGACGGCACGCACCGTCACTCGTAGACGAAGGGCGGCACGCCGTCGATCCGCGCGAGGGCGAGGTCCCAGGCGAGCGGAATCTCGGCCGCCTCGATCTCCCAGTGGGTGGTGCGCCCCGTCAGCGTCAGGATCGGCGTCTGGCTCATCGCAACGGCGTGCGCCCCCGTTCCGACGAACGCGTACATCGCTTGCTCACTTTCCCATACACCGAGGGTGCGGGCGAAGCCGCAGCCCGGCTCGATCGCCAGCGAAAAGCCCACGAGCCCTTCAGTGGTCGCGAGCTGGCCGAGGATCTGCCCCACGGCCGCCTCGAAGTCGGCTTCGGCCCCGGGCCGGACCATGACCTGGGTCGTGTGGGCGACGTACGTGGACTGCGGCGTGCCGGTCAAGCCGACCATCGGGTCGTAGCCGGGTCCGGCGAACGGCGCCCCGATGACGAGCTCGGGCTCCTCGCAGGCGTACAGGGCGTCGACATCGAGGGGCTCGCCGGTCTCGCCGGTCTCGTCGGCGGTCGCGGACGTGGACGCGTCGGCGACGGCGGTGGTCGTGTCGGCCTCGCTCGTCGCGGCCGAGGTGGCGTCGTCGGCCGCGGCGCCGTCGTCGTCGTCGGCACAGGCCATGGGTGCAAGGGCGAGGGTGAGCGCAGGGAGGAGGATCTTCGGGTCGATGGTCATGTTCAGGCTCCAGGGGTTCGATGCTCGGGCGTCCGGGCGATGCCGAACGCGAGCTCGTCGAAGGTTCGATCGAGGCGGCGCGAGTAGAAGGCGTGCTCGACGGTCATGACCTCGACCACGACCGGATCTCCCGCCGGCGGGCAGTCGCCCATCGTCACCACCCATTGGGCGGTGCCCGCCGGCGGCGAGACACGAAAGTAGACGTACGGAGCGCTGGGCAGGCGCTCGGTCACGATCCCCGCGACGTCGGCGTGGGGCCGCCCCGCGTCGAGCGTCGGCGGACCCGACAGCGTCGCGACGGCGACGGGCGCGGCGGCGGGCGGTGCCACGAGCGGTACGTCGGCGCAGCCCTGAAAGAGGCTGCCGAGCGTGGCGAGGAGCCAGACGGTGAGGCGTGGACTGGGCACGCCGGGTTCAACACCGGGCGCGCGCGGAGGTGTCACCGCCCGATCAACGAAGCTCGTCGAGCACGCCCAGCAGCGCGCGGCCGTAGCGATCGCGCTCCCAGTCGTCGAGCTCGTCCACCGCGGCCAGGGCCACCTCCGTCGCGGGATCGGACTCCGCGAGGGCCCACAGCGCCGCCTTCGACAGCACGAGGTCGGGCTCGAGCCCGTGGGCCTGGGCCGTGTCCTTGCGCCAGCCTCGCAGCGCGTCGAAGCGCGCCGTGACCTCGGCCGGCGGACGCGTCGCCGTGGGCCGCGCGGGAGGGCCCGCCGCCTCCCCGGCCTCGATCGCCGCGAGGATGCGGCTGCCCGCCGCGCGACGGACCCGCGGATGCAAGCGTCGCAGACCTGCGACCGCGGCGGCATTCGTCGGAGGATTGCGGGCGAGACCGACGAGCGCGTCGTCGGGCATCACCTTGAACAACGGCTGGTCGAGATCGGCCGCGAGCACCTCGCGAAGCTCGACCAGCGCGGCCGCACGGGCCTGCACGACCGCCGGCAGCTTCAAAAAGCCCTTGATCCGCCAAGGGTCCGGCCCGGTCGCGATCGACCGGGGCACGACCGCCGCCTGTCGTAAGCACGCGTGCTCGAAGACCTCGCGCCGGGCCGGGTCGGCCGCGAGGGCCTCGCGCTGGATCTGGGCGAGCGCATGCAGCCAGTGGGTGTCGTAGCGCGCGTACTCCACCGCCGACCGCGGCAGCGGACGACGTCCCCAGTCGAAGCGCTGCATCTTCTTGTCGGCGTGAAATCCGAAGTGCTCCGCCAGCAGCGCGCCGAGTCCTCGGCTCTCCCACTGCAGCACCCGCGCCGCGATGTTCGTGTCGAAGAGGTTGCGGATCGTCAGCGAGTACTGGCGCTGCAGCGACAGCACGTCGTAGTCGGCGCCGTGCATGATCTTGACGATCGCGTCGTCGCCGAGCGGGGCGGCCAACGGCGTGGGGTCGACCGCGAGGGGGTCGATGACCGCGTCCTCGCCGTCGGGAAGCGTCACCTGCAGCAGGCACACGCGCTCGCGGTAGGCGTGCATGCTGTTGGACTCGGTATCCAACGCCAGGCTCGGCGCGGCGTTCATGCGCGACACGAGCGCGGCCAGGCCGGCTTCGTCGTCGACCCATGTCACAGGCCGTGTCGTCTCGGGCGTTTCGCTCACGGGCCGATCATCGCATGCTCGAGGCGATCACTGCAGCTGACCGGCGACGAAGAAGCCGACGAACGTGCCCGCCGCGGTACCGAGCGATCCGACGAGAATCGCCGGCAGCACCAGCTGTGGACGCCCCAGCCCGCGTGCGAGGGCCAGCGCCGTGGTGCCACCGCCGATGTTGGCCTGCGAAGCGATCGCGGCGACGTCGAAGTCCATCTTCGCGATCCAGGCGATGCCGAACGTGATCGCGCCGTGCACGAGCAAGCACACGGTCACGAACAGCAGGAGCGTCGCGCCGAGCCGGCCGAGCTCGCCCACCGCCGCCACGTCGCAAAACGCTCCGATCACCGCCAAGAAGAGGTAGACGGCGTACATGCCCAGCAGGTTGGGCCCGCGCAGCCTCGCCACGAAGGGGATCTGCGCGAGCGCCAGCGCCAACGTGGTCAGGATGAGCATCGACGGCACCGCCACGCCCCGCTCGGCCAGGGCCTGCGCCGAAGCGTTCGACAGCCACAGCGCCGCGGCGGCGGCTCCGATCAACACGGCGAGCTCCGTGGGATCGACCGACTCGCGATCGGCCTCGCGCTCGTCGACCACGACGATCTCGGTCGTCGAGGCCGGGAGGCGACGCCGCATCATGCGAGGCACCACGATCGTGACGACCATCCACACCGCGGTCATGCCCGCGTCCACCGCCACGGCGGCGACGTACAGGGTGCCCTCGCGCACCACGTCGTACTCGAGCGCGATCGCGTTGAAGTTGGCGCTACCGCCGATGTACGTCCCGGCGAACATGCCCGCCAACGGGCCGGAGGCGTCGCCGAACGCGTGCCACCCCACCACGCCCAGGCCCGCCACCACGCCCAGCGTGGTGCCGAGGGCCCCGACCGTGAACAGCACGAGCATCGGGATGCCGGCACCGAGGACCTTGCGCAGGTCCACACGCAGCACGAGCCAGAAGATCGCCATGGGCGCCACGTAGGTGAAGATGCCGTCGTAGACCGGCACGGGGCGCTCGGCCGTGGACGCCGTGGGGATGAGCCCCGTGTTGGCGACGACCGCCGTGACGACGATGACCAGCATCGCCGTGCCCGCCAGCCGCAACCACGTGCGATCGACCAGCCACTGCGAGACGATCACGCAGCCGCACAAGATCGCCACGAGCAAGAGCGGCTGATCGATCACCGGGCGCGACTATATCAGGGGGCCGCCGATGACGATGACGGCGCCGGCGGTCATCGCTGCCACGGCGACGAGCTGTCGCGGCGTCGGATGCTCGCCGAACACGAAGCGTCCCACCACGACCGAGGCCGCGATGCCCAGCGCGCGCTTGATCGCCTCGAGGGTGGAGACGAACACGAGGCGGACGGCCCACAGCTGCAGGCCGAACGCCAACGCCGCGATCGCGACCGCGAGCACGAGCTTCGGTGCGATCGCGCGCACCTTCACGAGCTCGCGTCCTCGACCGCGCAGGACCAGCCCCACGGCGATCATCGTGCCCATCGCGACCGCGAGCATGGTCGCGTGGGCCGGCGCGGCGGCATGGCGCAGCGCGAGCTTGTCGAGCGCGAGCGTGGCCGCCCACCCCACGGCCACCGCCGCCATGAGCCAGCGGCCCCGGCGTGCCTGCTCGGGATCGTCGGCCGACGTCGCGCCGCGATCACCGGTATCGAGCGCGACCGCACCGGCGGCGACCAACCCGATACCGACGAGCGCGATCGGTCCCGGCAGCTCGCCCAGCGCGAGCCAGCCCAGCAGCACGGACGCGACCGGCACCCACGCCAGCATCGGGATCGTCGACGACAGCGGAGCCATCTTCACCGCCTGCACGAAGCCCACGTTGGCCGCGACGCCGAGGACCGCCGATGCGATCGCGGGCGGGGCATAGCCGCCGAGGTCGACGAAGCTCGGCTCCGTCGACGCGGTGGCCGCCCACCAGATCGCGAGCACCGGGGCCTGGCCCAGGGTCAGCCACGCGACGAGCACGGTCGGCGCCACGTCGGCCGCCAGCGACTTGCGGACCGCGTCCAGCCCCGCCCATGCCAGCGCCACCACGACGCTGGCCACGATCCCCGCGCTCACGCGGACAGGACCGTGTTGTCGATCAAGCGCACGCCGCCGAAGTGCGCCGCGATCGCGACGAGTACCGGTGCATCGCCGACGGTGACCACGGGCGTGAGCGTCGCGGCATCGACGACATCCACGTAGTCGATCGTGCCCCCCTGCAGGCGCGAGGCCGCGTCGGCGACGAGGGCGTCGGCCCGGCGCTCGCCCGCGTCGAATCGTTCGCGCACCGTCTGAAGAAACCGCGAGATCGACAGCGCCTGCGCCCGCGCGCTCGACGACAGCCGCGCGTTGCGGCTGGACATCGCCAGGCCGTCGGCCTCGCGCACGATCGGCATGCCCACGATCCGTCCCGGCAGGAACAGGTCGGCGTGCATGCGCCGGACGATCGCGAGCTGCTGAAAATCCTTTTGTCCGAACACGGACACGTCGGGGCGCACGAGACTGATCAGCTTGGTCACGACCGTGCACACCCCTCGGAAGTGATCGGGCCGCGACGCGCCGCACAGGCCCTCGGACAGGCCCTCGACGTTCACCCACGTCGCGCGCGACGGATACATCGCGGCCGGGTCGTCGGGACACAGCGCGACGTCGGCCCCGGCGGCCTCGGCCTTGGCGAGGTCGCCGGCTTCGTCGCGCGGATAGGTGTCGAGGTCTTCGTTGGGGCCGAACTGGGTCGGGTTGACGAAGATCGACACGACGACGCGCCCCGTCGCCGCGACTTGCCGCCGCGCCTCTTCGATGAGCGACAGGTGACCGGCGTGCAGATATCCCATCGTCGGCACGAAGCCGACGGGCACCTGCGGCGGCAAGGCCTCTCGAAAGCGACGCATCTGCTCGGGCGTGCGAAGCACCTCGATCATCGGCGGTGACTAGAGCCGATCCGAGGCACGCCCGCAAGGCGAGCCGGCGCCGTGTCGCTCAGGGGGACACGATGGGACCGGGCGGGGCGAGCTCGACGAGGAATCGCTTGGCGAGCACGCGCTCGGGGTCCTGCGGCTCCTTGCGCGCCAGGTACGCGTGCCACAGCCGGTACGCGTTGGAGTCCTCGCCGTTGGCGGTGTGATCGATCGCGCGCAGGAACAGACGCTCGTGGATGGGCAGCACGCTCTCGACGGCCTCTCGCGAGTCGCGGTACCCGGCCCCGCGGCGAAGGTCGCGGAGCTCCTCCATCGCGAACTCGCTGGCGCCGGCGCGCACGAGCACGAAGGCCCGGATGTACCGCGAGATCGCCCGGTCGTTGGACGGGCCCGCGCCCTCGGTCGCCTGCAGGGCGAACGCCGACAGCTCGACCGCCTCGTCGAGGTTGCCGGCCATCACTTCCACCAACGCCGCGAGTCGGACGGCGCGCCAGTGCTCGATGTCTCCCTTGGCCGCCGCCTCGTGCACGAGCTTGCGTGCCGTGTCGAGCTCACCGAGGCCGGTCAGCGCGTACGCCCGCCAGTACAGGTTCTCGCGGGGCGGCCGCTCGCCCCGCAGCGTGGACTCCCGCTGCGCGCGGGTCAGCCACGCGAGCGCGCGACGCAGCCGTCGACCGTGCTCCTGCGCGACCTCTTCGACCTTGGTCGGATCCTCGCCACCCCACCCTTCGACGCCGCGCAGCAGTGGCCCGAGCAGCACGATCTCCTCGGTGGCCGCCTCGGCGAGCACGAGCGGCGCGTGCGGGCAGCGTCCGGCCCGACGACTCCACAACAGCGGCTGGCTGCCCGTGCCCCCCCGCGCCCCGCTGGACGGCCCGTGCCGGCGCACTTCGGCCTGGCGCTGGGCCTCGCGACACTCCACGAACGGACGCGCGCCCGCGACGGCCCACGGCGTCGGCGGCGGGGGCTTGGCGGGCTCGAAGTCGCCGCCGTCGCCCGAGGGCGACGCCAACGCGAGCGCGAGGGTCAGCGCGAGCACGACGGCAGTATGCCACGCGGGTTTCTTGGGGCACCGGGTGCGACCGTGCTTGACTGCCGCCGATGGCCCAGCGACGCGCCCTCACCACCGCCCTCGACCTCGCGGCCCGCGCGGCCCGATGGCTGCGTCCGTACGCCATCCGGGCCCTGCAGGGCCTCGGGCGCGGGCTCGCGGTGCTCGGGCAGGTTACGTGGCGACGTCGCCGCACCGGTGTGGCGCTGGCGAGTCGGGCGGCGTGGTGGATCGCGCTGTGGCTTCTGGCCACCGGCGGCGTGCGGCTGCTCGGCTGGCAGGTCGAGGCGGTCGACCGGTCCCTGTGGATGCCCTTCGCCATCGGCGTGGGCCTGTGTGCCGCGATCGTGCTGCTCGCCCCCGCGCGACGCATGCGACTGTTCGGCACCGCCCTCGGGACGGCGCACGGCGCGATGGCGCTGCTGACCTGGGCCACCTGCTTCGCCTGAGCGCAGCCCGGACCCGGACGGGGCTCGTGCTACCGTCCGTGCGTGTCGCGGCCGACGATCGCGGTCCTGACGGTAGCCCTCGCCGGCGCGTGTGGCTCCGGTGACGACGGCGACGGCGCCGCGGACGAGACGACCACGGATGCCGCCCCATCGCCTCCGCCGGCGCCCGCGTTCACCGAGCCGGCGTCCGACCAGCTCGACGTGCCGATCGATCGCGCGCAGGACGTGGTCTTGGGTGTCATCGGATCGCTGCCGGGAACGACGCGCGCCCTCGTCGACTCGCGCAGTCGCGGCACGTTGCCGGCCACCGACCCGTTCGCCACCCTGACGACCGACGCGCTGACGCTGCGTCTGCGCGGGGCGATGGTCGAAGGCTCGCACACGCTGCAGCTGGTCAACGACGGCGCCGACGACCCGTTGGTCTCCAAGGAGGTCACGGTGAACCTGCTGCCCGTGACGCCACGGCCTTTGTCCGTCGAGGTCGGCGACGCGGTGCTCGAGGGTCGCGCGCTCGCGACCTCGGGCCACGGCGACGATCCGCTCTTGCTCGTGTTCGACCAGCTCGCCGTCTCCGCGCCGGTGCTGCACATCGTGCCGGCCCAGGACGGCCAGTGGGCGTACGAGCTCGCCCGCACGATTCCGATGTTCGGCTACCAGCGAAGCCCCGGCGAGACGGGCTTGGCCGCCTCCGCCGTGCGCACCTTCGACGACGACGACGGCGACGTCGATCGGCTGCGCGTCGCGTGGCGCATCGGCTACCCGGGAACCGGGATCGCCCTCGTCGACACCGCGTGGGCGCTGGCCGACCTGTCGACCACACCCGTCGTCGCGCTCGACCGCGACGACGAAGCGCTCGGGCCCCACGAGTACGCCGAGCTGCGACGACCGGTGCTGCTGCCCAAGTCGCTCGTGGTCGAGGCGTTCGTCGCCACCGACGTGGAAGCACCGCGCCCGGGAGACCACGCGCTCTTGCAGGCATCGCTGGCCGGAATCCCCGCGGAGGTCGGCGCGTTCTCGCGGGTCTCGGTGGGGCCACGCGCCGATCTCGACCACGTCGGCGCGGTGGTCGACGCGGCGCTCGGCGAGGTCGACGGCGCCGGAGCGATCGCGGCGCGCATGGGCGGCGTGTTCCCGGTCGTGCTCGTCGCCGATCCCGGCCACGGACGCCTCGAGCTCGCGGAGGGCATCCTCGACGACCTCGACCTCGCCTTTTCGACGGTCACCGGGACGACGACCACTTTCGCGGGCGCGTTCGGCTCGCGCACGGTCGTGGCGTTCGACGAGACGGCCGCGCCTCCCCTCGCCCTCGCCCGCATCGACGACTGGGGTCTGGGCGGTGCGTCCCTGGCCACCGCCGCCCTCGAGCAGCTGCCGCCGCTGCCGACGGGCGCACCGACCTTCGGAGTCCTCGACGGGATCCCGACGCTCGTGATCCCCTACGGCGGCGAAGCGGACACGTACGCGGTCCGGCCGCACGACGGCGCGCTCGTCGTCGACGCACTGGGCATCTCGTGCCAGCACGTGGGCCTCGTGCGTGGGGCGGCGGTCCCGGGCACGCCGTTGGGCCTGGCCTGTGTGCAGGGTCAAAACGTCCTCGCGGCGACGTTGGCGGCCGAAACCCGTCGATGACGGGCGCGAGCGGACACGGTCGCTATACTCCGCGACCGTGCCGGGACGTCGTCGTTGGCTCAAGCTGGCCGCCACGGCCGTCGGTCTGCTGATCATCGTCGGAGGCGTTGCCGCGTGGCGCCTGTTTCGAGTCGAGGACATCCCCGAGCAGCTGCCGGCGATGGAGGTCGAAAAGGTCGACCTCACGGTGCAATCGCTGACCGGCGACCCCCCGCTCCACCTCGGCGAGGCCAACGGCAAGACGACCTTCGTCGTGGTCATCGGGCCGGGCGGCGGTGAGGACAACAAGAAGGAGGGCCAGGCCCTCAACCGCGCGCTCAACCGCTGGGTCTTCCCCGAGACCACGCAGGGCTTCATCGTCGCCGACGCCGAGGGCGCGGGCTTGTTCTCGGGCATGGTCGAGGACTTCGTCCGCTTCTTCGAGAAGGAATCGCGCTTTCCGATCTACGTCGACTTCGACGGCGCGATGATGAAGACGTTCAAGCTCGTCAAGGGCCACCACGGCTTCGTCGTGCTCGGTCCCGACGGCCAGGTCCTGCTGCGCAAGAGCGGCGGACTCGAGGGACAAGAGCTCGAGGCGCTCAAGAAGACCCTCGGCGCCGAGGAACCGCCGGAGCCCGCGGCGGCGCCGGACTTCCGGATCGCCGACCTCGACAACGGCCGCTGCCGCACGCGCGCGTGCGCGATCATCTTCCTCGGCGACTCGGTCGCTCGCACGGACGTGCCCGGCGTCGAGGATGGCTTCGACGGCGACCGCGAAGCGGGGTTCGCTCAGATCGACAAGCCCCACGTCCGCCTGGCCGCCACCGCGATGAAGATGGATCTGCAAGGGGCCCCCGGCGTCGTGGTGGGCTCGGTCAGCGAGCTGCGCGAGCTGCCGAAGATGGGGTGGACGCAGGTCGACGAGGCCGCCGAAGCCCGCGCGGCCTTCGGGCTCGGGCCCGACGACACCGCCTTCATCGTCGTCGACGAGCAGGGACGCCTGGCCTTTTCCGAGGTCGGCCTCGTGCCGATGTACAAGTGGGGCACCGCCGCCGATCTGCTCGGCGCCGAGGTCATGCCCGAAAAGGACGACTGAGCGCGGTGGCCCGGGGCGCAGTCGCGGGCGCGCGGGCGGTGGCCGTCGCCGTCTTGCGGGACATCGAACGACGGCGCGGCTTCTCCAACCGCGTGCTGTCCGAGCACCTCGAGCGGCATCCCGACATGGCCGCGCGCGACCGCGGGCTGGTCACGCATCTGGTCTACGGCACGCTGCGCCACCGGACGCGGCTCGACCACCACATCGATGCGCACGCCAAAAAGCCCAAAGGCATCAAGGGCGAGGTGCGCGAGCTGCTGCGCGTGGGGGCGCTCGAGCTGCTCGAGCTCGGCCATCCGCCGCACGCCGCGTTGTCGGAAGCCGCCAAGACGGTCCGCGGCCTCGCCGGTGGTGACCGGCTGCGCGGGCTCGTCCACGCGATCCTGAGCAAGGTCGCCGACGAAGGCGAAACGCTCGACGCCGAGATGGCCGCTCGGTTCCCGCAGGCCGCGCTCATCGACCGCTGGTCGATTCCACCCTGGCTCGCCGCCTCGTGGGTCGAGCAGCTGGGCGCCGAGCGGGCGCTGCGGCGGGCGCTGCGACTGGCCGCGCCTCCGCCGATCGATCTGCGCGTCGATCTGTCGCGCACCGATCGGGCCACCGTCCTCGCGCGGCTGCAGGCCGACCACCCGCGCGCACGCTTCGAGGCGCCCGCCGACCATCCGCAGGCGCTGCGCGTGCACGGAGCCGGCGACGTCGCGTACGGGCCCGTGCACGGCGAGGGGCTCGTCTCGGTCCAGGGACTCGCCGCCCAGCAGGCCGCGATCTGGCTCGACCCACAGCCGGGCCAATCGGTGCTCGATGCCTGCGCCGGCATGGGGACGAAGACGCAGCAGCTCGCGGAGCTGATGCGCCGCGAGGGCACGCTGGTCGCCGCCGATGCGTCCGCGATCAGACTGTCGGCGCACGACGACGCGCACGTCCGCGGTGGGCTGGACACGGACACGCTGGACCTTCGCGTGTGCGAGGGCGACCTGACCGGCGACGTCGCGGGCGTGGACGACCACGGTCCCTACGACCGCGTGCTGCTCGACGTGCCCTGCACCGGCCTGGGCAACCTCGCCCGCCATCCGGAGATCCGATGGTTTCGGCACGCCGACGACATCGCCGACCGGATCCCCCTGCAGGACGGGCTGCTGGCTCGGTGTCTGCGGCGGGTCGCCCCCGGGGGTCGTCTCGTCTACGCCGTGTGCAGCTTCTCCCCGGCCGAAGGACCCGATCTCGTCGCGCCCGTCGTCGCCCGCCATGGCGCCACCGTGGTCCGAGAGCGGACGTGGACGCCCGAAGGCGACGATACCGAGGGCTTCTACCTGGCCGAAATCCGGGTCTGAGGGCGCGCGGCCTCGCCCCTTCGCCTTCCGGCGGCGCGCGTTCATACTGTGGCACCCGTGGGAGCCCGACCCGCATGCTGATCTCGATCGCGATGCTCGTCGGAGGCTTGGTCCTGCTCGCGGTCGCGGCCGATCGCTTCGTGCTCAGCTCGGCTCGGCTGTCGCGCGCGTGGGGCTTGTCGCCGGTGCTCGTGGGCGCGCTCGTCGTCGGCATGGGTACCTCGGCGCCGGAGCTGCTGGTGTCGGTGCTCGCCGCCGTCGACGGCGAGCAGAACCTCGCGCTCGGCAACGCCGTCGGGTCCAACGTCGCCAACGTCACGCTCGTGCTCGGTCTCGCGGCGCTGATCCGCCCGCTGACCGGGACGCTTCGGGTCCTGCAGCGCGAAGGGGCGCTGATGTTCGTCGCACTCTGCGGGCTGGCCTACGCCCTGTACGACCTGCAGATCACCCGCGTCGAGGGTCTGGTGCTCGTCGCCGGCATGTTCGGCGCCGCCGCCCTGGTCGTGCGTTGGGCCAAGCTCGAGTCAGGCGCCGAGGACGGTCCACGCGAGGCCACCGACGTCCGCGTCGGGATGGAGCTCGCCGTGGGGGTCGTCGCCCTCGCGCTGACCTTGGTCGGGGCGCAACTTCTCGTCATCGGGGCGGTCGACCTCGCCTCGGCCCTCGGGATCGAGTCGTCCTTCGTCGGCATGACGATCGTCGCGGTCGGCACGAGCCTGCCGGAGCTGGCGACCTCGATCGCGGGCGTACGTCGGGGCGAGTTCGACATCGTGCTCGGCAACGTCGTGGGCTCCAACCTCTTCAACGCGCTGGCGGTCGGCGGTGCCGCCGGTGCGATCTCGCCGGGGCCGATCGAGCCGAACCTGGGCTTGGGCGCCGCCGTGATGGTCGGCTCGGCCGCGCTCGCCGGAATCCTGGCCCGAACGGGGCGTACGGTGGCCCGCTGGGAAGGCGCGATGCTCCTGGCCGGGTTCGTCGCGTTCGTCGTCGTCTCCTACGACCCTTCGATCGTCGGGCTCTGATCTGCTAGATCCGGCGCATGGTCGCCAGCCCGGTCGTCGCGCCCTCGATCCTCAGCGCCGACTTTGCGCGCCTCGGCGAAGAAGTCCGTGCGCTCGACGAAGCGGGGGCCGACTGGATCCACGTCGACGTGATGGACGGGCACTTCGTCCCGAACCTCACGATCGGCCCCCCGGTCGTCCGGGCGCTGCGCCCCGTCACCACGCTCACGCTCGATTGCCATCTGATGATCGAGCGACCCGAGCGCTACGTGGGCGCCTTCATCGAGGCCGGCGCCGACGTCGTCACCGTGCACGCCGAGGCGTGCCCGCATCTGCACCGCAACCTCCAGCAGATCCGTGGCTACTCTCGACACGGCGGAGACCGGGTGATGGCGGGGGTCAGCCTCAACCCGCACACGCCACTGTCGGTCATCGAGACCGTCCTGCCCCTGTGCGATCTCGTGCTGCTGATGACGGTCAATCCCGGTTTCGGCGGTCAGGCGTTCATCGACGAGGTGCGACCGAAGATTCGCCAGCTGCGAGCGGAGATCGAGCGGCGCGGTCTGTCGACGCGGATCGAGGTCGACGGCGGGATCACCGACCTCAACGTGCGTGAGGTCGCGGCCGACGGCGCCGACACCTACGTGTCGGGCAGTGGCGTCTTCCGCAATCCCAGGCACGGGGACTATCGTGCCGCGATCGAGGCGCTGCGGGCCCGGGCGCGCGACGGCTTGGCGATGCACGAGCTGCGCGCCGACGCGTGATCGAGCGACGACCGCCGGTGCCCCGGCGCTTGTCACCGCGCGCGCCGGCACCGACAATGCAGGCGCGATGGACAAGACCTACGCCTCCGCGGACGCGGCGATCGAAGGGATGACCGACGGGATCACGCTCATGTCGGGCGGATTCGGTCTCAGCGGCAACCCGGAGAACCTGATCAAGGCGATCGCTCGCAAGGGGATCGTCGACCTCGACATCATCTCCAACAACTGCGGCGTCGACGACAAGGGTCTGGGCGTCCTGTTGTTCGCCGGGCAGGTCCGCAGCATGACCTCGTCGTACGTCGGCGAGAACAAGCACTTCGAAAAGCTCTACTTGTCCGGCGAGCTCGAGGTCGAGCTCGTCCCGCAGGGCACCCTGGCCGAACGCATCCGGGCCGGCGGCGCCGGCATCGGTGCCTTCTACACGCCCACCGGCTACGGCACGCCCGTCGCGGAGGGCAAGGAGGTCCGCGAGATCGACGGGCGCATGTACGTGCTCGAGTATCCGCTCGAGGCCGACTACGCGATCATCAAGGCGTACCGGGGCGACCGCCACGGCAACCTCGTCTACCGGGGTACCTCCAACAACTTCAACCAGGCCATGGCCACCGCCGCCAAGATCACGATCGCGGAGGTGGAGGAGCTCGTCGAGCCCGGCGAGATCGATCCCAACCAGGTCCACACGCCGGGGATCTTCGTGGACCGCATCATCCAGGGATCGAGCTACGAAAAGCCGATCGAGTTCCGGACCACCCGCGAAGGCTGAACAGGAGCACGACGATGCCGCTGACCCGCGAACAGATCTGCAAGCGCGTCGCCCAGGAGCTGCGCGACGGCTACTACGTCAACCTCGGCATCGGCATGCCGACGCTGGTGGCCAACTACATTCCCGAGGGCGTCGACGTGGTCCTCCACAGCGAGAACGGCCTGCTCGGGCTCGGCCCCTTCCCCACCGAGGACGAGGTGGACCCCGACGTCATCAACGCGGGCAAGCAGACCGTCACCGCGATCGCCGGGGCCTCGTTCTTCGGCAGCCACGACAGCTTCGCGATGATCCGCGGCGGGCACCTCGACCTGTGCGTGCTCGGGGCGATGGAAGTCAGCGAGCACGGCGACCTCGCCAACTGGATGATCCCGGGCAAGAAGGTCAAGGGCATGGGCGGGGCCATGGATCTGGTCGCGGGCGCCAAGCGTGTGATCGTGTGCATGGAGCACACCAACAAGAACGGTGAGCCCAAGCTGCTGCGGCAGTGCACGCTGCCCCTGACCGGCAAGGCCGTCGTCCACGAGGTGATCACGGACCTCGGGTACTTCGAGATCACCGAGGCCGGCCTGCGCTTGACCGAGATCGCCGATGGCGTCACCGTCGACGAGGTCCGCGCCAAGACGGGCTGTCCGCTCACGGTCGCCGAGCCGCTGCCGACCATCGCGGTTTGAATCACCGGCCAGCCTACGCATGACCGCGCCGCTCACCTCACCGGCCGAACTCGTGGCGCTCGACCTCGGGTCCAACAGCTTTCACATGGTCATCGCCCACCTCGTGGGCGGGCAGCTGCAGTTCATCGATCGTCTGCGCGAGCGCGTGGCCCTCGCCGAGGGACTCGACGCCGACAAGGTGCTCGTGGATGCGGCGTTCACCCGCGGCGTGGAGTGCCTGGAACGCTTCGGCCAGCGGCTGCGGCCGATGCGGTCCCCTCAGGTCCGCGCCGTGGGCACCAACACGCTCCGCAAGGCCCGCAACGCCCGGGCGTTCATCGACGCGGCCGAGGAGGCGCTGGGCCACCCGATCGAGGTCATCTCCGGTGCCGAGGAGGCGCGGCTGGTCTACCTCGGGGTCTCGCACGCGCTCGCCGACGAGTCCGGCCGCCGGCTCGTGGTCGACATCGGCGGTGGCAGCACCGAGTGCATCCTCGGCGAGCGCTTCGAGGCGTTTCGGACCGAGAGCCTGCACATGGGGTGCGTCAGCCACTCGCGTCGCTTCTTCGCCGACAACTTGGTCACGCGCGCCGGATTTCGCGACGCGGTGACCGCGGCGCAGGTCGAGCTCGAGCCGATCAAGCTCGACTATCGCCGCACCGGATGGGTGGAGGCCGTCGGTTCCTCGGGCACGATCCTGGCGATCGACGAGATCCTGCGCAGCAACGGCTGGGCCGCCGACGGGATCACGCGCGACGGGCTCCGCGCGCTGCGGGCACGGCTGTTCGAGGTGGGATGGCCCACCAAGGAAAACCTCCCGGGACTGTCGACCGACCGCGCGCCCGTGCTCGCGGGCGGCCTCGCGATCCTCTACGCGCTGTTCAAGAGCCTGCGCATCGATCGGATGCTCGCGTCGACGTATGCGCTGCGCGAAGGCCTGCTCTACGACATGGTGGGCGGCATCCGGCCCCAAGGGGTCCGCGACCGGACGATCCAGCGGCTGGTCGATCGCTTTCACGTCGACGAGGCGCAGGCCGACCGGGTCGAGGAGACCGCGCTCGAGCTGTTCGACAAGGTCGCGTACGCCTGGTCGTTGCACCATCCCGACCTGCGCTGGTTGTTGCGGTGGTCGGCCCGCCTGCACGAGCTGGGCTTGGCCGTGTCGTTTTCGGGGTTTCACACCCACGGCGCCTACGTGCTGGCCAACTCCGACATGCCGGGCTTTTCGCGGGACCAGCAGGCCTACCTCGCCGCGCTCGTCGGGGCACATCGTCGCCGACTCAAGCCCGAGCGCATCGATGCGCTGCGCGAGGCCGGGGGTGAAGAGGCGATCCGGCTCGCGGCGCTGCTGCGCCTGGCCGCGACGCTCAATCGCAGCCGCGACACCAAGCCCCTGCCCGAGATCGGTCTGACCGCCGCCGGCCAGACGCTCGAGATGACGCTGCCGCCGGACTGGCTCGACAAGCACAAGATGACGCGGGCGGACCTGGCCAACCAGTCGCGGTACCTCGCCGACGTGGGCTTGCGGTTCTCCGCCCAATGAGCGCGGGACATCGCTGGGACGACCACACCGCCGATCTGGCGTTGACGGTGTGGGGCGACGACGAGACGCAGATGCTGCTCGAGGCCGCGCAGGCGGTCCTCGCCGAGGCGTTCGGTCCGCTCGAAGAGACCGAAGCGCTCGCGCGGTCGCCCTTGCGGGTGGACGTGTCGGCGCTCGACCCTGCCGACCGTCTCGTACGCTGGATCAACGAAGTGCTCTACCACGCGATGGTCGAAGGACGCCGCGCCGTGTCGGCGAGCCTGCGCCTGGCCGACCCCGGCGCCCTCGAAGGCGAGCTGCAGACCGTGCCGATCCCCGAAGGCACGGTCGTGCACGAGATCAAGGCCGCCTCGTATCACGAGGTCTCGGTCACCGCCGATCCGGCGCGCGTGCAGGGGCACGTCGTGCTCGACGTCTGACGCGCGCCCGTCCCCGCTGCTACAGTCTTGCGTCATGACCGCGGGATTCGAGCGCGTCGACGACTATCGCTGGCGGATTCCGCGTCGCGGCGGCATGCGGGTCGACGGACTGATCGTCGCCAGCGAGGCCATGATTCGCGACATCGCCCGCGACAAGTCGCCGCAGCAGGTCGAAAACGTCGCGCACCTGCCCGGCATCGTGGGGCACAGCTTGGCCATGCCGGACGTGCACTGGGGGTACGGCTTTCCGATCGGCGGCGTCGCGGCGTTCGACGAAAACGACGGCGTGGTCTCCCCCGGCGGGGTCGGGTACGACATCAACTGCGGCGTGCGCCTGCTGCGAACGAATCTGACGCGCGAGGAGATCACACCGCGGCTGCCGGCACTGAGCCAGGCGCTGTTCGACGCGATCCCGTGCGGGGTCGGCTCGCACGCCAAGGCGACGCTGACGTCCCGAGACCTCGACGACGTGCTGCGCGACGGCGCCCGCTGGGCGGTGCGCCGTGGGTTCGGAACCAACGCCGATCTCGACGTGATCGAGGAAGGCGGGCGACTGGGCGGGGCCGACCCCGGTGCGGTGTCCGATCGAGCCAAGAAGCGAGGCGCGCCGCAGCTGGGCTCGCTGGGTTCGGGCAACCACTTCTGCGAGGTGGGTGCCGTACAAGAGGTCTACGACGAAGCGGCCGCGGCCGCGATGGGCTTGTCCGAGGGGGCCGTCACGCTGCTGATTCACTCCGGCTCACGCGGGCTCGGCCACCAGATCTGCGACGACGCGCTGCGCGTGATGATGAAGGCGTCGAGCAAGTACTCGATCGCCCTCCCCGACCGCCAGCTGTGCGCAGCCCCGCTGTCGAGCCCCGAGGCGGATGCCTACTTTCGCCAGATGGCGTGCGCGGTCAACTTCGCGTTCGCCAACCGCCAGGTGATGACGCACTACGCCCGCGAGGCGTTCGTGGAGTTCTTCGGACGCTCGCTGCCCCAGCTGGGCCTGCAGCTGGTCTACGACGTGTGCCACAACATCGCCAAGTACGAAGAGCACGAGATCGACGGCAAGCTGCGGCGGGTGTGCGTGCATCGCAAGGGAGCCACGCGTGCCTTCGGCCCGGGCCATCCGCACACGCCCGAGCGGTACCGCGACGTCGGGCAGCCGGTGCTCGTGCCCGGCGACATGGGACGGTACAGCTTCGTGCTCGCCGGCACGCAGCGGGCGATGTCGGAGACGTTCGGCAGCAGCTGCCACGGCGCGGGTCGAAAGATGTCGCGAACCGAGGCCAAGCGCCGGGCCGGGGACGAGCCCATCCTGCAGCAGCTGCAGGGCCAGGGGATCTGGGTGCGCGCGACGAGCCGACGCACCGTCGCCGAGGAGATGCCCTACGCGTACAAGGACGTCGCCGAGGTGGTCGAGGTCGTCGTTGCCGCCGGACTCGCCCGCAAGGTCGCCAAGCTCGTGCCGCTGGCCGTGGTCAAGGGCTGACCGTCAGGCCGCGGGGGTCTGGGCGGCGGCGTAGGCGGCCAGCAGCTCGGCTTCGATCTGCGGCGGCAGCCCGGCGCGCAGCTGCGCCTGTCGCTCCGCCGGTTCGGACAGAAACCACTCGCGGGTATCGACGACGGTCTCGGTCACCGGGCGAAACGTCAGCCCGGCCGCGATGGCCTTGGCGTTGCTGCGGCGGTGAAAGCCCGCCGACTCACCCGCGGGGGGCACCCAGATCGGCAGGCCCATCGGCACCGCTTTGCCCTCTTCGGCGGCCTTCTCCGCGGCGGCCGTGAGGAAGTCGGCGTCGACCCACGAAAGCTGCGGCGGCGCATCGATGCCCTGCCCGCACGCCGCGAGGATCTCGCCCATCGTCGACGGCGTCGCCGGCCCCACGGCGTTGAACACCCCCATCGTCTTGTCGCCGCACAGCTGCACGAGCCACTTGCCGAGGTCGCGCACGTCGATGATCTGGATCGGGTCGTCGGGCGTGCCAGGCACGAGCATCGTGCCGCCGCGGGCGTAGCGAACGGGCCAGTACGTGAAGCGGTCGGTCGGGTCGTTGGGACCGACGATGTATCCGGGGCGCACGTTCGTGACCCGCCCGGGCATCGCCTTCTCGGCGGCCTGCTCGCACAGGACCTTGAGACCGCCGTAGTTTTCGAACTGCTCGCCCATCGTCTCCACGGTGGGGTCCTCGAGCACCGCGAGCTCGTCGCCCTCGTCGGCTTCGGGGGTCTCGTGCGCCGCGTAGGCCGACACCGACGACACGAACACGTACTGCTCGGCCGACTCGCCGAGCAGCTTCGCGGTCGCCTCCACGTGGCGCGGGAAGTAGCCGGACGTGTCGACCACGGCCGCAAAGCGGCGGCCCTGCAGCGCCGTCAGTCCCGCGTCCTTTTCGGGATCGCGATCACCGACCAGCTTTTCCAGCTGCGGGTACATCTGAGGGTTGGACTTGCCCCGGTTGAACAGGGTGACCTCCCAGCCGGCCTCGAGCGCCGCGTCGACCACCGCGGGACCGAGAAAGCGCGTGCCGCCGAGGACCAACATCGTGCCCGGCGGCGCCTTGGGACGCGGGTCCGGCTCGGGCGCGCTCGTGGGCTCGGCGGCGGGGCGCTTGGTGCAGGCGGCCAGGCTCAGCGACGCGGAGGCGCTGGCCAGGCCGCGCAGGATCGCGCGACGGGTGGGCATGACGGGGCTTGGACCCCGGCCGGCAGGGATTGGTTTTGGGGGCCTGCCGCCCGCCCGCACCGAGGCGTGCTCGCGTCGCGAGGCGCCTCAGCAGGCCGACTGCAAGCCCGCTTCGCAGGCCTTGGCTTTGAGCTCTTTGGCCTTCGCCTTGTCGCGCTTGCCGCCCAGGCCCTTTTCCATCGCGAGGGCGAGGTTGTAGCAGCCGGAGGCGTCGCCACCGTCGCAGGCCTTCGTGAACAGCTCGCGCGCCTTGGTGGGGTCCTTGTCGACGCCGCTGCCGAGGATGTGCAGTCGGCCCAGACCGGTGCAGCCCTCGAGGTGGCCGCCCTCGCACGCCTTGCCGTACAGCATGGGCGCCATCGCGACCATGTCGTCGCCCGCCTCGCCCGACTCGGCGATCGTGCCGGCCACGTAGCAGGCGTCGGCCATGTTGGCGTCGCACGACTTGCCGTACATCTTGGCCGCCTCGGCGGCATCGGCCGCACCGCCGCGCCCCTGGTGCGCCATCACGGCCAGGTTGAAGCACGCGAGGTCGTGCCCGGCCTCGCAGCCCTTGCCGTAGTACTCGCGCGCCTTGCCCTCGTCCTGATCGCCCTCGCGACCCTTCTCGAGCATCACCGCGAGCGCAGTGCAGGACTCCGCCTTGCCCTCGTCGTCACACAGGCGCGCGTGGGCGGTGCGTTGATCCTCGGGCTCGGGCGGCGTCTCGCCATCGGGCTGGCCGTCGGCCGTGTCGGCCGCGGGCTCGGGGGTCGGCGTGGGCTCGGGCGTGGCCGTGTCGGGGGTCTGCTTGCCGCAGGCGACGAGGAACAGCAACGCGAGGAACGGGCGACGGCGCGTCATCAGGGGCGGTTTTCTAGCACAGGGGCACGGGTTCGGGCATGGGCACGGGCACGGAGCCGGTCGGCGGGCCGACCGGCTATCGCCGGGTGCTCGGCGGCGCCGGGGTCAGCTTGAGCGGGACCTTCTTGCCGTCGCGCATCACCTCGATGTCGATCTCCTCGTTGGGCTCGAGAACCGCGAACGACGCCATGTAGTCGTCGAGATTGTGGACCTCGCGACCCGCCATCGAGACGATCACGTCGCCCTTTTGCATGCCGGAGGCGGCGGCTGGCCCGCCCTCGCGCACGCCCGACAGCCGCACACCGTCGACGTTCGCGCCGTAGTCGGGGATCGTCCCGAGCGAAACACGAAAGCCACCTCGCGTCGCTTGCTTGCGCGCGACCTTGATGTAGCTGGGCTCGACCTGGTCGCTCTCGAGCGAATCGACGATCTTCAGCGCGAGGTTGCCCACACGCGCGGCCCCCTCGAAGTTGATCTTGTCGATGTCGTCGCTGGGCTTGTGATAGTCCGAGTGCGAGCCGGTGAAAAAGTGCAGGACCGGCACGCCCGCCTCGTAGAAGCTGCCGTGGTCCGACGGCCCGTAGCCGTCCTCGGTCATCTGGACCTTCAGCGAGCCGGCGTGACCGGTGATGAGCTCCGGCCACTCCTTGGCGGTCCCGCTGCCCGCCACGACGAGCCCGTCGTCACCGAGTCGGCCGACCATGTCGAAGTTGAGCATCGCCGCGATGCGCTTGCTCGCCGCGTCGCCGAGCGCCTCGACGTAGCGCTTGGATCCGATGAGGCCCATCTCCTCCGCCCCGAAGGCGATGAACACGATGTCGAACGGACGGTGCTCCGGCTCGGTGGCCGCGAGCGCGCGCGCGAGCTCGAGCACCACGCCCACGCCCGAGGCATTGTCGTCGGCACCGTTGTGGACGGCGTGCTCGCCCATCGCCAGCGAGCTCGACGTCCCCATGCCCAGGTGGTCCATGTGTGCCCCGACCACGAGCACGCGATCGGACTTGCCGTTGCCCGGCAGACGTGCGGCGACGTTGGCGGTGCGCTTGACCACCGGCTCGACCGGCGACGCGATCGTGGCCTTGCCGCGCCCGCGCGCGCCCGGCTTCAGATCGATGTCCCCGTCCTTGGTGCGCTTGCCCCCGAACGCGGCCAGCAGCGCGTCGGAGCCCTCGGCCCCCACCCATACCGCCGGGATCTTCAGGTCGCTGGCCTCGCCGTGATTGGGCCACGCCGTCGTGCCCTTGGGCTCCCACAAGATGAACCCCGCCGCCCCGAGATCGCGGGCGTTGATGAGCTTTTGCTGGGGCCGCGCGTGCATCGGCGAAAGATGCGGGTTGTTCGGCGGCGGCCCTTCGAGCGCGACCACGATCGCCCCGGCGAGCTTCTTTTCGAGGCCGGCGAAGTCGCCCGTGCCCTTGCCCTCCTCGGCGATCCCGTGGCCGACGAACACCAGCTTGCCGGTGGCCTCGCCGTTGCCCGCGAAGGGGACGACCGCGTGGGCGATCGACGTCTTGCCCACCGTCAGCTGGCTCGACGCTCCCTCGACCAGGCGCACGCCGTCGGTCACCTCGAACGGCTGCCGGAAGCCGTCGGCGAAGGCGGGCTCGAGCCCGAGCTTGCGCAGGTAGGTCTCCACGTAGGTCTGCGTCTGCTCGTCGTGCGTCGTGCCGGGGGCACGACCGGCGAGCGCGTCGTCGGCCAAGAACGCGACGTGCTCGCGTACGTGCTCGGGGTCGATCGCCGCAGAGGCCTCGGCCGGTGTCGCGGCGCCGGCCCCAGAAGCCGTGATCGGGATCGGCGGCGAGGATGCGGGCTCACCCGTCCCGGCCTTCGTCGCGCACGCGCCGAGCACCACCGAGGCGAGCAACAGGCGCCGAAAAGCCCCGCGCGAGGTCGTGAGATGGCGATTGGCTGCCATGCGCGCGAGAGTACCAGCGCGACCGGTCAGGACAACAGCAAGAGCCCCGTGACGATCCAGGCGCCGCCGACGACCATCCAGATCGTCGTGTATCCGATGATGTCGCGGGCGCGAACGCCGGTGATCGCCAGCAGCGGCAGCGCCCAAAACGGCTGCAGCATGTTCGTCCACTGATCGCCGTACGCCATCGCCATCACGACCGTGGGCAGGTCCACGCCGATCTTCAGCGCCGCCTCCACGAGGATCGGCCCCTGCACGGCCCACTGACCTCCGCCCGAGGGCACGAACAGGTTGAGCAAGCCGGCCGCGACGAACGTCAGCACCGCGAAGGCGCCGGCCCCGGCACCAGCAAACGATTGCGACAGCGCCGTGGAAATCCCGGCACCGTTCATCATGCCCATGATCCCACCGTAGAGCGGAAACTGCAGGATGATGCCGGTACAGCCGCGCACCCCCTTCTCGCACGCGGCGACGAACCGATCGGGGCGCCCGTGCAGCACGAGCGCGGCACACCACAACAGCAGGTTGACCTCGTCGAAGCCGAGCTGAGCGATGCCCCGGTCGGCCAGCCACGCGCCGATCGCCAACGCCATCACCAGGCTCAGCGCCCACGTGACGACGGGGGAGCGCTCCAGCCGCTCGATCGTGCTGGTCGGCGGCGCCTCGTCCTGCGCGGCGGCGTCCTGGATCCGATCGGCCGGCGGCGCAGCCGGCTCGGGATCTTCGCCCTCTCGCGGCGTCATCGCGGCGAGCACGAGCGGCCCGAGCAGCAGCAGGCCCCCGCTCACGAACAGATTGAGCGGCCCGAAGATCGTCTGCGACAGCGCGATCGGACCCCCGGCCGCGGCGGCGAGCGTGGGCCCGAGCACCTCGACCATGCCGGCCTCGGTCGCGACCTTCAGCGGCGCCGAGCCCGAGAGCCCGCCGTGCCAGGTCATCAGACCCGTGTAGCCCGCCGCACACAGGATCGGGTAGTGCAGCTTCCAGCCCCGCGCCACCGCAGCGCGGCCGGCCTCTCGGGCCAGCAGCGCGCCGCCGACGAGACCGAGGCTCCAGTTGAGCAGCGACAGCGCGATCGCGACGAACGCCGTGACGGCCACGAGCATCCGTGGACTGCGGGCGAGCGCGACGGCTCGCACGATGCCGCGCTGCACCGCCGGCGCCTCCGCGAGCGCCGTGCCGAGCACGAGCATCGTGCACATCTGCATCGTGAAGACGAGCAGCTTCCACAGGCCCGCCGCGCCGGCGAAGTCGCGCACGACATCCAGCGGCGCGCGCCCGAACGCGAGCGCGACGATCCCGACGACGACCACCAGCGCGACGGCGATCGCGAACGGATCGGGGACCACCCGGGCGAACCCCCGGCGGCAACGCAGCCCCAATCCGACCCACGGCGACATCGGGTCCCTCGCCGTCAGCCCGTCATGAAGGACTCGATGCTCGCGCGGATGTCGGGCGGCAGCTCGATCCCGCGACGAAAGGTGGCCGAGGTCTCGTCGAGGTCCATCACCGCGCACACCGTGCGGCCGGTCAGGCGCAGCTGGCCGTCGTCGGCCTGCACGCGGTAGGCGAACGTGATCGACTTGCGGCCGAGCTTTTCGACGCGCAGCTGCACGACGATGTGGTCCCCGAACACCGACGGCGCCGCGAAGTCGGCCTCGGTGTGCACCGCCGGAAAGCCCACTTTGCGGCGGACGATGACGTCCTGGTACGGCAGCGATAGCGCGTTCGAAAACCACGCCTCCATCGCCTCGTGGAACATCTCGAAGAAGCGCGGGAAGTACACGATGCCGGCGGGGTCGCAGTGGCCCCACCCCACGACCACCGGGAGCGCGAACGCGGGGGACGCCTCGACGTCGGACACGGCCCGGACGATAGCGCAGCGCCCCGGACTTTGTGCCCGCAGGCCTCCACGAGCGCGGGTACAGTACGCCGCATGTCGCTCATCGAGACCTCGACCGCCGAAGGAATCGCGCGCATCACGCTCAACGTGCCCCCCGCGAATTGCTACTCGCGACAGATGATGACGGAGCTCGACGCCGCGATCATCGACGCGCGGTTCGACGCGAGCGTGCACGCGATCATCGTGGCCGGCGCGGGTGAGAAGTTCTTCTGCGCGGGCGCCGACATCGCGATGCTGCGGGGCGCCGATCCCTACTTCAAATACAACTTCTGCCTGCACGCCAACGAGACGATCACGAGGTTGGAGCAGACGCCCAAGCTGGTGGTCGCCGCGATCGACGGCCACTGCGTCGGCGGCGGGCTCGAGGTGGCGCTGGCGGCCGACATTCGGATCGCTCGGCGCGGCAGCGGCAAGTGCGGGCTGCCCGAGGTCAAGCTCGGCGTGCTGCCCGGCACCGGCGGCACGCAGCGACTGGTCCGCATCGTCGGCAAGGCCAAGGCCATCGAGCTGATGGCGACCGGCGAGACGTTCGACTTCGATCGCGCCGCCGAGCTCGGACTGGTCAACCAGGTATGGGACGCCGACGACCACGCCGCGTTCCAGGCCAAGGTGACCGAGTGGGTTCGCGAGCTGATCCCGCCCAAGTCGGCCGGCCGCGCCGTCGGGCTCATCAAGCGCGCATGTCAGACCGGGGCCGAGGTCGGGCTCGCCGACGGCCTCGCGCTCGAGCGCGAGCTGCAGCAGCGATTGTTCGAAGGCGACGACGCCCGCGAGGGGCTGGCCGCCTACCTCGAAAAGCGGCCCGCGAAGTTCACCGGATGCTGAACGTTCTCGTCTGGGCGACCACGTTCGGCGCCGATCTGTGGAGCCTGACCAAGTACCTCGACGCGCGCGAGGACGTGCGGGTGCGGGTGCTGCTCAAGGGGCTGGACGGGTACCGGCGCCAGCCGATCGCACGGCTGATGCCCCTGTCGGCCCCCATGCGCGAGCGCAAGCCATGGCACCACGTGGTGGGCTGGCCGGGGTTTCGACCCGACGTGACCATCATGGACAACTGGGTGCCCAAGCGTGCGCCCTCCCCCAACGGGTTCGTGCTGTGGCACGGCTTCGGCTGGAAGGGTCCCAACGATCGCGAAGAGTTCGCGCCGCTGCATCGCAACCTCGCGCGGTGCTGGGGCGACCCCACCACGCCCAACGAGCACTTTCGGTGGCAGTGCTTCGGGCCCTCCGACTTCGCCCATCGCACCCGGACCTCGGGCTTTGCCCCCGACAACTGCCGGATCCTGGGCGCCGCCAGTCACGACGACCTGCGGGTGCCGCTGGCGCGCGACCGCGTCGCCGACGACTATCCGCTCGACATCGTGGGCCGCAAGAACGTGCTCATCGCCCCCACGTGGCACTACGGCGAGGTCTTCGCCCACTGGGGCCGCGACGCCGACCTGTTCGAGCGACTCGTGGCGCGGATCGGACAGCTCGGCGCCAACGCGATCATTCGCCTGCACGACAGCTTTCGGTTCGAGCCCGCGTATCGGCAGTTCCTCGACGGGCTGCGCGCCCGCCACGACCACGTGCAGCTCAAGTTCAAGGACCAGGCGCCGGACAACTACGTCGATCTGCAGATCGCCGACGTGCTGATCACGAACTTCTCGAGCATCGCGAACCTGTTTTACGCGACGCGCCGGCCCACGATCCACGTGTACCCGGTGGCGAGCGCCGACGAGGCGTTCATGTGGCGCACGTTCGACGACGGCCGGCTCGTGCAGCGGCAGATCGAGTCGGTGCGTTACATCTGGAAGTTCCCGCCCGAGCAAAACGGCGGACTGCTCGCCCGGGACTTCGACACGTTGCTGCAGCAGGTCGAGCAGGCACTGGCCGAGCCCGATTGCTGTCGCGACGTGTGCGAGGCATTTTTGGCCGAGCACATGCTCGGCGCCGACGGCCACAACTGCCGACGGACCCTCGACGCGCTGTTCGAGCTCGTCGAGGGCACGCGCTGACCGAGGTCGACCGGCCCCCGGAACGGCGAAATCGAGGCCGCGGCGGGCCCGCCGGCGGCTCGGGGACATGCGACCGCACACACGGCGCGCGTCCTGGCACCGGCGCGGGGTCGTGGCTACCCTTCGCGAATGCGTCTGCCTCGCTTGCCGCTGCTCGCCCTCGCCCTGCTGTGCGCCTGCCCGTCCGACGACGATGGCGGAGACGGCAACGCCGACGAGACGGGCACCGGTGGCGACGCGACCGCGCCGCTGTCGGTGGTCAGCTACAACGTGGGACTGGCTTTCGGGTACGTGCCGGAGGCGTCCGGGCGCAAGGACGCGGTCATCGCCGCACTGGCGTCGAGCGATGCCGACGTCGTGTGCGTGCAGGAGCTGTGGACCAACCAGAACGACGCCGGCGAGTGGACGACCGAGGTGATCGACGAGGTTCTCGCCGCCACCTCGACCAACTTCCCCAACCAGTACTGGCAGCGCACGGTGACCTCGGACACGACGACGCCGCTGGGGTGCACGGTCGAGGAGGCCGAGCCCCTCGAGGCGTGCGCGATGGCCAACTGTGGATCGGAGCCGCCGGAGAACCTCGCGAGCTGCGTGACCACGCTGTGCGAGGCGGAGTTTCTGGGCACGTCGCCGGGCTGTCAGAGCTGCATGGCGAGCAACCTCGGCGGCACCCTCGACGACATCATCATGGCGTGCAAGGGGGTGTTCTCGTCGGGTGTCGTCTACGACGGTCACAACGGCCTGGCGATCCTGTCCAAGCACCCGCTGACGACCACCGAGATCCTCGAGCTCGACTACGCCCTCACCGCGCGGGCGGTCCTGCATGCGACCGTGGCGCCCGAAGGGGCCGAGCCGGTCGACCTGTACTGCACGCACCTGGCCTCGGACCTGTCGAGCACGATCGACTACCCGCCCAACGGTACGTACACCTCGTTCGCGGAAGAGAACGCGGCGCAGGCCATGGCCGCGCTGGGGTGGATCGACCAGACCGCGACGGCCCCCACCACGATCCTCGCCGGAGACATGAACCACGGGCCGCAGGTGGGCACGGGCCACGCCGAGCTCGCCGACAACTATCAGATCGTCCTCGGCGCCGGCTTCACCGACCCCATCGCCGACAGCGGTGCGTCCTGCAGCTTCTGCGAGGCCAACACGCTGCAGAGCGGATCGGGGACCGACGGTGAGCTGATCGACCACGTGTACTTGCGCGGGACCGCCGACGTGCAGAGCGCCACGATCGTCTACGACGACGCCGTGCCGATCGTGACCACCGACGGCAGCACCCAGAACCTGCACCGCTCCGACCACTACGGCGTGCGCATCGACCTGCTGCACTGATGGCCGACGCCAAGCGGATCATGTTCCTGTCCTCGTGCGTTCGCGGGGGCGGAGCGGGCTGGTCGATGTACTACCTGCTCAAGCACCTCGACCGCTCGCGGATCGATCCGGTGGTCGTCGTGCCCGAGCGCGGCATCTTCGACGAGCGCTTCGACGAGCTGGGCCTGCGCGTCGAGACGCCGCCGTGGCTGCCGCACCGCGTCCGACAGCTGCGGTTTTCCACGGACACCAAGCTCACCCAGGGCGCCTCGATCGCCATCAACCTGGCGCGCATGGCTCGGCTCGTCCCCGAGCTCGCCCACATGATCCGGCGCGAGCGCATCGAGCTCGTCTACGCCAACAACATGATGGTCAAGCCGCTGGGCGCACTCGCGGCCCAGCTGTCGGGCGTGCCCTGCGTGCTGCACGTCCGCAACATCCACGAAAAGCCCGCCGCGGTCCGTTTCTACGGCGCGGTCGCCAAGCTGCCGGCGGTCGAGCGCATCATCTCCAACTCCACCGCGTCCGCAGTGCCCTATCGACTCGCCGCCGACGACAAGGTCGTCGTCGTCTACAACGGCGTCGATCTGTCCGAGTACGACACGTCGAAGCTCTCGCTCGGTGCCTTCCGTCGCGCGCACGGCCTCGAGGGCAAGACGATCGTGGGCTACACGGGCAACCTGATCCCCAGAAAGGGCCTCGAGCCCCTCGTGCGCGCCGCCGCGAAGCTGCTGCCCTCGCGACCCGACCTGGCCTTCGTCGCGCTCGGACGCACGCCCGTCGGACAGGCCGAGGACTGGGGCGCCAACTACCAGGCGCTCGCGACCGAGCTCGGCATCGCCGACCGCTTCCTGTTTCCCGGCTTCGTCTCCGACGTGCGCTCGGCCGTGGCCGACTTCGACGTGCTCGCCCTGCCCTCGTTCCAGGAGCCCTTCGGTCGCTCGATCATCGAGGCGATGGCCCTGTCGGTGCCCGTGGTCGCCAGCGACGTGGGTGGCATCCCCGAGATCATCACCGACGGGCGCGACGGCCTGCTCGCCGCGCCCGGCGACGTCGACGACCTCGCGCGCGCGCTCGCGCGCATCGTCGACGACGCGTCGCTGCGCATGTCGATCGCCAAAGCCGGACGCGCGCGCGTGGAAGAGGCCTTCGACGTCGCCAAGCTGACCGAGCGCATGCAGCAGTTGCTGCTCGACGTCGCGGCTTGACGCGGCGCCTCGTGGACAAGCGTTGCACCGCGGCCTCGTCGGTTCCCGACGAAGCGAGATGAGTTTTGCGCGCGGCGATAGCCGTGCGATGTCGCCGAGATATGTGCGAGCCTGGGCGCATGGCAGTGGCAAGTGTGGTGGGTCGCGTGGTGGTCGCGACCGGGTGGCTCGCGCTCGTGGGATGCCCCGCGAGCGACGATTCGGGCGAGCCGATCTCGATGACCTCGAGCCCCGCGGCGGGCTCCGATGACGACGGTGACAGCGACGGCGGCGGCAACGACACCGCCGCCGACGGCGACGGCGGCTCCAGCTCGGGGGCGTCGACGACCGGCCCCGGCGACGACGGTCCCGCGACCGGCGACGACGGTCCCGCGCCGATCACGTGCGACGGCGCCTCGTTGTTCTCGCCGGGCGTGCACACGGGCATCACGATCGACGTGGACGGCGTGTCACGCACCTACGACCTGTTCGTGCCGACGAGCTACGACGCCGGGTCGCTCAACCCGCTCGTGGTCAACTTCCATGGCCTGCTCGGTTCGCCGAGCGGGCAGGCGACGTTTTCGCAGTTCAACGCCAGCGCCGAGGCGCACGGCATGCTCGTCGCCTATCCCGCCGGCATCGGCGCGTCGTTCAACGCCGGCGTGTGCTGTGGCGAGGCGAGCTCGAGCAACGTCGACGACGTGGGCTTTGCCCGCGCGCTCGTGGCGGACGTCTCGACGAAGATGTGTGTCGATCCCGAGCGAGTGCACGCGACCGGGATGTCCAACGGCGGACACATGGCCCACCGGCTCGCGTGCGAGGCCGCCGACGTGTTCGCTTCCGCCGCCTCGGTCACCGGGGTGCTGAGCCTGGTCGCCCCGTGCCTGCCGACGCGACCGGTCTCGATGATCCAGTTCCACGGCACGTCCGACGGCATCGTCGCGTACGACGGGATCCCCCAGGTGCCCGCCATGATGCAAGCCTGGGCCGCGCGCAACGGCTGCTCGGCGGTGTCGGAGACGACGTTCGACGCCGGCGACATGCACTGCGAGACCTGGCCCGGCTGCGACGCGGGCGTCGAGGTCTCGCTGTGCACGATCGACGGCGGCGGGCACTGCTGGCCGGGGAACGCGGCGTGCCCGTTCGGCCACAGCTCCACGCAGCTGCACGCGTCCGACGAGATCGCCGACATGTTCGACGAGCAGCCCATGCCGTGAACGCAGCTGCTACGATCGCGGCATGACGCAGGTGACGGGGTGGGTGGCAGGCAGCGCGATCGCGGCGATGCTCGGGGCCGCGCCCGCCGATCGCAGCGCCGAGATTGCGCGCTGCAAGTCCGACTGCGCCGCGATCGAGTCCGAGACCGACCGCGCGACCTGCCGGCTGGCGTGCGAGCAGACCGGCGCGTCGGCCGTGGAGGTCACGACGTTCAAGCAGACGCGCGAGCTCGGCGGCGCCGCCGACGGCGGCACGACCACCACGGTGACCACCCGCACCGCCTCGGGGACGAACACGACCACGGCGCACGAGCATACCCACGGGGACGTGCGTGCGCCGACGACCGGCGACGCGACCTCGGCCGCCGCCCGCGGCACACCGGTGCGGTCGAACACGGCGACGACCCCGACGGGCCCCACGCCGTCGACGACGACGGCCGCCAAGCCGGCGAAGACCGCGGTCGCGGCCAAGTACGCCGCCTGGGCGAGCTGTCAGGCGCAGTGCAACCCCACCACGGACCCGACGGCGCGCGCGCAGTGCAAGCTGAAGTGTCTGCGGGCGCCGACACCGGCCACGACGAGCAAGTCCGGCCGCCCGATCGGCGCGAGCTTCGGCCCACCGCCGTGAGCTCTCCCCAGCGACGACCTCGGCGATCGCATCGAGCGCCCCGGCGCGACGCGGGAGACGACCGCCCTTGCGGCCTCGGCTTCGCGCCAACCTCCTCCGCTTTCGCGCCAGGTGCTTGTGTCGGGCAATTGCTCCGCCCAAAGTCCCCGTCCGATGATTCGTCTCCCTTTGCACCTCTTGGCGACCACCGTGGCGGCAGCCTGCATTTCCTCCTTCGGCTGCATCGTGACCAACGGCGATGACGACGATGGCAATCCGTCCGTCGACACCACCGCCTCCGCAGCCACGACGGAATCGTCCGGGCCGGGCACGACGAGCGGCGACGCGTCCGACACCTCGCAGACGGGCGCCGATGGCTCGACGGGGAGCGGGGGTGCAGTGGACGACACGGGATCGGTCGACGAGTCGACCGCCGCCGAGCCGCCGCAGTACCCGGACTACGCGGGAGAAGGGACCCTGCGCCTGGTCGCGGACGGCGACGATCTCTCCGCCCACGACAGTGTCGCAGCCGATCTCAACGCGACCGAATCCAACGTCGAGGTCGGTGCGCGACGCATCGCCGCCTACTTCGACGACTCCGGCAACCGCGTCGTACTCCGGTTCCCGGCGGAGGCCGCCGGCGAGTACGAGATTACGGAGGTCGACGGCGGTGGTGCGGTCGTGGACGTCCTGCTCAACACGGACGCGACGGGACTGACCGACCGCATCGAGGGCGTCCTGAGCCAGGGCACGATCCGTCTCGACGAGTTCGACACTCGAACCGGTCGGGTCCGGGCGGTCTGGGTCGGCGTCATGACGCCATCGTCCGCGAGCGGGCTGACGGCGGACCTCGCCGTCGCGGGAGCGCTGGACGTCACCGCGACCCTGTTGCCGTGATCGGATCCTGCCGCCCTCGTCGCCACTGCGTCGGCGTTTGGCCGGTCGCGCGTCGGAAGTGCTCGCAAAACCGGGACTCGGACGCGAACCCGAGGTCGTCGGCGATCTGCTTGATCCCGAGGTCGAGGTCGGCGAGTCGCTCGGTCGCGAGGGCGACGAGGGCTCGATCTCGTTCCCGTCGAAAGCTCGTTTCGGCGTCGGCGAGTCGCCGCTGCAGCGTCCGCCGACTCGTGGCCATGCTTCGGGCCACCTCATCGATGGACGCCCGCGCCCCCAGCCGGCCGATCGTCTCGCGCAGCGCCCCGAGTCCGTGTCGATGCTGCGCTCGATGGTGCTGCACGAGCGCGTCGACGTGGGCGAGCCAACGGGTGAGGCCACAGGCGTCGATGTCCAACTCCGGACACAGCCACCGCAGGGCGTCGTGCTCGGCGCGGAACACCGCGTGCGCGAACGGGAGCGGGACCGCCGGATACAGACCTTCCGCCATCACGCCGACGACGCCGTCGGGGCGCGCGACGGCCTCGCGCACGACCGTCGACAGGTAGGGAGGCTTTCGCACGTAGAAGGTGACGAGCGTACGCAGGGCCTCGAACGAGACCGCCTCGACCTCCCGCAAGACGACGAGCTGACGGCGCTCGCCTGGGCCGTCGCGGACCGAGTCTTCGAACACTTCGAGGAGCTCGCGAGCGTCGTCGAGGCCCAGCTTGCCCCACGCGAAGAGGGCGAAGACGTCGTACCCCGGCGACGCGCACAGAAAACGGCTGCGAACGAGATAGGCGGCCGAAGGATCGCGAAAGTATGCAGCGCCATCGCGCGTGGACTGGGATGGCAAGGCAACGCGGACGGTCATGGATCACCAGCGGCGGCTCGTCTGCCCGTGGTGGACGCCGAGCGCAAAGCACACGCCGAGTCCGCGGGTGGCCGCAAGACGGCGCAGTATGCCCGACGATGGGGCCTGGGAGGACCCGTGCCGCCGGCGGGCGCAACGCGGTCGGTCCATCGAGACATGACATGGGACGTGTCCCGTGCGGCACGGCCCGCGACCGCGTGCGCGGCTCAAATCGCAGGTGAACCTCGGCGGTACGGACGTTGCAAACCCGCTGGCCATGTCCATCCGTCTTCGTTGGCTCGCCGCTGCCTGCGCCCTCGCCGGAGGATGCGCCGACCCCCTCCCCGGTTCGGAACCCGACACCGCCTCGCGCTCGACCGACGAACGCCTCGAGCTGACGCACGAGATCGACCTGCTCGGCATCGAAGCCGAGGACGAGGTCGTCGCGCAGCTGGAGACCGAAACGCTCCAGCCCCACGACGACCGCCCGATCACGCTGTTCATCGACGCGGGCGAGGACTTCGTCGCGTTCTCGGTGACCAACCCCGAGGGCGAGACACTGGCCGAATCGGAGCCCTACGTCGCCGTGCCGGCCGACGACGAGCACGAGGCCCGCTTTTTGAGCCGCATCGAGCTGTCGCAGGAGCTGCTGCTGTCGCCGCTGCTGAAGATCCGGGTGCCCGAGGCCGGCTCGCTGCCCGCCGTGCTGCGGCTGTGCGACGAGATCGTCACCGACCCGCGCGATGCGGGGCCGGGCACGCTACGAGACGCGATGGCCAACGTGCGGCCGCGAGGCTCCGTCTGCTTCGATGCCGCGGTCTTCGGGGTCGCGGGGGCGCCGACCGTCGAGCTGCGTTCGCAGATCTCGACCGACCGGCAGATGTCGGTGGTCGGACTGGTCTCGCGTCGCCCGGTCGTGACGACGCATCGCGAGGACCGGATCCTCGAGCTCGATCGCAGCACGCGGCTGCGACACCTGGTGCTGCGCGACGGAGCCGCGGACAACGGTGGCCTGGTCCGCTTCGAGGGAGGTCTCGAGCTGTTCGACGTGCTGCTCGAGGGTGGGACGGCCACCGACGCAGGAGGCGCGATCTACGGGTATGTCGACAGCGACGACGAGGACGACGAACCAGAGCCCACCGGCTGGCTCGAGGACGAAGAGCCCCCGGGTCTTCCCGGAATCGGCCGCCTGTATCTCAAGGACACGGTCGTGCGCTGGTCCAGCGCCACTTTGGGCGGTGGCATCTTCGTCCACGGCGACGCGGTACGCCTCGACCACGGCGACATCTTCGGCAACGCGGCGCTCGGGGCTGGCGGAGGCATCTTTGCGACCTGTGGGACCACCGAGATCTTCGGGACGCGGATCCACCACAACACCGCGAGCTCCGGCGGCGGGCTGTACTCGCGCCGCGCCGTCGAGCTCGGCGGCGGCACGGTCGTCGACTTCAACGAGGCGGAGGACGGTGCCGGCGTGCTTCTGCGCGTCTGGAACGCGACCTCGACGATCAACGGAGCATCGATCGTGCGCAACGTCGCTACGGGCGACGGCGGAGGTCTCAACGTGGGCGGCTACGGATCGACGGTGAACATTGTCGCCGGCGCGCCGGGCCTCGACGCGGTGGCGTACAACTCCGCGCTCTCCGGCGGGGGCATCTTCGCCAGCTACGCGTCCATCTACGTGCGGGGTGTCGCCGTCGTGCGCGACAACTCGGCGACATTCGGGGGCGGTGCCTACGTCTACGGCCCCTTCGCGAGCGTCGTCGCGGTCCTCGACGACGCCAAGATCATCGGCAACGAAGCCACGTACGACGGCGGCGGGCTCAACGGCAACAGTCTCCTGTACGTGGGCGACCGCGCCCGCGTCGAAGGCAACGTCGCCGGCCACCACGGCGGCGGCATCTACAACGCCGACACGACGATCGTGTCCGGCGACGACGCCCGCGTCATCGACAATACGGCCGTGCAGGGCGGCGGCGTGTGGTCGATCTGCGGAGGCTTCTCCGCCGACCCCGGCGCCTACCCGCTCGTGTACAACAACCCGGACAACCTGTTCGAAGACTGCCCGTGACGCGACGTCTGGATCCGTACGGCTTCTAGTCCTCCGACCGGGTAATTCGGAGGACTAGGGGCTGTCCCTAGTCGTTGGCGGCGCCCCCCAGGATCCAGCTGCGCACGACCGCGAGGTCCGCCTCGGGCAGCTGGGCCGTCGGCGGCGCCTGAAGCTCGCAACCAGGCTCGCTGCACTGGATCTCCGAGCACGTGCCGCCAGGGTCGTCGTACTCCATCTTCGCCATCGCGTAGCTGCGAAGGGGGTCGCCGGGGACGATGAATTTCAGATGGGGTGCCTGTTTGGGGGTCCCCTCGAGCAGGACTTCGTAGATCGCCGTCGCCTCGGCTTCGGTCGTCCCGCCGGTGCCGAAGTACACACTCGCACTCGGATCGGCGTGACAGCTCGCGCACGACGACGCGAAGATCGGCATCACGTCGGCCCGAAAGCCGACCGCGAACGGCTCGAACGCATCGTAGTCGTAGCAGCCGACGGGTGTGCTCCCCGGCCCGGCGTCGTCGCCGTCCGTCTCGCTTCCCGCCGATCCGTTCTCGCCGGTGTCGTCCGCCGGCTCGACGGGTCCACTCGTCGAGGCAGAGCCGCCGTCCGTGGAGCCGTCGCCGACCTCACCCGCAGCGTCGCCCTCGGCGCTCGTCGCGTCGCTGCCTGGCGTCCCCTCGGAGCCTTCGTCGCACGCGACGAACGCGAGCACCCACGAGCCGACCAGCCATCGCGACCTCATGCACCCATCGTGGACTGCCGCCCGACGCCCGCACAAGGGAGCCGAGGCCCCACGTCATGGGGGCCCGCCACCTCGACTGCGCCCTACCCCGACACGCGGCCGCTCAGCCCGCCTTCGATTTCTGCTCGTGACGTCGATCCGGGTGCTCGTTGTACCAGGTCTGGATCGACTCCTCGCTGACCTCGACCACGAGGTCTTCGTCGGCGGTGCGGACCTGACAGCCCAGACGCGAGGACGGGCGGACGTCGAAGCCCATGTCGAGGCGGTCTTCTTCGTCCTCCTCCATCTCGGGCAGCGAGTCGGCGCCTTCGCGGACGTAGACGTGGCACGACGAGCACGCGCAGACGCCTCCGCACGCCGAGCCCAGCTTGATGCCGTGCTCTTCGGCGATTTCCAGCAGCGTCTCGCCTCGCGGCGCGTCGACGACGGTCTGGGTCCCCTCGGGGTCGATGTACGTGACCTTCGGCATGCGGTGCTCTCCGTTCGTCCTACAGCTGCTCCGGCTCGTGCGAGCCGCGTCGCGGCGCCAGATCGTCTTCGGCCGCGATCGCGGACTCGATCTCGTGCAACGTGTGTCCTTGCATGCCCGCCAGCAGCGCCCGTTCCATGCGGCGCCGGGCGAAGCCCTCACTGACTTTCTCGAGACGCTCGCGGACGGCGACGAGACTCTCCTCGCCCTCCCCCGCCATCGCCGCCTCGGCGGCCGCGATCGCGGCGTCGACTTGCGCCCGCTCGTCGGGGGGCAGCAGCGCGTCGATGTGGCCCACCTCGACCCGCGCGGTCTTGACGGCCAGCAACACGCGCCCGAGCTCGACCCGCGCCTCGGCGAGATTGCGTGCGTCGAAGTCTTCGGCAGCGTGGTCGAGGCTGTCCATCACGAGCGTGTCGACCTCTTCGTCCGTCAGCCCGTAGGTGGGCTTGACCTCCACCGTCTGCTTGACGCCGGTCATCAGCTCGCGCGCGGTCACGGTCAGCAACGCGTCGGCGTCGAGCTCAAACGTCACCTCCACGCGCGCCATCGAAGGCGGAAGCCGGGGGATCCCCTGCAGCGTGAACTTGGCGAGGCTGCGACAGTCGTCGGCGAGCTCGCGCTCACCCTGCACCACGTGCACGACCATCCCGGTCTGCTTCTCGGAGTAGTTGGTGAACACCTGGCGCGCCCCGATCGGGATCGTGGCGTTGCGCGGGATGATCTTCTCGACGATGCCGCCCATCGTCTCCAGGCCCAGCGACAGTGGCACGACATCGAGCAACGTCACGCCTTCACGCTCGCTGCCCGAGAGGATGTCGGCTTGCACCGCCGCGCCGTACGCGACCACCTTGTCGGGATCGATGTCGCCGAGGGGCTCTTGCTTGAACGTCTCGGCGACGAGTCGACGCACGAGCGGCACACGCGTCGAGCCGCCGACCAGGACGACCCCGTCGAGCTCCTTGGGGCGCAGCCCCGCGTCCTTGAGCGTGGCGCGACAGGCCACGATCGTGCGTCGGGCGATCGGCTCGAGCAGCGCTTCCACGGCCTCGCGCCGCAGCTCGTGGCCGGTCAGGCCGGCGCGCTCGAGTGTCACGGACACGGAGACTTCGTCCGTGAGTGCTTCCTTGGCCGCGCGGGCGGCCACGAGGGCCTCGGCCCACATCTGCCGATCGTCGCCCTCGATGCCCGCGACTCCGAGCAGGTGCTCGGCGATCGCACGGTCGAAGTCGTCGCCCCCGAGCGCCGAGTCCCCGCCGGTCGCGAGGACCTGAAAGACCCCGTCGCGCAGCCGCAGGATGGAGATGTCGAACGTACCGCCGCCGAGATCGTAGATCGCAAACAGCCCCTGGCCGCCGCGGTCGAGACCGTACGCCAGCGCGGCCGCGGTGGGCTCGGCGAGCAGGCGCATCACCTGCAGCCCCGCGATGCGACCGGCGTCCTTGGTCGCCTGGCGCTGCGCGTCGTCGAAGTATGCGGGCACGGTGATCACCGCACCGGTCGGCCACTGCCCGAGCTCGGCTTCGGCACGGCGGGCGAGCTCGGCGAGGATCTCCGCGGACACCTCCATCGGGGTCACGCGGCGGTCGCCGGCGACGTCGAAGCGCACCACGTCGGCCTCCCCCGCCGACGGGGCCTGGATCCGGTACGGATGCGGCAGCGTGGCCACGTCGGCCGTACCGCGCCCCATGAAGCGCTTGACCGACACGATGACGTCGGACGGATGCGACACCCGCTGCGCCATCGCGCGCGCGCCGACGGTCACGCCGTCGACGTAGGAGACCACCGAGTGCAGCAACGGCTGCCCGGAGGTGTCCGGCAGCGCGCGGGGAGCGGCGCCGTGCGACGCGAGCGCGACCAGGCTGTGGGTCGTGCCCAGGTCGATCCCGATCGCGAGACCGGGCGTGCGCAGCTTGGGCGCGGAAGAGGTGGGCTCTTCGATCTGAAAGAGCGCCCCGGGGTCTTCTTGGATGTCGACCATCAGTGTTCGCCGTCGATCTCGTCGAGCAGACGCTGCAGATAGCGACGCTTGACCAGCAGTCGCGCGGCCCCGTTCGGGTCGTCGTCGTCGAGGGCGTCCGCCGCTTCGTCGAGGGTCTCGTCGGCCTCGCCCTCCACCTGGTCACGCAGTGCCTGCAAGGCGCTTGCGCCCTCGGCCCGCGCCGATTCCACTTTCTCGCGCCGCTCGATCATCTCGACGAGGAACGCCTGGCTCATGTGCGGCGCCCCGCCGCGTGGGTCGGAGGAATCGAGATCGATCCCCGCGAGCTTGCACAGGTACTCGGCCCGCTGCACCGGGTCGCGCAGGATGCGATAGCCCTCGTTGATCGCCGCCGCCGCCTCCATCGCCGCACGCTGCTCGCCGCTGGGACGGCCCACGAACCTGTCGGGGTGCGTCTGCGCGGCACGTCGCAAGTACTCCGACTCGAGGGCGTCGCGATCGATCGCGTAGCGCGGAGCAAGGCCGAAGCGGGCGAAGTGATCGGCGACCGACTCAGAAGGCGACGGACTCGCCACAGCCACAAGAGCCTCCGATGTTCGGGTTGGCGAACTTGAAGCCGTGTCCGCGCATCCCCGTCTCGAAGTCGATCGTGGTGCCCTTGATGAGCACCATGCTCTTCGGATCGACGTAGACGCGAACCCCGAACGCGGCATCCACGACCTTGTCGGTGCCTCGCGGATCGCCGTCCTCGAACTGGAACATGTACGAGTAGCCGGTGCAGCCACCGCCACGAATCCCGAAGCGGATCGCCCCCTGGGGCGTGCCGCGCTTGTCGAGCTGCGCGCGCATGACCTTGGCCGCCCGCTCGGTGATGTGGATCGTGTCGGCCGGCGCGCCTTGGGTCGGCTCGCGCGGCGTGGACGTCTCGGTCGCCGTCGCCATCATCACCGGGCCCCCTCTTCGTCGGCGGGCTCGGCCGCCTGGCGGGACTGGTAGTCGCGAATCGCAGCCTTGATCGCGTCCTCGGCCAGGACCGAGCAGTGGATCTTCACCGGCGGCAGCGACAACTCCTCCGCGATCTGGCTGTTTTGGATCTCCATCGCGTCCTCCACCTTCATCCCCTTGACCCACTCGGTCACGAGGCTGGAGCTCGCAATGGCCGACCCGCAACCGTAGGTCTTGAACTTCGCATCGGTGATCACGCCGTCCTCGACGCGGATCTGAAGCTTCATCACGTCGCCGCACGCGGGAGCGCCGACGATACCGGTGCCCACGTTGTCGTCACTCTTGTCGAGGCTGCCGACGTTGCGCGGATTCTCGTAGTGGTCGATGACCTTGTCGCTGTACGCCATGGTGTTTGTCCTGGATGCGTGGGAACGGCCGACTACGCCGAAAAGGCTAGTGCGCCGCCCATTCGATGGAATTGAGGTCGATGCCTTCCTGGACCATCTCCCACAGCGGAGACATCTCGCGGAGGCGCTCGACGTGCTTTTGCAGGAGCTCGGCCACGTAGTCGAGCTCGTTTTGGGTCGTGAAGCGGCCGATCGTCATCCGCAGGCTCGAGTGGGCGAGCTCGTCGTCCAGGCCCATCGCCCGCAGCACGTAGCTGGGCTCGAGGCTCGCGGAGGTGCACGCCGATCCCGACGACAGTGCGACGTCCTTGAGCGCCATCAGCAACGACTCGCCCTCGATGTACGCGAACGACACGTTGAGGTGGCCGGGCAGCAGCCGGTCCTCGCGGCCGTTGAGATGGATGTGCGGGATCGTCTCGCGCAGCCGCGCCAGCAGTCCGTTGCGCAGCTTTGCGATCCGCGTGCCCTCGTCCGCCATCGACTCCCGGGCGATCTTGGCGGCGGCGCCGAAGCCCACGATGCCGGGGACGTTGAGCGTGCCGGAACGGTTGCCACGCTCGTGTCCGCCACCGTGGATCTGCGGGGAGATGCGCACCCGTGGCTTGCGACGCCGCACGTACAGGGCCCCGACGCCCTTGGGCCCGTAGATCTTGTGGGCCGAGATGCTCATCAGGTCGATGTTCATCGTCTCGACGTCGATGGGGACCTTGCCGAAGGCCTGCACCGCATCGGTGTGAAACAGGACCTTGTGTCGACGGCAAACCTCGCCGATCTCGGCGATGGGCTGGATGACGCCGGTCTCGTTGTTTCCGAACATCACGGACACGAGCACGGTGTCCGGTCGAATCGCGGCGGCGACCTGCTCGGGGGTGATCAGCCCGTCGCCGTCGACGCCGAGGTACGTGACCTCGCCGCCGTGGCGCTCGTGGTACTTGGCCGCGTCGAGGATCGCCTTGTGCTCGGTGACGACCGTGATGATGTGCTTGCCCTTCTCGGCGAGGTACTCGGCCACACCCTTGATCGCGAGGTTGTCGGACTCGGTCGCGCCCGACGTGAACGTGATCTCCTTGGGGTCGGCGCCGATGGTCGCGGCGACCTCGTTGCGGGCGTTGTCGACGGCCTCTTCGGCCGCCCACCCGAAGGCGTGGGTGCGGCTGGCGGCGTTGCCGTAGTCGTGCGTGAAGTACGGCAGCATCGCATCGACCACGCGCTGGTCGACGGGGCAGGTGGCCGCGTAGTCGAGATAGATCGGTGTCTTGACGGTCATGGTGGAGCTCAGCCTTCCCCACGGCGCACGAGCGATGGCGCCGCGATGGGGGCGGTGGTCAGGTGCACGCCGGCGATGAGGCTCGGCGCGCGGGTATCGGCGTGAACGGGGGCCTCGCAGGAGGCACACCCTTCGATGGCGTCGTCGGTCTCGCAGACCCGACAACCCTCGAGGTACGCGAGGCTGTCGACGAGGTCGCGCTCGAGCTGGTGAAGTCGGTCGATCTGCGCGCGGGTCGAGGCGAGGCGACCGCGGAACATCTCGCGCAGGCTGTCCATCGCATCGGGCGCCCGCGACGACGCCTCGACGGTCGCGAGCAGGCCCTCGATCTGCGACAGGGAAAACCCCATGTCCTGGAGCTTGGAGATCCAGTACACGCGGGCGACCTCGTCGGGTCCGTACAGACGAAAGCCCCCCTCCGAGCGCGCCGGCTCGAGCAGGCCGCGCTCTTCGTACAGCCGCAGGGCGCGAACCGTCTTGCCCGTCTTGCGGGCGAGCTCGCCGACCTTGAGGCGGGCCTGGGCCTGGCTGGAGGTACTCATGGGACGCACACGAAACCTTCCCTTACGGAAGGGTCCGGTTTCAGGCGGAGTGTGGTCGCAGCCCCAACCCCTGTCAACCGGGCGCCAGATGGCGTCCTTCGCCCTTCAGGCCCCAGGTGCAGCGCTCGCCCGAAATCTCCCCCTACGTGAGGGTTTCCGTACCCGGCGTCACGAAAAACGGCGCAGACCCCGCAGGGTACTGCGCCGTCCGTCGCGGGCCGAGCGGCCCCGCGACCTCACTTGCCGTGCTTGCCGAAGCCCTTCTTGCGGGGCGTCGCCTTCGGGTCCTCGGTGGGCGTGGGCGGCAGCGGTCGCCGCGGCTCGACCACCGGATCCTTCTTGGGATCGTCGGTCTTCGGCGTGGCCGGATCCGCCTTCTTCGGATCCTTCTTCGGATCCTGCTTGGGCACCTTCTTGACCTTGACCGGCTTGGGCACCTCGACCGGCTTGACCTCCGGCTCCGGATCCTCCGGCTTGACCCCGAGGTCGGCGGCGAGGTGCTCGTTGCGCTTGCCGAGCGCGAGGGGCACGGCGATCGCAGCGGCCGCCACGACCGCACCGGTGCCCGAGCCGATCAGGTAACCCGGGCCGTCGGTGCCCGAGCGAGCCTTGTAGGCGTACGCCATCGGCGAGGACGCGTAGTGGCTCGCCAGGTTCTTGAACGCCTCCTCCGGATCACCACCATCGGCGACCGTGTGCGCGGCCGTCAGCGCCAGCTTGCCCTCTTCGGTCTCCTGGTTGCCGATGCCCTGCACCGACACGTGGAAGATCGGCGGCTTGCCGGCCGGCTGCGCGATCCACATCGTGCCGCTCGAGATCGGCGCGAGCAACCCGAGCGCGGCGTAGACCGACTCGGCCTTGAGCTCGGGCACTGCCACCGCGGCGCCCTTGATCAGCTCGTGCAGCTGCTTGCCGTGCAGGAAGTCCATGGGCGAGTGCACGATGAGCGAGACCTCGTTGCGGCCGAGGCCATCGGCCAGCGGCTGCGGCAGACTCGCGAGCAGCTCCGCCGACGGCCCGGTCGCGCCGGCCTCGCCGAGCTTGGCGATGCCGGCCTCGTCCGGACCGAACGCGATCGTGAAGCCCTCGTTGGCCGCGAAGGTCCACGAGTCCAGATGCAGACCGGTGTACGCCTTGAGGATCTCGCCCTCGGGAAGGTCGGTCAGGCCCACGTGGACCGTCTTGACCTCGGCGCCGCCCATCTGGATGGGCTTGTCCTCGACGACGACCTTGGCGCCACCGAGGCCACCGAGCTCGTCCTTGATGACCTTGTTGAGCTCTTCGGTGGCCTTCTTCTGCTCGGCCATGGCCATCGCGCGCAGCGGCTCCCACTTGGTGGTGTCGCTCATGCCGAGCGTGAGCAGGATGCCGCCCGGATCGACCGAGCCCGCGAGCAGGAACTGGCCGTTGAGGGCGCTGCCGAAATCGGTGAGGGGCGGGGGCCCACCCATCGCGGCCATCCCTTCGGTCATCTTCGCGGGCGCGACCGAGGCCCAGATGAACCCGGCTCCGGGGTCGACGCTGGACAGGATCTTGGCCTCCGCCGGAGCGATGGCTTCCTCCATCTCCTTGATCTTGTCGTTCTTCTCGACGGCCGCGACCGCGAGGTGGACCGACCCCGGGATCGTCGAGACGGCCATGTAGTACTCGCCGTCCTCGCGGAAGTGCGCGAGCACGTTGGCGTCCTCGAGCTCGACGCCGGGAATGCCGTCGGTCAGCGCCTGGCGAAGCTCTGCGGGGTCTTCACGCGGCTTGTACGCGTCGAGCTGGGCCTGGTTTTCGGTGCAGACGTTGAAGCCGTCGATGCCCTCGATCGCCTTGCACTTGAGCTCGCCGTCGGGCTTGCCCCCGAGCGCCGTGACCAGGTTCGCGACCGCGTCGGGCGACTCGGCGTTGAAGACCATCGTCATGTCGCCGGACTTGTTGCGAATGATCGCCGCGCCGGCCTTGAGGTTGAGCCCCGAGGTGTCGAGGGCCTGCTTGACCTCCTCGACCTTGGGCTTGATCATCGCGAACCCGTCGGTGATCTCCTTCATCTCCGGCGAGCCGGCCGCCATCGGATCGGCCGCCAGCGTCGCCAGGGGGCCGTCGGCGAAACGCAGCGCCTCGTCGGCGTAGGCCGCCAGGACGGTCGCATCGCGGACGATGAAGTAGCCGTCCTCTTCCGCCGGGATCATCTGCAGCATCAGGTCCAGGCCCGTGTGCATCGCCTCGACCGGGACCGCCTCGACTTCCGCTTCGGCGATCGGCTCGGGGTCGAGCTTGGCCGGGTCCTCGACGGGCGGAGCCGCCTCCTTGGTCTCCTCGCCGCCGTCCGCGGCTTCCTTCGATTCTTCCTTCGACTCCTCTTCGGACGAACCCTCGTCCTTCTTGCCCATCATCTCCTCGACCTGCTTGCAGCCGCCGAGGGCCGTGAGCGCGAGAAGCGAGGCAACCGAAACCGACACCGATGCGGTGCGCCAAGATCGTTGGGGGGTGCGCATGACGGCGAAGCATAACTGCGAGACCCCGGCCGCGGTAGCGCGCGGATCGCCGTCGGATGTGCGTCAAACGTGGCTCCAGAGGCGATCTGTGGCCGGTATCGCCCGCCCCACGGGCGGGGCGTTGGAAACCCGAGTCCCGGACGTTCGTTTTGTGGCCCCCGACGGACGTGGGTCCAATTTGTCGACCGAGTGGGGTACGTTCGGCGCCGGGTCGGGAGCCACCACATGGGTTTTTCGGACAAGATGCGCGAGAGCCTGGGCGCCGAGGGGGCCCGGGTCGAAGTCACGCTGCCGGGCGACGCGGTCGGACCCGGTCACACGGCGTCGGCGACCATCACGATCGTCGGGGGAAGCAAGCCCGCGAACGTGGAGGCGGTCATCGTCAAGATCATCGAAGCCGATCGTCACTGGAACGACGGCGACGGTCGGCGCGTGGAGGAAGCCGAGGCCGCGGAGCTGTCCGATCGACGACACCTCACCGCCGGCTGGACGCGCCACACGGTGTCCGAGCGTCGGCACGAGATCGGAACCACGGTCGAGGCCGGGGCGCGCCACGAGGTGTCGATCGAATTCGAGATCCCCGCCTCGTGTCGACCCACGTCGCCGGCGTGCAGCCACACGCTCAACGTTCAGGCCGACATCAAGGGTCAGATCGACCCGACCGGCAACGCACGCATCCACGTCGGGTAGGTCGCCGTCGGCGCTCGGACCGCGTTCGCGCGGCCCCGCCCTCGGGCGCTTCGTCCGCCGGCCGCGTTTTCGCCCCCTCGCGACCGGCGCTGCTACGATGATCGCATGACACGCTTGGGTTGGACGCTGGGGCTCGCGGGCATCGGGTGCCTGCTTCCGACGGTCGCGAGGGCCGAGCGGATCGTCTTCATCAATACCGAGCCGACACAGCTGGTCGACACGGCCGGGCAAGACCCGACGATGGACTCCTATACGTCCAACGGCTTCACGCCGGGACTCATCAGCGGCTGGCCGGCGTTGACCGACGCGCAACGCGACGAGCTGTTGTACTGGATGAAGGAAGCCACGGCGCCGTTCGACGTGATCTACACGTTCACGCGGCCGCAAAACGTCGCCTACGACATGCTCGTGATGGGCGACGAGGCGAGCAACACGGCGCTGTTCGACATCGGCTGCTCGGCGGCGATCGGACTCGCCGACTGCGACGACGCTCAGGCGGAGAACATCAGCTTCCTGTTTTGGGGCTGTATGAACGCCCAGCAGCAGACGGACATGAGCCGGGTGGCCTTCAACGCGCTGACCGCCCTCGCCTTCGGCTGGGGTCTGGAGAGCGTGACGGCCACCGGTCAGGTATGCGGGGGCTATACCGCCAACGGACTGCGCTTCGGCGAGAGTTGCGTGACGACCTCGGGTTCCACGTGCCCCTCGCACGTCGGCTGCAGCGCGGGACAGCAGAACTCGAGCGCCGACATCCTCGCGCGCATCGGCGCACGCGTCGACGACGGCCCACCGGTCGTCACGATCACCTCGCCGACGCCAGGGGACAGTCCGGCCGACTTCGTCGTCACCGCCGACGTGGCCGACAGCTTCGGCGGTCTGTCCGTGCGGCTCGACATCGTCGAGGCGGCGCAGGAGATGGCCGACGACTTCCCGCCCTACGAGTGGAACCTGACCGCCGTCCCCCCGGGACAGTGGACGCTGCAGGTCACGGCGATCGACGCCGACCTCAACGAGGTCACCGAGTCGGTGGTCGTCTGCGTGAACGACCCGGCATGCTCGACCGGCGGCAGCACGAGCGGAGGTGGCGACACGACGGGCGCGGCCGATACCGCGGGCACGTACGGCGACGACATCTTCGACGAGACGACCACCGGCGCCGGCGCGTCGGCCGGCAGCGACGGCCCGGACGCGACGACGGGACCGGCGAACCCGACCGTTCCCGCGGGCGGCACGACCTTCGGCATGCAAAACGCCGAGACCGGCTGCGGCTGTCGGAACGGCGGACCCTCGACGCCGACCGGTTGGCTGATGCTGCTGCTGCTGCTCGGCGTGACGCGACGGCGCGTCACTCCTTGCGGATGAAGCTCCACATGCCGCCGTTGTGATCGCCGCCCTCGCCGAACGCCCCGGTCAGGGCCGAGGACTCGCGATTGATGAGCAGCCATCCGGTCCCGCGACCGCCGCGACCGTCCTGCCACGTGAACGTGCAGCGATTGGTCGGTAGCTCCTCGTCGCCGCCGGCTTGCATGGTCTGCTGCAGCGCGAGCACGTAGCGCACGTCGACCCCCTCCACCTTGTACGTGCCGTACAGGCGGCCGTCGCCGAGCGACTCGATGCGCAGTGTGCCCGTGGTCGACTCGACCTCGCCCATCCACGCCCCGGTGAAGTCCGGCGGGGCCTCGTACACTTCGGCCGGAGGCAGATCCGCCGGCGGCCGAGTGCCGCCTTCGGTCCGACACGCGACGACGGCGAGCCAACACACCGCCAGGCGCAGCCCGAAGCGTCGGACGTGGGTCTGTCCCCGCATTCGCGGCGCATCCTACCCCCAAACCCGCAGGGAGCACGCCCGTGCCCCCGCTGCCTTTGCCGGGCCCGCAGCGGGGTCTATAGTCGCGCCGACGATGGCGCTGCTGCCCTGCCACCGGACCTCGACCCGTCTCGTCGGTGTGGTCCTCGCCCTCGCGATCGCGACGGCGCCCGCATCCGGCGCAGCCGCACTCGCCCCGGCGACGGCCGTCGCCGACGCGGACGACGACGCGCCGCTCGACACCGAGGACGCCGCGGTGCCGGACGAGCAAGCGCCCCCCGACGACGACGAGCCCACCGCGCTCGCCGACGAGGACGCGTCGGTCGCCGACGCGACCGCGGATGCCGACGGCGACGAGAGCGGCACGACCGACGACGACGGCGACAGCGACGACGGTGACGAAATCGACACGACCGACGACGGCGACGCGGCCGACGGCGACGACGTGGCCGACGACGATGCACCCGCCGAGGAACCGCTGCCCAAGCTCAGCCGCATGCAGACCGCGGGCTGGTGGACGCTCTTCGCCGGGTTCGCCGTCGGGACGACCGCGGGTGTGTTCGCCGGCCTCGCCGAGCGGCAAGAGGACCGCGCCGTCCGCCTCGCGACCTTGTTCGACGCCGAGACGGGCGCGCAGCCGCTGTACGCCGACGAACAGGACGAGTACGAGAAGATCCTCGATCGCGGCCGTGCGTACCAACGCGCCGCGATCGGCCTGGCGGTCGTGACCGGCCTGACCGTGGCCGCGGCGGTCACTTTGTTCTCGGTCGACGCCTCGCGACGCCGTGGCAAGGGCCGCACCGCGCGACGGTGGCAGCTTCGCCCCACGGCCGGGGGATGGCAGGTGCGGTTTTGAGCCCGGCGCGCATCGGTGCCTTCGGCCTCGGCCTGTGCCTCGGCCTGTTCACGGGCGCGTGCTTTTCACCGCCGTCGGGCGCGGTGCTGTTTTCGTGCGACGTCGAGACCGCACCGCAGTGTCCCGCCGGCTACGTCTGTCGCCCCGACGGCTGCTGTCACGACGAGGACGACGCGGACTGGGAGCAGACCGCGGGCGATTGCTCGTTGGCCGGGGTCGGGGGCACGAGCGTGCCGCTGACGACCGGATCGCCGGACACCACGTCGAGCTCGGGCTCGGAGACGTCGGGCAGCGACGGCGCCACCTCGTCGGGTTCGGGCGACACGGCGGAGACGACCGGTGCGACCGACACGGGGACGACCGACACGGGGACGACCGACACGGGGACGACCGACACGGGGACGACCGACAGCGGAACCTCCGACGGCGCCACGACCGACTCGACCGGCGCCGCTAGCACGGGTGGCTCGTCCGGGTCGACCGGAACCTGACGATCCCCCGGCGTCTGCGCGCCCTCACATGCATCCATGCAAGGGCGCGAGCGTCCGCCCCGTCACGCGTCCTGCCGCGGTTGATGGCCCGGGGCCGACACGATAGAACCCGCGCGCCGGGGGCGTTGCCGCGTGGGCCTCAAAGACCTTTTTTCGAGCACTGGACGAGCCAAGTCGCGCCTGGACAAGTCCGTCAAGGCGGCGACGAACAAGTACAACCAGTCGGCGGAGCGCTACGCGGCCATGGAGACGTTGCTCGCCGACGGCTCGGACGAAGCGCTCGTGGGCCTGATGAAGCGCTTCACGATCGTCTCCACCAAGAGCATCGAGGACGAGGAAGAGAAGGGCTGGGCCTACCGCCAGCTGTCGGGTCTGGGCGCCAAGGTGCTGCCCGCCGCCAAGCAGTTCTGTCTCGAGCACGACAACATCGCGTGGGCCCTGCGCATCGTCGAAGACGTCGCGAACGAGGAACAGGAATGGGAGATCCTCGACGCGCTCCTCGCCCAGCACCCCCCCGGGTACGAGCGCGACCCCAGCAAGAAGATCCAGCTGCTGACGCATCTGGCCGAGATCGAAGACCCCTCCGTCGCCACGACGCTCGCGCGCTATCTGGAAGACCACGACGAGGGCGTGCGCTTCCTGTGCGTCGAGCAAATGCTCGACATCGCCGACGAGGCGAACACCAAGGCCCCGTTGGTCCAGCGCCTGGTCCACGAAAAAGAGGACTCGTTGCGCCTTCGCGCGCGGATCCTCGACGGTCTCGCCGACCTGGGCTGGGACGTGTCCGATTGGTCGGACGCCATCGTCCAGCGCATCGGCAGTGAGCACGAGCTCAAAGGCGGAAAGGTCCACCGGCGCTAGGCGCCGCAACGTCCCCTCTCCCTTCCGCCGATGCCACGCCGCGACGACATCCACCGTATTCTGGTTCTCGGTTCCGGTCCGATCGTCATCGGACAGGCTTGCGAGTTCGACTACTCGGGCACCCAGGCCGTCAAGGCCCTCAAGGAAGAGGGCTACGAGGTGGTGTTGGTCAACTCCAACCCCGCCACGATCATGACCGACCCGGAGATCGCCGACCGCACCTACGTGCGTCCGTTGGTCCCCGAAGAGATCGAGCTCATCATCGCCCGCGAAAAGCCCGACGCGGTGCTCCCGACCGTCGGCGGCCAGACGGCACTCAACCTCGCGATCGAGTCCGCGCGTCTGGGTATCCTGGAAAAGCACGGCGTCGAGCTGCTCGGGGCCGACATCGCGGTCATCGAGCGGGCCGAGGACCGCGACCAGTTCAAGGCCGCGATGCTCGAGATCGGGCTCGACGTCCCACGCTCGATCTACTGCCGCAGCAAGGACGACGCGAGGGCGGCGCTCGAACAGCTGGGCTTTCCCTGCATCATCCGGCCGAGCTTCACGATGGGCGGCAGCGGGGCGGGCATCGCCTACAACCGCGACGAGTTCGACGAGCGCATCGACAACGCCCTGTCGGAGAGTCTCGATGGCGAGGTGCTGCTCGAGGAGTCGATCCTCGGGTGGAAGGAATACGAGCTCGAGGTGATGCGCGACGGCAAGGACAACTTCGTCGTCATCTGCTCGATCGAGAACCTCGACCCCATGGGGGTGCACACCGGTGACTCGATCACCATCGCCCCCGCCCAGACGCTGACCGACAAGGAGTACCAGCGCATGCGCGACCACGCGAAGATGGTCGTGTCGCGCATCGGGGTGACCACCGGTGGCTGCAACATCCAGTTCGCGATCGATCCGGAGACCGGCCGCGAGGTCGTCATCGAGATGAACCCCCGGGTGTCGCGCTCGTCGGCACTGGCGTCGAAGGCCACCGGCTTCCCGATCGCCAAGATCGCGGCCAAGCTCGCCGTCGGCTACACGCTCGACGAGCTCGACAACGACATCACCAAGGCCACCCCGGCCAGCTTCGAGCCCAGCATCGACTACGTGGTCACCAAGATGCCCCGGTTCGCGTTCGAGAAGTTCCGCGGCGCCGAGGACACGCTGACGATCCAGATGAAGTCCGTGGGCGAAGCGATGGCGATCGGCCGCACGTTCCGCGAGTCGATGGGCAAGGCGATCGCCAGCCTCGAGCAGGGCACCTACGGCTTCGACTGGACCCCCGAGGACGAGGACACGGACGTGGCGAGCATGCTCGGCCGCCCGTCGCCGCAGCGACTTTGGTACGTGGCCGAGGCGTTGCGACGCGGGACCTCCCCCGAGGAGGTCTACGAGCGCACCAAGATCGACCCCTGGTTCATCCATCAGATCGCCGCGATCCTCGACGTCGAGGCGAAGATCACCGCCGACTCGGCCCTCGGCCGTCCCCCGGGCGAGGCGACGCTGCGCCTGGCCAAGCGCAACGGCATCTCCGACATCCGCATCGGTCAGCTGTGCGGCGTTTCCAGCGAGGCGGTCCGCGCGGCGCGGCTGCGCGCCGGCATCGTGCCCGTGTACAAGCGCATCGACACCTGCGCCGCGGAGTTCGAGGCGCACACGCCCTACCTGTACTCGACCTACGAGCGCGAGGACGAGGCGCGCATCACCGACCGCAAGAAGGTCCTCATCCTCGGCGGCGGTCCCAACCGGATCGGCCAGGGCATCGAGTTCGACT
>CALBMM010000326.1 GCA_937896535.1 uncultured Pseudomonadota bacterium
TCACCTCGTACTCGTCCGGGCCGCCGCAGTCGCGGCGCGGCTCGAGCTTGCCGCAGCGCGTACGGTCGATCGTGAACGTCACCGAGGCGAGCACGACGCCGGCGAAGCCGACCACGGCCGACGCAATCGCCAGCCCGTTCATCAGCTCGCCGCGCTTGGTGAACTTGTCCTCTTCGCTGCGCGTGAGGGTGCCGTCGTTGTAGCCGTCGTTGATCTGCTTTTGGACGACACGACCGCCGATGCCGAAGCCGAGGAACCCGACCGTGCCGATGCCGAGCAGGGCGACGCCGCCCCAGAACAGGCTCTTGCGGCGCTTCTCGGCGCGGGTGGCCCCGTCGTCGTCGCGATCGGTCGTGCGCTCGACCGGGACCTGCTCGAAACGGGTGCGTTCGCCCATTGCGCCGACGCGGACATCGGGCGCCATCGGGCGGGGCAGGGCGGTCGCCGTGGTCGCGCACCCGGTGGTCGTGGCGAGCGCGAGGGCGAGCGAGCGAGTGAACGTGTTCATGCGCCCCCCGTGGTTCCGGCGGAGTCCGAGCCGGTGCCGGTCATCGAGTCGCTGCCGTTGGTGGCCGACCCCCCCGAATCGCCCGCGGCCGCAGGCGGGCCGCAGACCCCGAGGTCGGGCAGACACGCCAGACCCTCGGGACAGGCCGCCGGATCTTCGGGATCGCACTCGGGCGTGCAGAACCCGAGGATGCAGACCTCACCGCCGGGGCAGCTGTCGCCGCCGACCTCGCACATGCGACCGCACACGCCGACGTTGGTGTTGGACGAGCCGCCGAACGGGTTGCTGCTGCCGCCGACACTGATGCCGAGCGCCGAAAGGTCGATGCACTCGGTCAGGTCCGGGCAGGTATCGGTGCCGACCTCGCAGCCGTTGGCACACAGACCATTGATGCATGCGAGGTAGCTGCCGTCGGACGGACAGTCCGTCTCGAACGTGGCCGTCGAGCAGCGGAACTCGCACAGGCCCAGCACGCACGACTCGCCCTGGTCACAGTCCAGGTCGCTGTCGCACGGGTAGCGGTAGGCCGGAGGCGGGAGTCGTTCGGAGTAGCAACCGGCCGACAGGCCGATGCCGAACGCGACGAAGGTGAGAGCGGCGCGGAGCACGGGGCGGCGAGTGGGCGTACAGTAACGCAGGCGGTGGGGCGAGTCGCCACGCCACCTGACGGGTGACAGACCCCACGATCGGCACGCGGGCCCCCGCGGTTACGTTCGGCGTGCTCGCGCGGCCGCCGCGCGCGGCCCCCGACGGCCTTCGAGCGGGCCCTTGCGCCGGCTTGCGAGCCCCGCAGCACGGTGATAACCACGCGCCCCAATCCAATCCCCATGCCCGCGAGGACACGGTGGCGTGGTCGTTCCGAGCTCAGTGCGAGGGCGGCTTGACCGGAGTCCGACGACCGGCGCAGAGGCCAAACGCCAGGACGAGACGATGCAAACCACGACTGAAACCGGCAGCAAGGCTGCCTCCGCCCAAGACGACGCCCAGCGCATCATCACCATCCGCCAGCTCATCCAGGCCGGCGTCCACTTCGGACACCGGACCGACCGCTGGAACCCGCGGATGAAGCCCTACATCTACGGGGCGCGCAACGGCATCCACATCATCGACCTTCAGCAGACGGCCCAGCTGTTCCGTCGCGCCTACTCGTTCATCCGCTCGGTCGCCGCCGACGGCAACCCCGTGCTCTTCGTCGGAACGAAGAAGCAGGCCGCCGACGTGATGATCCACGAGGCGCAGCGCGCCGGTCAGTACTTCGTCGTGTCCCGCTGGCTCGGTGGCACGCTGACCAACTGGAAGACCGTCAAGCAGTCGATCGACAAGCTGCGCGGGCTCGAGCGCATGGCCGAAGACGGCACGCACGAAAAGCTCACCAAGAAGGAAGTCCTTCGGATGGAGCGCCTGCGCGCCAAGCTCGAGCGCAACCTCGGCGGCATCAAGGACATGCCCAAGCTCCCCGGCGCGATCTTCGTGGTCGACCCCGCCAAGGAGTACATCGCGATCAACGAGGCGCGCCGCCTCGGGATCCCGGTGGTCGCCGTGGCCGACACCAACGCCGAGCCCGACCTCATCAACTACGTGGTGCCCGGCAACGACGACGCGATCCGCTCGATCAAGCTCTTCTGTTCGAAGATCGCCGAGGCGTGCCTCGAGGGCACCCGCATCGGCAAGCAGCGCGCCGTGGCGCAGTCGGCCGCCCAGGAAGAGGCGCCGGAGACCATCCGCGTCATGACCGGCGGCGACGGCCCGAAGGTCGAGATCGTCTCGCGCCGTGGCAACCTGCCCACGCCGGAAGCCGCGGCCTCGCCCGAGGCGCCCGAGGACACGGACGGCGCAGCAGCGGCTGCGGCCGCAGCCGCGACCGAAGCCCCCACGACCAGCAACTGAGTCATCGCGACGAGGACCAGATTCCAATGGCCGAAATTACTTCCGCCCTGATCAAGGAGCTCCGCGAAGCCACCGGCGCGGGGCTGATGGACTGCAAGAAAGCCCTCAAGGAGGTCGACGGCGACCTCGACAAGGCGACCGAGTTCCTGCGCAAGAAGGGACTCGCGAGCGCCGCCAAGAAGGAAGGTCGCATCGCGACCGAGGGCGTCGTGCACTCGTACATCCACGCCAACAAGCGCATCGGCGTGTTGGTGGAGATCAACTGCGAGACCGACTTCGTCGCCAAGACCGACGACTTCGCCGCCTTCGCCAGCGACGTGGCGATGCAGATCGCCGCGATGAACCCCGACTGCGTCCGCCGCGAGGAGATGGACTCCGCCGCCGTGGAGAAGGAGCGGGGGATTCTTCGCGAGAAGGCGATCGCCGAAGGCAAGCCGGAGAAGATCGTCGACAAGATCGTCGACGGTCAGATCAACAAGTTCTACTCCGAGCACGTGCTGATGGAGCAGGCGTTCGTCAAAGAGAACAAGAAGACGATCGAGCAGATCCAAAAGGAGCTCGTCGCCAAGCTGGGCGAAAACGTCCAGATCCGCCGCTTCGCACGCTTCGAGCTGGGCGCGGGACTCGAGAAGAAACAAGAGAACTTCGCGGCCGAAGTCGCCGCCCAGATCCAGGGCTCGTGAGCCCTTGCCGTCGGCGAGCTCCGGGCGGCACCGCCGGCCCGAGCTGCCGGCCCCCCTCGGACCGCCGATGGCCGACGACGCTGTAACAGACTCCACTTCTGCCGATCGATCCGGACCCCGCTACCGCCGGATCCTCCTCAAGCTGTCCGGCGAGGCCCTGCAAGGGGATGGGTACGGCATCGACACGGACGTGCTGTCGACCATCGCCGACGAGATCGGCGAGGTCGTCTCACTCGGGGTGCAGGTCGGCGTCGTCATCGGCGGCGGCAACATCTTCCGCGGGGTCTCGGCCGCCGCGGAGGGGATGAACCGCACCAACGCCGATGCGATGGGGATGCTCGGGACCGTCATCAACTCGATGGCGATGGCCGACGCGCTCGTCCGTCGCGGCACGATCGCGCGGGTGCTGTCGGCGATCTCGATGGAGCGCGTGTGTGACACGTACACGCAGCGGCGCGCCGTTCGGCTGCTGTCGCAGGGCGAGGTCGTGATCTTGGCCGCGGGAACCGGCAATCCCTACTTCACCACCGACACGGCGGCGGCGCTGCGCGCCCTGGAGATCGAGGCGAACGTGGTGCTCAAGGCCACGAAGGTGGACGGGGTCTACGACCGCGACCCGGTCGCGCACCTGGACGCCAAGCGATTCGACAAAATCACGTTCGGCGACGTTTTGAACCGGAATCTCCGGGTGATGGACGGCGCGGCGATCTCGCTGTGCCGGGACAACGACTTGCCCATCGTCGTGTTCGACATGCGGACCCGGGGTAACATCCGTCGCGTCGTGCTCGGCGAGGATGTCGGCACCCTGGTGTCCGCCGCGAACTGACGACCCCAACGGATTCGAAAGAGGAGCGACCATGATCGACGACGCGAAGGAACTGGCCAAGGACGGGATGGAGAAGGCGCTCGAGCGCCTGCGACGCGAGCTCGCGCGTGTGCGCGCGGGTCGGGCCAACCCGGCCGTCCTCGACGACGTGCGTGTCGACAGCTACGGGACCCAGATGCCGCTCAAGCAGGTGGCGACGGTGTCGGTGGCCGACGCGCGCTTGTTGGTGGTCAAGCCCTACGACCGCAACAACATCGCGGCGATCGAGCGGGCGATCAACAACGCCAACCTCGGGCTCAACCCGAGCAACGACGGCGTGGTCGTCCGTGTCCCGGTCCCGGCGCTCACCGAAGAGCGTCGCAAGGAGCTCGTCAAGCAGGCCCATGACTCGGGCGAGGACGCCAAGATCGCGATCCGCCAGTCGCGGCGCGATGCCAACGACATGCTCAAGGCCAGCGAGAAGGACAAGGAGATCAGCGAAGACGATCTCAAGCGCGGGCTCGAGGAGATCCAGAAGGTCACGGCGGACCAGGTCAAGGCCGTCGACGACTTGATCGCCAAGAAGGAGTCCGAGATTCTCGACGGCTGAGCGCGGCCCGGGGGACACGACCGCGCGGACGGTCGTGGCTCAGGGCAGCAAGCTCAGCGTGTCGCGGGCGTCCGCCGCCGTGTCGGCGGCGTCGTTGGCGTCGAGCACCGGCAGCGCCGTGTCGATCAGGTCTCGGCTGCGTGCCGGATCGATCGAGACGAGCGCGCGGGCCAGCGCCACCTGCGTCTGGGCGACGTGCACCGGATCGGCGTCGACGGCGGCGTGGTCGGTCAGCGCTTGCTCGAGCAGGGCGATCGCGGCCTGCACCTCGCCGTCGTGCAGCAGGACGCGGCCGAGGTGGGTGCGCGCGCTCGCGATGCTCTGCGGTCCGCCGATGTCGACCGCCTGCTCCAGGGCCGTGCGGGCCGACGCGTAGTCGTCGGCCATGATGTGGGCCAGGGCCAGGTTGGTCCACACGATCGCCAAGCTCGCATGGTCGGCGCCCAAGGCCGGCTCGAGCACCTCCAGCGCTCGACGGTGGTGCGCGATGGCTTCGCCGGGCCGCACGAGCTCGTAGTAGACCGATCCCAGGTCCGTCAGTGCGAGGCCGACGGACGGATGCGCGGGTCCCAGCGAGTGCAGCTCGAGCTCGAGGGCGACGTTGAGGTCCTCGAGGGCGCCCTCGTGGTCGCCCAGCTGCAACCGCGCGTCGCCGCGCAGGGTGTGGGCCTTCGCGATCAAAGGATGCCCGGGCTCCAGGCCGGCCTGCAGCGCGGTCAGGGCGTCGTTGGCGTAGCGGAGCACGAGCGCGAAGTCACCGAAGTCGAGGTGGGCCACGGCGAGATTGATCCGCGTCTGCGCGGCCGCGACCGAAGTGGGCCCCTGCACCCGCTCGAAGATCTCGAGGTTGTGCTCGAACAGCGCGATCGCCCCGCGTAGGTCGCCCTGGGCCCGCCGTCCCGCGGCGATGTTGTTGCGCACGGTCGCGACGGTCACGTGGTCGTCGCCGCGCAGCGAGGCGAGGACGTCCGCGGCCTGCTGCAGCGCCGACAGTCCACCTTCGATGTCGCCGGCCGTCGTCTTCGCCGCCCCGAGCCCGTTGAGCGTCATCGCCCTGTCCTCGAGATCGGTGGGGGTCTGGCCGACGATCGCGGCCAGCGACTGCTCGAACCAAGGGATCGCAGCGACCGCGTCGCCGGCGTCGAGCTCGATCCAACCGGCCGTCCGGTGGCGATGCATCTGCAGCTGCGGCGGATCTCCGACGCGCTGCGCCCACGCGGTCGCGTGGCGCACCAGGTCGCGCCCCTCGTCGTGTCGCGACAGCAGGTACCCCACCAGCCACGCCAGGTCGGCGTACGCGTCCGCGACCAGCCGATCGTCGGAGGCTTCCATCGCCAGATCCCGCGCGGTGACGAGCGCCTGCCGTGCCTCCTGGTACTGCGTGGCGTCACGCAGGGCCAGTCCGTAGGCGCGGTGAGCCCGGGCCGCGAGCTCCGGATCGACCGCCGCTCGCTGCAGGCGCGACATCAGGCTCCGGCCGGTCCGGATCGCGTCCGCCGTGCGGCCACCGGCGCGCAATGCATCGACGCGTGCGATCAGCTCCTCGGTCTGTGCGTCCAAGCCGGCGCCACGCTGCGTCGAGTCGCAGCGGGCCAGCTCGGGGAGGGTGTCGATCGCCTCGAGCGCGCGCGGGTCGTCGTCGTCACCGAGCAGCACCTCGACCACGGCATCGACGGCATGTCGGGCGCGCGTGACACACTCACGCGCCCCGGGGCTGGTTTGCTCGCCCGCCCGACACTGCTGCCGACGCATGCGGGTCCAGTCCGCCGCGTAGGCGTCCAGCTGGGCCACGCGGTCGTCGACCGTCGCGATCTTGGTGTACCGGCGGCGCACGGTCGTGGCGGCGTCGCGATTCCAGCTCGCGTCGATCTCCGTGCCGACCTCGGCGCATGGATCCCCGCCGAACGTGACCGCGCCGAGCCCGACGCCCATGACCGCGATGGCGTAGGGCCATCGGGAGGCGCGACGGTGGGTCAACGCCGCGAGCATCGCGTCGACGTCGGCGAACCGCTCACTGGGATCGGGGCTCGTGGCGCGGCGCAGCGCGGCGCGGACGTGGACGGGCACGCGCCCGACGGCCGGCGCGATCCCGAGGGGGCGCCCGGCCAAGGCCGAGGCCGCCGGCAGCTCGCCGTCGAGCGCCTCGGCCAGCGCCACCCCGAACGAGAACTGATCGACGCGAGCGTCCCACTTGCGGCCGGCGCGAAGCTCGGGAGCCATGTACGCCTGGGTCCCGACCGCGGTGCCCTCGCTGGCGTCGTCGTCCGGCGGCACGTCGGCGGCCAGACCGAAGTCGAGCACGACGATCCGACCCGCATCGGTGACGAACACGTTCGCCGGCTTGAAGTCGCGGTGCACCAGGCCCTTGGCGTGGGCGGCGGCCAGCCCGTGACCGGCATCGACGAACACGTGCAGCACCTCGTCGATCCGGCGCGGCCGCGTCCGTCGCCACGCCGACAGGTCCACGCCGCGCAGCAGCTCCATGGCGATGAACGCTCGGCCCGACGCGTGCCCGGTGTCGAACACCTCCACCACGTTGGGGTGGCGCACCTGCACGGCGGCGCGCGCCTCGGCGAGCGCTGCGCCGACCCCCTCGCGGGGCGAGAGCACCTTGATGGCGATCTCCCGGCGCAGTCGAGGGTCGTAGGCCTCGTAGACGGTCCCCATGGCGCCGCGCCCGATCTCGGTGCGTAGCGTGTACGGACCCAGCCGCGTACCGGGGGCCAGGCGCGTCCGCTCGGCTGCGCGGATCCGACGCAAGGTCGGGGCCGACCCGTCTGCGTCGGAGCCTTCCGACCACGAGGGCGCGAGCGCGGCCACCACGGCGAGCCATTGCGGATGCGCGTCGAGGTAGGCCTGGACCCGGCCTCGCTCCTCGTCATCGAGCTCGCCGGCCACGAACGCGGCCAGCCGCTCCTCGATCGCCGCCTCGTCCATCGCGAGCCTGTGGCTACCTACCACGGTCGCCGCCTGCGATGGCTATGATGTCGGCGGTGATCGCCTCGGACTCGGCCCTGGCTGCGGCAGCGGCGCGATTGCTGCCGGCATCGGCCGACGACGAGGATCGCCGCGCGACGGTGGACCGGCTGCGTCGCGTCGCCGCGGCGATCGACGAGCAATGGTCGGACCCACCCGTGGCCTGGGCGACGTATGTCGACGAGCTCGCGGCGCGGTGGACCGACCACGACGTGGAGGGCGTGTCGGCGGAGCTCGAGCGCCTCCACGCGACCGAGCTGTATCTCGCGCTCGCCTGCCGTCGTGGCCACCCCGAGGCGATGCGCCGCTTCGAAGCCCTCGCGATCGCGCCGCTCGGCCCTGCGATCGCGCGGGTCGACGCCAACGCGTCGTTCGTGGACGAGGTCAAGCAGCGGGTGCGGACCAAGCTGCTCGTGGCGCCGCAGGAGGGCAAGCTGTCGCACTACGCCGGCCAGGGGCCGCTGGCGACGTGGGTACGCGTGGTCGCGGTGCGAGAGGCGATCGGCATGCGCCGGGGCCCGTCGCGGCTGGTCAGCGACGATGCGCTCGCCCAGGTGCACCACGATGCGACCGACCCCGAGCTCGGCATCGTCAAGGCCGAGTACCGCGAGCAGTTCGCGCGGGCATTTCGGGGGGCGCTCGCCGATCTCGAGGCGGACGAGCGCAATCTGCTTCGGCTGCACTACCTGCATGGTCTCGGGGTCGACGCGCTCGCGCCGCTGTTGAAGGTGCATCGCTCGAGTGCCGCCCGACGCATCGTCAAAGTGCGGCAGACGCTGCTGGCGCAAACGCGCCGGCGTCTACAGATCGAGCTGGCGATCGGGCGCCACGAGTTCGATCAACTCATGGGTACGATCGCCAGCCGACTCGACTTGAGCATCGAACGCTTCATGCGGTCGACGCCCCAGGACGCAGTCGCGTCCTGATTTCAGCGTCAGCTCGGGACGCAGTAGTCGCCACTGGCGTTGCCGACCGGGGCGCAGTCCCAGAAGTCGGGGCAGTCGGAGAAGCTCTCGCAACGAATGGTGCAGATGCCGAAGTCGGAGTCGCCGGCGAACACGCACAGGTCGCTGCACTCGGAGTTGTCGGTGCAGGTCTCCCCGACGTCGCTGCCACTACCACCGTCACCGGGGTCGCCGCCGTCACCGGGGTCGCCACCGTCACCGGGGTCGCCACCGTCACCGGGGTCGCCACCGTCACCGGGGTCGCCGCCATCACCGGGGTCGCCGCCATCATCGGGGTCGCCGCCATCTCCGGGGTCGCCGCCATCGCCGCCATCGTTGTTGCCGGTGTCGCCGTTGTCGTCGCCGCCGTCGTCTTCTTCGCAGGCCGGAGCGAACGGGATCAGGGTCAAGGCCAAGAGAAACTTGGAGGTCGTGCTTCGGAAGAGCATTTCGACCCCCACACGCGGGGCCGACCGGCCCGTCGCGTTTTTTTTTCGACCCCGGACGAAAAAAGTCGCGGCGGCTACTTGGCGACCCGCAGCGTGCGGCGGGGCAGCCAGTCCGGCCGCTCCTCGCCGATCCGCGCGAGGGTCAGGTCCAGGTACCGCTCGTCGAGGTCGATCCCCGTATACGCGAATCCCGCGCGTACGGCCGCCAGGGCGGTGGTCCCACTGCCGTTGAACGGGTCGAGGACGCGTCCGCCCTCGGGACAGCTCGCCGCGAGGATCCGCTCCAGCAGCGCCAGTGGCTTTTGGGTCGGGTGCTTGCCGTGCTGCTTTTCACCCTTGCTCGGGGCCGTCATGCGCCACACCGACTTCATCTGCTTGCCGCCGTTGTCGGCGCGCATGCGGGGGTAGTTGAAGTGGTGCTTGCTCTTGCGGTGCTTGGCGGCCCACAGGACCGTCTCCGTCGAGTGCGTGAAGTAGCGGCACGACAGGTTCGGGGGCGGGTTGGGCTTTTCCCACACGATCTCGTTGAGCATCTTGTAGCCGAGCTGCTGCATCGCGAACCCGACGGAGTAGATCACGTGGCTGGTGCCCGAGACCCAGATCGTTCCGTTGTCGGTGAGGATCCGGCGGCACTCCGCGAGCCAGCGCGTGTTGAACCGGTGATTGTCCTCGACGCCGAGGCTGCGGTCCCACTTGCCCTTGTCGACGCTGACCCGCTTGCCGTTCTTGCAGGTCGTGCCCCCGTTGGACAGAAAGTAGGGGGGATCGGCGAAGATCACCTCGACCGACTCGTCGGGTAGGGTCTCGAGCAGTTCCAGACTATCGCCGTGCAGCAGGACCATCGCGTCGTCAGGGGCGCGGAAGTAGGTCGGGTCGTGTTCGGCGTTCGAGGCGTGTTTGGGTCGGGCAGCCACCGTGGGCCCACCATCTACGTCTGCGATCCGATCCCCAAATAATCGGACAAACACCTACATCGACCTTCATCGTCCTACCCAACCCGCGGGTTTCTTGCTGGTGGCCGCAACCGTCTGTTATCGCAAAATCGATGCGTCGACCGTCCGTTTGCGTCCTTTCGCTGGCGCTCCTCGCCTTGCCGGGACCGGGCTGCAAGAACACCGACGTCGTCGCGGCGCCGCTGCCTCCCGAAGAGGCACCCCGGCGCGCGGCGAACTCGTTCATTCATTGCGTCGAGTCCGAGACCAGCTTGTGCGTCCGCGCCGGTGAGACCGTCGGCGGTTGGGATGCGTTCTTCCTGCTCACCTGGCTCGGAGGTGGCTCGCCACTTTCGATCCTGTCGGCGCTTCCCAACGAGCTCGCCGCACATGCCGATCCCAAGCAGGTGCAGCACCGCTTCGTGGAAGAGGTCGAGCGCTACGCCCGAGAGGTGCGCGGTGCCGAGTGCGACGCGGCCGACATGCAGCCGATCGATCCGCTGATCGACCAGGTCGGGTCGGTGGCGGCGGAGCGACTGGCCCGCCTCGGCATGTGGCAGTCGAACATGAGCGACGTGGTGGGTGGTCTCGTCAAGGAGGCCCACGAGACGATGGACGGCGGCTTTTTGGTGCGGATGGACTGCGCCCACGATCCCCATCGGCTGTGGGTCGCGACGGTGGAACGCGAAGACCGGCACCACGTCATCGGCATGACGACGCTGCTCCCCAGCTTTCTCGGGGGCCAGGCGCCCGGACGCGACCAGCTCTCGGAACGTCTGCGAAGTCGCTCGCTCGGGCTCTCGGCGACCCAAGCCCCGATTCAGGAAGGCACCGTACACCCCTGGATCCCGGCCCCGGTGGAGGAATTCTGATGCTGACCGCACTCGCTCTCGCCACGCTCGTCTCCGCCATGGCGCCCGCACCCGCGCAAGGGTTCGAGGATCTTCGCGGGTTCTCGACGGTCGTCATCAACCACATCAACTCGGCGCTCGGGACCGAGAACCTCCCGTCCGGCGTCGGCGTGCCGATGGAGCCCGGGATTCTCGTGACGATGACCAGCGACCGCATGCAGGTGTTCGACCACGACGTGGTCGGGTTGCAGGGCGGGGCGCTCACCGACACCACGGTGGCCGAGGAATGCCGCAGCCGCTGCCCGGCCGCCTTCTTCGATGCGTTCCAGCAGGCGTGGGTCGAGCACGCGGTCGAGGCGTCGACGTTCGGGGTCGAGATCCCGACGCGCGTCTTGTTCGCGGTGCATCACCAGACGCCGGCGGTCACGCTGGTCCAGGCCGCGTATGCCGCGGCGGAGACGCGTCCGGTCAATCCTCCCGCGCTGTCGATCCTCGTCAACAGCGAGCGCGCGGGCCTGCGGGCCGAGCCCTTCTTCCTGCTGCCGCCGACGGGCCTGGAGATGCGCCCCGGATCCGCCGCGCTGGGTCTGACGATCTTCGTCGAGCCCGGCTCGTACACGGTGACCTCCGCCGACACCCGCTACGCCAGCGAGCGGCGTGTGACCGACCTGACCAAGCTCGCCCAGGTCGCCAAGGAGACCAAGCGCCGCTATCCGGGCAAGGAGACGGTCATCATCGAGCCCCGGGGCAATGTGACGGTAGGTGAGGTGCTGCGGGTCGTGACCACCCTCGACCCGACGTTCCCACGCGTCGTCCTCAGTGGCGGCCAGCGCGTGCGGGTTCCGTGAGCCTTCCGGCGAGCGTGCCGACTCGGGGCGCGGACCGTCGTTTCGTTCCGTCGTCTCGTTGAGTCGGGGCTGATGCGCCCGTCCGACCCGAGGCGGGGGATGTGCTAGCGTACAGAGCCCGGTCGACCTGGGGGGGCGGCCGGTTCGTGCGCACATGAACACGCCACTTCGCGCATCCTTGTCGGCCTACCGCATCCTGCGGCAGATCGGCAAGGGAGGCATGGCCGAGGTCTTCCTCGCGCAGCGAACCGCCGAAGCGTTCGCCGGTGGTGTCGCGAACGAGAAGCTCGTCGCGCTCAAGCGGATCCTGCCCCACTTCGCCGCCGATCCTCGCGTGCGCGAGCTGTTGCTCGAAGAGGCACGGCTGGGGGCGGGCTTCAATCATCCGCACCTCGTCGAGGCCTACGACGTGGGCGTCGACGGAGACGCCTGCTTCTTCACGATGGAGTGGGTGCGGGGGCACGAGCTGCGGTACCTGATCCGGCAGCTCGGTCGGGAGCAGCGCTCGCTCAGTCTCGCCAACGCGCTCACGATCGCCGGTGGCATCGCCTCGGGCCTGCACTACGCCCACAACCTGCGCACCTCCGACGGCATCCCGCTGCAGGTCGTGCATCTGGACGTTTGTCCCTCCAACGTGCTCGTCACGCCCGAGGGCTACGTCAAGCTCATCGACTTCGGCGTGGCGCAGACCGTGCGCAATACGGCCGTGCGCGCCGACGACAGCTACGCGGGGATGGTTCCCGCGCCGGGAGCCGCCACCGTGCGCCGCGGCACGCTCGCGTACATGTCGCCGGAGCAGGTGCTCGGTCAGCCGGTCGACCGACGCTCGGACGTCTTCTCGCTCGGGATCATGTTGTGGGAGATGACGATGTGGAAGCGACTCTTCCGCTCCGACAACCACACCGAGCTCGTGCACCGCATCGTCTCCGGCGACATCCCGCGCCCGAGCTCGATCCGCCCCGACTACCCGACGTGGCTCGAGAAGATCGTGATGACGGCGCTCGCCCGCTCGCCGCACGAGCGCTTCGAGTCGGCCATCGACCTGCGGATGGCGCTCGAGGACTTCGCGTTCCAGTTCTCGATCCCGATGGGCCGCGCACCGCTCGGCGAGCTCGTGCGTGAACTTTTCGAGCCGGTCGAGGAGCCTGAAGTGTCCGACCCGGGCTTTGAGACGCCGGCACCGGTGATGCCGACGGCAGCGCCCATCCAGCCGCGCCACCGCAAGCGCACTGCCTCGTACGCTTCGACCGAGCAGATGTTGTTCGCGCAGGCCCAAGCGCAGGCGCACGGCCGCGGCGTATCCGGCCCGGCGCGCCCGCCCGGTTTCACGATGCCGGGGCGTGCGCCGGACACCACGCCGCTGCCCCAGCCCATCGTGCCGCCGGCCGCCCGCCTCGAGGACCTCGCCGAGCAGCTCACGGTGCCCGTCATTCCGACGCCGCGGCCCCACATGCCGCCGCGCGGCATCCCGTTCGGCGGCCCGATTGCGCAGTCGCCGATTCCCACACCCGCCCCGGAGACCAGCGAGGACCCGACGACGCCGATCGTGCCCACGCCTCCGCCCGTCGGTCCGCGCACGGCGGCTCGGGTGTCGGCGCAGGCGCGCAAGCTTCCGACCGACCAACCGCGACCGCAGCCGACACCGCCCGCGACCGAGCCGGCCCAGACGCCCGCGCCGGTCGCCGCGCGGCGTCCCTTCGTCCGTCGCGGGGGCACGCCGTTTCCCGAGCCGGGGGCCGGCCCCGATCCCGTCAACAAGCGAACGGCGGCCGAGGACGAGGCCGAAGCGCTGGCTCGTCGCTTCCAGCCGATCGGCACGCGCTGGCGGGCGAACCGAACCTCGGACAAGTAGGCTGCTGCGCCGCGGTCGCGGCTACAGGTTCAGCTTCGCGAACGCGTCGGCCTTGGCGGCGAGCTTGGTGGGGTCCTTGATCGGGCTGGAGCAGGCGGTGTCGGTGCACAGATAGACCGCCGCGGTGCCGATGTCCGGGTAGCGCTCGCCCGGGGCGCTGCGCTCGACGGTCGCGCGGGGCTCGTACCAACGCAACGCCGCTTCCCACAGGGCTTGCGTCTTCGCGTCGTCGGGCTCGCCCACGACCGTCACGTCCACGTGGCCCGCGAGCGCGAGCTCGGTCGCCAGCAGCAGGCGTCCCACCACCTTGCCCTCGCGCGGCAGCTTCGGCGTCATGCCGACGCGCAGCAGGGCCCGATGCGCGGCCGACAGGTACGGGGTCTCGGTCGTTCCGTCGCCGTCGCTGACCCAGTGCAGCTCCATGAGGAACCGGGCGGCCTGACCGTTCTCTTCGACCGGCAAGCGACGCTCGGCGAACACACCCACCGCCGAGGGATCGACCGTGTGCGCGAAGAAACCACCGTCGTCGGCCTGCAGGTGCTCGAGCACGAAGTCGCCGAGCCGCTGCGCGTGGTCGCGCCACTGCGCGTCACCGGTCACGGTGTACAGCGCCAGCAGGGCGCGGCCCATCGCCGCCTGGTCCGAAAGGTGCAGCAGGCCGCGACGGTCGTCGTCTTCGCCGTGCAGATAGGCGCCCGCCGATGGCACGAGGTGGGTCCGCTGCAAGCGCTCGGCAGCTTCGATCGCGGCCTGCAGGTCGGCCGGCTCGCGACCGGTGCGGTACAGCTCGCACAGCGCGGTGATCGTCAGGCCCGTCAGATCGGCGTAGACGGTGGTGTCGATCCGCGGCATCCCGGCGGCGCGACGCTGCCCGTCGCTCATCGCGTAGTAGTCGGTGCCCACGATCGTCGCCCCGTCCTCGCGGCGCAGGTCCGCGTCCTGGCTCGCGTAGAAGCCGCCCTCGGGGGCCGCCATCACGTCGAGGACGTAGCCGGCGACCTGCCGTGCCGGCGCCAGCAACGTCTCGTCGCCGGTGGCCCGGGCCGCGAGCGCGTACGTCTCGATCGCCCCCGCCTGGATCATCGCGATCTTCTCGAAGTGCGGGTCGTTCCACACGCCGCCCACCGAGTACTGGTACATGCCGCCCCACACGGGGTCGAGCAGCGCCAGCTGGGCGCGTAGGGTTCGCACGGCCCGCTCGTGCCAGACCGACTCGTCCTCGTGCACGCGCCCGCGCAGCAGCGACAGCTCGATCGGCGCGGGCCACGGGTACTTTTGGCGCTGCCCCCAGCCGGCGGCGTCCTCGTCCCAGAACTCGTCCATCTGCGAGGCGATCCGCGTGCGGATCGGCGCGAGGTCGTGGCCACCCGCCGTCGGCTTGGGCTCGTGCGGACCGCGTCGACGCAGCGTGCCCGCATCGCGCTCGGCGACCAGTCCGCGCAGGAACTCGGCGAACGTCTCGGGGTTCTTGTACCCGCGCAGCTCGGTGACCGGGCGCGCGTCCGGGGTGAGCACGGCGGTCGCGGGCCAGCCCCACGCGCGGTAGCGTTCGGAGACGTCGGGGCGCGCGTCGGAGTCGACACGGATCGTCACGAAGTGATCGCGCAGCAGCCGGGCGACCTCGGGGTCGGCGTACGTCGTCTCCTCCATCACGTGGCACCAATGGCACCACTCGGCCACCACGTTGATGAGGATGATGCGCTTCTCCGCTTGGGCGCGCTCGAAGGTGGCCTGGTCCCACTCGGCCCACTGGACCTCGGCGAGCCCCTCGTGCACGGGCGGCGCGACCTCGGCGGTCGGGCCAGCGTTGGCACAGGCGGCGAGCAGTACGGTGGCGAGCGCGAGTCGAACCATGTGGGCGTCCCCTTCTCGGTGTGGGATACGGGGCGAGACGGGCGGCGGATCGGCCGCCCCGACGGGGTTTTCGTCCGGCCTCAGGGGGTGCGCTGGTACAGGCTCGCCGTCGGCACGTCGTGGATGCTGACGACCTGCGCGGGGGCGGTCCCGTGCTGCTGCCACAGGTCGATCTCGTAGATCAGCATGTGCTTTTCGTAGAACAGCAGGCCGGCCGGTGCACGGCTGGCGGGCGCAGCGGGCACGTTGGGCGGCCAATCGCCCTCGCGCGCGTACTGGTGTCGGGCCAGCTCGTGCACGTCGTGCAGGTACACCGATCGCGCATTCGCGAGCGCGGGCAGCAGCGTGCGCACGTCGTAGCCCCAAAACCCCCGCTGCAGTCCGAGATCGGCCGCGCCGCGGGGGCCGCCGACCAGCGGCGCATACTGCGACAGGTTGTGGGGATGTCCGCGCAACGTGCCGATCGCGGCGGGACCCAGCACGACGGCGACGGCGACCGGCATCCAACGGCGCGCGCGCCTACCCAGACCCGCCGCGTCCCACAGCCGCACGAGCCCGATCCCCGCCGCCAGCGACGCGAAGGGATACGCGGTGATCCAATGCTTGGTCCCGCCGAAGATCGGCGTGCCCGGCAAGCTGATCAGCACGAGCGGGAACAGGGTCATCATCGCCAGCAGGCCGCCGTCCATGCGCGCCCAGCCTTCGGGCAGCGGCACGCGAAAGCTCCCGGCCGCCGCGTCGGACGAGCGGGGCCGAGCGACGTCGTCGCGTAGGCCAGCGCCCAGGCCCGTCACGGTCAGCAGCAGCAGGGTCGTCGGGACCGTCGCCCACGTCATCACCCACGGATAGGCGACGGGCATGGGCGGCTGGTTGTAGTTGGTCCCGAAGAACTCGGTGTTGTACCAGGAGTGCTGACGGTGGAAGTCGAAGTAGTCGGAAAGTCGCGCGATCGTGTCGCTCCACATCCACGGCCACAGCGCCCACGCGACCAGCGGTCCCAGGATCGCCATGCTCAGCAGGGGCAAGGGGACGAGCTGGCCGCGGGTGACCGGCTTGCCGTCGCGCAACGATCCCCACGCCAGGCACGCCCAGTAGTGCAGCGACAGCAGTGGGCCCAGGAACAGCGCGTTGTGCTTGGTGGCGACCGCCAGGCCCAGCAGCGGTCCGAGTGCGAGTCCCCACCGCCACGATCGCAAGGAGCGACGGTACGCGAGCACGACGATGAGCATCGCGACGGCGATCGGCACGTCGAAGGCGTGCAGCCCGGCGTGGAACGCCACGCGCGGCAGCAGGATGAAGCCGCCGGCGGCGACGGCCCCGGCCCACGGTCCCGCCCACGTCGCACCGACGAGGAAGAGAAGACCGACGCCGAGCCCGGCGAGGATCTGGGCGGGCAGCCGCATGGCTGCGCCCTCGGGCATCACCGGCCACACGCCGGCGGTCTCCGGGTCCTCGTCGGCGACCGGCGCGTGGGCGAAGGCACGGGCGCTGAGGCCTGCGAGCGTCTTCATCAACACCGGGTGCTCGTGGTTGACCGCAAAGGCCCGGTCGCGCGCCCGTTGGTCACCGACCTCGCCGTCGCCGGTCGTCACCGCCGCGACCCAGGCCGCGTAGCGTCGGCTCGCTTCGAAGTAGATCCCCTCGTCGCGCACGTAGCCGACGTCGCGGTGTCCGATCGCGAGCAGCACCGTCGTCAGCACCGCCAGCGCGAGCGCGACCAGTCCGTACCGTCGATTCATGCGCCGTCCTCCTGCAGGCTGCGCAGCTCCAGGCAGGGCTCGTGGGGCTTGCCCGGCTCGTAGCCGCCGCCGTCCCATGTACCGCGGGTGGAGGTGACGACCTGCACGGCGATGTCGTGCACGCCGGGAGTCACCGCGACGGCGAACGGCGCCCATCCCTGGGCGTCGGTGAAGACGAACCGGCTCGAGGCACGACCGTCGATCGTGACGGTGACCTCGGCCGCGGCGTCGCTGCGCAGGCGCGCATTGAAACCCGCGAACCCGACGTGTCCGCGCAGGACGTTGCCGGTCGGTACGCCGGCGGCGACGATCCGGACGGGCACGCCGTCGTCGCCGTTGGTCGAGACGCAACGGCGCGGACGGAAGTCGATCTCGGCGGTGCGCAGCTCGACCTCGCCGAGCGTGCAGCGCCACCGTCGCGCCTGACCCTTGCAGCGGTCGCCACCGATCTCCACCTCGATCGCGCGCGGATCGGCGAGCAGGTCCCAGGTGAGGGCGCCGGCGGCCGGCTGCTCGTAGGTCGACAGCGTCAGGATCCCGAACGTCTGCTCGCCCATCAGGCGCGGCGGCGGCATGTCCTCGTTGTCGGCCTGCAGCGCATCCGACCACGCGGCGTCGACCCCGAGCACCGCGTACCGGGGCACGCCCCGAAGGTCGGCGCGGGCGACCGACGACAGGTCCGCCAGGGCCGGGATCGTCATGCGCGCCCGCGGGCCGAGCCAGTCGGTGGCCAGCCACACCGGCGCCGTCTCGTCGATCGCCTGCCGGGCCGCGTCGAGGTCGGCGTGGGTGATCCGGCTACGGTACACGAACGCCGAGACGCCCCACTCGACGGCCGCGACCGACACGATCGCGACCAGACCCGCTCGCGCCCACCGTTGCCGCCCGCTCATGGCGTCGCCTCCAGCTGCAGGTCGAAGCCCAACGGCGGCGGCGACTTGCCCGTGCTCTCGACGACGACCTGCAGCTGCACGGTTTGCCCGGCCCACGGCGAGGTGTCGATGGACAGCGGGACGAGGCCGGCGCGGTGCAGCACCGGGCGGTCGGGCATCAGCACCACTTCGCCGGCGGAGGTCCGTGCCACGATCCGCAGGCGGTGGGCTCCGTTGCGGCGCAGCTTCGCGGCATCGTCGTCGATCGCGTACCAGCCGGTCAGCGTGTCCGTGAGCGTGACGTTGGGCAATGCGATCACGGCGGGGCCGTTGCGGCGGCGGTCGATGACGACGGCGGGGCGGATCAACATGCCCGCCTTCAGATAGTCCGCCCTCGCGCCCTGGGTCTGCGCGTGGCTGTCGAGGACGTGGCCGAAGGCACGGGTCGATTCCTCGACGCGACCGCGCCGGACCTTGAGCACCACGCCGACCGCGAGGACGACGACGAGACCCGCCACGATGGCGCCGTGACCGAGCGGACGCAGCCGATCGATGCCGGCGCCGATCTTGTCCGACCACGCTTGGACCCGCGCCGGAACGCGACCCACCGGCCACCACAGCACGCCGATGATCGCGAGCGCGACCACCGATGCGAGCAGGTACAGGACGTCACGGAGGGTGCGAGAGTGATACTCCAGCACGACCTCGCCGTCGGTCACGTCGACGGCCAGTAGCGTCGGCTCGGTGCCGTCGTCACCCTCCGCCTTGCCCCCGCGCAGCAGACCGCCGCGACGGTCGGCGTACGTGGCGACGGCCGGGGCGCTGCCGTCCTTGGCCATGGTGAAGATCGGGACCTCGTACGCCTGCAGCTCGTTGCCGTCGTGGGTGACCGACCAGCGGGGGTAGCCGGAGATCGCGAAGGTCAGGCGGGTCGGACCGTCGGTGCCCGAGACCCGCACACGTACCGGCGCCCCGTCCTCGCCCGCCTCGAGCACCTCGACCGTGCCCGGACCGTCGAGCCAGGCCAGCGGCAGCGCGGTGGCATCGGGACGCTCGAGGATGCGGAGGTCCCCGAACTCCGCGACAACCTGGCCGCGACCGCCACGACGACGCGAAGCGACGACGTAGCGCACGCGAGCCGCGTCGAGCACCTTCGGATGCGCCGACTCGGGCTTGTGCACGAAGTTGTCGCCGGGAGTGAACCCTTCCTTGTACAGCGGCGCGCCCGTGAGCACCGGAAGGTCCATGAACCAATGCAGGTTGCGGGGAGCGTCGACCGTCACGCGCCAATACTCGCCGTCGGCCCGTGCGGCCCAGCGCTCGTGCAGCCACTGCACCACTTGCGGATACTCGTCGTCGAGCGGGCTGGCCTCGTTGGCGCGCGTGAGCTGGATCCGACCGACGTCGTGCTCGTCCATCACGGGGCGAGTGTCGGCGACGATCCAGCCGGCCAGGCCGACCGCACCGACGCCGAGCGCGACGGCGAGCGGGCGCGCCAGCGAAGCGTTGGGCCAGCGTGATCGCCAAGTGCGTCGGCCCAGCTCCGCGAGACCACCGACGGCGAACCCCGCCGCCAACCACAGTCCCGGCTTGGCCGCGGTGAGGAAGCGTTGGTACTGCAGGTGCGTGAACCCTTCGGACACGAGGTCCAGCCGCAGCGCCCACACGGTGTCCTTGGCCGCCAGCAGCCACATCACCAGGGCGTAGGCGCCGAAGAACCGGCCACGTCGACCGCCGACCACCGCGAGCGCGACCAAGCCCAGGCTCACCGTCATCCCGACCGCCTCGGGCATGTGCTGCGCCCAGCGTCCCTCGGAGGCTTCTTCGGCCATCCAGCGCAGCGGCTGCCACAGCCAGCCGTAGCTGGCCATCCAGCCGCGGTGCGCGAGCATCGGGCCCACCCACCACGCGGCGACGGCCAGTCCGAGCGCACCGCCCACGAGCGCGCGCGCCACGGTCGGGCGCAGGTTGGACCACGGACGCGGCCCGACCACGAGCACGAGCAGCGGTCCGCCGATCGCGAACCCGAGCATCGCCATCGGATGGGCCAGCAACGCGCCGCCGGTCGCGAGCGCACCGGTCGCGATGCGCCGTCGGGCCAGCTGCGGATCGTCGCTCGTGCACGCGACGGCGAGCTCGGACAGCCCCAGCCAGGTCAGCCCCGTCGACAGGTGCTGCGGCCAGACGCCGAACGTCATGGTGTACGTCCAGCCGCCCTCGCGGTACGCCCCGGCGTCGACGAGCAGGAGCACGCCGGCGACGATGCCGGGGATCGGACCCAACCCGAGGGCGCGTCCGGCCCGGACCATGCACCACGCCGGGATCACGAAGGCCAGCGTCAGGCCGATCGCGTAGGACTGGTGCCAGTCCAGCAGACCCAGCGACAGCACGCGCACGGCGATGACGATCAGATCGCCGAGCACGGGGTACAGCTCGCCGACCGGCGTGCCGAGAAACCACGTGGAACTCCAGCCGCGAAGCTGGCCGGAGGCGAGCGCATCCGACCACATCCAGATCCGTGTCAGGTGCACGGTGTGATCGGCCGATAGGGGCGCGTGCCCCAGCGGCACCGGCCACAGAAGCCACAGCGCGACGACCGTGACCAACAGCCAGGGCCCGTGGGCCCGCGCGCGTCGCAGCCAGCGGTCACGTGGGCTTGGGTTCACCGAGCAGGACCGTCCAGGGCAAAGGAGAGCGCTGCATCAGCACCTGCAGGCGCGAGGACACCAGACGCGTGAGCGCCCGCTTGGAGAAGTGCTGGATGTGTCCGGGCGTATTGCCCAGGCGGGTGAGGTACCGACCGCGCGCCACGTTGAGCGCGCGCCACAGCGGCTCGCGCGGCGTCGACACGAGGACGTGTCGACCGGCGACGCGCGCGAGCTCGGCCAATCCCTGCTCCGGACGCGCGACGTGCTCGAGCACCTCGCAGCACACCACGAGGTCGAACGCGTCGTCGGAAAACGGCAGCTCGTAGATCGATGCGGTCTGCACCTCGAAGAGCGGGTCGAGGTCGGCGGCGACCTGCGACGTGTCCACGTCCGTGATCACGAAGCGTTCCGGTCGCGGACCCGCCGACAATAGATGCTGGGCCAGCCGTCCTTCGCCGCAGCCGACCTCGAGCACGGTGCGCGGGCGCGAGGCGGCGTACAGCTCACCGACCGCGTCGAGGAAGCCACCCACGAGCCAGCGCGCGATCGGGTTCTTCGTCGCGTACTTGTCGTAGTGGTTGCCGACGACGTTGCCGTCGTCGGCCCGGGGGGCGTCGGCGCTCACGGGGCGGATCACGTTCCGTGGCCGGAGCGTAGCGCGTCGCGCCCGGCGTCGTCCTCGTCGCCGGGACCGGTCGGACCCGGGGCGGGTCGCAGGCCAGGATCGGCTTTCCACGGCGTCGCCCCGGTGGTCTCGACCCCTTCGACCTCGCCGCCCCCGGCCGAGATCTGGGCATCGAGCCGGCGCACGCGGGTCAGCACCTCTTCGGTGAGCCGTCGATTCGACGCCATCAGATCCCCGAGCAACGCCATCAGACCCACGAGGAACGCGAGCACGATCGCGCCGACGCCGACGAGCAGCGATTGGATGTGGCCGGAGTAGTCGGGGTCTTGGACGAAGAAGTACAAGAACCTTCCGCCGAGCCCGAGCCCGAACAGCAGCAGCAGCACGGCGATGAGGCCGAACGTCTGCACCGGCCAGTACATGTTGTACGCGCGCAGGATCACGGCGCCGTTGCGGCGCACGTACTCGGGGATCGAGCGAAACAGGCGCGACGGTCGAGTCTGGGGGTTCGTCTTGACCTGCACGTTGTCGACGACGAGTCCGGCGTGACCGGCCTGGATGATCGTCTCGAGCGTGTACGTGAAGCGGTTGTGGACGAACAGGGTGTAGGCGGCCTTGCGCGACAGGGCCCGAAAGCCGCTCGTCGAGTCGTTGACGGCGACGCCCGACGCCCGACGCACCACCCGCGAGCCCCAGCGCTGCAGCACGCGCTTGAGAAACGAGAAGTGCTCGATCGTGTCGGTGCGGCGGTCGCCGATCACCACGTCGGCCTTGCCGCCGAGGATCGGTGCCACGAGCTGCGCGATGGCGGCGCCGGGGTACTGGTTGTCGGCGTCGGTATTGACGATCACGTCGGCGCCGAGGCGGAGGCAGGCGTCGATCCCGGCCATGTGCGCCGCGGCCAGACCCAGGTTCTTCGGGAAGCGAACGATGTGATGCACGCCGATCTCGCGGGCGACGTCGACCGTGGCGTCGGTGCTGCCGTCGTCGATGACGAGCACCTCGATGGCATCCACCCCCTCGATGTTGCGCGGCAGGTCGGCGAACGTCGCGGCCAGGTGCTCCTGCTCGTTCAGGCAGGGGATCTGGATCAGCAGTTTCACCGCCAATATGTCCGGTTTTAGCACGCCAGGGTACGATCCGCCCATCTTCGGCGTGCGACAGGGCCCCGGCAAACCCGGCGTGGCAACGAGGACCTCGCCGACCCCCGCCGCGCTCGGGCTGGGTCTCGGGGCGTTGGTGCTGCTCTTGGCGTCGATGCGCGCGTGGGAGTTCTTGTGCGACGACGCGTTCATCTCGTTTCGATACGCGGCCAACCTCGCCGAGCACGGCTCGCTGTCCTTCAATCCCACGCTCCCCGACGCGCCCCCGGTCGAGGGCTATACGAATTTTCTGTGGGTGCTCGCGCTCGCGGCCGGGCAGGTGCTCGGGGTCTCGCCGCCGGTGTTCGCCCCGGTGCTGACCCGGGCGTGCGTGGTCGTGACGATCGCCCTGGGCGTGGCGCTGTCGCGGCAGCTACGGCGTGACGCGGGCGAGGAGGTAGGGAGGCTGACCGCGGCGGATCTGTACGCGGTGCCCCTGCTGTGCGTGGTGCCCGAGGCCGTCGTGTGGTCGCAATCGGGGCTCGAGACGGCCGGCGCGACGATGTGCGTGGTCGCGGCGATGTGGGCTTGGTCGTCCGGTCGGATGCATGCGGCCGCGGCGTGGACGGCCGCCGGTGCGCTCACGCGCATGGATGCACTGCTGCCGATCGGCGCCTTCGGCCTGACGTGGGCGGCGGTGCGGGCGTGGCCGGCGTGGCGCGAGCACGGACGGGCGCTGACGGCCGTCGTGCCGTGGCGCCGCCTCGCGATCGCGGCGGCGGTCTTCGTCGTGCCCGTCGCGGCGCACCTTCTCTGGCGTCACGCCTACTACGGCCAATGGCTGCCCAATACGTGGGCGATCAAGGCCAGCGGCCAGCTGCTGCGCGACAGCTGGGGCGTCGAGTACGTGCGGGCGTGGGCCTCGGGCGCGGGGTTGGTCTACCTGGCCCCGCTCGCGCTCTTGGTGCGGGCGCGGCACCTGCAGCTGCTCGTGCCCGCCGCGTGCGTGGTCGGGTACGCCTGGTGGGTCGGTGGCGACTTCATGGCGTACGGGCGCTTCGTCCACGCGGCCACGGTGTGCCTGCTGCTCGCGGTCGGTTGGGTGCTCGCCGACGCCCGCGCGCTGCGCCGCTTCGCCGCACCGCTGGCCCATGCCCCGCTCGTCGTCGCGCTCGCCCTCGCGGTCTTCCACGTCCAGCGCGCCCGCGAGCGGCACGCCCTGGATCGCGCCAAGCCGACGGGGTGGATCGATGGCCGCTGGGAAGGCGTGACCGCCATGGATCGATTCGCCCGCGTCGGCTGGGCCGTGGGGAAGTGGATGCACGACCACGTCCCGGCCGAGACGCGCCTGACGGTCGGAGCGGCCGGCGCGGTGCCCTACGGTTCGGGGTTGCCGACGCTCGACGCGTACGGGCTCGTCGACGGCGAGCTGGCCACGCTGCCGGGCATCACGCCGATCACCGGCAAGCACGCACGTCCCGGTCACCAGCTGTACGCCCCGCCGGCGCACATGAAGGCCTTCGAGGCGGGGCTGTACTGCCACGTCGGCTACCGCGGTCCGACCCGCGCCAACGCGCGTCACGTCCGACCGGGCTGGAGCCGCGGCTACACGTGGGCCTGCATCGAGCCCGAGCCGGTCACGAGTCCGACGCTGCCCGACGGCGAGCTCCTCGATGTGGGCTACTACTGCTGTCGCCGTCCGATCGACCGGACGTTCGGGCCGTTCGGTTCGTCGGAGGGGGGCGCGGGATGAAAGCCACGACGTGGCCGCAACGCATTGCGCTCGGCCTCACCGCGCTGTGGGTGGTGACGTTGGCGTGGACGTTCGCGGCGCGCGTGGGGTTTTCGCTCGAGCTGGAGTGGATGGAAGGCGGCGTGCTGCACCAAGCGGCCCGGTTCAGTCGCGCAGAGCCGATCTACCCGCCACCTTCGATCGACTTCGTGCCGTTTCTGTACACGCCGGGCTACTCGATCCTGCTCGGGATCCTGGGCTGGCCGCTGGGCGGACCCGGCTTCGTGCTCGGCCGGCTCGTGAGCATCGTGGCCACGGGCGCGAGCGCGTGGGCGATCGCGCGGGCGATCGAGCGGGAAGGGCGGCCGCGCGTGCACGGCCTGGTCGGCGTGGGCCTGTTTCTTTCCGGCTACGTCTTCACGTTTCGTTGGTACGACCTCGCGCGACCCGACAGCCTGTACCTGGCGCTCGTGCTGTGGGCGCTGCTGCGGCTGCGTCACGCGACCGATCGCAGGGCGGCGATCGTCGCCGGCGGGCTGATGGCGCTCGCATTTTGGACCAAGCAGACCGCGGCCTCGTTCGTGATCGCCAGTGGTCTGGGCGCGCTGCTCGTCGCGCCGCGTCTGCTGCCCTGGTACGCCGCCACGATCGCGGTGATCGACGGCGGCGGTGTCCTGCTCGGCAACGCGATGACCGACGGCTGGCTGTGGACGTACATCTACGAGCTGCACCAGAGCCACGCCTTCAACCGCGAGCGCTTCACCACCAAGACGTGGGGCATGTTCGTCCACGCGGCGCCGTGGCTGGTGCTGTGGCTGGCGATCGCGCTCGGACGCACCGCCGACGCCTTGCGCCGCCGGCAGTGGCCGGACCGCTCGGCGCTGCGCGTGCACGGGTACTGGTGGCTGATGGCGGTCGCGGCCGCCCTCGTCAGCGCACTGGGGTACTCGACCGCGTGGGCCGAGCCCAACGCGTTCATCCCCGGCGTGGCGTTCGGGGCGATCGTGGTGATGCTGTCGATCCCCGACCGCGGGCGCTTCGCGGCGATCGGGCTGGGCCTGGTCTCGGGGCAGCTCGCGTTCGCGTGGGCGGTGGAGCCGATGTACCAGCCGATCCAGGACGACGGCTGGACGAAGGCCGCGATCGTCCGCAGCTATGCGTGGCAGAGCCCGCGCCGCACGATTCCGACGTCGCAGATGCGCGACGCGGCGGCGCGGCTGCGCACCGACCTCGAAGCGCTGCCGCGGCAAGGCGAGGTGCTGGCGCTGCACCGACCGTGGTGGTCGATCCTCGCCGGCGGTCGGGGCCACGTCGGCAGCATGGGCGTGCGCGACGTGGCGCCCGAGGACCAAGCGCGTCTGCAAGCCGACCTGCGGGCGTCGATCCGCGAGGGCCGGTGGGCGGTGCTGTGGTTCGAGGGCGAGCCACCCTCGTGGCTGTCCGCGGACATTCGTCGCAACTACCGGGTCGAGCGTCGGCTGTCGGGTGAGGCGCGCGTGCGGCCGATGAGCGGTTGGATGTCCGAGGCCGGGGTGGTCACGCCGTACCGCAGCGATCAGGTGATGTTGGTGCGCAAGGGCGAGCGACCACGTCCCGAGGGCGTCGAGGTGCTCGTCGACTTCGAGTCGCGTCGCGCCGAGGGGTTCGCCTTCGAGGGCAGGGCGTTCGGACGCGCGCCGGTGTCCCCACCCACGGGACGCCTGCCGTGGCCGGGCCCCTACGGCGGCAGCTTCCTGCTCTCGAGCGCGGGTCGAGGCGGCGACGTCCGCTTGACCGGCACCGCCACGACACCGCCGTTCGGGGTCCGCACCGGCGATCGGCTGCACATGCTGCTCGGCGTCACGCAGCGCGACGCGGGCCTTCGCGTCGTCGCGGTCGCCGGCGAGGTCGAGGTCGACATCCCGCTGCCGACACGGTCCCATGTCCTCGAGCCGGTGGTCTTCGAGGTCCCCCCCGTGCTCGACGGACGACAGACCCACCTCCGCCTCGAAGACGAGGCTGGCGACGCCGCGCTGTACTTCGACGATCTGTGGCTCGTCCGCGGCTAGGCCCGTGCGGCGTTGCCGACGGCCCGGCGTTGTGAGTGACAGATGCGGCACTGGGGCCGTCACAGCGAGGTGAGCCGACACCGAGGAGGTTGCCAACGGCCGGGACTGGACCGCCGTGATGGACCCCCGCGTGGCGGTGCGCCAGACTGTACGCGATGCGTTCGGCGGTCGTTGTCCTCATGGCCAGTGTGCTCGTCCTTGCCTGTGACGCGAAGGACTCGGCATCGACGCCGGATGCGAAGGCGGCGAGCTCGGACAACGCGGCCAACCGCGGCGATCCAAAGGCCGACGCCAAGCCGCCCGCGGCCGGCGGCGACGAAGCGGCCGCCGCCGAGGCTGGCGACGACGCACCGCCGGCCGCCGACGCGGCGCTGCCTGGGCCCGTGTACCTGGTCGGTACGGTCGAGGTTCCGGGCGCGCCGATGGCGTTTCAGGCCAAGCTCGATGCCAGCGAGCCGCCGAGCGGGACGATCAGCATTCCGATGCAGGGGGGCTACGACCTGCCGCTACGAGGCGTGAAGGTCAGCGCATCCGAGCTCGCGTTTGCCTTGGAAAACGGGGCAACGTGGTCGGCGACGATCGGCGACGACGGGACGCTCGCGTGCGCCTTCGGGCAGGGGGGCGCGAAGCTGTCGTGCGAGATGAAGAAGGTGGACGAGGCCGCGTTCGCGGCGGCGGGACCCCAGCGGCCGCAAACGCCCAAGCCGCCGTATCCGTACGAAACCCAGGACATCGAGTGGGACGCAGCTCGAGGGGTGCACCTCGCGGGCACGATCACGCGGCCCAAAGGTGCCGGACCCCATCCCGCGGTCGTGCTCGTGAGCGGGTCGGGGCAGCAGGATCGCGACGAGAGCATCTTGGGGCACAAGCCGTTCGCGGTCCTGGCCGATCGCCTCGCGCGGGCTGGCGTGGCCACCTTGCGCTACGACGACCGCGGCGCGGGCAAGTCGACCGGCGACGTGGAAGGGCTGACGATCACCAAAGAGGCCGAGGATGCGGCGTCCGCCCTCGACCAGCTGCGCGCGGCCGAAGGGATCGACCCCGGCCGCGCCGGCGTCCTCGGCCACAGCGTGGGGGGGCTGATCGCGCCGATGTTGGCCTCCAAGCGTCCCGACGATGTGGCCTTCGTCGTGCTCGTCGCGGGTCCGGGCGTCCAAGGGACTCGGATGCACGCGCGGCAGGTCCAAGCGCTGCTCGAGGCCCATGAAGCCCCGGCCGAGGCAATCGAGGCGTCGAAGAAGAGTAACGAGGCGATGTACGCGGTCGTCGAGAAAGGGGGCGACCTCGAGGAGATCAAGAAGGTGCTGCAGACCGCCGGTCTGACCGGGCCGGCTCTGGAGGCACAAGCCGCGATGGTGGCCTCGCCCTGGTTCCGCGAGTTCCTCACGATGGACCCGGTACCGGCCTTGAAGCAGACCAAGTGCCCGGTCCTCGCAGTCGGCGGCAGCCTCGACCTGCAAGTGGTGAGCGAGCAGAACATCCCCGCGATCGCAGCCGCGCTGAAGGCCGGCGGGAACGACCACGTCTCGACCCGGACCTTCGAGGGGCTCAATCACCTCCTGCAACCCGCGAAGACCGGCACCCCCGACGAGTACGGGCAGATCGAGACCACGATGGACGAAACGGCCCTCGCCGAGATCGAGTCGTGGATCGTGGCGCAGACCAAGCTCTGAGCGCGGGCCGGTCGCGCCGGCGAAGGCCACGGGCGTACACCGACCTCCCGCGCGCGGTGACGCCAAACGCAAAACCGCCCCGTGGACAGAGTCCACGAGGCGGGATTGTCGTGACCCGTTGGGTCGTGGCTCAGCGGCGCAGGCGGATCACGTCGCGTTCGATCGTGATCGTCTTGTGGCCACCGCACGGGTACTCGACCTCGAGCTCGACGGTCGAGCCCGGTGCGCCGCGGATCGCCGACTGCCACTCCTGAAGCGTCTCGGGTGTCTCGCCGTCGACCGAGACGAGCCGGGCGCCGCGATGGAGCACGCCGTGGGCCGGCGCGTTGCGGAAGGTTCGCTGCACGACGACCTCTCCACGATGACGCTCGATCACCACGCCGATGCCGCTGTACGTGTACGCCTTGTCCGTCTGGTGATAGGCACCGCAGTCACGGTCGGCCATGCGGTACATCACGGCGGCCGAGGTGACGACGGATCCGGCGAGAACGATGGAGCCGAGCACGGCCCGTCGGGCGGTGCGCCAGCGGTTGAGCGTGGTCTTCGTGTCAGTCGTGGGCATGGGCGTGCAGGTCCTTGGAGAGGTCTGGACGGGCACGAGTTTCCCACACGGGCCGAAGGCGTGCCACCTGCGCTGTTGGCGGCGAGCGTTGTTGGCCCGCCGCCAGGTGGCGCCCGTTTCTGCCGATATTTCGTTCGCGCAACGGCCTTCGGATAGCGTCGCGACCATGCGAAGCGGACTCGGCCCCGTCGTCGGAATCTGTGCCATGTGCGTCCTTACGGCCGCCTGCGACCGTAGCGACGCCACGCCTACATCTCCCTCCTCCGCCACGCCGGCCCCCGTGACCCCGGCGGCGCCAGCCGAGATCTCCGCGACCAAGCCCGGCCTCGACACGGCGGTCCACGCGTCCGCGGTCGTCACGAAGGCGGACCCCCCGCCGGCGACCGAGGAGCTCGGTCTCGAAGATCCCCCCCCGCCGCCGCTGGCGGAGGCCACATTGCCCGTCGAGCCCTACTCGGTGCTCATCGTCGGGGGCAGCCTCGCCGCGACCGGGGTCGGGGCGCTGCTCGAGCGGGAGCTGGACGCGCATCCTCATATCGAGGCCCACCGCAAGGGCAAGAGCGCCTCGGGCCTGTCCCGCCCCGATTTCTTCGACTGGATGGCCGAGGGCAAGCGCCAGGTCGACCTGCACCACCCCGATCTCGTGATCGTGATCCTCGGCGGGAATGACGGGCAGGACATCGTGCGTCTTCGCGCCGACGACGGCCCGCGGGTGCCGTGGAAGGACGACGGATGGGCCGACGCGTACCGCGAACAGGTCGATGGATTCTTGGCGACGCTGACATCCGACGGCGCGGAGGTCCTTTGGGTCGGACCCCCGGCCATGGGGATGACGAGCCTGGAACAGAAGATGAGGGTCATCCGGGACGTGCACGAAAACGCCGTGGAGGCGCTCGGCGCGAAGGGGATCTTCCTGGATACAGTGCCGCTCGTGAGCGATATCGAGGGCAATTTGCTCTCCGATGTGCCCGGGACGGCCGCTTCGAAGGCACAAAAGCTTCGATCCGAGGACCGGATCCACTTTACGATGGCCGGCAGCGAGTATTTTGCCGCACAGATCGGGGCGAGTGTGTTGCAAGCTCTCGACCTCGCGGACGTCGAAGCCCAAGCCGGCTGACCCAGCCCCATCCCCCGGGGCCGACGCAAACACCGACCCCATGACGCCACCGACATCCCAACCCGTCCGCGCGACCCTGATCGGGCTGCTGACGCTCGGCTTGCTGGTGTTGCCGGGACGGGCGATGGCCGCGTACCGCGCACCCTCGGGCGCAGAGGCCGAAGCGAGCGGGGCGGCGGCCACCCCCGACCCGGCCCGCAAGTGGATCACGCACAAGGTCGTGCCGCGGGAGCGCCTGGACGAGATCGCCGATCGCTACGGCGTCACCAAGGACGCGATCATCCGGTGGAACGCCAAGCTCAAGAAGAGCTCGTACATCTACGCCGGCCAGACGCTTCGCATCTACGCCAAGAAGTTTCCGCCGCCGCGCGAGAAGATCACCTATGTGGTCCAGCGTGGCGACACGTGGAACGCGATCGCCAAGCGGCACAACGTCGAGCCCAACGACCTGCGCAACTGGAACCGCAAGGTGCCGCGCGGCTTCAAGGCCGGCACCAAGCTGATTGTCTATACCAATCCGGTGGCGAAGTCGCCGGCCGCCCTCGGCTCGGCCGAAGGACTCGGCGAGGAAGCGGAGCTGCCCGAGATCGACGTGCGCCGCGGTGGCCTCGCGGTCGGCAAGCCCAATCGCGGCTGGCTGCTCAACGGCGTCCAGCTCGAGTCCGGCGACATGCTGTCGGTCCGCGATCCGGACAAGGCCTGGGGCACGACACACACCCTCGAGAATCTCCAGACGGCGGTCGCGAAGTTTCGGGCCAAGTCCGGCCACGACGAGCCGCTGCAGGTAGGTGCGATCAGCAAGAAGAAGGGCGGCAAGTTCCGGCCGCATTCGTCGCACCAGTCCGGACGCGACGTCGACCTGCGGATGCCCAAGCGCAAGGGCGCCGACCCGAAGAGCTCGGCGGTCTCCGACATCGACTGGGACAAGACCTGGGTGCTCATCGAGGAGCTGATCGCCACGGGCGAGGTCGAGTACATCTTCTTGGATTGGCAGCGGCAAAAGCGGCTGTACACCGCCGCCCGCAAGGCCGGCGCCTCCAAGTCGGTGGTCGAAAAGGCGATTCAGTACCCGCGGGCGAAAAAGACCAACAACGGGGTCGTCCGTCACGCCGAGGGCCACAACGTGCACATCCACATCCGGTTCAAGTGCGCGCCCGGCAACGGTCGCTGCGAGTCCTATTGAGAGCGCCGTGCGTGCCGCCCTCGCGGTGATCCGCTCGGCGGGTCCTCGCGTTAATGCAGACGATGTCACCTCGCGGCCTCGACCCTGCCCTCGACTTTCGCCTCTCGCGCTACCTGCCGATGTTCGACCCCGACCACTTCGGGGACGTGGCGTTCTTCGAGGAGCTGGAGGCGATCGGCTACCGGCAGGTGCTCGTCGGAGGGACCGGGGCCGGAGGGACCCCGCGCCTGGTCGCGCAGATTCGCGAGGCGACCCGAATGAAGGTGGTCCTCGTGCCGGGAGGTCCGGCCGCCGTGGCGCAGGCCGACCTCGTGGTGCTGCCCGACGTCATGAACACCAACAGCCACTACGCGCGCCCGTTCGGCTCGGGTGCGGTCGCCACGGCGAACGCGGCCGCGGACCTCGGCGTACCCTTTGTGCCCGTGGCGTACTTCGTGATGGGGGACTCGACGGCGGCTTGGTACTACGACGCCTTCCGCTTGCCGTCGGACAAGGTGCTGCTGGGCTACGCCCGCTACGCACGGATGTTGGGCTATCGCTACCTCGCGCTCGACTACGAGGACCCGGCGCGGGACGTGTCGCCGCGCTTGATCGCGGCCCTGCGATCGCTGCCCGACCTGCACCTGGTCGTCAGCGACGAGTTCACCCCCGCCCGTGCCCGCGAGGCGCTCGCGGCCGGTGCCGACACCGTGATCACGCCCTCGAACGTGTACGAAGAGGCGGCCGATCCGTTGGAGCTCGCGGCGCGCATGCACCAGGCCTTGCTCGCCGACGCGGACGTCGACGTCGTGCCTCGGGCCCGCGTCGCCTGAGGCGTCAGTCGACGAACGGCCCGCGATGCAGGATCGGCTCGCCGTGCGGACGGCCGCTGAGGTAGGCGAAGCGTCCACCCTCGGGGCCCCGCACGAGCAGGTCTCCGCCCGACACGGTGACCGCGACACCGCGCGGGACGTCGACGTCGCCCACCCGAAGGTCGCCGGCGATCGCGTACAGCAGGGTGTTGCGACCGGTGGGGATGGTCGTGCCCCACTCGCCGGCGCGCAGCAACGTGATGTCGAGGTAGTCCACTTCGGTGTGCAGCGCGACCGGTGACGTGGGTCCGACGACCTCGTGCACGCGATACAGCCCGTTTTCGCCCACGGGCATCGCGTCGGCGGCGACCCCCTGGTACTCGGGCGTCATCTTCTTCTTGTCCCGCTGCAGGTTGACCCACAGCTGCAGCCCGCGATTGGCCCCGTCGGTCGCGGGCATCTCCGAGTGGCGCGCCCCGCTGCCGGAGTTGAAGCGCTGTGTCCCGCCGGCGGAGATCTTGGAGTCGTTGCCGAGGTTGTCCTTGTGGTGGAAGGCGCCCTCGATCATGTAGGTGAACGCCTCGAAGCCGCGGTGAGGGTGCTCGGGGAAGCCCGCCGGGACCCGCACGTCGAAGTCGTCGAGCAGCACGAACGGGTCGAAGTCACGCAGCTGAGGGTGCGGAAAGATGCGGCGGAGCGTCGCGTCCGCGCCGTCGCGGGTGTCGCGGCCCTCGATGCGCAGCAGGACGGTCGCATCGGAGCGGGGCGTGCTCGTGTGTGCCTGTCGGACTTGGTCGGCCGAAGTGCGGCTCTTTCCGTGGCAGCCCCACAATGTCGGGGCGCTGGCGATGCCCAGGACGGCGGCTCGGCGAGACAGCTTCACGTCGGTGACCATACCCGCGGGCGGGCAACGGAGCGAGGCAACGCAGCGTTGCGACGCCGCAACAGCCGCTGGCTTGCTACGCTGCGACGCGTGGACGAGTCCACGACGACTCCGGTGACCGCGCGGCCGCTGACGCCGCCGGCACGGCTGCCGGTCCTGCTGGGGCGTAGTGAGCAGGTCACGGGCTTCGTCGCCGAGCTCACTGGGACCGTCGTGCTCGGTCGCGACCTCAATCTGGACCTCGCGCTGCCCCACGAAGGCGTCTCGCGCCGGCACGCCGAGGTCGTGGTGGCCGAGGACGGGACGGTCCGGGCGCGCGATCTCGGCTCGACGAACGGCACGCTGGTCAACGGCATCCCCATCGCGACCCACGAGCTGAACGGTGGTGAGCTGATCCAGGTCGGGCCCGTGGAGCTGGAGTTTCGATTCGTCACGGCCGCGGAGCTCAAGCACGTGCGCCAGACCGCCGAAGCGCGCGCGCGACTTTCCACGTTGAGTGCGCGCGAGCGGGAGGTCGCACATCTGGTCGCGCAAGGCCTCAAGAGCAACGAGATCGCCGCGCGCCTTCACATCAGTGTACGTACCGTCAACACACACCTGGAGCATATCTTCGAGCGGCTGCAGGTTCGTGGTCGGCTGCTGCTGACACGACTCGTCGTCGAAGCAGAATCGTGAAGTAATACTGTCCCGTTTCGGGACACTGCGTGGCATCCTGATCTCGGCATCGAACGGTGCCGCACCTTCGTGCCTCCAAGAAGGTCCAAGATGGGAACCGCGACAGTACGTAATCAATCCACCGTTTCACTCACTACACAACTCAGCGCTGGGAAGCTGCACGTCTACTACGGGGCGACCGTCATCGGAACGATGAACGACGAGTTCTGTCAGGGGACCAGGCCCCCCTCGACCGTGCGTCTCAACGTCGCCTACTTGCCCGACGGCACGCCCGTTTCCGGCACGTGGGGCAACGACGTGGCGTTCGTCGACGACCCGACCAACCAGCTCATCTACGCCATCATGCCGATGCCGTCGGGCGGGAGCACCGAGGTCTCACATGCGTTCACGATCTCCGAGGGCGCCGTATCCGACGACCCTCATCTGGTGCTCAAGACGAACGTCGACTGCTAGCCGCGATTCAGGGGCAGCCTTGTTGTGAGGCGATCCACGCCGACAACAGCTCGGCCGCGGTTTCGTCGACCACCTCGGACCCGAGCGCGGGCATGCGCGAGGCGTCCAGCGCCGTCACGCGGTGCAAGAGGACCGAGTCCTTCGGGTCTCCCGGTCGGACCAGTCGCGCGTCGGTCAGCCCGAGGCTGCCCGACTCCGGGAACGTGCCGCACATGCCTTGTTGGGCCCACGGCACCAAGAAGCGCATGTCGGCATCCGACCGCCCCGGCCCACCGGGGCGGTGACAGCTCGAACAGTTGCTGTGCAGGTAGCTGCGCGCCCGGTCGGCCAGCGAGGCATCGTCGTCGTGCAGACCGAACAACTTCGGAAGTGCCTGAGTGTCGAGGTCGCCCTCGGCGACGTTGTCGAACATGCCGATGTGCAGCAACGTGTCCATCTGGTTGGCGCGCCGACCGGTGCTCTCGTAGACGAAGTCCTCGTTGAGCTGCAGGAACTCGGGGCCGAGCGCGATGCCGGCCGCGGCCGTGTGACACGCGGTGCAGTCGGCCCGGCTCGGAATCCGCCACGTCTCGCCGAGCCCCACGTCGACGGTTTCCGCCGAGGCGAGCAGGTCCGCGTCGCTGCCGTCCTCGCGCCACCGGTAGGCGTATCCGCCCCATCCACCGTCGTCGTGACGCACCAACAAGCGAGTCTCGATTCGACGGCCGCCGACGATGAACGTCTTCATCAACACACTTCCGATCGGAAACGTGAAGTCGCCGTCTTGCTCGAAGTGGATGAATGTCCCGTCGGGGATCGCGAAGTGGCGGAGTTTGTCGGCGCCGTCGGACCACAACGGGCTCGCCACGTCGTAGGCGATCACGCCCGCGGCCATGGTCATCGGATCGTTCGGATCGACGCAGCCGGTGGCCGACAGGGTCTTCGGGAAGTCGTCGGGCCCCGAGCCACCGGCGGACACCAGCTTGTGGATCGTCCCGTCGAAGTAGTTGGGCACGTAGATTTCGCCGTCGTGGTCCTGGGCGAAGGTCGCCATGTTCACGCCCGACTCGAGCAGTAGGCGTGGCTCCCAGCCGGTGGTCTCCGGGAACAGCCCCCAGATCCGCCCGGTGACGATGTCGCCGTAGACGTACGCGCCCGTCAGGCCGCCGATGTCGTCGCCACGATAGACGAACCCGCCCGTGATCGAGCGGTCACCCTGCGAGTGGTCGTAGCTGGCGACCGGATCGATGACCGGCACGTCGTCGCACGGCGACGGCGCGTCGAAACACTCGCCCGCTTCCTTGATGCTCCAGCCGTAGTTGCCACCGCGCTCGATGATGTCGATCTCCTCGAGCTCGTCCTGGCCCACGTCGGCGAGCCACAGGTCGTCGGTGGCGAGGTCCCACGAGAAGCGCCAGGGGTTGCGCAGGCCCCAGGCGTAGATCTCGGGGCGTCCAGCCGTACCGTCGGCAAAGGGGTTGTCGGCGGGAACCGCATAGCCGGCGTTGCCGCTGGTGTGGTCCACGTCGATGCGCAGCAGCTTGCCCAGGAGCGTGTCGGTGTTCTGCCCGTTGCGCATCGGGTCGCCCGCCGACCCACCGTCGCCCAAGCCGACGTACAGCATGCCGTCCGGACCGAACGCGACCTGGCCACCGTTGTGATTGCCGAACGGTTGCTGCTGCGACAAGACGATCTCGTGCGTGCTGGGGTCGAGCGTTTGACCCCCGTCGGTCGTGCGAATGCGGGTGACCACCGACCACAGCTGCTGCTGCTGCGTCAGGTTGAAGGAGAGGTAGACCTCACCGTTGGTGGCGTAGTCGGGGTGAAACGCCATGCCGAGCAGGCCCGCCTCGTTGGGGCCCGACTCCACGACGTTTCGGATGTCGACGAACGTCTGCGTGGTCGCGACCGAGTCGACGTTGGCGAAGCGGCGGATCCGCCCGGCTTTCTCGACCACGTACCAGGCCGAGTCGTCGCCCGGCGCCTGGTGCATGCCGAGCGGCTGATCGAAGGTGAGGTTGCCGAACACGCGCGTGGTCGTGACGTCGGTCGTCGCGGCGGGTCGATCGGGGGCGACGCATGCCTCGTTGCTCGGTCGCGTGTCGAGACCTACGTCGGCGTCCACGACCGGATCGTCGGCCTTGCCGCCCGGCCCCCCGCCGCCTTCGCGCTCGAGATCGTCGCCGGGCTCGGCTCCGCAGGCGGTGAGCGTGGCGACGAGGGCGGCGAAGCAGAGTCGTTGCATCGTGGTCGTTCCGAGGTGCGTGGATGTGCGCACACGTGTGGAAAGCAACGACTGTGCCAGCGCCGCCCGGTACCCGTTTGCTGGACTTGGCGGGCGCCCAGGCCACGATTTCGTGCGCCCCGGGACCCATCCGGACCAGCCGCGGCGCAAATCCCTCGGCCGCCCTGGCTACAGTTGTTGCCACGGTCGCGCGAGCGGGCGATGGCCTCATCCGCCAACGGGTCCGAGATCAGAACGCCACGAGCTTGCCCTCGAGCGCGTGGCCGCCCCGATGACCCCACGTTGCTCGCGGCGGTTTCGCTCGACGCGCGCGCGTCCGTTCACGGCGCGACATCGCCGACAAGTCGTGAACACCGGCGCCTCCGCCCGCAAGATTTGCGGAGGCCCGCGGCGCGGCGCGGGCGAACATGTCGGGGCGTGACACGGCCGCACCCAGCGATCGGCCTGCTCGCGGCATTCGTCACGGTCGGGTGTGGCGATCCCGCGGCGGAAGGCGGCCTCGACGCGACGACCTCGTCCGGCGACGGGGACAGCGGGGTTGCTGAGCCCGACGACGTTCCGCCTCCGGACGCGGGCGTCGAGCCCCCCGCCGAGCCGTTGCCACCGGGGGCGATGCCCGCTCGCGCCGGCTCGCGCACGTGTCGGTTCGGGGCGAGCTCGTTCGCGTCGCTCGTGCACGGCGAGCCGAGCTCGGACGTGCCCGTGCGCTTGTCGGACGCGCACTGCTTCGTCGATCTGCCGTCGCTGACCCCCGGCCCGGACCTCTTGCCGTACCAGCTCAACGCGCCGCTGTGGACCGACGGCGCGAAGAAAGACCGATACATCACCCTGCCCGAGGGCGAGACGATCACGGTGCACGACGACGGGCGGTGGGAGTTTCCGGTCGGCGCCGCGATCCTCAAGACGTTCGCCTTCGTCGACGAGGAGGGGACGACGCCGGTCGAGCTGCGGGTGATGGTCCGACGCGACGTGGGCTGGCAGTTCGCGACGTATGTCTTCGACCCCGACGGCGAGGACGCGACGCTGACGCCCGGCGGCTACGACGTCGACCTCGACTTCGGCGCGGCGGCCGGCCGGCGGTACTACTTCCCCGACGAGGACGCGTGCCGGATCTGCCATCGCCACGAGCAGGAGCGTCACGTGCTGGGCCCACGCACCGAGCAGCTCGATCGGTGGCTCGACTACGGCGGCGTCGCACGCAACCAGATCGATGCGATGTACGAGGCGGGTTGGATCGACCGGGTGCCGAACGCCGGAGCCGGGGCCATGCCGGCCGTCGACGACGAGACCGCCCCCATCGAAGCGCGCGCCCGCGCGTACCTGCACGGCAACTGCAGTCACTGCCATCGGCCCGGCGGCTGGCAACCGCTCGGCCTGGCGATGGACCTGCGCTGGGACACGCCCCTGGGGCAGACGCAGATCTGCGACGAGGACCTGGCGTACACGAGTCCTTGGGCCGGCGGCACGCGCCGCATCGCCCCCGGCGATCTCGACGACTCCAACATCTTCCAGCGCATGTCGCTGCGCGGCGACGGCCAGATGCCCTTGTTCGGCACCTACGAAGTCGACCCGCTGGGTCTGGCGGTCATGCAGGCGTGGGTCGAGCAGCTGCAGAGCTGCCCGGGCGAAGACTGACCCGCGGCGTCCGGCGGCAAAGGGCACTTCGTGCGACGTCCTCGCGTCACAACGTGACGGCCTGGGCTCTGACTAGCGTGGCCAAGTTCCCCGCCTTCCTCGCCCCCCTCGCTTTGCTGGTCTCGACGGCGTCCGTCCATGCCGCCCCCCGGGTCACGACGGCGCCGAAGGTCAGCAAGGGCCAGCCTCCCACCGCCTCGACGTCGGCCGCACACAAGGCCATGGTGAAAGCGCCGCGCTACCACATCGCCGTGCAGTTCGTTCGCACGGCCAACGACGATGGAAGCGAGAGCAGCACCCTGACCAAGACGCAGGCAGAAGCCTCGCTGAAGACCCTCAACGAAGTATGGGCGCGCAACGGGGGCGACATCCGCTTTCACTTGCACCCGGCGAGCAACTTCGACGGCGTCATCGAGAGCACGTTGCTCAACCAGGACTGCAGCTGGGAACCGGGCTGGGACGCCGCCAAGGTGGCGCAGCAGACGAACCCGGACCTCGACCCCGAGACGATGTGCGCGAAAGAGGAACACTCGACCGCGCGCAACGCCTACGGGCTCGCCCGTGCCAACCGCGTGATCGTGTTCTCTCGCGGCGGAAGCGAGTATTTGAAGTTCGACACCGACGTGGGCCACTGGATCGTCGCGAACGCGACGGGAGGCGCGTCGTCGTACGCCTCGTACTTCATCCGCATGCCCAAGAGCTTCTCGGGAAGCAACCTTCTCGCCCACGAGATGGGCCACTACATGCACGCGGCGCACACGTTCGGGTCCACGGTCGGCACCGTGGCGGACGCGCGTGCCAAGATCGAGACCTGGGCCGCCGCCAATCCCGGCAAGAATCCCATCGACGTCTTCGACGCCGACTCGAGGGTGGAGTGGGCCGTGCACGACACCCCGGCAGACCCCGGCACCGGGATCTTCAAGACCGTCCACGGCGACCACTGCGATCCGGCGAAGGGAACGGTCACGGTCCCGAACGTGACCATCGCCGGCAAGAAGAAGACGCTCGTGCTCGCGCCCGATCGCGCCAACATCATGAGCTACTTCAAGGGCTGCAGCTTCGACCACCATCTCTCCAAAGGCCAGTGGGCGCAGATCCACGCGGCCCTGCAGACGGGCAACCGCAAGGAGCTGGTCACCGCACGCCGCAGCAGCTGCTACGACGCTGGATGGCAGCCCGGGCCGCCGGTCGACACACAGGCCAAGCTCATCGCGCAGCTGCGCAAGATCGCCAACTGCATCAAGCTGCAGAAGGAGCCACTGCCGTGGGAGACGGTGATGGACCACGGGATCTACGTCAATCCCGCCACCGACATGCGCCAAGGCGTTCGCAAGATCGGCAACCTCGGGGTCGACGTCGGCGCCGAGAAGGCGTTCGTCGACCAAGCCGTGCAGGTGCCGATGGAGGAGTAGCCGGCGCTGCCGCGGGCCGACTACGGCGAGCCGACCCACGTCAGGTACGCCAGCGGGATCGCGACGCCGGCCGCGATGAGCACGGCCCCGCGACCCAGCAGGCCCTTCTTGCCCGGGAGCATGAAGATGCCCGAGGTCGCCAGCAGCAGCAGGACGACCGCGTAGCCGTCGGCGAACCAGGTCCAGGCCTTCTTGCCGCGATTGAGATGCAGCCAGTTGGCGGCGCGGATGAAAAAGCGCGGCTCCTGGCCTTCCTCGAACACGCGGCCCTCGGCGAGCGTGACGTGCAGCGTGCGACGGTCGTAGGCGATCTCGAGCAGCTCGTCCGAGACGCGGTAGACGTCGATCGGGTCCTCGGTGATGCCGAGCTGCTCGCCCACGATCGCGGCGGCGGCCTCGTCGTCGTCGGTGGGCAGCGGTGCCTCGAGCACGACCTCGCGCTCGTAGTTTTCGAAGTTCGGATCCCAGTCGGCGATGTGATTGACCGCCAGACCCGACAGCGCGTACATGAACGTGAGGCCGACGGCGATGTAGCCGAAGTCGCGGTGCAGCGCGCGAAGCCAGCTGCGCCACTTGATCTTCGGCTTGCGTCGCTTCTTCGGCTCGGGCTCGGGGGCGGACCCGTCAGCCATAGCGCTCTTCCTTCCACGGGTCGGCGTGGTTGTGGTAGCCGCGGGTCTCCCAGTAGCCCGGCTCGTCGCGACTGACGAACTTGATCCCGGTCAGCCACTTTGCGCTCTTCCAGAAGTAGAAGTCGGGCACGAGCGCGCGCACCGGGGCGCCGTTGGCCCGGCGCAGTGGCTTGCCGTCGAGCTCCCACGTGACCATCACATCGTCTCCGAGCGCGTCTCGCAGTCGCACGTTCGCGGTGTAGCCGTGGGCCGCCTCGAAGATCACGTGGCGGGCGGACGGCTTGACCTTCGCCTTCTCGGCGAGCGTCTTGACCTGCACGCCCTTGAACTTCGCGTCCAGACACGTCCAGCCGGTCACGCAGTGCACGTCGACGCGACGGGTGACGGCGCCCAGGGCCACGAGCTCGGCGAAGTCGAGGGAGAACGGGGACTCGACCTCGCCGTGAACCTGGAGCCGAAATGCGCTGGGCGACGGATCGCCGGGCACGCCACCCATCGGCTTGAGCCCGGTGATCACCCGCTGGCCCGGGGGGACGCGGGGGCGACCGTCGTCACGGGTCTGGGCCTTGGCCTCGTTGGTGAGGTGGTCCGAGATCGCGTACAGCCCACCGCCGAACGCCACCACCACCGTGCCCGACGCGGCGCGCATCAGGAACTGGCGGCGAGCGATCGACTGCAGGGCGTCTGGGGAGTGGTCGGGCTGGGTCATGGCGCGGCTGTGGTCGGTATGATGTCATCGCGCGGCCGCGTTGGCCGCTGCGGGGCCCCTGGGGGGCTCTTGGCAGTACGCGAGAGGGCGGCGACGGTTACGCGATGCGGATCCTGTACGTGGAACCCTACGATTCGGGATCGCACCGCGCGTTCACCCGGACGCTGACCGAGGACGGGCTCGGGGCCGAAATCGACGTGCTGCGATTGCCCGGACGGCACTGGAAGTGGCGAATGCGCGGGTCGGCGGCGTGGGTGGCGCTGGCCCACGCCGACGTGGTGGCCCGACCGCACGACGTGGTGCTGTGCTCGAGCTACCTGCCGCTGGCCGAGCTCGTCGGGCTGGCGCCGTCGCTGGCGGCGGCCGGCCGTGCGCTGTACTTCCACGAAAACCAACTCGCGTTCCCGCCGCGCGGCGACGCCCACCCGGCGCGTGACCACCACTTCGGCTTCACCCAGCTGGTGTCGGCGCTGGCGGCCGACGTGTGCCTGTTCAACTCCGCCCACAACCGCGACTCGTTCATCCTCGAGGGACGCAAGCTGCTGTCACGCATGCCCGACGCCGTGCCGCCGCAGTGGATCGACCTCATCGAGGCGCGCTCGGAGGTGCTCGGCGTGCCGCTTGACCTGCCCGACGTCGCCCCGCCGGTCGAGCCCCCCTCCGCGTTCGATCGCGGTCGAGGTCCCCTCGTGCTGTGGAACCACCGCTGGGAGCACGACAAGAACCCGGAGGGATTTTTCGCCGCGCTCTTCGAGCTCGCCGACGCGGGCGTGCCGTTTCGTCTCGCGGTTTGCGGTCAGCGCTTCACCGAGGCACCGCCGGTGTTCGAGCAGGCGCAGGCTCGGCTCGCCGACCGCATCGTGCACTTCGGTACGCTGTCGGACGCGGCGGCCGTGCACGCGCTGGCGTCACGGGCCGACATCGCGGTCTCGACCGCGCGTCACGAGTTCTTCGGGATCGCGATGCTCGAGGCCACGCACTTCGGCGCGTACCCGCTGGTCCCCGATCGCCTGGCGTATCCGGAGATCTTCGACGCCGAGCATCGGTACGCCGACCACCAGCTCGTGATGCGGCTGTCGGACCTGTGTCGGCGGTACGTGGCGGGCGAGACGTTGCGTGCCGACCGTCGAGACACGACACGGCCGTTCGTGGCCACGTCGTTGCTGCCCAAGTATGCCGCGCGCTTGCGAGCGCTCGCCGACGCTACGCGCGGGCGACGGTGATCTGCTTGATCGTGACCGGGGTCAGCGGCCGGTCGCTGCGGTCGGTCGGCGTCACGCCGATCGCGTTGACGACGTCCATCCCCTCGACGACCTCGCCGAACACCGTATGGCGACCGTCGAGGTGGGGCGTGGCGCGCAGGGTCACGAAGAACTGGCTGCCGTTGGTGCCCGGCCCGCGGTTGGCCATCGACAGGATGCCGGGCTTGTCGTGACGGGCCGCGTCGGAGCACTCGTCGTCGAAGGTGTAGCCCGGGCCGCCGCGACCGGTGCCGGTCGGGTCGCCGCCCTGGAGCATGAAGTCCGAGATCACGCGGTGGAAGATCACGTCGCGGTACATCGGGCCCGTGCCGGCCTGACCGGTCGACGGGTCGGTCCACCCTTGCTGCCCCGTCGCGAGACCGACGAAGTTCGCGACGGTGTTGGGCGCGACCGACTCGAGCAGTCGGACGACGAAGCTACCCATCGAGGTCTCCACGGTCGCGCGAAGCTCTCCGGATCCGGGGACGAGCTCGGCGGGGGATTGGAAGGTCACGGAGGACACGGGCGGACCGTACCCTGCCCGCCGACGGCCGACAAACCCCGTTGCGGCGAGACTCACACCGATCCCGCTCGTTTTTCGCCACCCGCCGCGCGACGATGCGCTTCGTGACCACGCAGCGGCCCTACAACTTCTCGGCGGGTCCGGCGATCCTGCCACCCCCGGTATTCGAGCAGACCGCGGAGGCCGTGCGCGCCATCGCGGCGCCGGGAGACGATTCGCTCGAGTCCAAGCTGTCCATCCTCGAGATCTCGCACCGCTCGAAAACGTTCGACCGGATCCACGAGGATGCGATCGCGCTCGTCCACGACGTGCTCGGTGTGCCGCGCACGCACAAGGTGCTGCTGCTGCAGGGGGGCGCGAGCCTGCAGTTTTCGATGGTGCCGATGAATTTGCGTCGGCCCGATGCGCCGGCTTGCTACGTCGACACGGGCGTGTGGTCCAAGAAGGCGGTCGCCGAGAGCAAGCTGCTCGGTCCCACGCAGGTGCTCGCCTCGAGCGCGAGCACGGGCTACGACCGGATCCCGGCCATGCCGGACGCTTCGGCCTACGCGGGCGCGAGCTACCTGCACATCACGACCAACAACACGATCTACGGGACCGAGTTCGCCGAGATCCCCGTGGCTGCCGGCGGGGTGCCGCTCGTCGCCGACATGTCGAGCAACATCGGCGCCCGCCCGATGCAGATGTCGCGCGTGGCCCTCGGCTACGCGGGCGCGCAGAAGAACCTCGGACCCTCGGGGGTGACGCTGGTGTTCATCCACGAGGATCTGCTGGCGGCCGAGCCCGCGGGCGGTCCGCTGCCGACGATGCTCGACTACCGCACGCACGCCGAAGCCAACAGCCTCTACAACACGCCCAACACGTTCGGGATCCTCGTCCTGCGCAACGTGCTGGCGTGGATGAAGGCCGAAGGTGGCGTCGAGGCGATCGGGGCGGTCAATCGGCGCAAGGCCGACAAGGTGTACGCCGCCCTCGATGCCTCGGACCTGTACCGGCCGCACGCGCAGCCGGACAGCCGCTCCACGATGAACGTGACGTGGACCCTTGCCGGCTCCGACGACGCCGAGATCGAGTCGCGCACCAAGGCGCTGCTGTCGGCCGCCGAGAAGGCGGGGATGTCGGGTCTGAAGGGACACCGCTCCGTCGGGGGCTGCCGAGCGTCGATCTACAACGCGTTCCCCGAAGACGGCGTGGATGCGTTGTGCGAGTTCCTCGCGGAGTTCGCCCGCACGGCCTGACGGGAACCCGGTCCTGGTTGGAGTCGATTCGATGGCCGACGAGCAATACCCGGTCGACGCGCCGGGGTGGGCGGCGCTCGATCGCGCGGCCACCCGGATGTGCGGCAAGCAGACGCCGCACCAGTTCTCGAGTCAGCGCGCGTACGACCTCGAGGGCAGCAGTCCGCTGCCGGCGATCACCGTGTGGGAAGGGCCGCAGCCCGACCACTGGATGTACCTGACCTACGGACTGTCGGAGTTGTTCGACAAGTCCTCGGCGCGCGCGGACGTCAGCGGCTTCGGCTTCGAGCTCGTGTTCCGGTTGCCGCGCGGGGCCGACGAGACGAGCCCGCCGACGTGGCCACTGTCGCTGCTGCAGGGGATTGGTCACTATGTTCTGTCCGGGCACGGCACCCTCGACAGCGGACACGTCGTCGATCTCGGCGGGCCGTTGGTGCCACCGACGCAAGCCGGCGCGGACGCGACGGCGTTGCGCGGGGTCGTGTGCGTGCCCGACCCGCGACTGGGCAAGATCGACACGCCCCACGGCACGGTCCTCTTGTTGGCACTGTTCGGGCTGACCGGCGACGAGGTCGAGGCGATGCAGTCGTGGGACCTGCCGCGCAAGGTGGGTCTGGTCGCCGAGCTCGCGCCGGCGGCGGTCACCGACCCGGCCCGTCCGCCCTTCGCCGACGACCCGATGACCGCCCCGATCCTGCGCCGGTACGTCACCAACGTGCTGCTGTGACGGGGCCACCGGCCCACCGCCGATCGGGTCGGATTGGGGGCGGATGGGCCATTCGCCGCCCGTCGGCGACGTGTGGGTTCGGTGTGGGTGCGAGTGCGGTGCGGGCGCCCGCGCGCTTTTGCGTGGACGGCCGCGACCTGGCGTATACTGAGTTCGGATGGGGATGACGCGCATCGCAATGGCGGATGCGAGCCGCCGCGCCTCGCGAGCACTGGGCGTCGCATCGTTGTGCGTGCTGCTCAGCTGCGCCGCCGGAGCCGAGGGCGAAGGCGACAACAGTGCGAGCTTCGGTCCTGGCGGTGGTGCCGGCGGTGATGATGGAGACGGCGGCACGGTCGGCAGCGTCGGCGGCCAAGAAGGCAGCGCTGGCGACGACACGGTCGGGATGTCCAGCGGGATCGGCGGCAACGAAGGCGGCGAAAACTGCATGGACGCCGACGGCGACGGCTACGGTCCCGGTTGCCTCAACGGCGAGGACTGCGACGACGACAACCCGGACGTCAATCCGGGCGCCGGCGAGGCGTGCAACTCCAACGACGACAACTGCGACGGCATGGTCGACAACGGCTGCGAGTGTCCCAACGACGGGATCAGCGGCAACTGCGACACGCCCACGGACCTCGGCATCCTGATGCCCGGTGACACTGCGATGGGCGTGGTCGGCAACGTGCCGCAGGAGGGATCGCTGGACTGGTACACGGTCTCGTTCCCCACCGCGATCCGGCCCGGCGAAGGCATGCCGACGATCGGGTTCGCGATCAACGAGGGCGATGCGTTCGTGTTCGACGTGGTCGGTGCCGCGTGCGAGGTTGCCGGGACGCCGTGTGCGAGCGGTGGCACCAACGGGGCGGCGATCGCCGTGACCGATTGGTCGTTCGTCGACGACGTGCCCGACTGCTGCACGCCGCCGAACGACTCGATGGTGGCGTGGCCCAACCAGATCTTCATCCGGGTCTATCGGACGACGATGGGCCCGAGCTGCGCGACGTATCAGCTGCAGGTCTCGCGCTGATCCGCCGACCCGATCGGAGGAGCGCCAAGCCGTGCCCGTTCAGGGCACGTCCGAGACCCCGGAGCTCAAGTCCGACACCTTCCCCTCGAGCGTCGTGCCCTTCACCCGGACCTTCGCCGTCCCGGTCGTGGCGATCGAGTGCACGTTTCCGGTCAGCTTCGAGTTGCGCAGGTCGACCTCCACCTCGCCCACCGCCTGAAGCGCCGTCGTCCCCGCGATCTCGACGTCGTCGAGCGTGGCCGTGCCGCCCATGAGGGAGATCCCCGTGATGGGCGCGTCGCCGTGGGCCACGAGCCCGTCGATCGTCAGGGTGCTCCGCATCAGATTGACCACCATGTGGGAGGCGGTCACTTCGCTGTCGTAGATCTCGACGTCGGCGTTCATGCCATCGACGATCGTCCCCGCGGTGATGTTGCAGTTGCGCAGCACCAGATGGCAGCCGTTGAGCACGTGGATCGCCGGGCCCATGCTCTCGTCGATCGTGATCGTCTTGTTCTCGACCACGTAGTTGGCTCCCCAGCCGCACGTCAGCGTCTCGCCGTCGGGCCACGCCGGTGAGATCGCTTCTTCCTTCGTCTTGGTCTGCGCCTGCGCGAGCGCCATGGCGATCGCGATGTCGCCGACGTCGTCGTTCTCGGCGCGTTCGATCAGCTCCGACACTGCCTCCGCGTCGCCCCATGGATCGGCGTTGGCGAGCTCGTCGAGTGCGTCCTCGACCGACTTCCCCGTTGCCGGCACGTCCGCCGGTGGGGCGGCGGCGTCGATCGGATCGCCCGGCGCGGCGATCGGCGCATCGCCGGGGTTCAGCTCTTTCGTGGGCGTGTCGGCCTTCGCGAGGCTCGCCTCGGGCTCGGTGTCGCGTGTCGGCGCAGCCGCCGACGGCGTGCGCAGCAGCCACCACGTCGAGACGCCGGCGATCGCGATGACCGGGATCGCGATCGCGAGGACGAGCGCGCCGGGCGATGGACCCGTCGCGCGCGCGGCTCGGTCGAGCGCGGCCAGCAGCGCTTGCATGGTCGGGTACCGGCGCGCCGGGTCGGGGAGCAGGCCGCGGCGCAGCGCGTCCCAGACGGCGGTCGGGATGTCGCTGGGTGGGGGCGGCTGCGGCCGGCCTTGTGTGATCTGGTACAGCAGCTCGCCCGCGCTGCGGCCACCGTAGGGCCGCTTGCCCCACAGCGCCTCGTAGACGACGACGGCGAACGCGAACTGGTCGGCGCGTGCGTCGACCACGGTCCCGCCGAACTGTTCCGGGGCCATGTACGCCGGCGTCCCCACCACGGCCCCGGTCCGAGTGAGCTGATCGGAGGGCACCGCGAGCTGCTCGGGGGTCACGGGGGTGTGCGTCGATCCGGAAGGCGTGCCCAGGGCGCGCGCGAGCCCGAAGTCGGCCACGCGCACGCGGCCGTCGCTGGACATCAACACGTTGTCGGGCTTGAAGTCGCGGTGCACGAGGCCGGCCGCATGTGCGGCCGCGAGGCCTTCGCCCGCCTGTCGGCAGATCGCCAGCGCCTGTCGCCACGGAGGGCGCTTGGCGATGAAGTCGCGCATGTTCCCGGCATCGCACAGCTCCATCGCGATGAAGACGTGGTCTTCACCGTCGGGCCCGCACCAGGTCCCGACGTCGTGGACGGTGATGACATTCGGGTGCGACAGGCGAGCCATCGCGCGCGCCTCACGTTCGAGACGGGCCGCGTCGGCATCACCGGCGAGGTGGAGCTTGAGCGCGACCGGACGCTCGAGCTTGACGTGCAGCGCCTGGTACACGACGCCCATGCCCCCCGCGCCGAGGCGTCGCTGCACGGCGTAGACCTCCCCGATGATCGTGCCGCGGCTGACGGGCGCCGAGGGCATCGCCGACGGGCGGCCCGTCACCGCATCGCCGGGTGACGCGGTCGGCCAGGTGTACGGCGCCGGCGCGCCGGTGGGCGCGACGACGCCCATGGTCGAGTCGTACGACGGCGAAAAGGCGCCGCCCATCGTCGGGTCGTCGTTCGAACCGAAGTCGGAGCCGCTCGACACCCGGGCAGCTTATGCCGGGCCCCGCCCGGGTCGCCCAGATGCGGTGGCGTTGGGGGTGTTTTCGCCCTGCGCTCCGTGCGCAGGTCCGACACACCCTCACCTTGGCGACGAAAATGAGTAAAGGAATGTTCGACTTACGGCCATGTAGCGTACGACCCTCCCGGAATTGTTAGTTTGATGATGCCCATGTCCCCGCGCAATACCCGCCTGACCTTCCTGCTGCTCGGGCTCGGACTCGGGACGGCCTGCAGTGGCGTCGACCGTGACAAGGAGGTCGGCGAGATCGAAGAAGAGGTGCCCGCCACCAGCGGGGCGGTGGCCGAGGAGACCACCGATGCCGTCGACGAGCCCGAGGTCCGCCTCGACGTCGCGGGCACCGACGACGGCGTGGGCTTCGGCAACCAGGACGAGTGCGCCACGTTCGCGGAGACCGCGAAGATCGACAAGACCCCGGCCGACATCATCATCGTCGTCGACAACTCGCCGAGCATGGTCGACGAGGCCGATGCCGTACAGGCGCGCCTCAACGACTTCTCGCAGCAGATCGTCGACGCCGGCATCGACATGCGCGTGCTGCTGCTGACGGCGTACCCCAATCCCGCGGTGGCCCCGAGCATCGACACCGGAATTTGCATCGACCCACCGCTCGGCGGCGGCGGCTGTCCGGGCAACGACGACAACCAGCCTCTGTTCGCGCACCTGCACGAGAACATCGGCAGCTCGCACGCGCTGCAGAAGATCCTCGACACCCAGCCGATCTGGCGGACGATGATGCGGCCGGGCTCGAGCAAGCACATCATCGTGGTGTCCGACGACGACTCGTACGTGACGTCCGACGAGTTCGACGCACAGTTTCGAGCGTTCGACCCCGACTACGCCGACTACCATTTGCACGGCATCGTCTCGCTGTCGAACTGCTTCTTCGCCGACACGATCGGCGAGCAGTACATCGACCTCGCCGGCATGACCGATGGCGTGCTCGGCGATCTGTGCGCCCAGGAGTTCCAGCCGCTGTTCGACCTGCTGTCGACGGCGGTGCAGGAGGGCTCGAGCCTGGCGTGTGACTGGGCGCTGCCCGAGCCCCCCGAGGGCCACACGATCGATCCGGACTCGGTGGACGTCGTGCTCGACGTCGACGGCACCGAGCTGCTGATCAGCCACGTGGGCGTGCTGCCCGAGTGCGCCGACGTCACCGACGGCTGGTACTACGACCCCGAGGATCCGACGACGCTTCGTGCATGTCCGCAGACGTGCAACAAGTTGGAGGCCGCGTCGGAGGCCGAGCTGTCGATCGACGTCGGCTGCGCGCAGCCGCCGGTGGGCTGATCGCCTCGCCTACAGGCCCCCGGGGGCCCAGTCCCGGGGGGCACCCACGCAGGTCGCGAGCGTGTCCAGACACTCGGATGGACACACGTTGCAGCCGTTGCAGGCACCGCAGCGGTCGCACGTGCGGTCGCAATCCTTCAGGCACTTGGCGTTGTCGTCTTCGCACGTGGCGTGGCTCGTGGCAGCCGCGGGCACCGTGATCTCGCGTCCGAGACACTCGAGCTGATCGCGGCCGGTCTCGGCGGCGATGCGCCAGGTGCCTTCGACCTTGCGCATCACGATCACCTTGCTGTGGGTTCCCTGGGCGATCGGATCGGACGAGGCCAGCATGTAGCCTCGCTTCGACTTGGACGCTCTTTCCTCCGACCGCATCGCCCACCACGCGCCGTGGTCGAGCAAGACGACCTCGTCGCTCGTCGCTTCGAGCACCTCGAGATGTCCAGAGAACAGACCGGCGCTGCCCTCGGCGTCGAAGGCGGCCTTGCGAGTGTTCCACATCCCCACGCGAGGACGGTCGGCCTCGCCGTAGAAGCAAGCAACCGGATCCAAGAACGCATCGCGGTACGCCGCGGCATCGGCCCGGTTGTACGCGTCGATCACCGCACGGTACGCGGTCTCGGCTTCGGCCGTGGCGGCGGCGGTGTCTTCGGGGACGGGGGTGGTCGCCGGTGCGGCGGCCGGGTCCTGATCGTGGCTGTCGGGGAGCGGACTCGGATCCGGGGCCGGTGCCGGGGCGGCGTCGGCCGCCGGGGCGGTGGGGGCCGCCGCTTCGCGGCTGCACGCGGATGCGAACGACAGTGCGACGGCGAGCGCGGGGATCGAAAAGCGGGGGCGATGCATCATCGTGGCCGGAGCGTAGCGGCAGGGTTGCCGGGTCACGACGCGGACGCCCGAGCCGTCATCGACATTCCGCCGACCACGACGATCACGACGACGTCGTCCGACCGCCTGATCACGGGGCGACGGCCAGCTCGTCGACCCGGCCGAGGTCGAGCGTCATCTCGCCGATCGTGACGGTAACCCGCGCGTCGCGATCGGCGGGATAGACCTTGAACACGCGCGTGTCCTCGACGAGGTCACCGGACGTCCAAGCGCTCGCGTCGTACAGACCGCGCCACGGGGGTCCATCGGCGCGCGCAAGGACGCGGTCACCGCGGCGCAGCGACACGTCGTAGTCCACCGTCGCGGGCGCGGGATCGGTGCGACGAAAGAACGTGCGCACGAGAACGCGGCTGGCCATGGGCCCGTAGGCGTCGATCTCGTCGACGAGCCAGGCGACGGCCGCCTCGGCCCGCAGGCCCGGTGCCGCGTCGACGGGCGGCGCGAAGGCGGTGGCACCGGCGGGAATCTCGACGGCCACCATGGCCCCGCGCCGACGCGACTGCGCTCCGCCGACGACGCGGTCGAAGTGGGCGGCCGCGCGGGCGATGAGCGGGTCGGCGAAGGCCGGGTCGCTGGCGAGCCGGTTGTCGGTCTCGCCCGGATCCACGCGCAGGTCGTAGACCTCCAAGCTCGTCATCGTGCGGTCGAAGATCACCTTCGCCTCGCCTTCGAGGTAGGCGAAGCGCTCGTGATCGAGGTCGGGGCGGGCGACGGCGAAGATCGGCCTCGGCGAGGCCGATGCCTGCGGCTGCACCATCGCGGGCCACAGCGACCCCACCGTCGGCGCGGGCTCCGGTACGGTCACCCCGAGCAGCTCCAGCACGGTCGCGGCGACGGACGTATTGGAGACCGGCGTCGAGATCCGCGCCCCGTCGACGCCGGGAACCACGATCAACAGTGGTACCCGAAGGTCTTCTTCGTATGCCGCGGCGTTGTGGAAGCGGTGACCATGCTCGCCGAACGCCTCGCCGTGGTCGGCCGTGACGACCACGACCGTGTCCTGCAGCCGGCCCCGCGCGGCCAGCTGCTCCCACAGCGATCCGATCGCGCGGTCCACCGCCGCGATCTCCTGATCGTAGGCATCGGGCGAGACGGCCCGCAGCGGGCCGTGGCGGACGTAGGGCTCGTGTGGCTCGTAGTAGTGCAGGTACGCGAAGAAGGGCCCGTGGGCCGCGTCGATCGCCGCGAGGGCGAGCCGGTTGACCGTGGTGGCCGTGCGCGGCCGGCCGCCGTCGTAGGCGCGCACGTCGGTCAGCCCGAGGCGGGTGGTGCCGATCATGTTCATCACGTCCAGCGGCAGCACGCCGATGGTCGACAAGCCCAGGCCGGCGAGATGGTGGGGCAACAGGCGCTCGCGCGGATCCAGCGTCGCATTGCGATGGCGGTACCACCACAGCTCGAACCGAGACCGGCCCGACAGCAGGCTCGGCAGTGTGTCGCGCGTCGAGGCGGCCTCGGCGTACGCACGCTCGAACACGAAGGCATGCTCGGCGATCGCGTCGAGCGCGGGGGTCGTCGGCCGCGCGTAGCCGTAGGTCGACATCCGATCGGGGCGCAGCGCGTCCACGCAGATCACGATCACGTTGCGGGGACGCCGGGCGGGCGCGGGCGCGGTCGACGTCGCGGCTACCGGTAGCGAGTCGTCCAGGAGGTCGCCCGCGATGCAGTTGTCGTCGATGCCGTTGCCCGCGATCTCGGCGCGGCCGGGCGCGGCCCGTCCGTCCCACGGCGCACAGTCGCCGCCGCCGAACCACGCCGAGGCGCCGTCGCCGTCGAAGTCGAATGCGCCCTGGGCCCGGGCCGCCACGATCGCGACCGGAGCCAGCTCGCGCTCGACCGCGGCGCGCAGGCCCGGTCGCGCGCCGAAGCGCAGGCCGAAGACCACGGTGGCGGCGAGTCCGGCGATCACGAGGGCGACGTCGCGGCGGTGTCGCACGGGCACCGCGACCGCGTACGGGGCGAGCGCGGCTCCGATGCAGATCCAGTCGACGCCCGCATGGGCGCGCACGTGCTCGGGCAGGGCGAGCCAGATCGCGATCGGTGTCAGCGACGGTGCGATGGCGGCGAGGCGTCGGACGCCGACGGGCACACCGACGCGGCGCGTCGTCCAGACGATCGCTGCCGCGGTCGCGAGACCCGCGACGGCGATCGCGGTGGCCCGGGACGTCACGTGGTCACGCGCCCAGCCGGCCGCGGCGACGGCAGCCGCGATCTCGAAGGCCGCCAGGCCCAGGCCCGCGCCCACGGCCGCGGTCGATGCGTCCGCGCGCGCGAAGTCCGGGACGGCCGCCCGCCACCCGATGGCGGCAGGCCACGCGATCAAGCCCCACAGCGCACCCGCGCCCGCCGCCCAGGCGACCGCTTCGAGCCAGCCCGACGGGCCGGCCTCGATGCGTCCCAACGCCAGCAAGACGAGGGCACCGGTCGCGCACGCCAGCGTCGCCGTGGCCACGGCGTCACGCAGGCCAGCGGCCGCGAGGCGTGCGAGGCGTGACGGGACCGACACCGCCGCGACGATAGCGGATCGACGGCGCGGCGATCAGTGGACGCGGCGACGCAGTCGGGCCGAGCCGTCCGTGGCGACGAGCATGCCCTCGGAAGTGCGGCCGAGCTCGGCCGCGTTGGCCTCGTCGGTGTCGACGTGCATCTCGAGCGCGAACTCTTCGGAGACGCGCACCAGGACGTCGCCGAAGACCAGATCTCGACCCGGCGAGTCGATGGCGACCTCCACGATGTCGCGGTCGGCCACGCCGAAGGCCTCGGCGTCGGCGGGGGTCATGTGGATGTGGCGCGCGGCGCAGATCAGACCCTCCTCGAGCGTCACGCGACCGGCGGGACCCTCCAACGTGACCCCCGGCGAGTTGGCCACGTCGCCGGAGTTGCGCACCGGGGCGTCGACCCCGAGGTGAAACTCGTCGGTGCGCGAGATCTCGACCTGGTTCTTGCGGCGGGTCGGCCCGAGCACACGCACCCCCTCGATCGAGCGCTTGGGACCGACGACCGTGAGCGTTTCTTCGCACGCGAACTGGCCCGGCTGCGACAGCTCGTTGCGCGGGGTGAGCGTGTGCCCCTTGCCGAACAGGGCCTCGACCGTCTCCTGCGTGAGGTGGATGTGGCGCGCCGAGACGGCGATCGGGATCGGCCGCTGGTGGTCGACGCGATCGACCTCGCCCACGAGCGCCGCGGTCTGGGTCCCGATCTCGCGTTCTTCGTCCGTGGCGACGACGAGGATCCGCGCGCGGGCGTGGCGGGCGGAAACCTCGGCGACGGGCGTGTCGTGGTCGACCTTCGCGTCGCGGTTGGCGTCCTCGTCCAGGCGCGCGCCGAGAAAGTCCAGACGCTGCGCGATCGCGTGGCGCATGTGCGGGCTGTTCTGGCCGATGCCGCCGGTGAAGACGATCGCGTCGACGCCGCCCATGACCGCCGCGTAGGCCCCGATGTACTTGCGGACGCGGTGGGCGAACACGGACAGGGTCAGGCCGCAGCGATCGTCGCCGTCGGTCGCGCGCGCTTGAATGTCGCGCAGGTCGTTGCCCACCCCCGACAGTCCGGCCAGACCCGACTGGCGATTGAGGAACTCGTCGGCCGCGTCGATGTCCCAGCCTTCGGCACGCATCAAGTGCAGCACGGCCCCTACGTCGATGTCGCCGGAGCGGGTGCCCATCACCAGCCCCTCCAGCGGCGTCAGCCCCATGCTGGTCTCGACACTGCGACCGTACTCGACGGCGGTCGCGCTCGCGCCGTTGCCCAGGTGCAACGTGATGATGCGCAGCGCCTCGACCGGCTCGCCGAGGTAGGCCGCCGCGGCCCGGGACACGAACGCGTGCGAAAGACCGTGGAAGCCGTAGCGACGCACGCCGTGCTTGGCCGCGAGCTCGGTGTCGATCGCGTAGGTCTTGGCGCGACGGGGGAGCGTACGGTGAAAGGCCGTGTCGAAGACGGCGACGTGCGGGACGTCGGGCAGGGCGCGGCGTGCGGCGGCGATGCCCGCGAGATTCGCCGGCAGGTGCAGCGGGGCGAGGTCGACGAGTGCCTGCAGCTGCTCGAACGTCGCGTCGTCGATCGGCGTGGGGTGCTGAAACCGTGGACCGCCGTGCACCACGCGGTGACCCACGGCCCCGATCGGGCCACCCCGCGCGGCGGCCGCGATCAGCCGGGGCAGCTCGGTGTCGAGCACGGTCGCGTGGTCGAGTCCGTCTCCGAGGGTCGTCTCGGCGCCATCGAGTCGCGACACGACGCCGGGCTTGCCGACCCGCTCGATGCGAAGCTCCGCGAGGCGAGAGCCGTCGTCGCTGTCGAGGACGTCCGCTTTGACCGACGAGCTGCCGCAGTTGATGACCAGGACTCGCATGCCGCGGACGATACCGACGGGGCGAGCCCGATGCGACCCCCCGGGCCGGCTACGCGCGGACGCGCGAGAACACGTACAGCATCTCCGTCGCGATCTGGGCGCTGCGCTCGTCGTAGGTCGCGGCCTCGTGCGGCGTGCCGTCGGCGGCCTTCGGATCGTCGTATGGGATCGCGATTCGAAGGTCGGCCCCGCGCACGAACGGGCAGGCTTCGTCGGCCGCGGAGCAGGTCATGACGGCGGCGAATCCGTCGGAGGGGTTGGCGCTGTCGTCGTAGGTCTTCGACCACGCCCACAGCACAGGCTGCGAGGGGGAGTACGAGACCTCGTACCGCGGGTTGTCACCGTCGCCGTTGGGCTCGATCTCGAAGCCCGCGCGCTGCAGCGAGGCCACGGCGCGGGGGTTGAACGCGGTCGCTTCGGTGCCGCCGGAGAAGGTGGCGACGTCGTCGACGCCGAAGTGCGCCGCCGCGGTGGCCGCCCACAGCTGCCCCATGTGGCTGCGTCGCGAGTTGTGAGTGCAGATGAACAGCAACCGCACCGGTTGTCCCGCGGCCCGGCGGCCGTCGATCCACGACGCGAGCTGGTCGAGCGCTTCGCGACGTTCGGGATCGATCGCCTCGATGCCGCGCAGATGGTCCCGCACGCGGGCGGACAGCCGCAACCCGAGCACTTGCATCGCGGCCCGGAGCGTCCCGCAACCCGAGCCGTTTCGCAAAGCCCCGACGCCAATCGCCGGTTCTTGCCCGCGAGAGCCGGCGCGTGCGCTCGTGAATGCCCGGCCCGTACGGGCGTACGAGCTGCCGGCGCTCACGACCTCGCTACCCGAGCCAAGCGACCGCACCGGCGGTGGTCGGGAGCGAGTCGATGAGAAAGTCGCGAAACGCCTCGAGCTTGCGCGGTACCTGACCGCTCGAGGGATACACGAGGTACAGGACCGAGTCCTGGTGGGCCTCGTGCTGCCGCATCACGCGAACGAGCTCGCCGGTCAGCACGGTCGCGTGGGCGTGCGCCATCGGAAGCAGGCCGATGCCCGCGCCCGCGACGACGAGCTGCCGCAGCATGAACATGTCGTCGCACGTGATCGACGAGCGCACGCCGTCGACGTCGCGCAAGAAATCGGGGCCGCGGCGAAACGCGATCCAGTCGTGGTCGGGATCGCCGAGGGTCTTGGGCTCCCCGCGTCGCGCGACGTAGCCGGGCGAGGCGAACAGGGCGCTCGGCGAGGTGCCGAGGCGGCGGGCGATGAGCGTGGAGTCCGACAACGGCGTGGAGGTGGCTCGGATCGCGAGGTCGAACCCCTCGGCGACGAGGTCGACCTCGTCGTTGGTCACGCGCACGTCGATCGAGATCTGCGGGTGGCGTTGGGCGAAGCCGACGAGCAGCTCGGGCAGGATCATCGCGCCGAAGTCGTGGGGCACCGTGATCCGCAGTTGCCCCGACGGAGCCTCGGCGATCTCGGGCAAGCACTGCACCGAGTCGTCGAGGGCATGGATGTGTGCAGCGGTTCGTTCGTACAGCGCGATCCCGGCGGTGCTCAGCGCGACGCGATGCGTGGTGCGGTGGATGAGCTCGGCGCCGACGATCTCCTCGAGCCGCGCGATGCCACGGCTGACCGTCCCCTTCGTGATGCCGAGCTTGCCGGCGGCCTTCGAGAAGCTCTTGGCCTCGGCCACGGCCACGAAGGTGGCCAACAGGTCGAGGCTGACCGCTGTTTCGCTCATGCAACGCGCACGCTATCACGGTCAAATTCGGCGGAATGCGCGAAACAAGGCGCGACATCGCTCGGTGAACGGGCCCCAAACGCCGTCAACCCGACGATGGGCCCCGGAGTTGGGCTGAATGGTCCATGGCGCGGTACCGTCTGGGGACCTGGACTTCCGGGGGATGGATTGGACTATGGATTTGTCGCGCCTCGCGGGGGTCTCCCTCGCGGTCTTCGTCACGTCGTGCAATCAGGGCGAACGCGTTCCGGTCGAGCGGGAGCGAGCCACGCAGGACATCGCCCAAGTCGTCTGCGACGCATTCTTCGAGTGCGACTGCGACCTGACCACCACGAACTCGCCGTTGACCTCGATCGACGCCTGTGTCGAGACGCTCACGCCTTCGCTCGAGCAAGCGCTCGTGACCGCCGAGCAGTACGGCCTGCGCTACTCCAAGGCGTGCGTCGACGAGCTCGCCGCCGCCCTCACGGTCACCTGCACCGACGAGGAGATCGATCCGCTCGACGTCGCCAAGCAGGTGTTCGACTCCGATCGCTGCAAGATCCTCAGTGGTGGTGGCAAGGCCGGCGAGCCCTGCCAGTCGCTCGAGGTCATCGATGGTGACACGTGTGCCGCCGACCTGACGTGTGCCGGCGGCGTGTGTCTGCCGCTGCCGCGTGACGCCGGTGACCTCTGCTTCGGGCTCGGCGGCTGCCCGCCGGAGACGGTGTGCATCGACCCCGACCTCGACGGCGTCACCACGTGCGAGCCGAGGGTCGAGGCGGGGGAGCCGTGCAACCCGCACGATACCGCCGGCGGTTGCGTGGACGATTTCGTCTGTGACGAGTTCACGCTGACGTGCAAGGCGCTGCCGTTGGCCGGTCAAGCCTGTGTCGACGGCGTGTGCGCGACCGGCCACGCCTGCAACGGCAACGTGTGCGTGCTGCTGCCGACGCTCGGCCAGGCGTGCCCCGATGGTGCGTGTGCCGAGGGCTTCGTCTGCAACCCGCAGACCTTCTTGTGTGTCGCGGCGCCGACCGAGGGCCAGCCGTGCTTCGCAGGCCTACAATGCGCGCCGTCGCTGGAGTGCAATCCGTTCGGCCTGTGTGACAAGCCGCTGTCGCTCGCGTGTGG
>CALBMM010000327.1 GCA_937896535.1 uncultured Pseudomonadota bacterium
CCGGCCACCTGCTCGCCAGCTACTGCACGAACCTGTCGCGCGGCGGCCTGTTCGTGCCCAGCCGCGAGCCGCTGCCTCCCGACAGCGAGCTGACGTTGCAGCTGTCGATCCCCGGCGAGACCGATCCGGTCTCGCTGACCGCCAGGGTTCGGTGGGTGCGAGAGTTCGACGCGGAGCAAGGCCCCGCCGGCATGGGTGTCAAGTTCGAGGGGGTCGACGAGCTGCTCGGCGAGCGCATCGACACGCTGGTGTCGAGCTTCATGCCGATGCGAATCGAGCTCGTCGGTGAACGCCCGCAGGCGTGGAGCCACGTCGCCGGCCTGGTCCGATCGCTGCTGACGTGTCAGACGCGCGAGCGCGTGCCCGATGCCGCCCACGCCGACGCGCTCGCCGATGCCGACCTCGTCATCGTCGACCTCGAGCACGGCGCAACCGTCGAAGAAGGCATGCGGTTGCTCGAAGTCCTCGCCGACCTCGACGAGCCTCCCCCCACGATCGCCCTGTGCCCGGGACGCGACGCCGACCTGCGCGCACGCGCGGGCAAGCACGCGCGCGTCGTCGCCTCGCCGATCGATCCGGCCGAGCTGCGCACGACCGTGCTCGAGTCCGTCACGCTCGTGCGCGCGAGGCCGGCGTAGTCGCGGGCGTCCGCCCCCGCGCGCCGGGTCCGGCAGAGAAACCTCGCACGGGCGAGTCGCCGGCGCTCAGCCGCAGCCCTGGGCGGCGCAGGCACACGAAGACGCCGCGGCCGGCATCACCTCGACCCCGCGTGGTCCGTTGCACGCGACCGCGCCGTCGCCGGCCCCGCACTGCAGGACGAGGCCCTCACACGCATCGTTGGCCTGACACTGCACGGTGCAAGGTCCGTCGCCGCAGCGGACCTGCAGTCCGACGCACGCGCTGGCGGCGGTACACTCGATCGTGCACGCGTGCGCGGCCGGGCACTCGATCGTCGCCTCGCGACAGGCCCCGCCGCCCATGCAGATCACCTCGCACGGACGACCGTCCTCGCAGGTGATCGTCTCGGCGGCACACGCGTCGGCGCCGACGCAGTCGTGTCCGCAGGCGCCGTCGATGCAGCGGCTGCAGTCGCTGCCGCACGCGACGTCGACCGGGTCCGGCGACGCCGCGCACTCGACCGGCTCGCCCGCCGTGGTGTCGGCCCCGAGGCTCGCGCCGTCCATCGTGTCCTCGCCCGAGCTCGTCGCGCCCGTCGACGCCAGCTCGTCGGAGCGGGTGCCGACGTCGAGGACCACGGCTTCGCAGCCGGCCGAGACCGTGCACGCCAACACGGCGCTCACCCACGCACCGTCGAGCGGAGCTGTTGGCCGGGTTCGCACGCGCGCCGCCGAGGATAGGCGACGGAGCGCGAAATCGCGCAGTCGGACGAACCTGGGCCAACGCTGGCCGAGAACGGGGTTACGCCGCGTCGGCGCGGCGCTCGGCGGCGAGCACCACGTTGCCGAGCAGGCACGCGATCGTCATCGGCCCGACGCCACCGGGCACGGGCGTGATCGCCGACGCACGTGCGCACGCGGCCTCGAACTCCACGTCGCCGCGCAGCTTGCCGTCCTCGCCGCGGTTGATCCCCACGTCGATGACGACCGCTCCCTCCTTGATCCACGCGCCCTCGACCAGCTCGGCGCGTCCCACCGAGGCCACGACGATGTCGGCCTGACGAACCTCGGCCGCGAGGTCCTTGGTCCGCGAGTGCGCGCACGTGACCGTCGCGTTGGCGGCCAACAGCAGCTGCACCATCGGCTTGCCCACGATCGTGGAGCGACCGATGACCAACGCCTTCTTGCCGCACGGATCGACGCCGGCGACCTCGAGCAGGTGCATGCACCCTTGCGGGGTGCAGGCCACGAAGCGCGGCGTGCCGATCACGAGACGGCCGAGGTTGTCGGGGTGAAAGCCGTCGACGTCCTTGGCCGGATCGATCGCCAGCAGCACCGCCTGCTCGTCGCATCCCTCCGGCAGGGGCAGCTGCACGAGGATGCCGTCGACCTCGGGGTCGGCGTTGAGCTGACCGACGAGCTCGAGCAGCTGGTCCGTCGAGGTGGTCGCGGGCATGCGATGGTCGCGGGTCGCGATGCCGGCGGCCTCCGCCTTCTTCTCCTTGCTGCGCACGTAGATCTGCGATGCCGGATCGTCACCGACGAGCACGACGGCGAGCGTGGGCGTGACCCCCCGCCGCGCGCAGGCCTTGGCCCGCGTCGCGACGTCGTCCAAGAACGCGGCGGCGGCCGCCTTGCCGTCGATGATCGTGGCCGTCATGTCGTCGATCCCTTCGCGCTGTCGCTGCTCTTCTTTTTCTTCTTGGTGCCCCCGGAGTCGCTACCGCTGCTCGCGGCGTCGGAGCTGCTGCTGCTGCTGCTGCTGTCGCCCGTGCTGCCTCCATCACTGGAGCCGCCCCCTCCGGGCTTGGTCGACGCGTAGCCGTCGGCGTACCACCCGCCACCCTTGAGGTGGAAGGCGGCGCCGGTGATCTCCTTTTCCAGCGGACCGCCGCACGCTTCGCACTTGGTCATCGGGGGGTCGGAGAAACGCTGGATGTGCTCCTCGACGGTGTTGCACTTCTTGCAGCGGTAGACGTAGATCGGCATCGGCGACGGCGAGTTAATGCCGACGTGACGAGCCGTCAACCCGCTTTGCGCGCTCCTCGCGACCCGCGCTGTCCCCGCGACCCGGCCGCGGGCCTCCTTGCAGCGCCTCGACGGCGCGCACGCACGGGCGTGCGCCCCCCAAGGACTGCTACTGTAAAGACCGTGCCGCGGTTCGGCCTCGCGTCAGCCCATCGCTTCGCCCTCGCCTCGGCGTTGCTCGTGACGGGCCTCGCCCTGCCCGCGACCGCACACGCCGGACCCGACGATTGGTCGCTGACCCGCGAGCGCGACGACCCGCAGCTCGTGAGCCAGCGCATGACCAAGCTGCGCCGCAACCCGTTCGATGCCACCCAGTGGAACGCCCTTCGGCGGGCGCTGGGCTCGTCGGGGCTCTCCGCCAAGATCCGCGCCGCGCTCGAGCGCAGTCCCGACGACGTCGCGCTGCAGATCCTCGATGCCCGCGCCAAGCGAGCCGACGGCGATCCCTCGGCGGGTGCGGCCGCCCTCGCCAAGCTCGACGGCAAGGCCGGACGCTGGGAGGCGAAGGTCTTCGACCTGCGGATCGACATGCACGTGGCCGCCGGCGAGCACGGCGTCGCCGTCGCGGCGCTGACCAAGCAGGCCGACGGCACGGGCAAAGCGAGCAAGCAAAAGCTCCTGCAGCGCGCGTTTCGGATCGCCGAGGAAGGCAACCTCGACGCGGCCGCCCTCGAGCTCGCGCGTCGGCTCGCCGACGCCGACCCCGACACCAGTGATCGTCTTCGCCTCGCCCGGGCCGCGAGCCGGGCCGGGGAGGCCGCCGAAGCCGACCGCGTGTACGCCGATGCGATCGCCAGCGCGGCCGCCCGTGAGCGCGACGAGCTGATCGCCGAGCGTGCGCGCGCGCGCCTCGACGGCGACAACGCGGCCGGGGCCACCGAGCTGTGGTGGGACCTGCTCGACAAGCCCTCGCGCGGCGCCAAGGCGGCCCGCGCCGGCTGGTGGGACTCGCTGGCCGAAGCCCACCGTCGCGACGCGAGCACCGACGTCTTCGTCTCGCGGCTGACCAAGTGGGTCGGCGATCATCCGGACGAGGCGGCGGCGTGGCGCGCACTGGCCCAGGCGCGCGAGACCGCCGGCATGGACCCCGCCGACGCCTGGCGTCACGTCCTCGAGCTCGATCCCCGCGACGCGGCCTCGCACGCCTCGCTCATCGATGCCCTCGACGCCAAGGGGGACGAGGACGGGGCCGTGGCCGAGTACGAGTCGATGACCGGTCGCAACCCCAAGGAGGTCGAGCTCGGGCTCGAGCTCGCCTCGCGACGGATGGCCGGGGGCGAGCGTGCCGAGGCGCTGCGCTTGGTGGCCGCCATCGAGGCCCGCGTCGATCGTCGCCCGAACGAGCTGATGCTCGTGCTCGACTTCTACAACCTCAACGACGAGCCCGAGCTCGCGCTGGGCGTGGCCCGCCGCCTCGTCGAGATCGCCCCGCGCAAGGTCGAGACCCGCGTCGCCCTCGGCGAGCAGCTGTACCAGATGGGCCGGGTCACCGACGCGCTGGCGCAGTGGGCCATGATCCCCAAGTACAGCCGCCCTGCCCACGCCGGCTGGGCCAAGGAAGCCGAGATCCTCGCCGAGCACGGCCGGACCGCGGAAGCCGTCACCGCGCTCAACAAGGCGCTCAAGGTCGAGCCCGAGTCGCCCCAGTACCTCCGATTGCGAGCGGTCCTCGCCGAGGACCAGCGCCGCCCCGGCACCGCGCTGGGTCTGTGGGAGAAGGTTCGCCAGGTCGCGACCGCACCCGAGCAAAAGCTGCTGCGCGACGAGGCCCGCACGCGCGTGGTCGACCTGCTCGTGGGCGGGGCGATCAACCAACGGCGACTGCAGCTCGAGACCGTGGAGCAGCAGGCCCGCGATGCGCTCGACAAGGGGGCCCCCAAGGAAGAGGCGATCGAGTCCGGCCGGCTGCTCGCCGAGCTGTACACGCGACAAGAAAACTACGCGGCGGCGGTCCAAGTGCAGCAGCAGCTGCTCGAGCTCGACCCCGACGAGCCGAGCCGGCTGACCCAGCTCGCCGCCGCGCAACGCCGCGCCGGCCAGGTGCAGTCGGCGATGGGGACGCTCGAGGAGCTGCTGGCCGCCGAGCCCTCGGCCAAGGCCGACGTCCTCGCCGAAATGTCCGAGCTGGCGTTCGAGGCCGGGGATGCCGACGGCGCCCTCGACACGGCGACGCGCGCCGCCAAGCGCGACAAGACACAGGTCGACGCGCTGATCCA
>CALBMM010000328.1 GCA_937896535.1 uncultured Pseudomonadota bacterium
CGTGCCCGGCCAAGTCCAGCTGCGGTAGCCCGTCGAGCCGCGCGGCGCCACGGCGCCGAGCGGCGCCGCAGTGCTAGTCCTCGACGATCCGCTTGGGCGCGAACGACTTCTTGGGTCGCGTCTTGCCCACGATCTCGCCGTCCTTGTAGATGACGGACTCTCGCTTGGCCCCGTCGACGTCTTCGATCAGGGTCCAGCGACCTTCACGCTTGTCGTCCTTGTACTCACCGATCGCCTCGACGCGACCGGACTCGTACCAGTACTCCGCCCGCCCCTCTCGTTTGTTTTCGAGGAACTGCTCGCGGAACTCCTTTTGGCCGCTCTTGTAGAAGCCTTCCCACTCGCCCTGCTTCTTGCCGACCTTGTACTCGCCTTCTTGCTGCTTTTGGCCGTTGCCGTACCACCACTGCCAGGTTCCCTGACGGCGGTCGTTCCAGTGCTCGCCTTCGACGCGCTTTTGGCCGTTCTTCCACCAGGCGACCCACTCGCCTTCCTTCTTGCCGTCCTTGTAGTCGAGCTCCTCTTTGACCTCACCGTCTTCGCGGTGGTCGATCCAGCGGCCGTCCTTGCGGCCGTCGACGTACTCGCCCACGGTCTGGACGTGGGCGCCGGCTTCGGCCTTCCACCACTTGGTGTACTTGCCGTGGCGCTTGCCGTCCTTTTCACACCACTGCTCGTTGCCGTCGGGCGGCGCGTTGCCCTTGGCCTCGAGCCCCTCGCCGCACGCATCCGAGCCCTTGGCCAACACGGGCTCGCCGGCGTCGAAGGCCTGGCGTGACGTTTCCTTGCCGTCGGCGTCCCACTCGACCCACTCGCCGTGCTTTTTGCCCGCGGCGTAGGTGCCTTCGGTCGCACGCTGACCGTTTTCGTGCCACGCACGGTACGGGCCGTCCTGCTGGTCGTCCTTGTAGGTCGACTCGTTCTGCTTCTGGCCGCCCGGGTAGTAGTTGACCCACGTCCCGGTGCGCTTGCCGGCCGCGTACGCGCCCGCGTAGCGCTTGTCGCCCGACTCGGTCCAGCCGGTCCACGCGCCGTCCTGCAGGTCGGCCTTCCACTCGCCTTCTTCTTCCTTCTGGCCGTTGTCGAACCACGAGATCGCGTGGCCGTCCTTCTTGCCGTCCTCGTAGTCGGTCTCGTGCCACTTCTTGTCGGTGCCGTCGTGCCACCGGGTCCAACGCCCGTGACGCAGCCACGACCCGGCGACCTCCCGCTCGCACCAGGCCTCGTGTCCCTTCGGCGGCACGGCTCCCTTGGCGGTGCCTCCGTCCGGGCAGTCGATGTCGGGTGCGTCGGCATCGCCACCGCCGCTCGAGCCCCCGGCCGCGCCGTCGTCGTCGGTCTTCGCCTCGTCGGCCTTCGCCTCGTCGGCCTTCGCCTCGTCGGCTTTGGCGTCGTCCTTGCTCTCGTCCTTCTTGTCGTCCGCGGATGCGGTCTTGTCGCCTTCGTCGTCCCCACCCGTGACCTTGTCACAGGCCACCGGGGCTGCCAGGAGCAGGCCACACGCGAGCGCCGTACAGATCCGCATGATCAACCTCCGCAGGGCACCGGCTCGTTCGGAATCGGCGAGGTGGCAAAGCCCAGCGTCAGGTCGAACGCGGGCTCACCCATCAGGTCGGTGCAGCGATTGCTCGGGCCCACGCCGTCGAGCAGCGCCGCGAGCGGGCGCGCGCCCATCGGACAGCCGGCGCACTCCGGCGGGCTGTCGCCGGCGCACACGCCCAAGCACGAGCACAGCTGGCCGGCTTCGGACTCGGTCAGACAGCCCGTGAGCTCGCCGTAGCCCGGTCCGGCATCGTCGGGCACGGTGACCGTCGCCTCGATCGCGCGCACCGGAACCGCATCGGGGAAGCCGCCGGTCGGATTGCAGTTGAACGCCGTGCCGTCGTCGTCTTCGGCGTACACGTAGATCACGTCGTCGGGGGTGAGCGCGAACGTGTAGGTCCCGCCCGTCGCCGATGCCCCCTCGGCCGAGCAAGTCATCGCGTCGGCCCCGACCCACGCGCCCACGCCGGCCTCGTACCCGGCCATGTAGGTGACGCCGCTGTTGGTCGTGGCCTCGATGCACAGGTCGCTGGGCGAGGTGCCGACACCCGAGCCCACGGCGATCACCGCCGTGCCACCCGCGTCGTCGCGTTCGGAGACGGTCAGCAAGATGTTGAGCTTGTAGCCGGCGATGTCGTTGGTCCACGCGCCCTGCAGCACGTTGCCCTGAAACGACTCGCCATCGGCCTCTCCGTCGCCATCGCCGTCGCCGACGATGCGAATGTCGATGCAGTCGAAACGGTACGTCTGCGGGAACGCCACCGCGCCGCCGCCCGAGCTGTCGTCGAGCCCCGTGGGATCGGTCGTCGTCAGCGAGCCGGCGTCGGTGGACGTGTCCCCGGACACGGCGGTGGTGCTGGGCAAGACGTTCATCTCCTCCCCGTCGTCGGACGGACACCCCGCAAGAGCAATGCCGGCGGTCAACATCGCGCCGGCGAACAGGCCAAACTTCCGATCAGGCGATGCCATCGGCGCCGACGTTACCACGCGGGCACGCCGGGGGGCTGCACTGTGATAGCGTCCGGACCTGCACTGGGAACGCGGGCGATGACTGTAGTCACACGATGTTCAATCGCGACCCTCTCGACGGCCATCTGCCTGGCGGCAGCGACCTGGCTGACCCCCGCCACCGCGGCCGCCGGTGGGTTCGAGATCCCCGACTCCGGGGCACGAGCCCTGGGCCGCGGCGGCGCGTTCGTGGTCGGGGCGAGCGACCCGACGGCGCTGTACTACAACCCCAGTTTGCTCTCGAAGCAGCGCGGCACCACCGTGCTGATCAACAACAACCTGGCCTGGCACAACACGGCCTTCCAGCGCGCTCCGCTGTCGGCCGCCTGGGGAGCCGACGCGGGCACGACGTTCGCCGAGGCCAACGACGGCTCCAAGCTGTTCCCCCTCGGGCCGTTCATCGCGGTCGCCAGCGACTTCGGGCTCGACAACTGGACCTTCGGAGCGGGGATCTACGGTCCCAGCGCCATCGGCCGTCACGACTACGACGACTACGGCCCCCAGAGCTTCATGCTCACCGAGATGGACATCCTGCTGGCCTACTACTCGCTGTCGGCCGCGTGGAAGTTCAAGGACGTTTTCGGCGTGGGTGGCACGCTGCAGTACGTCGACATGATCTCGATGAAGTACTCGCTGGTCACCGACGCGACGAGCTCGCCGGGCGCCGGCACCTTGGCCCCGGTACCCGACAGCGACAGCACGCAGTTGGTCACCGAGCTCAACCTCAAGGATCGCTTCTCGGGCACCGCGATCCTCGGCGGCTGGTACCGCCCACATCCGCGGGTGGAGCTGGGCCTGGCCTCGCGCGTGGTCCCGATCTTTCTCAAGGCCAAGGGCGGGCTGACGACGGACCAACCGACGTTGCTCAGCGACGACGTGACCGTGGAGCTGCCGATGACGCTGCCGGCCAAGGTGCGCGGCGGCGTGCGCTACATCCACGAGACCGGCGAGCGCGAGCAGCCCTGGTTCGACCTGGAGCTCGCGGCGCACTACGAGAACTGGTCGGCGATCAAGGCGTTCGACCTCGACCTCGAGGGCGAGATTTCCGGGGTGCCGCTGGTCGACCTTTCGATCCAGAAGAACTGGCGCGACACGGTCTCGCTGCGTCTGGGCGGAGACGTCAACGTGATCCCCAAGTACCTGACCCTGCGCGCGGGCGGCTTCTGGGAAAGCGGCGCGATGCGGGACAACTTCTCGCACCTGGATTTCCCGAGCTTCATGCGCGGCGGGATCTCGGCGGGCGTCAGCGGCGGCTACAAGGGCATCTACCTCACCGTCGGCTACATGCACATCTTCCAGGAGGACCGCGAGGTCTCCGAGGCCGCCGGCAAGCAGTTCCAGGAGCGACCGCTGCGGCCGTGCCCCGAGTTCTGCGACGGCCTCAGCGGCGTGCCGGCCAACGCCGGCAAGTTCACCTCGCACTTCGACCTGCTGGGCCTGGGCCTGGACATTCGCTTCCGCGAGCTGCTCGGCGACGGCGGCGGACGCAAGCGCCGGCTCGAGCGAGACCGTCGCCGGCAGGAGGCAGCCCCGCCCGCCGAGACGCCGGCCGAGACCACCCCGCCGCCGCCGACCGATCCCGAGCCGGCCGCCGCGACCGAACCGGACGAAGCGAGCGAGACCGACGCCCCGGACGACACCGAGCCGTCCGAGGAAACGGACGCCGCCGGCCCGGAAACCGACGCGGACGACCCGGACGCGGCCGACGACGCCTCCGACGCGGACCCGGCGACGGACGATCCCGCAGCGTGATGTGGCCCCCCGCGCGGGTGCGGCCACAACTGCTAGGCTGGTCGGACAGGTGAGCGACGACGACCGCGCCGAGTCCGTTCGCACTTGCCCGCACTGCGGCGGCGAGCATCCGCCGCATCTGCTCAAGTGCACGGAGACGGACATGGTCCTGCCGCTGCAGGGTCGTGTCCTCGACGGCAAGTTCCGGCTCATGCGCCAGATCGGCAAGGGCGGGATGGCCTCGGTGTGGCTGGCGGTCAATACCCGCGTCGAGCGATTGGTCGCGATCAAGCTGATCCGCCCCGAGGTCGTGCGCCGCACCGACACCGTCAAGCGCTTCCGTAGCGAGGCGCGGGCGGCCGGTCGGATCGGGCACACCAACATCTGCGACATCCTCGACTTCGGCGACTCGACGATCGGTCCGTACATCGTCATGGAGTACCTGCGCGGGCGCTCGCTCGCGGAGTGGATCCGAGCCGATGGACCGCTGTCGGTGGGCGCGGCCGTGACCGTCGTACGACAGGCGCTGGCGGGCCTGGCGGCGGCGCACCGCGAGGGGATCATCCACCGCGACCTCAAGCCCGAAAACCTCTTCATCCACGAGCCCGAAGAGGGCGAGCCGATCGTCAAGCTCATGGACTTCGGGGTGTCGAAGTTCACCGACGGCAGCTCGGAGGTGGAGACGGCCGACGGCGCACTGCTCGGCACGCCCGAGTACATGTCCCCCGAGCAGTTCAAGGGGGCCGCGCACGCCGACGAGCGCACCGACGTCTGGGCCGTGGGCGCGATCCTGTACCGCGCGCTGACCGGCAAGAACGCGTTCGCCGGTCCGACGATCGCGGCGACCTTGCTGATGGTGTCGGCCGAGGAGCCGACGCCGATCCGCGAGCTGGCGCCGAACGTGCCGCAGGGGCTCGCCGACGTGATCCACAAGTGTCTGGACAAGACGGCCGAGCGCCGCTTCGAGGGTGCGGTGGCGCTGTCGGAGGCGCTCGCGCCGTTCGCCGACGACACCGACGAGCTCCCGTCCGGAGGCGCGGACACGGACCGCGACGGCGACGGTCCCAACAGCGGCGACGCGCTGACGCGGCTGAAGACGACCAAGCAGGCCGTCGTGCCCGAGCGCCGCTCCGGTGGCACCGACCGCCGGGCGTTGTTCGTGCTCGCCGCCGTGCTGGTCGCCGTGTTCGCCGCGAGCTGGTACGCCCTGCGCGACGATCCCGAGCCGGAGGCGGTGACGAGCGCGGTGACGGTCGCCCCCGCGCCCGAGCCCGACGACACCGCCCCGCGACGCGACGTCGGCGAGCCGAACGAGGTCCCAATCGACGTCGACGGCGGGGTCGTGGCGGCGACGGGCGGTCTCGGCTCCGGTGAGACCGGCATGCCCGCGTCCGACACGACCTCGGGTGCGGGGCCGGGCGAAGAGACGGAAGCGGCGCCCGTCATGGACGACACGGGCGCCCCGGTCGAGGACGGTGGCGGTGGTGTCGAGGTGGCCGACACCGGCGGGCAGACGCCGCAGCCCGAGCCGGAACGTCCTTCGACGGACGACGGAGGCTCGTCGCCGACGCCGAGCCGCGATCCCCCGCGCCACGATCCCCCGAGCGACGATCCCCCGAGCGACGCTCCTCCGATGGGGGACCCACCCAAGGACCCCGCAGGAACCGCCCGCTTCGGCAACTACGTGGCGCTGACCAAGCAGGGTCCGTCGACCGATCACACCGCCGCGCGCAAGCACTGCGAGGCGCTCGCCGCCGCCCGCCATCTGGGAATCTCGGGCTGGCGCTTGGCCGGAGTCACCATCGCCGATCGTCTCATCGGCACGCGCAAGGTCAAGCGCGGCACGTACTGGACCGCCGCGCGCTGGCAGGGACGTGCCAAGACGATCAAGCTGCCGTCGGGGGACAAGAAGTCGCGCGACGCCCAGCGGTACAAGGCACACCCCCTGTGCGTCGCCAAGTGGCCCTGATCCCGCTTAAAGCCGCTTAATCGCGCTCCGTCGGCCTGGTCAGGCGTCCCTCGCCCCGTATCTTGGGCGGTGCCGATGCGTACTCACCACGACCACCTTCGCCCACGCTTCGTCCTCTCGCTGTCGCTGTCGCTGTCGCTGTCGCTGTGCCTGACGGCGTGCGAGGACGACGACGACGACAAAGACGACGACAACGACACCCCGAGCGCGTGGCTGGTGGGCGACAACGGGGCCATGCATCGCATCGAGGCCCAGGGCGATCTGGCGTCGTATCCCCTGCAGTCGCAGGCCGACCTCACCGACATCGCCTGCCTGGGCTCGGCCACCGCGTGGGTCAGCGGTGAGGCCGGCACGATCCTGCGCACGCGCGACGCGGGCGAGACCTGGACCATCGTCGACGCCGCGACGACGGCGGACCTGACGTCGATCGCGACGGTCGAAGCGACCCCCGAGGGCGCCGAGTCGGTCTGGGTCGTGGGCGAACGGGGGTTCGCCGCGCTGACGACCGACGGCGGCGCGCGATGGACCACGCTCGATGCCGGGGCCGTCGACTTCACCGGCGTGGCGACCGGCCACCACGGTGCGATCGCGCTGGCGACCAGCGACGACGGCACGATCTGGAGGCTGGCGCCCGACGGGGCGCAACGGCTGCTCGAGGCCCCGTTGCCGCTTCACGCGATCGCGATGACGCCCGACGGCGGAACGGCCGTCGCGGTCGGCGACGCCGGGGCGATATGGCGCTCCAGCGATGGTGCGCGAACGTGGGTGCCGCTCGCCACCGAGGTGGAGGACGACTTGTACGCCGTCGCGGTCGCGTCGTCGGGTGACTACGTGGTCGCGGTCGGCGACGCCGGTCGTGTGGTGGTCGTCGACGAGGGCGCCATCACGCGCCAACGGCTCCCGAACGCCACGGGGGCGCTGCGGGGCCTGCATCTGCGATCGGACGGCGAGGGCCAGGCCGTCGGCGATTCGGGGATGATCTGGCGAACGTTCGACGACGGCGCGACCTGGACGAGGCTGCGGGCGGACACGCACGCCGACCTGACGGGTGTCGACGACTTCCACCTCGGGGCGCATTTGTAGCCGCATCGCGGGGCGTGGGCCGCTCGCCCGCCTTTGCACCGTCGGCTATCGTCGGGCCCTCGTGCCGCGTCCTTCGGACAAGACGACGATCGGCCACGACGGGCCGCCGCTTGGCGCCCCGCCGGCCGGGCGCTCCGTCGTCGACGAATCGCTGCCGCGCAAGCGCCCGGTCGTCGACGACAACCGGATCGGTCGCTTCGAGATCACGCGCAAGCTGGGCGCCGGCGGCATGGGCGTCGTGTACGAGGCCCGCGACACCGAGCGCGGTGGGGAGCGCGTCGCCGTCAAGACGCTGCGCTCGGTGACCCCGAAGGCGGCGCAGCGCTTCAAGCGAGAGTTCCGCTCGCTCGCCGACGTCGTCCATCCCAACCTCGTGCGGCTGTACGAACTGTTCGCCGACGACGAGCAGATGTACTTCTCGATGGAGCGCGTCGAGGGCGTCGACCTGCTGACCTGGGTCGGCGCGCCGGGGATGGCCAGCGACTGGAGTCGCGACGGCACGACGACGCGCGGCGACGAGGAGTACGATCGTCTGCGCGGCGCCCTGCACCAGCTCGCGTCCGCCGTCGCGGCGATCCACGCCGAGGGCAAGCTCCACCGCGATCTCAAGCCGTCCAACGTGTTGGTGACCGAGCACGGTCGGATCGTCGTGCTGGACTTCGGACTCGTGCGCGACATGGCCACCGAGCCCGAGGCATCCGTCACGATGTCCGGCGCCGTGCTGGGCACGCCCGCATACATGTCCCCCGAGCAGGCCGCCGCCGAGGAAGTGGGCCCGCCCAGCGACGTCTACAGCATCGGCGTGATCCTGTATCAGGCGCTGACGGGTCGATTGCCGCTGACCGACGCGCGTACCAACCTGCAGCTGCTCGTCGCCAAGCGCGACGGGGCCGTGACGAGTCCGCGCGACCTCGTCTCGGGCGTCCCCACCGACCTCGACGCGCTCTGCATGCGCATGCTGCAGCGGCAGCCGCAGGCGCGACCGACGATCGCCGAGATCCTGGCGATGCTGCCGGACGCACCGACGCCCCGGGTCACCGCGGTGCCCCCGAGCGCCGACACGCCGCTGCTGGGCCGTGATGCCGCCCTGCGGACCCTGCACGACGCGTACGATGCCGCGAGCCTCGGGCGCACGGTGGTGGTGTTCGTCGACGGCATCTCCGGCATCGGCAAGTCGGCGCTCGTCTCCCACTTTCTGCGATCGCAGCGCAACCGCGACGGTGTCGTGCTGCTGCGCGGTCGCTGCTACGAGCGCGAGTCGGTGCCGTTCAAGGCGCTCGACAGCGCCATCGACGAGCTCGCGCGATATCTCGCCAAGCTGCCCGATTCCGACGCCGCCGCGTTGATGCCCCGCGACGTGCACGCGCTGGCGCGGCTGTTCCCGGCGCTGCGCGACGTGGCGGTCATCGAGACGGCCCCTCGTCGGCGGCTGGGGTCCGCGGGCGATCGCGAGGTGCGTCGCCGGGGGTTCCTCGCGCTCAAGGAGCTGCTGGGCCGGATCACCGACCGGCGCCCGCTCGTGCTGCACATCGACGACCTGCAGTGGGCCGACGACGACTCCGCTGCACTGCTCGTGGAGCTGTTGCGCCCGCCGGAGGCGCCACATCTGTTGCTCATCGCGTCGTTTCGACGCGAGGACGCCGAGGACGGCAGCGTGCTGCCCACGCTGCGGCAGGGCATCTCCGAATCCAAGCGCGCGTTGGACTTTCGGCGGATCTCGCTGCAGCCCCTGCCGCAGAACCAGGCCGAGGACCTCGCGCGCACGCTGCTGTCGGAGCAGGGTCTGGACGAGCGACTCGTCGCCCAGGTCGCCAAGGAGTCCGAGGGCGTGCCGTTCTTCGCCGGCGAGATCGTTCGCTACCTCGCCGAGCGACACACCGACTCGTCCCCCTCGCTGCAGGACGCGCTCCAGGACCGGATCAAGCGTCTGCCCGACCACGCCCGCCGGGTGCTCGAAGCCGTCTCGCTCGCCGCGCGGCGCTTGCCGATCTCGATGGCACTCGCTGCCGCCCCCGTGGGCGAAGGACAGGACGCGCTCGCCTACCTGCGGAGTGCTTCGTTCGTGCGTACGCTGGGGGCGCGCGCCGAGGCCACGGTCGAGACGTACCACGACCGGATCCGGGAAGCGGTCACCAACGGCCTGGACGAGCAACGTCGCATCGAGCTGCACCGGATGCTCGCGCAAGAGCTCGAGCGCGCCGGAGACACCGATCCGGAGCGTCTGCTGGTCCATTACCGCGGCGCCGGACAGCTGCAGGCCGCCGGTGAGCAGTGCGTGCTCGCGGCCGAGCGGGCGTACGCCGGTCTCGCGTTCGACCGCGCCGCCGAGCTGTACGCGCTCGCGATCGAGCTGTTGTCGCCGTCGGGCGAGGACGCGGGGCGGCTGCACGAGGCCCGCGGCGAAGCCCACGCGGCCGCCGGACACTCCGTCGCGGCCGCCCACGCGTGGTTGCTGGCGTCCGACGTGCTGGCGGCGCAGCGACTGGACCTGCGCCGTCGGGCCGCCGAGCACCTGCTGTCGAGCGGCCACACCGAAGAAGGTCGCCGGGTCATGCGCGAGGTCTTGACCGCCCTCGACGTCAAGGTGCCCTCGGGGCGCGCGGGCTACCTGCGCGGCCTGCTGCTGCGACGCGCGCGACTGAAGCTACGCGGCCTCGAGTTCAGGCCGCGCGACGAGTCCGAGGTCGACGAGCGCGACCTGATCTTGCTCGACACGTGCTGGTCGGCCTCGATGGGCCTGACGATCACCGACATCATCGAGGGCGCGTACTTTCAGGCCGACCACCTGCTGCGGGCGCTGTCGGCCGGCGAGCCCCGTCGCGTCGCTGCGGCGCTCGCCCTCGAGGCCCGCAGCGCCTCGTTCTTCGGTGGCCGAGGTCTGGTGCGGGCGCGGCAGCAACTGGACCGCGTGCACGCGCTCGCCGACGAGACGGGTCTGCCCAGCGCCCGCGTGCACGCACTGGTCGCCGAGACCCTCGTCGAGCTCATGCACGCCAACTGGGAGGCGAGCTACGAGGCCTCGCAGCGAGCGGCCAAGCTCGTCTCGGAGCAGTGCCCCGACATGGTGCAGGAGTCCTTCGACGCCTCCGCCCAGGGGGCCGCGGCCCTGATGTACATGGGCCGCTACGCCGACCTCGAGACCCTCGCGAGCGTCACGGCCAAGGAGGCCGGGCAGCGCTCGAACGTCTACCACGAGGTCATGGCGCGGATGCTGCTCGTCTACCCGATCGCACTGGCGCGTGACGAGGTCGACCCGGCGCGCACGCTGCTGGAAGAGTTGACCGCGCGGGCGCTCGACAGCCGACTGCAGATCGGCGCGGTGCAGACCTACAACTGCCGTGGCGCTTTCGACCTCTACAGCCTCGAAGGCCCGCAGGTGTGGACCCGCCGCGTCGCCGACGAGCACATCATCGCCGACAACCCACTGCTGCGCGCAGTGTTCCCGAAGATGTCGGTGACCGAGATGCGGGCTCGCGCCGCGATCGCGGCGGCGGAGACCGAGGGCAGCCATCGCCCGGCCATGCTCGCGGAGGCCGCCAAGCAGATCAAACGCCTGCGCAAGCTTCCGATCGCCCCCGCCCCCGCCACGGCGCTCACCCTACAGGCGGCCCTCGACCACGTGCAGGGGCATCGCGAGGAAGCGGCCGACAAGCTACGACGGGCGGTCGCCGACCTCGAGCGGCTCGACATGTCGATGCTGGCCGCGGCAGCACGGCTGCGGCTGGGTCAGATCATCGGCGGCGACGAGGGCTTCATCCTGCGCAACCGAGCCACGAGCGCGATGGCCCAGGAGGGGATCGTCGCGCCCGAGCGCTTCTGCCGGCTACTCGTTCCCGGCTTCGTGGCCTGAGCCCTCGGGCAGCGACGCCCCGATCCGCTCGAGGTACTCGGTGACGTCGTGGCTACGCGGCTCGGCGATCCCGATGCCGTTCATCTGGTGGCGCAGCTCCGAGATCGTCTTGTACACGACCCGACGCACGCGATTGATCCCACCGAGCGGGCGATGCTCGGGTAGCGTGTGCCACGGGTTGAACGACATCTGCTCGCACATCTGGTCCTGCGCGTCCGAGTCGAACCGCTGCGGCGGGATGTAGACGTCGGCGACGGGCAGGTAGGGCGACAGAGCCGGGTCCCACTCGACCGTGGGGTTTTCGATCGGCATGCGACTCGGGTCGGTCTGCCGCTGGACCATCAGGACGAAGCACGCGGGTTGATCGACCACGCCGTCCACGAGGTTCCACTCCAGAAAGTCGGGACCGCAGCGCTTGCCGGTCACGTCGTTGCTGCCGCACGGCGTCGCCCCGTACTTGACCGCCTGGCCGTCACCGAGCAGGTAGGGCGTCATCGAGTAGTACGTCGGCTGCAGCGGGCTGACGATCTTCTGCAGCGCCAGATGCTCGGCCGAGTCGAGCTCGGCCAGGCGGTCCTTGCCGCCGTGGAAGAAGAAGCGCAGCGGGTGCCCCTTGGCCGTGTCCGACGAGAACGTCACGTACTCCTCGGCGTTCTCGACCACGAACACCGGGTAGTTGATCAGCACGAAGTCCTGCGTGGTCTCGTCCTCGTAGCCGGGCAGGATCTTCTTACCCGGGACCCCCATGAGCTTGATCGCCATGCCACGGCCGTCGGGCTTCTTGTCGCGCTGGACGGTGTCGTTGGAGTTGGAGAACCGGATCCACGCCGGGTACGTCTTGGGCTCGGCGAACACACCGACCGCGAGTCGCTCGTCGAGGTTGGCGTGGATCGTGACTTCGGCCTTGAGGCAGCCGTGCGCCTTGACGTGCGCGTCACGACGGGCCGGCCCGTGGTCTTGGTACTTGTCACGCACGTACTTGACGAGGATGTTGCGGATCTCCTCGATCGCCGCCTCCTCGCCCGCCGGTACCGACTCCTGCGCCGGCTCGAGTCCCTCGTCGACCACCGGAGCAGTCGAGGACGAGCGGTGGCACGAGGCCACGACCAGCAACGACAGTGCGAGGCAGCGTGCGTGCATTACGGCTCTCCGGCCAGTCGGCGCAGTAGGGTCGGCGACGGGATCAGGAAGTACTCGCCCCCGCGGGTGACGACGAATCGCGGCAGGTCCCAGCAGATCACCGGGCCCTCGCGGCGCGGGATCATGTACTTGCCCTTGCCCGAGTTCGCGCCCGCGATCGTGTCCTTGTCGATGTCGAGGGTGAGACCGCGAGAGGAAATCTCGTCGTTGATCCAGTTCAGCTGCACGTACTCGAACTGGTTGCGAATGCTGGCGTTGATGACTCCGAACATCACGCCGCGCTCGATGTCGTCGCGCGTGCCCTCCGGCAGCCAGGCCCCGTACGGCGTGGCCCGGCGAATGATGCGGTGCTGCCGGACCTGTCGCAGGCTCGGACCCGTCGGATCGTCGCGCGGATTGGCGCGCCGCACGTGCGCGCCGAACGGGCAGCGCAGTCCCTCGAGGTCTTTTTCGTACAGGAAATCGTTGTTGCGGTTCTTGTCGGCCGCGATCGCCGGGTCGTCGGCATCGGGCGCCGACACGACGGGCGTGCCGCTTTGCCACCGGCCGACCATCTTGGCCCCGATCCACTCCGGGGTCACGCCGTACAAGTCGGCCATTTGGGCGACGTACGCCCGGAAGTCGGCGACTTTCTCTTCGAGACGGCGCAGCGCGAGGTAGCTCGATCCCTTCAGCCACGGATGGGCGTTGATCGAGTCAGAACCCGGCTCGCCTTCGTAGCCGAGCAAGAACTCCCCGGCCGCCACCGGTATCCACTTGCCGTCCTCGGGTGTGCCCTCCCCTGGCCACGCCTGCAGGCCGCTGCCCTCGACATAGGGCTGACCGATACCGTCGACGAAGCCGAAGTGCTCGGTGCCCTCCGGCTTGTCCTCGAAGGCCGCGGCGTGATGGGTCCCGACAATCGTCGCGCCGTCGCCGAGCGCGGCCTCCACGACGGCGCGCCCGGCCGCGAGCTGCGCCGGCGTGTGTCCCGACAGCGTCACGATCGCACCGACACGGTCGCTGGCCAGATGCGGTTCCCACGTCTCGGGTGCGCTCTCTCCGGTGTCTCCGAGGATCGACGCTCGACGGAGCATCCCTTCCACGAACTCGGGCGAGACCAGCACCGAGTTGGTCGGATCGCTGCACTTGGCCGGGTCCTGATCGTGGCCGACCTCCTTGCAGCCGAGTGCGACCTCGCCGGCCGGCCACACCCGCTGCACCCCGCGGTAGGTCAGCCCGACGTTGAGCACGAAAGGCAGGTTGCCCTCGTCCCACTTCGCGCACGTGGTCACGTGGGGCAGCAACGCAGCGAGCGTCTTGCGGGCCGCCTCGGCCTCGCCGAGCTCGAGCCAGACATAGGCGTGATGCGGCTCGGCCTCCCCCACCCGGTAGCCCCGCAGCACGTTGCTCTGCACGTCCTGGAGATCGATCGTCGTCATGTCGTCAGGCCAACAATCGCTGGTGTTCGCGAACGAAGCGTTGGAGCGAGGCCACGAGCTCGTCGCCGCGCGCCGGCACATCCTTGGACCAGCGCAGGAGCTTGGTGCCGAGGGCGAGGCTCGCCTGGATCTCCTTGACGGTCCGTCGACCGGCGGAGATGTAGAAGAAGTCGCGCGGGATTCGACGCTCGTCGAGCCACTTGGCCAGCCCCGGCGCGTTGGCGGCACCACCCGCCGGGTAGCCCACCGAGCCGCCCCACACCTTGTCGAGCTTGGTGGGAATGCGGGCGGCGAAGTCCTGCACGTACTGGTCCCACTCGCCGTCGTAGCAGCTGGCGAACAGGATCTTGTTGCCCCCCAGCGACGCGAAGCGGGCGTAGTGGACCGTCGGGATCTCCCGCAGCGGATGGATGTGAAAGTTGTCGATCGCCCACTGCCCCACCGCGAGCGTGGCGGAGACCTTCTCGAGGTTCTCGGGGCGGACCTCGTAGATCATCGTGAACGGGTTCTGGTCGTGCGGGTAGACGAACTCGGCCGGGGTCAGGTCGGCGGTGCCGCCCTCCTCGTGCATGTCGATGCGCGTGCGGTTGTCGAGCAGGAAGTCGTGGTAGCGCGTCTCGGCGTGCGACGGCTCGTAGGTCACCCCACGCACGAGCTCGAGGAAGTTCTCGCGCAGCACGACCGACTCTCGGATCGCCGGGTCGCTACCTCGCGAAAACGCCGAGTACAGCAGCAAGATCTCGCGCGAGAACGCGGTGATCCAGTTCTGCAGTGCCGTCCGGTCCGCGGCGCCGCCGGGCGGCCAGCCCTCGACCAACGAAAACAGCGGATCGATCGTCTTGGCGTTGCGAGACAGAAAGTCCAGGGCGACGCGCTCGTGGTCGTCGAACACGATGCTGAGCATCAGCTCGTCGTAGCCGCCGGTCGCCGCCGCCGGCAGGATGGTCATGCGAGCGAAATGGACGCCGCTGACGGGCGTGTCGAACACGTGGCCCTGCAGGCGCTCGTGGAGCTCTTCGACCTTCCCGTCACGGATCCGCGAGATCACGACGATCGTCTCGGGCCGGTTCTTGCGTCCGATGTCCGGGTCGACCGTGGAGACGTCCTCGCGCCGACAGCAGCCACCGAGGGCGGTCGCCAACGACACCGCGCCGGTCGTCTCCACGAACCGGCGCCGGGTCAGCCCCTCCGAGCCATTCCCCATCCAGGCTAGGGTACCAAAATCAGCTCGGCGTCACGCCGGGTTCCGAGCCCTGTACCGACCACTGGAAGTTGTCGAGCAGCACGAGCGAGTCGAACAGACCGTCGGCGGTATCCCAGATCGCCAGACGCAGGTCCATGATCTCGCCCGGGACCACGGGGCTCGACATCGTCAGCCACCCCGTCCCGCCTCCGAAGAAGCCGCTGTAGCTGCACGAGAACGAGGTGGAGCCGGCCTGGTCGAAACCGGTCCCGGTCAGCCCGGCGACCCCGGTGCACCCGTTGTAGTTGCTCGTCGACGTCCCGCACTGCGAGATCGTTCCATTCGTGCACTCGGTAAACAGGCCGGGCGCGGCGGAAAGGATGTTCACCCCGACCGGCCACGTGTTCGCGCCGTCGTCGTAGATCGCGATGTTCTTGTCGGCGGGCACCATCGGGTGCGTCGAGTCCACGAGCGCCACGAAGAAGTCGTTGAACTGCGTGCACACGTACTCGGGATACTCCGCCGAGTAGAAGAACATGCTCATCGAAAACGAGTTGGCGTTGGTCGGCACCCGGACTCGCAACGTGAGCATGACGGGATCGTTGGCGACGTTGCCCGCCGGCGAGGGGCAGCCGGCCGCGTTCGGCAGCTGATTGCCGTTGGCCGTGAACCAGTCCGAGGGGAATGCCGCCGTCAGCCCGTTGTCGTCGCCGTTTTGGAACGCGACGAACCCGGGGTTGGTGTCGCCGAAGTTGTCGGCGGCCGTACCCGACGACAGTACGGCGAGACGGTCGCCGAACTCGGTGGTGACGTTGGCGCCGAAGCCGTCGCGCAAGGAGCGAGCGGCCGCGTTGGGCGAACCGGCGCCCGACGTCAGCTGCAGCTGGGCACTGATCACGCCCCACTGGGCGTCGGCCTGGCTCGGAGGGTTCTCCGCCGTGAACTGGCACAGGTCGATCGCGCGCGCGTAGTCGTCGGCCATGTTGGAGTTGGAGGCAAGTCCCGCGTCGCAGGCCGGCAGCACGTTGTCGACCACGCCGTCGCAGTCGTCGTCGACCATGTTCGCGTCGACCTCGAAGGCCCCGGGGTTGACGAGCTCGGGGTTGAGACAGTTCGGCCCCTGCTCGTCGCAGCAGTCGTTGCCCGAGCACACCGTGAACCCGTCCCCGTCGTCGTCGGGATCCTCGTCCATCGTGCCGTCGCAATCGTCGTCGATCGCATTGGCACAGACCTCCGTGGCCGGGATGACCTCGCCCACGCACGGTCCCCAGCTGCTGCCGTCGGCCGAGCAGGTCTGCATGCCGCTCGCACAGGCGCCCACGTTCTCCGTCGCGGGGTCGCCGGTGTAGCAGGACTGCGTCTCCCCGGCGGTGCAGGTGCACAGTCCGGCGCCTTCGCAGCCGTCGTTGGCGATGCCGTTGCAGTCCAGAAATCCCTCGTCGCACTCCCCGATCCCGCAGGTGCCGTCGCTACACGCGGCCGACCCGTTGGCCGGCGCGGCGCACTGCGTCTGGCAGTCGCCGCACGTGTCGGGATTGGCGCTCAGATCCGAGCACGTGCCGTCGCAGCACGCGAACCCGGCCGGGCACGGCTGGTCGGCGTCGCAGCCCGGCGCGCACACGCTACCGGAGCACGTGGTGCCCAGCGGACAGTCCTGGTCGCCGTCGCAGCCTTCGCACAGCTGGCCCGCGTTACAGGTCAAGTCACCCTGGCAGTCGTCGTCGTCGAGGCAGCCGACGCACTCGCCCGTGGTGGGATCGCAGGTCTCGAGCCCGGGTGACAGCGCACAGTCGTCGTTGGTGACGCACGCGGGATCGCCGTCCGTGCCGTCGCCGGTCCCCGATCCGTCCGCATCGTCGGACGCGCCCCCGGTCGTCGACGCGCCGCTCGGATCGGTCGTGACGACCCCACCGCTCGTCCCTCCGTCGCCGCCGGGCGAGTCACTCGGACACCCCGCCAGCAGGCACAACCCCGCAACACTCGCCGTCGCCAAGCCAAGCTTCGCCATACCGATCCACATTAGCCGGGCAGGTCCACCGCTCACAAGCATGCGACGCGACCGAATGCCGGCCGCGTCGCCACACATGTAGGAACATGTCGCGGGCGGTCGGACGCCCGCGTCGCTCGATCTCGCCGGCGGATCAGCGGCGACGGCGTCGCAGCCCGAGCAATCCGAGCAACAGCAAGCCCGAGCTCCATGACGTGGGCGCGTCGGTGCGACAGCTGCAGCCGTCACCGCCCCCGCCGTCGGTCGCCCCGCCATCGGTCCCTCCGCTGCCGTCGGTGCCGGTCGGACCCGCCGAGGCCGAAGCATCTCCGCCGTCGGTCGCGGAGCCGGTCGCGGACGCGGAGGCGTCGCCGCTGCCGTCGACATTGCCCGTCGTGGTGTCGCCCGTGCCGCTGTCACCGCCGGTGGTTCCGCCGGGCGGCTCGCCGCCGGCCCCGACGTCGTAGGTCAGATCGTCGGTGCAGCCGAGGTTGCCGTCGCGGTCTTGCGCGCACAGCTGCAAGGTGACCGTCACGTCGATGTCTTGGGCGGGCAGCTCCACGAAGAAGAGGTCGCCACCCACGAAGTGGGCGTCGACGACATCGTTGGTGTCTCCGGGGAACAGGACCGCGAACGCGCTGTCGAGCGACGGGCCGGAGTCGGTCACGAACCGATCGCGCACCGCGAACCGCAGCGTCTGCGTCTCGCCGATCGCCACGCCGACCGGTGCTTCGTTGTGGGTGATCTCGGGCGCGCGGTCGTCGACCGCGACGCCGTCGTTGGCGAGGTAGACGCGGTTTTGATTGCCGCACTCGCCGGCCCCGACGACGACGTCGAGGCGGCCGTCGTTGGACACGTCGCCGAACTCGGCCCACAGCGCGCAGCCGAAGTTCGGGAAGACGCCACCGACGGCGCTGAAGTTGCCGCTGCCGTCGTTGTCGAACAGGCGAAGGTTCGCCGCTTGGCCGGCGACGTTGATGGCAACGGCGTCGAAGTCACCATCGTTGTCGACGTCGGCGAACGTGACCCCATTGTCGTCGGACATTGAGATCGTGAACACTTGGCCGGTCACCTGAGCCGTCATGTCCTCGAAACCAGCCGCACCGTCGTTGATGAGCAGCTGCTCCGAGTAGTTGCCGCCGGTATTGTCGACGAAGACATCGAGGTCACCGTCCCCGTCGACGTCGCCCACGCCCGGATTGTAGTGGTAGAGGCTGCCCCCTCCGACCCCGGGAAACGGGGAGTTCGCGAACGTCCCCGCGCCGTCGTTGAGCCACAGCGAAAGGTTGCCCTGGTGCGAGTTGATGAGGACGTCGAGGTCGAAGTCGCGGTCGAAGTCCGCGATGTCGATGTCACAGATGTCGCTGCCCGCCGCGTTCCCCGGGGCGGCACCCGCGATCTCGGAGAACACGCCGGTGCCGTCGTTGGCGAAGAACTGCAGCGTCTCCGGATTGCCCGAGTTCGCGTACCCACCCGCGATGACGAGATCGAGGTCACCGTCGCCATCGAGGTCGGCGAAGCGCACCGCGCCCGAGTTCGACATCTGCCCCGGCAGTCGCGTCGCGATCTCGTCGGCGAACGAGCCGGTCCCATCGTTGATGAAGAAGGCGTCGAGGTTGCCCGAGCCGTCCGGCGCGTACATGTCGTTGTCGCCGTCGCCGTCGACGTCTCCGATCGCGATCTGCCGGTTGCGCGCGACGTGCCCCCCCACGGCCGTGGCCGCGATGTTCGTGAACGCCCCGCTGCCGTTGTTCTCGAAGACCTCGAGCGGCTGCGCCGTGCCCGGCAGCGAGAAGAAGCCCCCCATGTTCGGGACCACGACGTCGAGATTTCCGTCGTTGGTCACGTCCTGCACGCGCAGGTAGTTCGACCAGCAGCCGGCGCCCCCGCAGCCCATGCCCGACAGGGCCCCCGCGGCTTGGTCGAACAGCTGTCCGCCCGCCCACGCCGAAGTGCTCAGGCCGAGTGCGGCCGCGAAACCAAGGGTCGACAAGAATCTACGCGTCATGTGGCTCCTCCGAAGTCGGGGCATCTAACCACAGCGCGATAGGGGGCCCAAGCGAAACGGGCCCGGTAGCGCACGAGCCGTTCGCTACGGCTGCTGCACTTCTTGGGCCACGTTCTCGGTGATCTCGAACTCGATGCGCCGGTTCTTGGCTCGGCCTTCTTCGGTCTCGTTGTCGGCGATCGGCGCGTTCTGGCCCTGACCATCGGTCTCGATCCGTTCCTCGCCGATGCCGGCCTCGGCCATGTACCGCTTGACCGACGCGGCACGCCGCTTCGACAGATCGAGGTTGGCCTCTTCGGAGCCGACGTTGTCGGTGTGGCCGACGATCTTGATCTTCACGCCCGGGAACTCCTTGAGCACCGAGATGGCCTCGTCGAGGATGGGCTTGGACTCGGCCTTGATCGTGTCCTTGCCGAAGTCGAACACGATCCCCTGGATCACGCCGTCGAACTTGACGAGCTTGGGCGGCAGACGCTCCGGACAGCCGTCGTCGTCGAGGTGGTCGTTGTAGTTTTCCGGCAGGAAGACGCACTGGTCGAGACGGTCGGCGATCTTGTCGCCGTCCGTGTCGCGCGACGGACAGCCGCGCGGCTCGACGCCCGGAATCTCCGGGCATGCGTCGACCGTGTCGACGAACCCGTCGCCGTCGGTGTCGGGGCAACCCGTGGGCGCGATCCCGGGCGCGTCGGGACAGTCGTCGGCCTCGTTGAGGATTCCGTCGCGGTCGCGGTCCGGATCTTCGGGCTCGGGTTCCTTGTCGACGTCGAGCTTGCGACCGAGCACGAGGCTCAGCCCCCCGAGCACCTGCACGTGGTAGGTGCCCGAGTCCTGCTTGGCCGCGAGGGCCGAGACGATCTGCCGCGCTTCGACGCGCGCCGACATCATGCGCGTGATCGCGATCTTGACGCCCCCGCCATAGTGGAACGCCGGGTCGATGTCGTTGCCGAGAATGAGCGCATTGGAGCGCACGCCCATCAGGCCGTACCCGCCGAGCAGGAACGGATTGATGCGGGTGACCGGCACCTGCAGGATCACGTGGCCACGAAAGCCGTAGACGAAGACGGGATCGTTGGTGCCGGTGCGCGCGCGCGTCGGGTTGCCGGAGAACTCCGCCTCGACGCCGAGCGGCCTGAGCGGAAAGTACGCCGCGCGAAAACTGATGTCGGGACCGACGCGCCACAGCGGCTTTTGGGGCCGCGTGATCGGGTCGTACAGGTCGTGGTCGTCGGAGGGGAAGAACAGACCGGCGGCGATCCCGAGCTCGCCGAGGTGGTTTTGCGGTTCCCACCGCCGAAGCCACGGCTTCTTCTTCTCCGCGGCCTTCTTGCGCTCGACCCGTTCCTTGCGCGTCTCGCCGGTCGCCTTGGCCTTGCGGGTACGCAGGTCGAGCTTGCCGCCGGCCTTGGCTTCGCCCTTGGGAGCCGCCGCGGACGCCGGGACGGCAGAGCCGAGAACGATCCCCAGTCCGAGCGCGAGGGCGGCGGCGAAGCGACGCATGCTGTGGGGGGTTCTATCGCAGTTTGCGCCCCTTCGGGTAGTGCTCGTGGCCTCGGTTGTAACGCCGGGCGGCTTTGCGCTACCGACCGGTGAGAACGGACAATCAGCGCTCCGCGGGGCGGATGGGCGGATCCAAACGGTCCGCACACCGACCACCACCATGGGCTGCTAGACTCGCGAGGTCGGACCGGCAGACGGCCGAACCTTCGAGCTTTGACCTCGGATTGAAAAAGGACCTTTCGACATGAAGATTGCGCGACTTGGAGATTTTCGGACCCTGACGATGGCCGTGACCTTCGGTGCCCTCGCCCTCGGCGGCTGTGGCGACGACGGCGGAGCGGGCTCGGGCGACGGCACGACCGAAGGCAGCACGGGCGGCACGGCGACCGACACCAGCGCCACGATGACCAACATGACCACGCCCACCAGCGACGGCAGCATCAGCGGGTCCGGGGACACGACCGGTGATCCCTCCGGCAGCTCCTCGGGCGGCGGCGAGTCGTCCTCCGGTGGGCCCACCCAGGTCACGCTCAGCGGAGAGGTCGAAAACCTCGTCTTCATGACCGGAGTCCCCGACGCCGAGGTCAGTGTCCTGGGCATGCCCGGCTTCGAAGCCACGGCCGATGCCGACGGCGCCTTCGAGATCGCCCCCATCGATCCGAACCAGAACATCATCTTCGAGGTCGCCCCGAGCACCGACTTCGTGGGCTCCTACATCCCGTACGCGGTCGAGGACGAAGACGACGACGGCGTCCGCCTCGGGCAGATCGAGCGCACGTTCCTCGAGACGCAGGAAGGTCTGATCATGAAGCAGGGCGCCGCGCCCTTCGATCCGACGCTGTCCATCGTGATCGTCCGCCTCGTCAGCACGACCGCGCTCATGGACGGCGCGTTGACGGTGGAGATGACGCCTGCGCCCGCGGCCGACACCTTCTACGCCCCGGACGCAGGAGGCATGCCGATCCTCAACTCCGCCGACATCACCTTCGGCCTGATTCCGGTCGTGGTCTACTTCAACGTGCCGATCTCGCAGCCGGGTGACCTCTCGTTCTCGTTCACCCACCCGACCGACACGTGCTCGACCGTGTTCACGGACTTCCCGACCGCGGAAGACCACATCACGCTCGTCGACGTGCAGTGCATGTAGCGTCGAGCCCGTGAGCTCGCGAAGGCGGCGGTGAGGCCCATGATGAGGCCCACCGCCGTTTCGTTTTCGCGTCGCGTCGGGCCCTACGGACCTACTGACAGGCCATCGAGAACTCGGCGCATTCGGGCGCCGTCTCGTCCTGAACGAACGCGATGATGCACTCGAGACACTTGTCGATGAGTGGGTCCGCGGGCAGCGGCGGAGGCGGTGGCGCGCCGGTGCTCGACGAACCGCCGGAGTCCGACGAGCCCGAGGTCCCCGAGTCCCCCCCGGAGCCAGACGACGACGTCCCGGTCGACATTCCGTCGAAATCGCACGGCGGCGGATTCGGCGCGAAGATAGCGGGGTCGGAGCATACGTTCGCGGAGCATTCGGTCAGGCGCAGCAGCGTGAGCACCTCGTCGACGCTCAGCCCCGCTTCGCACTCGAGGAAGCACCCGAGCTCCGGTTCCGGCACGTCGTTGAAGACCATTTGCTGGAGCTCGCCGGCGCAGTCGAAAACGCAGTCCACCGCGTCGCGGCACGTGGCGTCGCCGGTGCTGGTGGTCGGCATCTCGATGTACCCCGTGCTCGTGGACGGATCGAAGATGCCCGACGAGGTCGAGCCGCCGGTGGTCGCGGCCAGGCGAACCTTCTCGTCGCTGTCGAAGCAACCCACCCACAGCAGCGCCGCGGCGGCGAGACCGAGGATCGTGGGGATGAGCGAGGGTACGGCGTCAGGGCCCTTGGTGGGCATCGGGGCCACGGTAGCAGCAAAAGCGACCGAGCACGACGCCAGCGGCGCCGCACTGCCTGGCGCAATTCGCGGGCGATGTACCATCCCACGGGCACATGCGTGGCCCCGCGCGCTTGAACCGCGCCACAGCGGGCGACAGAATGACCTGCGGGGTGTCTCGTGATCGAAACGACGGTGGCAGACACTCCCCTCAGGCGGCACGCATGACTTGGAATCGAATGACCTCCGGCCTTCCCCTCGTCTTGGCCGCGCTCGCGCTGGCCGGTTGTCGCGGCGAAGACATCAGCTTCGACTGTGAAAACCAAGCGATGGCGTTCCTGGAACGCCAGGCCGACGAGTCGCCGCCGCTGGTTGCGCCCATTCCCGAGGATGGACCGGTCCCGGTGGCCGTGTCGTTGACCGAAGAGGGCGTCAATCGACTCCTCAAGGCGGTCATCTCCGAGAACGCGACCCCATTCGCCGGCGACATCCCGATCATCACCGCCAACGCGAGCTTCATGCCGGAGGGCGATCCCACGATCGAGTTCGGATCGGTCAACGGTTGCCCGCATTGCGTGCTGATGAACGTGGACTTCGGGATCACGCTGACGAACAACAACGAGCCCCTCTCCTCGGGTGTCGGCGACGTGCAGCTGTCCGTCCCGTTGTTCCTCGAGTCCGACGAAGCCACGGGGACCACCACCCTGTATGCCGACTACTCCAAGACGACGATCGAGGACATGTACCTGCAGGTCTTCGGCTTCGACTCCGACGAGCACACCTCCCTCGCGGGGGCTCTGCAGGTACTGCTGCAGGAACGGGTGCAGGAGAACTTCGAGCCGATCGAGCTGTTGTCGATCGGCTCGTGGACGATCGGCAACGGCGACGTGAAGCTGCTCGCCAAGGACGTGGTCGTCTACCCCAACGAGGACAAGCTCATCCTCGCGATGCGCACGAACCTGACGCTGTCGAACAACGCGCATCTGGACCTGCGCGCCGTCCATCCTTCGCTGCCCGTGGGCGATACCACCATCGTGCCACCGATGGCCGTCACCATGCACCCCGAGCTGTTCCAGGCGATGAGTCACCGCATGCTCGTCGAAGGCCAGATCCCCCAGCGCTACAACGAGAACGGCGATCCCGACGAGGGCGGAGCGTATGCCGTGACGCTCAACTCCATGGTCGGCAACGCGGCCGGCCTCTCGCGCCTGGACTCGCGGTTCCGGGTCTGGCGCATCCAGGACGGCTACTGCGGCTGGGCCGAGGCCGACCTGCCGCTGCTGCTGGAGATCGACACCGCTCGCAAGGGCTTCGGCGTCACCCCCGGCGAAGCGGCGCTCGTCGAGGACGACAACTGCGAGGGCTCCGGTTGCGTGGCCAAGGAAGAGGAGCAGATCGTCGAAGAGAACGAGGATCTGATCACCAACTTCAAGACCTCCCTGGCCGATCAGGTCGACCAGACGATCAACTACGACCAGATCAACCTCGAGGGGAACACGATCGTGTTCGGGGTCGTCGACCTCGTCGTCAGCCCCGACGCCATCAACAATTACTTGGACTTCACGGTCGTCAAGACGGCCGAGTAGAGACGCACCCATGCCCATTGCTTCCTCCAAGCTCCCCGGGATCCTCGTCGCCCTCGCGGCCGCGGCGGCGGTGACCGCCTCCTGCCAGCAGGGAGGCTCCGGCCTCTCCGACGACGACGGGACCGCCGGCTCGACCGCCGGACCCACGGCCGGCACCGCGGACGCCAGTGACGGCCCACTCGTGCTCGAGTGCACGCCGGGCGAGGTGCGATGCATGGGCCAGGAGTTCCTCGAGACGTGCGCGCCGACGGGTTTGGAGTGGCTTCAGGAGGCCTGCCCGAACAACTTCACCTGCGTGCCATGCAACCCCAACGAAAGCTCCTGCACCCAAGACCGCTGCTCTGGTCCCTGTGAGGCCGACACCCTCGTCCCGAGCTCGGCGGGCTGCAGCTTCATCGCCAACCGTCAGCTCCACCCGCAGGTCGGGTTCGACGACTCGGTGATCGTCGCCAACCCCAACAAGTCCCTGGACGCGCAGGTCAAGTACTGGAGGACGCCGGAGGGCACGCGAACCGAGGAGCTGGTCGAAGAGGTGACGTTGGGCCCCGGCGACGACCACGTGTTCCTCATGACCCAGGACTTCGTCCTCGGCGATTCATCGATGTTCCGGACCGGCGGCACCTACCGCGTCGAGAGCGACATCCCCGTCACGGCCTACCAGCACGCACCCGCGGTCAACAATCGCGGCAACGAGTCGTCTCTTCTGCTGCCCGAGAACATCGCCGGCAAGACCTTCGTCGTGGTGTCGTACGGCCCCCACCGCGAATCGAGCACCGGCGGAGGCACCCCCAGCTACTTCGAGATCGTGGCGCTCGAGGACTTCACGACGGTGAACTGGACCCCGCGCGTGCCCACGGCCGGCAACGGGCTCCCGATCAAGTCCGTGGCCGCCGGCGAAACCGGTTCGCAGAAGATGAACCGGTTCGACACGATGCGGATCACGGCATCCGCGAACTTCCCCGAGGAGGTTTGCGACGACCTACAGGACGTCTCGGGCACGATCATCACGTCCGACAAGCCGATCGTCGTGGTGGGCGCGAGCTGGTGCAGTCGCGTCCCGATTCGCGGCTACGTTCGTGAGGGGGACGACGCAGACACCGGGTGCAACTGGGACAACCACAACCGGCGCGGGTTCTGTGACCCGCTGCAGGAAGTCCTCCTGCCGCTGGAGTACTGGGGGGAAAGCTACGTCGCCCCTGCACCTCCCGAGCGCCCGTCGTCACAGCCGGCAATCGCCAATCCTCCCGACGCTCACTGGCGTCTGTACAACGGGGCCAACGCCCCCGTGACGATCACGTCGTCGCCGCCCGTTTTCACGGACGAGAACTGCCCTGCCCCCGAGAACACGGTCAGCATGGACGGCAGCTCGTGCACGCTGCCCGAGCGAGGGGCTTTCGTCGAAGTCACGGTTTCCTTCGACACGTCGATCGTGTTCGAAGGCGACAACCCGTTCATGCCGGTGGGCTACCTGCAGAGCCGACGCGACACGTGCAAGAACGGACCGAACCCGTGGCAGGACGACCCTGACTACTGCGAAGACGAGCCCCTCGACGGCAGCTCCGACAAGGGTGACTCGGCGATGTACCAGCTCGTGCCCACGGAGCAGTTCCTCGACCGGTACGTGCTGCGCACAGCCGACGGTTTCGAGCGCAACTTCGTCCAAGTCATTCGACCTGCCGGGGGCGCCGACATCTTCCTCGACAACGCCCAGATCCAGGGTGGCCTGTACGAGACGGTCGGCAACTTCGAGGTCGCGACGGTCACGGTCGGCGAGGGCGCGCACGAGCTCGAGAGCGCGGTGCCGTTCGGCGTGCTGCAGATGGGCGACGCCGGTCCCAACCACTTCCCCGGCTGCGTGTTCGATGGCGGAGAGACCTGCCAAGTCACCGAGGAAGACTGCGCGAAGCTGAGCTCGGCCGAAGAGTGCAGCGTGTACGGATCGAGCCAGTGCAGTTGCATCTTCTACGAGGGTGCATGCGTCAAGCGACGCCAGTGCAACTCGAGCTACGCCTATCCCGGCGGGATGAAGTCCGAGCAGATCTACATCCCGTAGTCGCCGTCCTCGGCGTCGGCGAGCTCCTCGTCCGACGTCGGGGTGGTCTCGTCGTCGGCGAGCTCGGGCAGTGTGACGTGTTCGTCCGGGGGCGTCGGCAGCTCGGCGAGTCGAGCCGTGTCGTCGTCGACGGCCGACGCGTCGTCGGGACCGAGGGGGCCCGACAGTTCCTCGAGGGCGGCACGCATCGCCTCGTCGTCGGCCTGGGTCTGGTCCGCGCGGCGACGTAGCTGCTCGGACTCGGCCGTGGCCTCGGCGGCCTTGCGCTCGGCGTCGTCGGCCGCCGCCCACGCGCGGCCGATCTCGTCCCGGCGCTCCTGCTCTTCCTGGCGACGACACTCCGCGATCGCCTCGGGCAGCAGGTCTTCGGAGACGGTCGCGTACTCGTCGGCCTGCCCCTGACCGCGTGCGTGCGAGATCGTGCCCCCGCCCTGCCCCGCCACGTGCGCGCCGACCGTCGTGTCCGAGCCGACCGTCGTCTCGCTCCGCGTTCGGCGAAACGCCTCGACGCACCGCGAAAAGACCAACGAGGGCGTCGGGACGCACTGCTCGCCGACCCTGGCCTGCCCTCGCGGGCATCGCACGGGCACCGAATACGTGGCGCAGCCGCCGAGCACGGCACCAATACACAGACTCCACGCCGCAACCCGCGGCGAACCAACACGACCCATCCCAACCTCCGAACGCAAAGCAAAGACGCGACCGAGCGCCCCGACGGGTCCGACCCTCGCCGGGCCCGCCGAGGCGAGCCGGTGCGTGGGAAGTCAGTCGCTCCGACCGTCGCGCGGATCCATGCGAATGCGCTTCCCATCGGCGCGCATTCGCCCTGAAGGCCCATCGATCTTCGGAGAGCTGCGGCTCTAGTTTTTTGCGGCCGTTCCGATCCCTGCTAACCCTGCTGTCGCTGGATCGCCGAGGGGACGCGCGGGCCAGCGAGACATCATCGACGGCGTGCGGGGCATCACGGCCCTAGACCCCCCGCAATCGGCGTTCCGGCTGACGATGGCCGGTGGGCTGTGCTACTCCCCGCCGGTCCGACGAGCCTGCCCCCGGCGGCGCGAAGTCCACACGAGCCCACCCCCGACTCCCCGAGAGAGGTTGTCATGAAACGTACCGACCAGGAACGAATCGAACGCGAACTCAAGCGGGTACAAAAGCGCGAAGCCCGGGGCGAACGCCGCGAGATGAGCAGCATGGGCGAGTACATCAAGGGGCTCAACGCGCTGCTGCGCCACGACGGCGACTCCATCTACAACACGCTCGACGACGAAGACATCCTCGAGCTGCTCGAGAACATGAAGGAAGACCTGCCCGAGAAGGACTGGGGCAAGGTCATCCGCAAGGCCGTCAACATGACCAAGGTGACCCAGCGCGAGACCGCCGTCACCGAGCTGACGACGCTGCTCGAGTAGACGCCGGCGCTACCGCCGAGCGCGGCGCCATCCACGACCGAAGCCGGGTCGGCCCACGCCAGACCCGGCTTCTTCGCGTTCGGCCGCCGGGGTGGTTCAGCCGCCGGTACCGCCGGTGCCGCCGGTCGAGCCACCGTCGCTGCCGCCGGAGTCGGTGCCGCCCATGTCGTCGCCGCCGGCGCTACCGCCATCGCCGATGAGCTCGGCGTTCACGGACGCGGCGAGCTCGCCGATCTGGGAGTTGCCCGCCACGATGCACAGCGAGTACTGCGACTCGATGAACGCGTCGTCGGTCGCATCGCCGACCAAGGCCACGGTCGAGCACAGGTTGTCGATCGCGTCCTGCGCCCCGCGGAGGTAGCGGTACGTCTCGTCGTCGAGATCGCCCGGGCTGCGGCCGGGGAAGTTCTCCACGATCTTGTCCATCACGGTCATCCGCATCGCGTCGTTGTCCTGCTGCAGGCAGGTCGCGAGGGACTCGAGCGCCGCGACCTCGGCGGCGTGGCCGACCGCCCCCTCGTCGTCGAACGCGTCGTAGCAGCCGCCGTACAGCGCCCGCGACTCGGCGATCGTGATCGGGTCGGTCGACAGCGCGACGTAGGCGTCGATGATGTCGGCGAGGTTGCGCTCACCGTCGGCGCTGCAGCGCTGCGAAAGCAACGACCCCGTCTTGTCGAGCGCTCCGGGGGACGCCTCCACGAACGCGTTGCACAGGTCCTGCATCGCATCGCGGTACGTGATGAAGCGGCTCTCGGTACGACCGGCCTCGCCGGACTCGACGTTGGTCAGCCCGTTGTCGATGACCTCGATGACCGAGTCGTTGGCCAGGCCCAGACAGTTTTGCCGGTTGCGCTCGGCCGAAACGACTTCGTCGACCCGTGCCTCGTTGGTGCGATCGGTGATCCGCTCGGCGAGCTCGTCGCACGTCAGCACCCAGTCGCGGTGCGCCAAGCCCGACGGGCCACCGTCGGTGTCGTCGTCGAGATCGTCGGCCTTGCCACTGGCACCGCCGGGGCCGTCGTCCCGTCCGGCGTCGTCGGTCCCGCATCCGAGGGCGGTCACGGCGAGGGCCAGGCTCAGCAGCGAAGCGACGTGGGTGGATTTCATGGAGGTCATAGGACGGCGCCAGCGATGTAGGCATTCATCCTACCACACCGTAGGAGACCGAAAAGGAGGGAATCGGGACCGAGGCCCCGGACCGAGTCCAAGCCCTCAGATCGCCGAGCTCGGCCCTTTGGGCCGCGTGCGGGGCGGGCTGGGCGTGGTCGGATGCGCCGCGCCCGCGCCCAGCCCCAACGTGTCCTTGGCCAGATCGCGCAGGGCATCGAGATCGGCCTCGGAGATCGCCGCCGACATCTGCAGCTCCTTGCCCTTGGCCTTCACCGAAAGGCCCGACAGCACGCCCACCGGCACGCCGAGCATCGGTGCCACGAGCATCGCCTTGCCCAGCTCGGCGTTGATCTCCTTGGCCGCGGCGCTCGCTTCGGCGGGGCGGTCGAAGCCCGCGACGACATCGACGTCGAGTCCCTTGGTCAGATCCGCCGCGCCGCCGACCCGCTGCACACCTTCGGCGGACGTGCCGGTGACGCTCGCCTTGAGCGCACCCGGCACGTCGACGGCAAACCATACCGGCTTGGAGACATCGACGCTTCCGAACGCCCACGCGAGTCGACCGGCGCGCACGGACTTGCCGGACCCGGTGCGGCGCGCCGCGACCGCCTTGCCCCAGCCGGGCGTCGCGAAGGCGATTCGATCGTCGTCGATCGCCCAGCCGATGTCGCCGCCGACCAACGACAGGTCACTGCCACACGTGGCCTTGGTGCGGGTCCACGGCGCGGCCCCGGTCTTGGCTTCGATCTCCGAGGACAGACAGTCCAGGGTCGCGCCGCGTCCGAGACCGGGTGCCTCGAGCACGAGCACGATGTCGCCACTGTCGGACGCCGCCATCGTCATGGCCTCCCATGTCGACGGACCGACGCCGCACTTGTCGGCGACCGCGAGGGCATCGGCCGCGTCCGGATCGGCCCGCAGCACGGACTCGAGGTCGGTGAACACGCCGGTCGTGCGAAGCCGCGCCATGTCGAACCCGGCCATCGCCATCGCGTCGCTGGGGACGATCTCGCGCGCATCCGACAATCGAGTACAGGCCGGCGCTGCAACCATCGCCGCTGCGTCGCCGCGCACCGGCGTCGTGTCGTCGACGAGGATCTCGGGGGCGGCGCACGCCGACACAAGGCACAACAGCAGGGGGCTCGTTCGCAGCACGGCAGGTCTCCTCGCGACCCGCCTTGGACCGCCCGTGCACGCCGGGTATTTCACAACCGGAGCCAATCGGCGGTTTTGCACCCGGTTGGCGGCCCTCGGCTCGGGACGATCAGCCGTCCGCGCCTGCGTCGTCGGCCCCGGCGTCGTCGGCGGGCGCGGGATCGGCCGGCGGATTCGTCGACGGCAGGCTCGGCCAGATGAGCTGCACGCGTCGGTCCTTGGCGCGCGAAGCCTCGTCCTGCCCCTGTGCCTCGAGGTCACCCTTGGCGATGACTTGCAGGAGCTCACCGTTGACGCCCTGGTCGGACAAGAACTTCCTGACCCCCACCCCGCGGCGCTCGGTCAACAGGATGTTGTACTCCTCGGTGCCCCGGTCGTCGGCGTGCGCTTCGAGGATCACCTCGAGCTGCTGCTGCGCGATGCAGCCGGCCGCCGCCGCGAGCTCTTCTTGGCTCTTGGGCGTCAGCTCGTCGGAGTCGAACGCGAAGTAGACCGCCGCGAGCCCGCAAGGGCCACCGTTGTCGTCGCCGAGGTTGCCCGAAAAGATGCACTGGTTGGCATCACAGATCTCGTCCATCGCGCAGTCGTCGTCGGTCGTGCACGACCCACCGCCGATGCAGCGGCCCGAATCGAAGTTGCACGTACCGGGCGCGCAATCGAGGTCGTCGCTGCACAGCGCGCACTTGCCTTCCTTGCACGACAGACCGCCGAGGCAGTCCGCTCGCTGCGTGCAGGGATCGCCTTCTTCGCCGCCGCCGGCCGCCCCGTCCATGCCGGGCGGGCCGCACCGGAAGTTGTTGCACGTCCACGTGGCCTGGCCCTCCGGGGTCTTGTCCACGCACTCGGCGTCGGCCTTGCAGTTTTGGCAGATGTTGCCCACGCACGTCTCGCCGGCCTGACAGTCCTTGTCCTTCTTGCAGCTCGGGTACTTCTTGCAGCCGCCGAGGGCCAGCAGGCCCAGCAGCGGAACGAGCAAGGACACGGCGCGACGGAGCGAACGAGCGGGGGACATCGGCATCGTCTTCACGGGGACCGCAGACTGGCGCGGCTCGCGGCGGTTGTACCACGCGGCCGCCTAGGGCGCGGGTTGATCGCGCGGCGGCCCGTTGCGACCCTCGTCGCGTTCGAAACCCACGTCGCCCGAGTCACCCCATGAAGATCAAAGCCGCCGTCGCCCATTCCGCCAAGCAGCCCCTGTCGATCGAGGACGTCGACCTCGACGGTCCTCGTGCCGGTGAGGTCCTCGTCGAGATCAAGGCCACCGGGATCTGCCACACCGACGCGTACACGCTCTCGGGCGCCGACCCGGAGGGATTGTTCCCCGCGATCCTCGGTCACGAAGGCGCCGGTATCGTCGTCGACGTCGGTCCGGGCGTGACGTCGCTGAAGAAGGGTGACCACGTGATCCCACTGTACGTGCCCGAGTGCCGGCAGTGCGACTACTGCACCTCGGGCAAGACGAACCTGTGCCAGGCGATCCGCTCGACCCAAGGCGCGGGGCTGATGCCCGACGGCTCGTCGCGCTTTTCGATCGGAGGCGAGCCGCTGTTCCACTACATGGGCACGTCGACGTTCGCGAGCCACACGGTCGTCCCCGAGATCGCGCTGGCGAAGATCCGCGAGGACGCACCGTTCGACAAGGTCTGCTACATCGGCTGCGGCGTCACCACGGGCATCGGCGCGGTCATCAACACGGCCAAGGTCGCTCCCGGCGACAACGTGGTCGTGTTCGGCCTCGGCGGCATCGGGCTCAACGTGATTCAGGGCGCCGCGTTGTCGGGCGCGGCGAAGATCGTCGGCGTCGACCTCAACCCCGCTCGCAAGCCGCTCGCCGAGAAGTTCGGCATGACGCACTTCGTCAACCCCAAGGAGGTCGAGGGCGACCTCGTCCCCTACCTCGTCGACCTCACCGGCGGCGGTGCCGACTACTCGTTCGAGTGCGTGGGCAACGTGGGCGTGATGCGCCAGGCCCTCGAGTGCTGCCACAAGGGCTGGGGCACCTCCGTGATCATCGGCGTCGCGGGGGCCGGCGAGGAGATTTCCACGCGGCCGTTCCAGCTGGTGACCGGCCGCGTCTGGAAGGGCACCGCGTTCGGCGGGGCCAAGGGCCGCACGGACGTGCCGAAGATCGTGGACTGGTACATGGACGGCAAGATCAACATCGACGATCTGATCACGCACACCATGCCGCTGGCCGACATCAACAAGGCGTTCGACCTGATGCACCACGGCGAGTCGATCCGCTCGGTGGTGACCTTTGACTGAGATCGCCCGGCCCGGATCCTGCTATCGTCGCCCGATGAGTTCCAAGTCCTACCTACTCGTTGCGGTGCTACTCGCGGCGTGCGGTGACGCCGACGGGGGCGACGGGGGCGACAGTGCCAACGCCACCTCGTCGGCTGCGACCGCGGACGACAGTGGAGCCACCGCCGCCACCGCCGACGACACTGCGGGAAGCGAGGCGCCGAGCCCGGAGAGCACCAGCGCCTGCCGCGACGTCTGTGACGATCTGCTGCAGTTCGACTGCGTGGACGTCGACCTCCACATGGCCTGCTTCGAGGCGTGCGGCGTTCGCAGCGACGACGAGATCGAGCTGTTCCGTTCGTGCTGGCTCAACACGCCGACCTGCGCCGAGGATCCGGCTCCCGCCCAGGAATGCGTGGCCAACTTCCTCGACACGGACGACCCCACACCCGACCCCCCGGCCCCCGGCGGCAACTGCCTGGACGCCTGCAATGCCTACGTCGGTGGCGGCTGCCAGTCGCCCATCGAGGGCATCGACTCGTGCCAGGAGTTCTGCGACATGCTCCCGGCCGAGCTGCAGGACTTCGCCGTGATGTGCCTCGAGGACGCCGACGGGTGCACCTTGCCCGCGGACTGTCAGTTCCCCGGCGGATAGCCGCGGCTCAGCCCCCCTTCGGGGGCGCGAACACGGAGCCGCGGCGCACGTTGGCATCGATGCGCAGCGGCTCGCGAATCGACGGGAAGGCCCGCTGCGCGCAGTCCGGTCGCGGGCACAGCCGACACGTGACGCCGATCGGAATGTCGCCCTCGGAATCGTCGGCATCGATCCCGTCGGCGTAGACGAGGGCGCCGGCGTGCTCGAGCTCGCAGCCCAGGCCGATCGCCTGCACGGCCCGCGGCGCGTGGTAGCCCCCGCGGGAGCGATGCACCGTGCGGGCGACACAGAAGTACCGCTCGCCCGTGGGCATCTGGGAGATCTGGACCCGAATCTCCCCCGGGGTCGCGAAGGCGGAGAACACGTTCCACCTCGGGCACGCCCCGGCGAAGCGGGCGAAGCGAATTCCCGACGCCGAGAAGCGCTTGGAGATGTTGCCCGCCATGTCGACCCGGATCATGTGCAGCGGGATGCCTTCGGCGCCCTCGCGACGCAGCGTCGTGAGGCGGTGGCACACCTGCTCGAAGCTGGCGCCGAAGCGATGGCCGAGTAGCTCGATGTCGTAGCGCTCGGCCTGCGCGGCCTCGAGCATCGGCGCGTACGGCATCACCACCGCACCTGCGAAGTAGTTGGCGAGCACGATGCGGCACAGCTGGCGCGACGCGTCCGAGGACAGATTCGCGGCCGCGGTCAGCTCGTCGAGGATGCTGCCCTGGGACACGAGCCCGAGCTGCAGCGCGAGCTGGAACGTGCGGCTGGCGGGCGGAAGCCGACTCGAAAGGACCAGGCGACGCTCGGACGGGTTGAACTCGCGTAGCGCGTCGACTTCGCGGCGTACGTCGACGCGAATGCCGAAGCGGTCGGCGAGGTGCCGCGCCAGACCCCGCGGCAGGTCGTCACCGGACAGGCGCGCCTCGTCCCACAATCGCTCCGCCGCCGTCTCGAGCTCGACGAAGTGATTGCCCGCGGCCTGGATGAAGTCGCTGACTTCCTCCGACGGCATCTGCGTCGTGGAGGCCTGCGGAACCTGCTGGCCGTCGTAGATCTGCGTGGCAAGGCTCTGGGCCGAGTCGCGCGCCGCGACGAACGCCCGGTACAGCGACACGATCGCCGACGACAGCTCCGGCCCACCGAGCGCGAGGTCGCGGATCTCTCGGGTCGGCACGGCGTGCTCTGCGAACATCGGGTCGGAGAACACCTCGTTGAGGTCGGCGGACAAGTCGTCGGCCGGCGAGCGCGACAGCTCGCGCGCATCGATCGCCAACGCATCGGCGAGCGCCTGCAGCACGTTGGTCGTCAACGCGCGCTGGTTGTGCTCGATGAGATTGAGGTAGCTGGCAGAGATCCCCACCTGCTGCGCGAGCGCGACCTGGCTCAGCCCCGCGTCGTGCCGCAGCGCGCGGACCCGAGCGCCCAGGCCCTTGCGCGAGCGCCGATCGTCGCCAGGGGCGGCTACCGACACGCTGCTGGGAGATTTACTCATTTTACAAATCCCGAAGTCTGCATCGACAATGCTTTACAGCAACAGAGTGCAGATATCGCAGTGTACCTTGACTTTTACAGGACGTCTGTAAAAGTTTACGTCATCGTCGTGCCGCCGTTCGGAAGACTCATGTCGCAGCCGCAAGCCCCCACCCGCCTGCAGATCCACGCGCCGACCGAGCCCTACGCCGAGGTCCTGACCCCGGCGGCGCTCGCGTTCTTGCAGTCCGTGCACGAGGCGTTCGCCCCCCGCATCGCGGCGGCGCTCGTCCAACGCAAGGAACAGCAGTCGCACTACGACGCCGGCGAGCGGCCCGGGTTCGACCCCGGCACGGCCAGCGTGCGCGAGGCGGACTGGCGCGTCGCGCCGATTCCCGCCGACCTGCGCGACCGTCGAGTCGAGATCACCGGCCCCGTCGACGCGAAGATGATCATCAACGCCCTCAACTCCGGGGCGAACGTGTTCATGGCCGACTGCGAAGACTCCTCGGCCCCCACGTGGGACAACGTGGCCGGCGGTCAGGTCAACCTGTACCGCGCGGTGCGGCGCACGCTGACCTACCGCGACGAGACTCGCGGCAAGGACTACGCCTTGGGCGAGGCGCTGGCGACCCTGTTCGTCCGTCCCCGCGGCCTGCACCTGCCCGAGCGCCACGTCACCGTGGGTGGCGAGCCGATGCCGGGCTGTCTGTTCGACTTCGGCCTGTACTTCTTTCACAACGCCGCCGAGCTGCTCGCGCACGGCTCCGGCCCGTACTTCTACCTGCCGAAGCTGCAGAGCCATCTCGAAGCTCGGCTGTGGAACGACATCTTCGTCTTCGCCCAGGACGCGCTGCAGATCCCCCAGGGTTCGATCCGCGCCACCGTCCTCATCGAGACGCTCCCGGCGGCGTTCGAGATGGACGAAATCCTGCACGAGCTGCGCGACCACAGTGCGGGACTCAACTGCGGCCGCTGGGACTACATCTTTTCGTACATCAAGACGCTGCGCGCCGATCCGGCGGCGGTGCTTCCCGATCGCTCCGACGTCGGGATGACGCAGCGGAACATGGCGGCGTACACCGACCTCGTCATCAAGACGTGTCACCGCCGGGGCATCCACGCGATGGGGGGCATGGCGGCACAGATCCCGATCAAGACCGACCCGGCAGCCAACGACGCGGCCCTGGCCAAGGTCCGGGCCGACAAGCTGCGGGAGGTCCTCGCCGGCCACGACGGCACGTGGGTCGCCCACCCCGGCCTCATCGCGATCGCGCGCGAGGTCTTCGACGCCCACATGCCCGGCGACAACCAGATCGACAAGGCGCGCGACGACGTGAAGGCGGATGCGCAAGCGCTGCTGTCGGTGCCGACCGGCAAGCGCACCGAGGCGGGCCTGCGCACCAACGTCCGCGTCGGCATCCAGTACCTGGAGGCGTGGCTGGGTGGCAACGGCTGCGTGCCGCTGTACGACCTCATGGAAGACGCGGCCACGGCCGAGATTTCCCGCTCACAGGTGTGGCAGTGGATCCGCCACGGCGCCGCGCTCGAGGACGGTCGCACCGTCACCGCGCCGCTGCTCGCCGAGATCGTCACCGACGAGATGGAGACGATCCGGCGCGAGGTCGGCGACGCGCGCTTTTCCGGCGGGCACTTCACCGAGGCCCGCGAGCTGTTCGAGCAGATCTGCACCGCTCCCCAACTCGAGGATTTCCTGACGTTGGTCGCCTACGACCGCATCGTGACGAAGCACTGAACCTGCTGGCCAGGACCGAAAGCACACCATGACCGAGCTCAAGCCCAAGACCACCTCCGCGATGACCTGGAACGATGCCCGCTGGGAGGGCATCAAGCGCCCGTACTCGGCCGACGACGTCGCCCGGCTGCGCGGCTCGGTCGTCGTCGAGCACACGCTCGCGCGCCTGGGGGCCGAGCGCCTCTGGGAGCTGCTGAACACCGAGGACTACGTCGCCTCGCTCGGGGCCGTGACCGGCAACCAAGCGATGCAGCAGATCCGTGCCGGCCTCAAGGCGATCTACTGCAGCGGTTGGCAGGTCGCCGCCGATGCCAACCGCGCCGGCCAGACCTATCCCGACCAGAGCCTGTACCCGGCCGACTCGGTCCCCTACCTCGTCAAGCGCATCAACAACGCGCTGCGCCGCGCCGACCAGATCGAGCACAGCGAAGGCGGGGCCGCCCGGCACTGGTTCGCGCCGATCATCGCGGACGCCGAGGCCGGCTTCGGCGGTCCGCTCAACGCGTTCGAGATGATGAAGGCGATGATCGAAGCGGGCGCCGCCGGCGTGCACTTCGAAGACCAGCTGTCGTCGGAGAAGAAGTGCGGACACCTCGGCGGCAAGGTGCTCGTGCCCGCCAGCCAGTTCACGCGCGCCCTCGTGGCCGCGCGCCTGGCCTCCGACGTGGAGGGGGTGCCCACGCTGCTCGTCGCCCGCACCGACGCCTACAGCGCGCGCCTTCTGACCACCGACCTCGACGAGCTCGACGCGCCGTTTCTGACCGGCGAGCGCACGCCGGAGGGCTTTTACCGCATCAAGGGCGGCCTGCAGCACGCCATCGCCCGCGGCAAGGCGTACGCCCCGTACGCCGACCTCGTGTGGTGCGAGACGTCCACGCCCGACCTCGACGAGGCCAAGCAGTTCGCCGAAGCGATCCGCAAGGACCATCCCGGCAAGCTGCTCGCGTACAACTGCTCGCCGTCGTTCAACTGGAAGAAGAACCTCGACGACGGCACGATCGCCAAGTTCCAGCGCGAGCTGGGTGCGATGGGCTACAAGTACCAGTTCGTCACGCTCGCGGGCTTTCACTCGCTCAACCACGGCATGTACGAGCTCGCCCACGCCTACGCGACCGAGGGCATGACGGCGTACAGCCGATTGCAGGAGGCGGAGTTCGCCTCGGAGGCGCACGGCTACAGCGCGACCCGCCACCAGCGCGAAGTCGGCACCGGCTACTTCGACGCGGTGTCCACCATCGTGACCGGCGGCGCCGGGTCCACGCTCGCGCTCGAGCACTCGACCGAAGCCGAGCAGTTCGAGGAGTAGGCGAGCGGCGAGTTCTGCCCCCCCTCGGGACCGGGACCGTCGCTCGTCACGTCATGGCGACGACGGTCTCGGCGCTCGGGTCGAACGGGCTGCCTTTGACGTCGACGACGACCTTGATGAAGACCTCGACGCTCGGGTCCTTGGGCGCCACGCCGTACGCCTCGTAGTACTTGGGCACGTCGACGTTCACCAAGATGAAGCCCGCGTCCATCGTGTCGCCGGGCTTCATGTCGTAGGGGAACTGGTACGGCGCGCCCATGACCTGGTTGTCGACGTCGTTGACGTCCTTGGCCCGCATGGTGCCGAGGGTCCCGTCCTTGTCGCCGCAGCGCGTGCGCAGCTCCGCCACGTGGGCCAGGACGGTACAGTCCTTCTTGGCGGTGATTCGGTAGCGCCCCTTGATCACCGTGTCGGTGATGGGCATGGACGCCGTCTCGGGCGGCTGGCGCTCGATCGACGTGAACTCGATTTCGACGGTGGAGGCACCGCCAGCGAACGTCTTGACCTTGTCGAGGAATCCCACGCGGCGATGCTACGCGATCGGGCGGCGGCCGGGGTGTATGTTTGCCCGGCCCGTGGAAGGATCGGTCCCCAAGCTCATCGGCGTCTTCGCGTACCTGGGCATTCTGCTGTACATCGGCATGCTCGCCTCCCGACGCATGAAGGACGTCCGGGACTACTTCGCGGGCGGCAAGCAGATGGGGTTTTGGGCGGTCGCGTTCTCGGCCCGCGCGACCGGCGAGTCGGCGTGGCTGCTGCTGGGCCTGACGGGGATGGGCGCGGCCGTGGGCGTGCAGGCGCTGTGGGTGGTCGTCGGCGAGGTGCTCGGGGTCGGCGGCGCCTGGCTGTTGCTGTCGCGTCGCTTCAAGCGCCTGACCGATCGGTACGACTCGCTGACCGTCCCCGACTACCTCGAGTCACGCTTTCGTGACACCGGCCACCTGCTGCGGGTGGTCTCGGCCGGGGCGCTCGTCGTGTTCGTGACGATCTACGTCAGCGCGCAGATCGACGCGACCGGCACCGCCTTCGAGACGTTCCTGGGCTGGAACTACTACCTCGGCATCGCGATCGGCTTCGCCGTGGTGCTCGTCTACATCGTATCCGGAGGCTTCGTCGCGGTCGTGTGGTCCGACGTGTTCCAGGGCGCCTTGATGTGCGCGGGGCTGGTGGCGCTGCCGATCGTGGGACTGCTGTACGCCGGAGGCTGGTCGGTGGTCTCCGAAGGCCTCCGCACGCAGGACCCCACGCTGCTGCAGATGAGCTTCGGGGCCGACCTCGACTCGCAGCTGGCCACGCTGGCGCTGCTGCTCATCGGCCTGGGCTTTCTCGGCTCGCCGCAAATCTTCGTCCGCTTCATCGCCTTGCGCTCGGAGAGCGAGCTGGGACGCGGGGCCGCGGTCGCGCTGGCGTGGACGCTGCTGGCCGACGTGGGCGCGGTGATGACCGGCATGATCGGTCGACACCTGCTCGTCGGGCCGGGTGCGGACGTGGAGGCCACGCTCGGCCAGGGCGCCCAGGACGTGCTGCCGATGCTCGTGGACACGACGATGCCGTACATCCTCGTGGGGCTGTACATCGCGATCGTCCTGTCGGCGATCATGTCCACGGTCGACTCGCTCCTCGTGCTGGCCTCGAGCGCCGTGGTGCGCGACTGGATGCAGAAGGTGCGACGCCCCGACACGCCCGACGATCAACTCGTCGGTACGAGCCGCCGGGCCACCATCGTGCTGGCCGGCGTGGCGCTGGCGATCTCGCTGGGCGTGGCGATCACGACGCCCGAGCGCACGATCTTCTGGTTCGTGATCTTCGGCTGGTCCGGCATCGGGGCGACGTTCTGCCCGACGATGATCTTGTCGCTGTTTTGGCCATCGATGACCGCGAGGGGTGCGCTGGCGGCCATGGTGACGGGATTCGTGTCCGTGCCCGTGTTCAAGTTCGCCGCGCCGGCCCTCGGCGGCGCCGCGGGATCGGCGTTTGCCGCCCTGAGCGAGCTGCCGCCGGCATTCGCCGCGTCGATGCTCGCCGGGGTCGTCGTCAGCATGTTCGACCGCCGTGGGCGCGAGGCAATGGCGGAAGCCGCGGACGACTTGCGCGACGCCGGACGCTGAACCGGCCCGCCGCTCCTTGTGGGTCGGACGATGTCCGACATGCACACGCGCGATCGATCCGACGGTGGTCGTCCCACGTCACGCGGCAGCGAAGTGGATGCACGCCGCCCCACCCCCGTTACATCGACGGAACGTCCCCACTGGAACAAAACGGGGAGACGGTCACAAAAACCCGCGTCGACCGGAAACCCGGGACCAACGCCCGCGTCACTGTCGATGGAACCCCCTCGTTCCGACCATAGAAACAGGTACCCCGCGTGTACTGAATGACCCGACCGCGCCGCGCGTCGGTGTCGATCCATCCGCGTCTGCTCCCCTCGCGTGCGCATGACTGCTGCTTACGTCGATCCCATGGAAACCACGGACGTGGGAGACGAGCCATCGGCTCCCCATCGGCTGCGGCGTGCCATGCGGATGCCCGGCGACTTCATCGGGCAGTGGCGAGTGGAGCGGACGCTGGGCGCCGGCGCGATGGGAGTCGTGTACGCCGCGCGCGAGCCGAGCACGGGCCGACGGGCCGCGATCAAGGTGCTGCATCCGCGCGACTACGTCGCGAGCGCCGAGTCGACGGATTGGCTGCGCCACGAGGCCGCGGCGCTCGGCCGTCTGCGACACCCGGGCATCGTCGAGGTCTACGGCGTGGGCGAGACCGAAGACGGCCTGCATTTCATGGCGATGGAGCTGATCGAGGGGACGACGCTCGCGGGCTGGCTCGCGCAGCGTCCTCGACCGTGGTCCAAGATCGCCGCCGTGATGCGCGACGTGGCCGATGCCGTCGCCGCCGCCCACGATGCCGGCCTCGTCCACGGCGACCTCAAGCCGGACAACATCATGGTCGACGCCCACGGGCGCGTGCGCGTGATGGACTTCGGACTCGCGGAGGCGCTCGGGCCGGGCGTGGAGGAAGCGGCGATCGATCTCGACGCCAGCACCGACGATCTCGATGCCGAGACGACTCGACGCAACAGCTCCAGCCCGCGGGGTACGCCGGCGTACATGGCCCCGGAGCGTCTTTGTGGCGGGCGCAGCGACACGCGCACGGACCAGTACTCGCTCGCGGTCACCTTCTACGAGGCGCTGTTCGGCCGTCGTCCGTTCCGCGGCCGCTCCCCCGCCGAGCTGTACTTTCGCGCGACGCGCCCGGTCCTGCGGATGATGCCGACCGAGCGCAAGGTCCCGTCGTGGCTGCACGCGATCGTGGCCCGGGCGCTCGCGTCCGACCCGAAGCACCGCTTCGCCAGCCTGCACCGCATGGTCGTCGCCCTCGACGCGCGCCTGTGCCGACGCCGGATCCGACAGGCCTCGTGGGCCGGGGCGATCGCCGCTGCCGTGCTCGTGGGGCTGTTCACCGTGCCCGGCATCGCCGCGATCCGCTGCCCCTCTCGCTCGCTCGTCGTCTCGTCGTGGACGGCCGCGGCCGCGACCGAGGCCGAAGGCGGCGTGCGCGAGGCGGGTGTGCCGGTCGACGGCGCGAGCCGGGTGCGCGCCGAGATCGATCGCCGTGCAGCGGCGCTCGAGGCTGCGCGCGACGAGACGTGCCGTCCCGACCACGACGCGTCCGACCGCGACGCGCGTCGGCGTCGCGTCGAGTGCATTCGCAACGCGCAGGCCGAGCTCGAGACCGCGATCGGCACGGTGCGAAGGGAGCCGGCGCTCGCGACGACCGTGCTCGCGCAGCCCGACGGGCTCGAGTGCCTGCGCCAGTGAGCCCTCACTGCGGCAGGACGGCCGCGATGTCGCCCTCGGACACCCAGTCGGTCTTGACCACGCGCATGCCGGGCGCGAGCAGCATGTTGGCCGGCGTGTAGTTCTGGTTCCAGAGCGTGTCGAAGGTCGCCCAGCCCGGATCGGCGAGGACCGGCGTCGACAGCCCGTAGTCGCCCGCCCACTGCGTCAGCTGAGCCTGCGTCGGCACACCGCCGGAGTCGTTTTCGGCCATCAAGCTGATGATGATCAGCCCGCGATCGGCATAGAGGTCGTACGTGGCTTCCAGACCGGCAGCCTCCGAGCGGCAGGCCCCTCACCAGAAGGCGCCCGCGACCAGGAACACCGCCTTGTGGCAGAAGTCGTACAGGCGTACCTGATCGCCATTTTGGTCGCCGAGCACGAAGTCGGGCACGACCTGCCCCACGCCCGTACCGGTCGCGACGATCGAGTCCTGACAATCGCCGATGTCCCAGCCGCCGAGGTACGGGCTCGTCGGCGGCTGCTCGGGGATGCCGTCGTCGCTGCCACCGTCGGCGGGTCCGTCGTCGGCGGGTCCGTCGTCGCCCATCGGTCCGGGATCGGGTGTTCCGTCGTCTCCCGGCCCTCCCCCGTCGGCGGGCGGCGGCGGCTGACCGTCGTCGGGATCGGTGTCCGCATCGATGTCGCCCGCGTCGTCGACATCGATGCCGGGCAGCAGGTTGGGATCGCCGTAGGTGTGGCGCTCGGGCGGTGGCCCGCACGCCGCCGCGAGTGCCACGAGCACGGCGACGGCGTGCAGGTCATGCCGATGGGATGAGGCGAGGTCCAACATGGTCCGACCCGGAACGCGGCACGTCGACGTGTGGTCGATCGATCACCGCGGTCGCTGCCTGAGCAATGCACGTGCCATCGACGTCGACGTGCACTGTCGGTCACCTTGCGTGCGCGCTGTCGCTTTGCATTGGGCAAGCTGTGCAATCGGCTGTGCAGGTCGCCCAATCTTCGTTCCACGGCGAAAAACGCCTCGCCGTCGAAATCGCGTGCGCTAGGCTCCCACCCACATGTGGCGTGATGGGATGGCAGGACTTTGCGTCCTCGCGGTGGGATCGTTTTTGCCTGCGTGCGACGACGACAGCGAACGTGGACAACCGTACATGCCCGGCGGCGGTGGTCCCAGTGACGGTGGCGGTGCGCCCGAAGACGTGTGCACCGGTGACCCGAACGTCGACGAGCTGTCGCTGAACGTCGATGACGCGGCCGCGCTGCCCGGCTTGCCCGCTCGCGTCGTGCAGACGACCGAGCACTTCGCCGTGTGTGGCGACGGTTGGGTGCAGCTGTACGACCCGGCCACCCGACGCACCGGGCCCGCGTTCGATCTCGCGGGTCCGTGCCGCGGTGTCGCCAAAGCGGGCCACCAGCGGATCGTCGTCGTCAGCGACACCGCGCTGTCGCTGTTGGCGATCGATGGCGACACGCTGCACGGTGTGGCCACGACCGCCCTCGCCGGTGGCATCGGAGGCGTGGCCGCGGACGCCGAGCAGGCCTGGGTCGCCGCTGGCACCGCGGGGGTGCTCGCCTTCTCCATCAGCGGCGACGCGCTGACCTCGACCGGGATCTGGCCGGTCGCCGACGCGCGCGACGTGGGGCTGACCGAGATCGGCGTGGCGGTCGCGGCCGGGAGCGCCGGCGTCGCGTTGTTCGATTTGTCCGGCGCATCGCTCGGCACGGCAGCGACCGATTCGCCCGCCCTCGGGGTCCGCACGTCCGATCGACGCGTCGCCGTGCTGCGGGGCGCGTTCGGCTGGGACTTGTTCGAGGCCTCGGGCCTGACCCATCTGGCCTCGCTCGACACCGGCGGCGTGGTCGTCGACGCCGCGGTGGCCGACGCCGAGGTGCTCACGGCCGAGGGCCACGCCCTGATCCGCTACGAGGCGCTCGACGACGAGGTGGAGGTTGCCGCCGTGCAGCCGCGCCCGAACGCCGGTGCCCTCGACGCCCCCTGGATCCGCGGCGTGGCCCGCGGCGAAGTCGGTGCCGTCGTGGTCGACGACGTGTCGATCGCGGAGTTGACGATCGACACGATGGCCGCCGGTCCCCGGCTCGAGGTCGACGTGCCGAGCATCTCCCTGTGGTCGGATGAGGCCGGCGTCACGGAAGGGCTGTACGTGCTGCGCAACGCCGGCGATGCCGACCTGCACCTGCGCTCGGTGTCGGCCGACGGTCCCGTGACCGCGACGGTCGAGGGCACCCAGCTCGCGGAGTCCGATGCGTGCCCGGGTCAGCTCGTGGTCGAGCCGGGGAGCAGCGTGCCAGTGACGCTGAGCTACGCCCCGACGGGGGCGCCCTTCACCGCGACGCTGACGATCGAGACCGACGATCCGGACGCGCTCGAGCTGAAGATTCCGATCGACGGCGACCGCCCCTCCCCCACGTCGGGCGAGCTCGTCGACGACTTCGTCGTACCGACCCTCGAAGGTGGAGCATTTCGTCTCTCGGACCATCTCGGCAAGGTCGTGTTCATCAAGCTGTTCAACTTCGCGTGCTCGACCTGCGCCGAGGAGTTCCCGCTCATCGAGTCTGAGCTGCGACCGCTGTGGACCACGGACGACGTGGTGATGCTCGGGCTCAACACCGCCCACCGCACGGCGTACGCGGCGGGCCTGGCCGCCGACTCCGACCTCAGCTTTGACGTGGGCCTCGATCTCGACTCGGAGGTCTTTCGGCGGCTGCGGATCCCGGGTGCGGTCTTTCCGCTGCACGTCGTCATCGACCGCGACGGCCGGCTGGCCTGGGTCAGCAACGAGAAGGGCATCGAGCCGATCCGGGCTGCGATCGAGGCATCGCGCTAGACCCGCACATGAGGGAATCCCTCATGGTTGCCGGGTCTCGAGGGTCGTTCAAAAATTGAACTTGACCTCAAGTTCAAATCTGACAGAGTGGGTCCGTGCCCGCCACGGCCGCCCTGCGCCAGCCCCAGCAAGACCGCGCCGTCCGCACGCGTGCGGCGCTGCTGGGTGCCGCGGCCAAGGAGTTTTCGGCGCACGGCTACGCGGCGACGACCGCCAAGTCGATCGCGGCGCGGGCCGGCGTGGCGACGGGCAGCTTCTATCAGTACTTCACCAACAAGGATGCCGCGCTGCGCGAGCTCGCGGCCAGCCGCGCCGCGTCCACGCTGACCTCGACCGTCGGTGCGGTCGAGGCCGCCGCCGAGGCGCCCTTGCCCGCCGACGCCGATGTTCGTGGGCTCGTGCGCGCGTTGCTGCGTCAGGTGGTCGTGTCCGTGATCGACCTGCACCGCAACGACCCGGGCCTGCATGCGGTACTCGCCGAGCGTCGCCACGTCGACGCCGACCTCGACGCGCTCACCTCCGGCCAAGAACGTGCTCTCGTCGAGCGCGTCACCGGCCTGCTGCGGCGCTGGGGTCACCCCGGCGATCCGGCGGCCACCGCCTTCGTTCTGTTCGGGATGCTCGAGGGCACCGTGCACGCGCACGTGCTCGGGCAGCCGCACACCGACGACGCCTCGCTCATCGAGGCCCTCACGGACGCGCTGCTGCGCGTCGCACTGCCCTGACCACCTCCCAAAGGACTCGACCCATGGCCCTCATCAAGCTCGGACGCGAATGGACGCATCTCATGGAGATGTACTCCAACGACCACCAAAACCCGATCAATCGGGCGTGCCACACCGTCGGCATTCCCCTCATCGCCGGATCGATCCCGGTCGGCGCCACGATCGTGGGGCTGCCGGCGGCGGCCGGGATGTTCACCGTCGGGTGGGCGTTTCAGTTCATCGGCCATGCGTTCGAAGGCAAGAAGCCCTCGTTCGTCAGCGACAAGCGCCAGCTCGTCGTGGGCCTTCTGTGGTGGTTCGAGAAGATGAAGCTCGGCCTCGTCGAGCGCGACGATGCCGCGTCGCCGACGGACGAGCCCACCGTCGACGTCCCGCGCCGCGCCGCCTGACGCGCCGGTCGATGGTTGCCGCTACTGCGCGGCTTCGGCCGCGCCGTCGTCGTCGGTGGGCGCTGCGACGGGCTGCATGTTCGCCAGACGGTCCGCCGGGGCCATGCCCTGTTCGGCGAAGAACGAGAACGCCTCGTAGGCCGCCAGCCGCATGTTGGCCGGCTTCCATCCGAGCTCGGTGCGAGACTTGGACGTGTCCGCGCGACGCCGCAGCCGCAGGATCCGGATCGCGCCGGGCGTGAGCCGCTGCGTGACGTTGGGCATGAGCTTGGCGAGCGAGCCGGCGTACAGGCCCGTCACCGCCGACATCAACGGCGCCGGCAGCTTGATCTTCGCCGGCGGCAGCCCGGTCACGTCCGACCAGATCGCGATCATCTCCTCGAGGCTGTGGTGCGCCGTCGCGAAGATGTACTTGTGTCCCGTGCGCCCGCGCTCCATCGCCTTGACGTGACCGTCGACGAGGTCGGCGACCCGGACGAACTCGAACGCGCCGTCGATGTACGCCTTGAACTTGCCGCGCACGAAGTCGCACATCGTGCGGCCCATCCGCGACGGGATGTAGTCGTGCGGCCCGACGCAGGCGCACGACGTGGCGATCACCGCGTCCAGACCGTCGATCACCGCCTTGTACATCTCGAGCTCGGCGAGCGCCTTGGTGTGCGCGTAGGGCATCGCCCCCTCGAACGGGTAGAACGGCATCTCGGGAGAGCTCGGCGACGACGAGTCGTCGGGGTCGTAGCCCACGGCCGAGAAGGACCCGGTCAGCACGACCCGCGCCACGTCGTGCTTCAGAGACTGACGCATGATGTTGCGCGTGCCGAGCACGTTGATCGCGAACAACTCACGGTGCTCGTTCGCGCTCGGGTTGAGCGTCGAGATCTTCGCCGCCACGTGGTAGACGCGCGCGCAGCCCTTGACGGCGCGGCCGCAGTCGTCGGCGTCGCGGATGTCGCCTTCGATCGTCTCGATGGGTAGCCCGTGCACGCCGCGGTTGTCGGCGCCGGGCTGCACGAGCACCCGGACGTCGTCACCGTCGGCGAGGAGGCGGCGAACGAGATTGGCGCCCACGTGGCCGGATGCGCCGGTCACCAGGGTCTTCCCCTTCGGGATCGACACGTTGGACATGGCGCGCATATCAACACCGGCTCCCGGGCGGTGTCCACGGGCCCACGTGGTCCAGATCACGGTCCCGACGGATGGCGGTCCAGCGCCGATTGTCCGGCGTTGCGAAACCTTTTTCGCCGGCGGCTGTCCTGGGGCTTGGACGACGCACGCGGCCGAACCCACCGACCGCGGCGCCGACGCACCCGCCCCGGCGGACGGAGGGATACATGGTTCGATGGCAATTCGCGCTGGCGGCCAGCGCGTGGTGGACGAGTCTCGCCTGCACGGCGGCGGTCGGCGATGCGCCGACGGTGCATGTGCCCGATCCCGACGTGGTCGCCCCCGCCGAGGAAGTGACCCCCGACGACGTGTCGACGTCGACCCCGAACGTCGACGCGAGCGATCCGCCGCTCGTCGCCCCGAGCGCGCTGCCGACCTCGGCATGCAAGGCTCTTCCGACGGCCCGCGAGCTCGAGAAGGTCGACTCTCCGCTCGACCCCGGCAGCGGGCGCTTGCTCATCGAGCGTGCGAACGGCACCTGGGTGGGACTGCCGTTGTCGCACACCGGCTTCGACACGCAGATCGTCGGCACGGTCGCCGAGACCACGGTCACCCAGCGCTTCGACAACCCGCTGACCGAGCCGATCGACGCCGTCTACACGTTCCCGCTGCCGCACGACGCCGCGGTCGACGACTACTGGATCCGCGCCGCCGACCGGGCCGTCCACGGGCAGATCGAGCGCCGTCAGGATGCGGTCGAGGCCTACGACAACGCCAAGAAGAACGGGCAGACCGCCGGGCTGCTCGAGCAGGAGCGTCCGAACGTCTTCACGCAGTCGCTGGCCAACCTGCCCCCTGGTGCGTCGCTGGAGGTCACCATTCACATGGTGCAGCCCCTGCGGCCCGAGGGCGGCACGTACGAGCTGGCCCTGCCCACCGTGGTGGGGCCGCGCTACGTCCCCGGGGCCACGACTTCGGCCGCCGGCGTCGGCACGGGCATGCTGGCCGACACGGACCGCGTACCGGACGCGTCGCGCATCTCCCCGCCGGTGCTACCGCCGACGATCTCGACCTGCGGCGATCTGTCGATCGAGGTCACGATCGACGCGGGGACGAAGGCGCGAAGCATCGCCTCCGTCGCCCATGCGGTCGCGGTCGAGCGCGCCCCCGGAGTGACGCGCGTCCGCCTCGACGACACACGGGCGCGGCTCAATCGCGACTTCGTCCTGCGCTGGCGCACCTTCGCCGACGACGCGCAGGCAACGCTGGTCGCCGACCCCGAAGACGACGAGACGGGCTACTTCACCCTGACGATCGACCCGCCCAAGGACGACGGCAAGCGTGCCCACGGCCAGGAGTTCATCTTCTTGCTCGACACGTCGGGCTCGATGGCCGGCCAGCCGATGGACGTCTCCAAGGAGACGATGCGCCGGTTCATCGCCGCGATGACCCCGGCGGACTCGTTCACCGTGCTGCGGTTCTCCGAGACCGCGTCCGGCCTCGGACAGCGGCTGCTACCTGCGACCAAGAACAACCGACGGGACGCGCTCGCGTACATCGACGAGCTGTCCGGGGGCGGAGGGACCGAGATGATCGAAGGGATCCGGGCGGCGCTGGCGATGCCTCGCGACCATTCCCGACCGCGCTACGTCGTCCTGCTGACCGACGGCTACATCGGCAACGAAGACGAGATCTTCGCCCTGGTCGACGCCGAAGTCGGTGACACGCGCATCTTCGGACTGGGCGTCGGCAGCTCGGTCAACCGTCATCTGCTCGATGGCCTCGCCGAGATGGGCCATGGCTCGGTCACGTACGCCGACCCCGCCTCCCCCACCGGTCCCGTGGTCGACGCATTCATGCACAAGCTGCGAGCGCCCGCGCTGGAGAACATCGCGATCGACTGGGGCAGTCTCGACGTCGTCGACGTCAGCCCCGAGCAGATGCGCGTGCTCTTCCACGGCGAGCCGCTCGTGGTGTTCGGCCGCTACTTCGGCGGATTGGAGGGGAGCGTCACCGTGCGCGGCACTCGGGACGGCGAGGAGGTCGAGCTCGACGTGCCGCTGTCGCGGGCCAAGATCGAGTCGTTCTCGGGCCTCGCGTCGATGTGGGCACGCGCTCGGATCCACGAGCTGTCGATCGATCGACTTCGCCACCGCCACACGCGCCTGGCGGGCGAGCGCATCGACGAGGAGATCCTCGAGCTGTCGCTGACGCACCACGTGTTGACCGATCTGACCGCCTTCGTCGCGATCGACACCGAGTCGCGCGTGATGGGCTCGGGCAGCAGTCGCACCGTCGTGCAGGGGGTCGACCTTGCGTCGGGGATGGCGCACCAGTACGTGTGGGGCCGCGTGGCCGCGCCGATCGACGACAGCGCCGCGGGCGGCTCCGGCTACGGCTCCGGCTACGGTTCGGGTTCGGGTGCCGGCTTCGGCGGCCGTGGCAGCCGCGTGCCCCGGGTGCGCACCGCCAAGGCGCAGGTCAGCGGCGCCACTGATCGCACCGTCATCCAACGGATCGTCCGCGCGCACGTCGGTGAGATCCGAGGCTGCTACAACCGTGCGCTACGGCGCGACCCGACGCTGCAGGGCCGCGTGGCGATTCGCTGGGTCATCTCGGCCGACGGCACGGTGGCGACCGCCGTCGTCGACAAGAACGAGGTCGGCGACGAAGCCCTCGGCAAGTGCATCGCCAAGCAGGTGAAGACGTGGCGTTTCCCCGCGGTCGCCAGCGGCAGCGGGGCGACGCTGGTCACCTACCCGTTCATGCTGCGGGTGCCGGCCGACGATCAGGGCGCGGAGGCGAAGCGGCCGCGCCCGTAGTGGTAGTCGATGGCGTCGAGGAACTCGGGCGAGTGGGCCCGTCGCCGGGCGATCTTGCGATAGAAGACCTTGCCGTCCTCGTCGACGATGAAGACGGCGTGCAGCGCCAAGTCGGGCACGTCCGGGTTGATCAGATCGAGCGCGCCGATGACCCGCTTGTCCGGGTCGGAGGCCAGCGGGAAGGAAAACCCCTTCTTGTCGGCCCACTCTTTCGAGACCTCCGGTTCGTCGACGCTGATCATCACGAGCGAGACCCCGCGCTCGTCGAACGTTCCGAGGTTGCGTTGCAGCTCACCGAGCTGCGAGTTGCAGGCGGGTCACCAAAAGCCCCGGTAGAACATCACGAGCACCGGCCCCGCCCCGCGGGCCTCGGCCAGCGCGTAGGTCCCACCATCGGCGAGCGGCAGCTCGAAGTCCGGGAACGTGTCGCCGAGCTGTGGCGCTCCTTCGGCGACCTCGAACGCCCCGTAGGCATTGTCGGTGATCGCCATGGGCGCCGAAGAGTTGCTCGACGGCTTGTACATCGGGGGCGTCACGCCGGGACGCCCCGTCGCACGTGCATCCGGCGACGCGGCCGGCTCGGGCGAGCCCGGCTCCTCGGTCGCGGTCGACGGACCGGCACACCCGGCGCTCGCCGCCGCGAGACTCCACAACAGCAGCGTGGTTCGCATGCGCCCCGATGATGAACCGCGATCGGCCGGCGCGCCGCTCGCCGGCCGAATTTCTCCCGATCCGGGGTGTACCCCGCTGTCGTACCTGCTGCCGGAGGGGACAGCCGCGGATGAACAGCTGGGTGCAGTGCGCAGCGTGGGGCCTGACCGCGTGGGCGCTGTGGGGCGCGACGCGGCCGACCGAGGCGCTCGCCATCGGCCGGAGCAAGACGATCGACGTTCGCCTCGCAGGACGTGACGTCGGCCTGCGCGTGGAGATGGCCCTCGCCGATGCGCACGGGATCGTCGATGCCCCCGGCGACCCGATCCGTTGGAACGAAGAGCACGCGATCGCACTCGGGACGTCGATCGCGGCCGGCTTGCGGATCGAACGAGACGGCGAGGTCTGCCCGCTACGGGCCGCCCCCGCCGAGATCGCCGCGGGAACCGACGGCACCCGGGTCGTGGTCCGCCTCGACGCCCGCTGCCCCGGCACATCCGCGGTCACGACGTTGCTCGACGGCACCCTCGGCCATGCCGATGCCACCCGCGTGCGCATCGGCGAGACCGTCGTTCGCCTCGACGTGCACGAACCCCGGGCGACACTGCGGCCCGAACCGACCACGCAGGCCTCGCTCGCCGAGCCCCAACCGCGGCGCTCGCTCCCGGCGTTTGCGTGGCCCTGGGCGGTGCCGGGCCTGGCCGCGGCTGCCTGGGTGGTCCTGCGCCTGTGCCGACGGTGCTGACACAACCATGATGGATGCGGCCACGACCATGCGTCGCACCCACCTGCCGATCGCCGAGCCCTGTCACGAAGACTGGGACGCCATGGATCCCGTCGCCCGCGGCCGCTCGTGCCGCAGCTGCGATCCAGCTGTGACCCCTACCTCGCGTCGGGGGCGATGCAGCGCGCGAGCACGTCGTCGAGTTGATCGGCCGAAAGCGGGCGGGCGAAGTGCAGATCGCAGCCCGCCGCGAGCGCGGCGACGCTGGTGTCGGCGTCGGCACCGGTGCCGACGACCAGCCATCCCGACGCCTCGGCCATCGCCCGCAGCCGTCGCACCGCCGCGTGCGCCCGCTCGGGCGCGAGATCGACCGCCACGAACACGGCGTGGGGCTTGAGCCGCACCGCCGCTTCGACCAACGACTCGGGATCGGGGACGACCTCGACGGTCAGACCGCGACCCTTGAGCGGCGCGCCGAGGGCCTCGGCGTGCTCGGCCCGCGGCTCGTACACGAGCAGCCGTCCGGGACCACCATCCTGCGCCTCCAAGGACGCGACGATGTCCGCGGCCGGCAGCTGCATCGTGTCGCCACGCCCCGGACCCATGCGACGGGTACGACGCGGCGCGTCATCGGACGGTGGGACCGTGGACATCCGCAGCCAGGATACCGCGCCGTGCCGCCGACGTCTTCACGGACGTCGGGTGAAGCGCCCGATCCAGTATGCGAAATGGAAATCGGCCCCGCTTGCCGGTCACTCGCCCAGGAGGCGGCGCACCGCTTCGACGAGCTCGGGATCGGGGTCGTCGAACTCGATCCCGATCTTGTGGGGCCACATCCCGGCCGGGTCTTCGTCGTTGTCCATGAGCCGGACGATGGTCCCGTTGACCTCACGGACCTCGTCGGTCTCCGGATCCAGATGCAGCGTCAGCGTCACGGGCGCGCCGACCGCGTACCGGAACGTGCTCGCGAGGCAGATGCCGGTCTCGCTCACGTCCTTGGCGATCGCCAGGCCCTCGCCGAGCTCCTCGGCGTCGAGGCGGATCGGAAACCACGCCAGGTGGCGGTCGGTGTTGCGCCGGTCAATCGTCACGCCGACATCATGGTAGCGGAAATCAAAGCCCGAGTTGCTGGGCGATGATCACCTTCATGATCTCGTTGGTGCCCGCGAAGATCCGCTGTACCCGCGCGTCCATGAACGCCCGCGTCACGGGATATTCGAGCATGTAGCCGTAGCCGCCGAACATCTGCAGACACGCGTCGACCACCTGCCCGAGCATCTCGGTCTGCCACAGCTTGGCCATCGAGCATTCCTTGACCAGGTGCTCGCCGGCCACGTGCCGGCCCACGAGCGTGTCGAGGAAGGCACGCCCCACTTCCACCTTCGTCGCGCAATCGGCGAGTACGAACTTGGTGTTTTGGAACTTGCTGATCGGCCGCCCGAACGCGGTGCGTTCCTTGGTGTAGGCGATGGTATCGGCGAGGACCTGCTCGGCGTTGGCCTGCGCCCCGATCGCGACGACCAGCCGCTCCTGCTGCAGCTTGGTCATCAGCATCATGAAGCCGGCCCCCGGGGCGCCGAGCATGGCGTCGGCCCCGACCCGGCAGTCCTCGAAGAACAACTCGGCCGTGTCCTGCGAGGCCATGCCCATCTTCTCGAGCTTGCGGCCACGCTTGAAGCCGGGGGCGTCGGCCGGCACGAGGAACAGCGACAGCGCCCGGTGCGGATCGTCGGTGTCCTCGGACTTGGCGGCGACGATGCACACGTCGCACAGGATCGCGTTGGAGATGAAGGTCTTGGCGCCGTTGAGCACCCAGCCGTCGCCGTCGCGTCGAGCGGTGGTCGCGATCGCCGACAGGTCCGAGCCGGTGCCGGGCTCGGTCATCGCGATCGCGGTGATCACCTCGCCCGACGTGCAGCCCGGCAGCCAGCGCTTCTTCTGCTCGGCCGTGCCGAAGCTGGCGATGTACGGGACGATGATGTCCGAGTGCAGCGCCATCGCGAAGCCCGACTCGTACACACGGGCGAGCTCCTCGATCACGATCGTGGAGTGCAGGAAGTCGCCACCGGCCCCGCCGTACGCCTCCGGCATCCACGGGCACAAAAAGCCCTCTGCGCCGGCCCGCAGCCACGTAGCGCGATCGACGATGCCGGCATCGGCCCAGCGCTTTTGGTGAGGCGTGACGTCGCGGGCGAGAAACTTGCGAAACGAGTCGCGAAACAGCTCGTGGTCCTCGGAAAAGAGCGTCCGCTTCACGACCCGGCCCTCCTGCCCGCGCCGCGGCTCAGCTGCGAACCGCGCCGCGCATCAGCTCGCGGTTGAGCATCGCGATCGCGTCGACGCTGATCCGCTTGGGACACGCCGCTTCGCACTCTTCGTGGTTGGTGCAGCCGCCGAAGCCCTCGTGGTCCATCTGCTCGACCATCGCCAGAGCCCGCTGCGTCCGCTCGACCTGCCCCTGCGGCATCTTGGCCAGGTGCGAGACCTTGGCCCCGACGAACAGCATCGCCGACGCGTTCGGGCAGGCCGCCACGCAGGCACCGCAGCCGATGCACGCGGCGTACTCGAACGCCTCGTCGGCGTCGCGCTTGCCGATCGGGATCGCGTTGGCGTCGGGCGCCGAGCCAGTACCCACGGAGATGTAGCCGCCGCGCTGCTGGATCCGGTCGAACGCGCCGCGGTCGACCACGAGGTCCTTGATCACCGGGAACGCCTTGGCACGCCAAGGCTCCACCGTGATCTCGTCGCCGTCCTTGTACGCACGCATGTGCAGCTGGCACGTCGTCGTCCCGTCCCAGGGACCGTGCGGTCGGCCGTCGATCACCATCGAGCACATCCCGCAGATGCCCTCGCGGCAGTCGTGGTCGAACGCGATCGGTCCTTCGGGGTACTTGGCGTGCTCGCGAATGATCATCTCGTTGACGACGTCGATCGCCTCGAGAAACGACATGTGCTCGTTCGCGTCGATCGTGTAGCTCTTGAAGCCCCCCGCATCGTTGCGGCCGGTCTGTCGCCAGATCTTGAACGTGATCTTCACTTGTAGCTCCTCGTCGCCAGCTTGACGTTCTCGAACACCATGGGCTCGACGTGGCGGATGGGCTTTTCCCCCACGCCCGCAAACTCCCACACGGCGGCGTGGGAGAACTTGTCGTCGTGGCGCACCGCCTCGCCCTCTTCGGTCTGGTGCTCCTCGCGGAAGTGGCCGCCGCACGACTCGTCACGCGTCAGCGCGTCGTGGCACATGACCTCGGCGAACTCGAGGAAGTCGGCGAGGCGGCCGGCCTTCTCCAGCGACATGTTCAGCGAGTCGCGTCCGCCGTGCACGCGGGCGCTGGCCCAGAACTCCTCGCGCAGCTTGGGGATCTCGGTCAGGGCCGTGCGCAGTCCGTCGGCGTTGCGGGCCATGCCGCAGTAGTTCCACATGATCTTGCCGAGGCGGCGGTGGAACTCGTCGACCGGCTTGTCGCCGTCGAGCGCGAGCAGCTTGTCGAGCTTGGCCTCCACCGACTTCTGGGCGTCCGCGAACGCCGGATGGTCGGTCGTCACCTCGCCGGCGTGCTCGGTCGCGAGGTAGTTGCCGATGGTGTACGGGATGACGAAGTAGCCGTCGGCCAGGCCCTGCATGAGCGCGCTGGCGCCGAGGCGGTTGGCCCCGTGGTCGGAGAAGTTGGCTTCACCGAGCACGTGCAGTCCCGGCACGTTGGACATGAGGTTGTAGTCCACCCACAGCCCCCCCATCGTGTAGTGGACGGCCGGGTAGATCTTCATCGGCGTCTTGTAGGGATCGTCGCCGGTGATCCGCTCGTACATCTCGAAGAGGTTGCCGTAGCGGTCCTCGATGGCCTTGCGTCCGTCGCGATTGATCGCGGTGGCGAAGTCCAGATAGACGGCGTTGCGCTCGCCGTCGACCTCGTGGCCGACGCCCTTGCCGGCGTCGCATTCCTTCTTGGCCGCCCGCGAGGCCACGTCGCGCGGCACGAGGTTGCCGAAGCTGGGGTAGCGCTCCTCGAGGTAGTAGTAGCGGTCCGCCTCGGGGATCTGCGCCGGCGTCTTGTCACGGTCGGCCGGGTTGCGCGGCACCCAGACGCGCCCGTCGTTGCGCAGCGACTCCGACATCAGCGTCAGCTTGGACTGGTAGCCGCCGGAGACCGGGATGCAGGTCGGGTGGATCTGCGTGTAGCAGGGATTGGCGAAGCCGGCCCCGCGCTTGTAGGCGCGAAAGCTCGCCGTCACGTTGCAGCCCTTGGCGTTCGTCGACAGGTAAAAGACGTTGCCGTAGCCGCCGGTGGCGAGCACGACCGCGTCGCCGGCCCAGCGTTCGATCTTTCCGCTGACGAGGTCGCGCGTGATGATGCCGCGCGCGTGCCCGTCGACGAGCACGAGGTCGAGCATCTCGGTGCGGGTGTGCATGCGAACGCGACCGGACGCGATCGTCTTGTTGAGCGCCGAGTAGGCCCCCAGCAACAGCTGCTGGCCGGTCTGGCCACGCGCGTAGAACGTGCGCGAGACCTGGGCCCCGCCGAACGAGCGGTTGGCCAGCGTGCCGCCGTACTCGCGAGCGAACGGCACGCCCTGCGC
>CALBMM010000329.1 GCA_937896535.1 uncultured Pseudomonadota bacterium
AACGCCTGATCCGTGACCTCCTGCAACTCATGCAAGGTCCGGCTCAGCGGGGGCCGACGATCCGGATGCCGAGCTCGATCGCACCCGGGCCGCCGACATCTTGCGCGAGTTCGCCGAGACACTCGACGAGGATCGACTGCGCGTCTTCATCCTCGCCGAGTTCGGGCAGCTGCGCGGTCGCGAGATCGCCGACGAGCTCGGCCTCAACCTCAACACCGTCTACGCGCGCCTGCGATCGGCCCACAAGGATCTCGATCGGGTCACGGCCCGGCTGCGCGCCCGCGAGGCGCGGGTGCTGCTGGAGGCCGCGCGGGAGCGACGGCCGTCGAAGGCGACGCGCCGGCGGGCGTGGGCGGCCCTGGCGTTGAAGCTCGGCCTGCCGAAGGTGACCTCGGGCGCGGCGGCCGGGGTCGCGGCGGGAGCGGGGCTGTCGGCGAAGTGGCTGGTCGGGGTGGGCCTGGCGGCACTCGGCATGCTCGGCGTGGTCGCGGTCGTGACTTCCGACGATGCGGACCACCCTGGCGCCGCCGATGCGCCCGCGCGGGTGCAGCCGGTCGCGGCCGCCGAGCCTGCGGCCCGCGACGCGTCGCGATCGGCCGTGGAGGCGACCGTGACCGCCGCCGATCCCGACGCGCCCGCGCCGACCGACCCTGCCGCTTTCTCCGCCGCCGTCGAGGCCGTGCCGGGCCAGCCGCCGGCGACAGCTCGGCCCCGCGCGCCCAAGGCGAGCGACGCCGCGGCTGCCTCTTCGACGTCGACGTCGACGTCGACGTCCGCCGACCTCGCGGCCGAGGTCGCGCTGGTCAAGGAGCTGCGACGCAACGTCGGCAAGGCTGCCCCGTTCGCGGCGATCCTGGCCAGCTACCGTCGCGCCCACGCCGACGGCGAGCTGCGGCCGGAGGTCGAGGCGCTGGAGATCGAGCACGACTGCCGCCGTGGCCAGACCACCGATGCCGCGGCGTCGATCGCCGCCTTCGAGGCCCGTCATCCCGGCTCGTCGCTGGCGCGGCGACTGCGGGCGGCGTGCGACCCGAAAAAAGGTCCACAAAATCCCGAGGCCGACCGCACTCAAGGGACATGAGACTGAACCTTACGATCGTTGCCTCCCTGACCCTCCTCGCCGCGGCCTGCGATCCCGACGACAAGTGCGTCGCCGACTGCGAGCAGGACGACTCGACCTCGGAGCAGCCCACCGCCGGCGACGACGCGACGGAAACCGCCGACTCCGGCTCGCCGTCGTGCCAGGCCACCGAAGCGGAAGCGGATGCGTGGGTGCAGGCCAACCGCGCTTGCACGTACGTGACCGACTGCACGCAGCTCGACGCGATCTGCTACCAGGGCGACGAGCGAGGCACGTGCGGGTCGATCGCGGTTTCGCGTGATGCCGACGCCACGCAGTGGACGGCGTTGCACGACGAGCTGACCACCTGCGGAGAGTGTGGCGCAGCCGCGTGTGGCTCCGAAGTCGGCTGCAGCGACGCGGGCGAGTGCGTGTCGCTGGGCCCCACGCAAGACATCTGCCCCGAGGTCGAGGAGGACATCGGGGACTTCATCGGCAGCAATCGCGCGTGCACGGTCGACGAGGACTGCCAGCTCGTGTTCGCCAACTGCTACGAGGGTCCCGAGCGTGCGTGCGACTCGATCGGACTCAACACGGCCGCCGACCTCGGCACGTTCGAGGCACTGCACGAGCGGCTGTCGCTGTGCGTGGAGGCCTGCGGCGGTCCGGACTGCGGCGCGTCCGTGTCCTGCAGCCCGCAGGGACAGTGCGTCGCGACCTTCCCCTGAGCCCCGCTACGGGGGAAAGTGCTCGGCCCAGTGTCGCGCGATGTCGATCCTTCGGCAGACCCAGACGTGCTCGTGCTCGCCGATGTGGTCGAGGAAGCGCGCGAGGGCGGCGGCACGGCCGGGCCGTCCGACCAGGCGCGGGTGCAGTCCGATCGACATCATCTTCGGACTGCGCCGGCCTTCGGCGTACAGCACGTCGAACGTGTCGCGCAGGTACGCGAAGAACGGGTCGCCGTAGTTGAAGCCGTTGGGCGTCGCGAAGCGCATGTCGTTGACGTCGAGCGTGTAGGGGACGACGAGATGCGGGGTGCCCGAGCTACGGTCGTAATACGGCAGGTCGTCGGCGTAGCTGTCGGCGTCGTACACGAACCCGCCCTCCTCGATGCACAGCCGCCGCGTCTGCGGGCTCGTGCGCCCCTGGTAAAAGCCCAGGGGCCGCGAGCCGGCGATCTCGGTGTGGATCTGCACCGCCCTGGCGATGTGGTCGCGCTCGATCGTTTCGTCGACGAACTGGTAGTCGATCCAGCGGTAGCCGTGGGTCGCGATCTCGTGGCCGGCCTCGACCATGGCGTGGATCGGGTCGGGGTTGCGCTCCATCGCCATCGCGACCGCAAAGCACGTCAGCGGCAGGTCGCGCTCGGCGAACAGCCGCAGCACCCGCCACACACCGGCTCGGGCGCCGTACTCGTAGATCGACTCCATGCTCGGGTGGCGCACGCCCTCGTAGGCCACTGCGCCCACGATCTCCGAGAGAAACTTCTCCGACGCCGGATCGCCGTGCAGGATGCAGTTCTCGCCGCCCTCTTCGAAGTTGAGGACGAACTGCACGGCGACGCGGGCGTCGCCCGGCCACTTCGGGTGCGGGGGCTCGGCGCCGTAGCCGACGAGGTCGCGATCGTAGGTCGCGTCGGACATGAGTGGACTCCGGTTCAGGCGAGGTCGGCGACGAGGTCGCCTCGTCCGAGATGGGCGGCCACCGCGTTGATGACGGCGGCGTCTTCGTCGAGGCCGCCGATCACGAGGTCGCTGTCGCCGTCTTCCTCGGTCACGAAGTAGCGGATCGCGGCCTGGATCTGCCGGCGCGTGTGCTCGGGCAGGGTGGTGGACCAACCGTCGAGCAGGCCGTTGCAGACGTGGGCGATCGCGCGGCCGAGCTCGTTGTCGACGTAGGGATTGTCGGTGGCGGCCTTGTCGATGATCTCCACGTACAGCTGCACCTCGCGGCGCAGGGCGTCGGCGTCCCGCACGGGCTCGGCCAGCAGCTTGTCGAACACGCCGCGCGCGACCGGAGGAATGCCCTCGATGACGGCATCGGCCGGCTGCGGGATGATCTGGCGCGGCAGGCAGGGGCCTTCGTCGGTCCAGGTCTCGCGCGACAGCGAGCGCGCGCCGTCCTCTCGATCCGCGAAACCGTAGCGGTCCAGCGCCGCGTCGATGTCGGGGGCGTCCGCGGGCACGGACACCGACGTCACCTCGTCGTGGGCCATCGCCCAGTCCACCAGGCCGCCGATCGCCTCCGCGACCACGCGGGCATCGGCGTCCAAGAAGGTCGCGGCGATGCGCACGGCCCCGTCGGTCCCCGGCTTGCCGCACAGCCCGGCGTGGCCGACCAGGCGCGGCTTTCCGGCCGGGCCCTTGCGCTGCACGACGTAGCGTCGCCACCACCCGATCTGCTCGGCGCCTCCGTGCAGCTCGTCGAGCACCTGGCGAAGGTCGGCCTCGCCGGAGTCGGCGGGCGGCCAGCCGTCGGGAACCTCGGCCGCGATGAGGCGGCCCAGCTTGTCGGGACTCTCCAGCTCGACCAGAAGATGCTGGGCGGTCGCGGAGATCATCACGAGGCGCTCGGTGGCGAGCCGTCGGGCGTGCATGTCGAGCCTTTATACCACCCCGTCCGACCCCCGAAACGAGCGCGACCGCCCAGCGTGGTGCGGGGCGGTCGCCAGGGAGGAACGGGAGGAGGAAGGCTCAGTTCACTTCGCACACGAGGTGGTTTTCGGGGTGCTGACGGAAGTCGGTGGAGTTGATCTGCGGGCAGTTGTCCCGGATGAGGTCCTTGAGCGAGGTGACCTCGTCCCAGGTCAGCGCCATCGAGTCGAAGACGAGCGGCACGACGTTGGAGGTCTGCACCTCGTTGCGCAGGTCCGAGAGCAGGTCGTCGGCGCGGCCGGTGTCCCACATGCCGAGGAAGTTGCCCTCGTAGGCGTCGATGAGGTCCGCGAACTCGTCGCCGCGGAAGGTCATCATGTTCTCCATCGTGTTGTGGAGCGCGTTGTCGGAGAGGTTGAAGCTGCCGGTCCACAGCTCGTCGCCGTCGACGATCATGTACTTGTGGTGCATCTGCTCGGCGTAGGTGTAGTGCCAGCGGTACGAGTAGTACTTGTAGCGGACGTCGATGCCCGCCTCACCGACGGCGAAGCCGAACAAGAACCCCTTGTCCATGCAGTTGTTGGTCTGTGACGCCGTGGAGGCGGCCGCGAGGCAGGCTTCGAGGTCGCCGGTCTGCTCGTCGTGGAAGAACTCGGAGATGTACTCCTGGCCGTCGAGGTAGACGCGGATGTCGATCGACGGGTCGGCGGCCTTCTTGGCCATCAGCGCCTCGGCGACCGAGCGCAGCCGCAAGTGGCCGGATGCGATCCAGATCGAGTCGGTGGCGCCTTCGATGGCCTGCACGAGCTGGTCGCCCACTTCGTTGCGACCGGTCTTCGTGAACGTGTTGGTCCCGCCGATGTCGAAGTTGGCCGACGTGAAGTACACGTGCTGGTCGGCGACGTCGGTGATGTCGGCTTCCGTGATCGTCGCGGTCGACTGCACGAAGGGGAACGCCACCGCCTCGAAGCTGCGGGAATGATTCCACAGGTGGTCGAACTCCTGCTGCATGCGCAGGGTCAGCTCGGGGTAGCCCGACATGAACAGGGTGTTTTCGTCGTAGCGGGTCCCCGCGGAGTTGGACCAGTTGGCGCTGCCGCTGGCGACGATCGCCGTGTCGGCGCGGGCCAGGTCGTCGCGCGGGCCGTCCACGATCATGAACTTGTGGTGCATGATCTTGTTGACGTAGCGGACGTCCATGCCGAGCTGCTCGAGGCGTCCCGACGCGCTGTCGAGGAGCGCCTGGCCGGCGAGCTTGCGGTCCTCGTTGGCGGTCTCGAAGATGACGCGAACCTCCACGCCGCGGGCGACGGCGTCGGCGAGGGCGTTGCGCACGCCCGCGTTGGAGAAGCTGTACATCGCCACGTCGATCGAGTGCTGGGCCTGGCCGATGAGGCGGGCGACCTCGGCGTTGTGCGTGGCGTCGGAGGGCTGGGGCGAGAAGATGACGTCGATGCTCGGATCACCGGCGACGACACCACCGCCACCATTGGGATCGAGGTAGCCGTGGGCGATCGCGTACTCGAGCAGCTGGGCGAGGGCGGTCTGGCCGACGAACTTGACCGCGTCGAGCTCGGCGAGGTCGTCGAACGTGTCGTCGTCGGCGGTGCCGGGCACGCCGTCGGGACCGTCGCGGTGGTCGATGATGTTGGCGGCGGCGGTCCGGTGCAGGCGCGCGTCGTCGTCGAGCGTGACGAAGTCGACCTCGGGATCGTTGACGAGGGCGAGCACGGCCGCGGCCTCGGCGGAGTCGGGCGACAGGGCGCCGTCGGCCTTGCCGGTGGCGAAGGCGTCGTTCTCCCCGTCGATGGGGTCATCGCCCGCGTCGGTGGCGCAGGCCGAAAGGCCCAGCGCGAGCATGCCGGCGAGGAGGAGCTTCGTTCCCTGTCCCATGGACCGGGCCCGGTTGCGAAAGTCGGACCATGTCCTACATCAGTTCACATCGAGGAAAAGCCCAATGATCTGGGCGCGGCCGTGACATAAGCCCGCGGAAGCAAAGGGAGATCCCGGTGGCCACGCGTGTTGCCAGGAAACCGGTCTGGCCGGCAACAGGCGGGCGGGGGACGGCGGAATGCGCGGGTTTCCCGCGGTCGGTCGACCTCACCGCGGCGCGAACTTGCCGATCCAGACGTCGCCGTCGTTGTCGTTGCCGGCCCGGATCTCACCGATGGCGATGTAGTTGCCGGCCGCGTCGCCGGCGATGCCCTGGGCTTCGTCGGCGACCAATCCGGCGCCCGCGATCGACTGCGTCCAGATCACGTTGCCGCCCGCGTCGTACTTGCGCATCCAGATGTCGCGGTCGGTATTGGAGTTGGACTTGTACCCCGCGACGACGAAGTTGCCGTCGGCGTCGGACGTCACGCCCAGGCCGTGGTCGTTGAGAAACGACGCGGCGCCGAACTGCTTGAACCAGACCAGCGAGCCGTCGGCGGCGTACTTGCCCAGCCACGCGTCCTGGTTGGTCGCGATGACCGGCGTGGTGCCGGCGATGCCGATCGTGTCGTCGGGGGCGATCGCGACCGAGAAGCCCGCATCGTCGAGGCCGCGCAGGCTGTCCCAGGTCTGCGTCCACTGCTCGTTGCCGTCGGCGTCGTACTTGCGCAGCCAGACGTCGCGATTGAAGGCGGCGTTGGCCACGAACCCACCGACGACCACGTCGCCGGCGGAGTCGAGCGCGATACCGCGGCCGCGGTCGTCGAGCCCGCCGGGCCCGGCGATCGTGTCGGTCCAGGCCGCCGCGCCGCCGGCGTTCCAGCGGCCGACGAAGATGTCGTTGTCGTTGGTGCCGACCTTGACGAAGCCGGTGACGTAGACGTTGCCGCTGTCGTCGGCCGCGATGCCGCGGCCGCCGTCGCTGTCGGCTCCGGCCCCGTCGACGGTGTCCGACCAGCCGAGCGTGCCGTCCGGCGTCAGCTGGCCGACCCACAGATCCGACAGCGCCGGGGCCGTGTCGATCTCGCCGGTGACGTAGATGTTGTCGGCGCCGTCCACCGCGACCGCGTAGGCTCGGTCGTCGCCGCCGCCGGACGGATCGAGCTGCGTCGTCCAGATCTCGTTGCCGTCGGGATCGAGCTTGCGGATCCACATGTCGGGATTCGCCACCGCGTCGGACACGTAGCCGACCGCGATGATGTTGCCCGCGCCGTCGACCACGACGCCGTGCCCGACGTCCTGGATCCCCGCCTGTCCGCCCGCGGTCACCTGCCAGATCGACGAGTCGAAGGTCACCGTGCAGTCGATCTCGCAGCCGTCGCCGCTGACCTGATTGCCGTCGTCGCATTCCTCGAGGTCTTCCATCATGCCGTCGCCGCACACGCTGGGGGGTGGCGGGGGCGGCGGCCCGGTGGTCGCCGGATCGTCGTCGCCGGCGGAGTCGTCGGGATCGGTGGTCCCGCTCGGGCCGCCGTCGCTCGTCATCGATCCGCCGGTGCCGGTGGCGTCTTCGGTGTCCGCACCACTGGCGGCCGTGCCGTCGTCGCCGCCGCACGCGGTCAGGAGGGCGAGTCCGAAGAGCCAAGGCAGGGTCGAACGCATGCCGCATCGTACCGCGCGCGCCGGAGCATCGCGGGCCGGGGCAGATGCGCTATCGTCGGCCCGTGAGCGCGAACAAGCCGGTCGCCGTATTGACCTCCGGGGGCGACGCGCCCGGGATGAACGCTGCCGTGCGGGTCGTGACGAAGGTCGTCGCCTCTCGGGGGCTGCACGTGCTCGGGGTCGAAGGCGGCTACCGAGGCCTGCTGGCCGGGAAGTTTCGTTCGCTGACGCGCGAGGCCTCCGACGGCGAGGGGCTGTTGCCCGATGGCGACATCGACTTCCTCGGCTCGATCGGGGGCACGGTCCTGGGGTCGTCGCGCGAGCCACGGTTCCTGACGCCGGAGGGGAGGGCGCCGGCCGTCGCGCAGCTGCAGCAGTGCAGTGGCCTCGTCGTCATCGGCGGCAACGGCTCGCTCGCGGGCGCCCACGCGCTCGCCCAGGAGTCGAACGTGCCCGTCATCGGTATCCCGGCATCGATCGACAACGACGTCGGTTGCACCGGCACCGCGATCGGAGTCGACAGCGCACTCAACACGATCGTCGCTTCCTGCGATCGCATCAGCGACACGGCGCGGGCCCACCACCGGGCGTTCGTGGTGGAGGTGATGGGGCGCGATTGCGGGTACCTGGCGATGGCCGGCGGCATCGCGGCCGGGGCCGACGCGGTCTTGTTCGCCGAACAAGGCCGCAGCGAGGACGAGATCGTCGCCTCGGTGGAGAAGGCGATTCGCCGGGCGTTTCGTCGCGAGCGTGGCAAGCAGCGCGTGCTCATCATCAAGGCCGAAGGCGTCAAGATCCCCTGCACCAAGCTCGTGCGGCTGGTCGGCGCGCGCCTCAAAGACCTCGAAGACGTCGACGTGCGCGCCACGGTGCTCGGCCATCTCGTGCGCGGCGGCAACCCGACGTTCGCCGATCGCATGGTCGCCGGCCGGCTCGGCCTCGCCGCCGTCGACGCGCTCGCGTCCGGCCACACCGACCAGATGGTCGCGTGGATGGCTCCCAGCGGCGCGGGACATCCCACGTCGGACCCGATGGTCACGCGGTTTGGGCTGGCGCAGGTGCTCGCGGAGAGCCGCGCTCTCGTCGACGGCACGTCGCCGATCACCCAGCGCCGCGTGAAGATGATGGAGAAGATCGAGGGGGTCCTCGGTCTGTGAGTTCGGCGTCCGGACGCTGGATCTTCGGCTACGGCTCGTTGGTCTGGCGGCCCGCGTTCCCGTTCGTGGAGCGCCGCGCCGGCCATATCGAAGGGTGGCGGCGGCGCTTTTGCCAGGCCTCGCCCGATCATCGTGGGGTACCGTCCGACCCCGGCCGCGTCGTCACGTTGCTCGCCGATCGGTCCGCGACGTGCCACGGCATGGCGTATCGGGTCGCCGACGACGCGTGGTCCGAGGTGCTCGCGCGCCTCGATGTGCGCGAGCAGAACGGCTACGCGCGCCATGACGTGGTGGTGCGCGAGCTCGGGGGCCGCGGCGAGCTCGGGTCGGCGCTGGTGTACATCGCGACTCCGGACAACCCGAGCTTTCGCGTCGGCGAGTCGCTCGCCGAGATCGCCGCCGTGGTGCGCCGGGCGGTCGGCCCCAGCGGCGACAACCGCGAGTACGTGGCGCGGCTGCACGAGGCGCTGGCGGCGATGGGCGCGCCGGACCCGCATGTGTCCGACCTCGTTGCCGAAATCGCCCGCCAAGATCGGGTGTCACCCACGGCGGCGGCCGTCGTAGAGCCGGGTCGACGTCCCTGATGTCCCTTCTGTCCGAGCTCGCCGACGCGCGGATGGCCCGCTGGGCTCGCCTCGCCGCCGCGGGCGACGCCGACGCGTTCCGACGGCTGTACGACCGGCTGTATCCGGTCGTCGCCGCCTACGTGGGCCGACGGATTTCCACCGTCGCGGACGTCGAGGACCTGACCTCGAGGATCTTCGTGCGTTTCGTCGAACACCTGCCCCGCTACGATGCCCAACGCGGACATCCGCGCGCCTGGGTGCTGACGATCGCGCGCACCCAAGTCATCGATCATCTGCGCACGCGCAAGGACCTCGATGGCACCCCGGCGCGCTTGGACGCGCTCGCCGACGCCGCCCTCGCCGCCGACGACAAGATCGCCGTCGACGAGGCGCTGTCGCAGCTGCGGGCCTCGTTCGCCGAGCTGCCCGCCGAGGACCGCGAGCTGTTGACCCTGCGCTTGGGCGACGGCCTGTCGTTGCGCGAGATAGCGGCCATGACCGACCGCTCCCTCGATGCGGTCAAGCAGCGACTGTCCCGCTCGCAGCGCAAGCTACGGGCCGCGGCGATCGATGAGCGCTCTGCGGTCGAGAAGGCGGCACGCTATGCGCTCTGAAGGATCCACGCATCGGACCGCGGGCCTCTCGCGCCTGTTTCGCGCGCCGACGCCCGCGCGGCCCGAGCATCGACAACGGCTCGCCGACGACTTGGTCGCACGCTTGCCCGCCGCGGCCCCGCGTTCGCGGTCGCGACGGTGGTGGGTCGGTGGACTGGTGTTCGCCGGGGCCCTCGCCGGCGCGTGCGTGCTCCCGGTCGAGTACGACATGCCGCTGGGCCAACGCGTCGACATCTCGCTCGACGCCGTCGGCCACGACGATCTCGACCCGGAGCTGCTCGCGCGCTTCATCGAGGAACAGTACGAGGTCGAGCGGATCGAGATCCGCGTCTCGGCCTCGAGCCACGGCGCGTCCGAGACCACCGCGCGCGGCCCCATGCAGATCACGATCTTGGCGTTCGGCGCCGAGGACATCCCCGACGATCTCGCCGACGACCTCGTCGACGCATTTCCCGTGCTCGAGGAGGCCGAGGTCGACAACGAAGCGGTCGCCGGCACGGTGCACGGCACGCTCGGCGGCAAGCTCGGGCATGCGTGGCTCGACGTCGTCATCGACGAGCACGGGGTCGAGGAGGCGCGGCGGCGTTTGCTGGCCGACCTCGCGGCGCAGGGCCTGGCGGGCGACGCCGAGATCGAGATCGTCGACGGGCCGGGACACCGCGAGGTCAAAGTGCGCGTGCATGCGCACGACCGGGGCCCCGACCGCCCCTGAGGCGCCGCCCGCGGCCGTCTCGCGCTCGCTGGCGACGTGCGCTATCAACGGGCCCCCGCGAGGGAGCGCCGCCATGCAACCGCTGTCACTGGGTGCCCGACTCTGGCTCGCCTTCATCCTGCCCTGGCGAATTCTCTTCGACGGACTGCTCGCGGCCCGGGTCGAGGCCGCATCGAGCGGTGCGCTGCCGCCGGCGGAGCCCGAGCCGGCCCCGAAGCCCGAACCGGTCGCGATCGAGGCCGACGAGGCGCCCGATCACGCCGCGGCACTGCAGCTGCTGGCGATTCTGCAGCGCGAGGGCCGATTCGTCGACTTCCTGCACGAGGACGTCTCCGGCTTCTCCGACGCCGACATCGGGGCCGCAGCGCGCGTCGTGCACGAAGGCTGCGCACGCGCGCTCAAAGATGTCGTGGCGCTCGCGCCGATCCGCAGCGAGTCCGAGGGCGCCAAGGTGCAGCTGCCCAAGGGCTTCGACGCGGCGTCCGTACGCGTGACCGGCAAGGTCGTCGGTGATCCGCCGTACACCGGCACGCTCGCCCACCACGGCTGGCGCGCCACGTCGATCACGCTGCCGCAGACCAACGAGGGCCACGACCCGCACATCGTCGCGGCGGCCGAGGTCGAGCTGTCGTGAGCGATACGCCGGGGTTCGTCGTCGGCATCGATCTGGGCACGACCCACTGCGCGCTCGCGTTCGCGGGCGCCGAGGGGGAGGACCCGGTCACGCCGCTGTCGGTGCCGCAGATCGTCGCCCCCGGCGAGATGGGGCAGCGGCGGCTGCTGCCCTCGTTTCTGTTCTTTCCTGCGCCCGAGCAGTTCGGCGCGGGCGCGCTGGCACTACCCTGGTATCCCAACGCCGGCGACGTCGTCGGCGAGTTCGCGCGCGCCCAGGGGGCGGCGACGCCGATGCGTCTCGTGTCGTCGGCCAAGAGCTGGCTGTCGCACGCCGGTGTCGACCGCCAGGGCGAGATCCTGCCGTGGGGCGCCGACGATGCGGTGCCCAAGGTCTCGCCCGTGCAGGCGTCGGCGCGCTACCTCGGACATTTGCGTGCCGCGTGGGAGCAGGCGCACCCGGATGCGCCGCTGGCCGAGCAGGACGTCGTGCTCACCGTGCCCGCGTCGTTCGACGCGGTCGCGCGCGACCTGACGGTCGAGGCGGCCGAGCTCGCCGGGTTCTTCGAGCCGCCGATCCTGCTCGAGGAGCCGCAGGCGGCGATGTACGACTGGCTGGCCCAGCGTGGCGACGCGTGGCGCTCGGAGCTGGCGGTCGGCGACGTGGTGCTCGTGGTCGACATCGGCGGCGGCACCACGGACTTTTCGCTCATCGCGGTCGACGACGAGGACGGTGCGCTCGCGCTGCGTCGCGTGGCGGTCGGCGATCACATCTTGCTCGGCGGCGACAACATGGACTTGGCGCTCGCGTACGCGACCAAGGCCGAGCTGGCCGATCGGGGGACCGAGCTCGACGACTGGCAGATGCGGGCGCTGACCCACGCGTGCCGGGCCGCGAAGGAGACGCTGCTGGGCGAGACGCCGCCACAGGTGGTGCCGATCGCGATCGCGTCGCGAGGCAGCCGCTTGATCGGCGGCACCGTCCGCACCGAGCTGCGTCGCGAGACGCTCGACGCGTTGCTCGTCGACGGGTTCTTTCCGAAGGTCGACGCCGACGCGCGCCCGCAGACTCCCCGCCGCGCCGGTCTGCAGGCGCTGGGGCTGCCGTATCCGGCCGATGCCGCGATCACGCGGCACCTCGCGGCGTTCCTGGCCCGTGCCGGCGACGACGCGGGCTTCGCACGTCCCACCGCGATCCTGTTCAACGGCGGCGTGACGCGCTCGCCGTTGGTGCGCGGTCGCATCGAGGAAGTGCTGACCTCGTGGCTGGCGTCGGTGGATGCCCCGCCGCCCAAGGTGCTGTCGGGCGCCGACGCCGAGCTGGCCGTCAGTCGCGGCGCCGCCCACTACGCCCGGGTGCGTCGCGGTGGAGGCGTGCGGATCCGCGGCGGCACGGCGCAGGCCTACTACGTGGGCATCGAGCGCAACGAGCTCGCGGTGCCCGGATTGCCACCTCGCATCGACGCGGTCTGCATCGCGCCGTTCGGGATGGAGGAGGGCACCGAGGTCGCTCTGCCGCAATCGTTCGGCCTCGTGGTCGGCGAGTCGGTCTGGTTTCGTTTCTTCGGATCGTCCTCGCGTCGTGACGACGAGGTCGGCGCGGTGACCAAGCCCGAAAGCCTCGTCGAGCTCGCGCCGATCGAGACGACGATCGAGGCGCCCGAGGGCACCGAGCCCGGCCAGATCGTCCAGGTGCAGCTCGGCGCACGGGTCACCGAGGTGGGCACGCTGGAGCTGGCGGCCGTGGAAGTGGACGGTGGACGACGCCACCGACTGTCCTTCGACGTGCGAGGAGACGCCGGGTGAGCGAGCCTGTCTTCGCGGTCGGCATCGACCTCGGCACGACGCACTGCGCCGTGGCCTCCGCCGCGCTCGGACACCCGCGGGTGCACGGGATGAAGGTCCCGCAGCTGACCGCGCCCGGGCAGCGGGCGGCCCACGAGCTGTTGCCCTCGTTTTTGTACCTGGCCTCGGACGGCGAGCTGTCGGTCAGCGATCGCGCGCTGCCGTGGGGCGACGACGAGCCGATCGTCGGCGTGCTCGCCCGTCAGCTCGGCGCGAAGGTTCCCGGCCGCCTCGTGGCCTCGGCCAAGAGCTGGGTCTGCCACGGCGGCGTCAACCGGCGCGCCCCGATCCTGCCCTGGAACGCGCCCGACACCGAGCCGCACGTCTCGCCCTTCGACGCGCAGGTCGCCTACCTGCAGCACATGCGCAAGGCGTGGGACCACGCGCATCCGGATGCGCCGCTGTGCGATCAAGACGTCGTCGTCACCGTGCCGGCGTCGTTCGACGAGGGCGCACGCGAGCTGACGACCGAGGCGGCCGCGGCCGCAGGGCTCGGCCAGGTGCGGCTGCTCGAAGAGCCGCAGGCGGCCTTTTACGACTGGCTCGGCGCCAACGCCGACGAGCTCGCCGCCCAGATCGGCGACGCCCGGCTGATCCTGGTGGTCGACGTGGGTGGCGGCACCACCGACCTCACCTTGCTGCAAGTGCGCCACGACGCCGGTGGCCCGAAGATCGAGCGCATCGCCGTCGGCGGCCACCTGATGCTCGGCGGCGACAACATGGACGCGGCGTTGGCCGTGTTCGCGCTGCACAAGGCCGGGCTCGATCGACCCGAGGACGCCTCGGTGTGGTCGGCGTTGGTGCAGTCGGCCCGTCAAGCGAAGGAGCGGCTGCTGGCCGAGGACGCGCCCGCGCAGGCGGTGATCTCGTACACGACCCGCGGCTCGCGGCTCATCGGAAACACCAAGAGCATCTCGATCGAGCGCGACGAGGCGCGGCAGGTCCTGCTCGACGGCTTCTTGCCGATGTCGGGTCCCGACGAGACGGCGCAGCGAACCGGTCGGGCGGGCCTGACCACGCTCGGGCTGCCGTACACCTCCGACGCCGCGATCGGCCGCCACGTGTGCACGTTCCTACGCCGCCACGTGCAGGCGGCCGCCGAGGCCGGGGCGCAGGTGACCGACGGATTGCCGCGGCCGGACCTCGTCTTGCTCAACGGCGGCGTCTTCAATGCGCCCGCGATGATCGAGCGACTGAGCGAGGTGATGGCGGGCTGGTACGGCGGCGCGCCGGTGCGTCGGCTCGAGCACACGTCGCTGGACACCGCGGTGGCGCACGGGGCCGTGCGCTCGATCCTCGCCCGTCGCGGCGTCGGGGAGCTCATCGGCGGCGGCACGGCGCGCGCCTACTACATCGGCATCGTCGGGCCGGACGCGCTGCCGCAGGCGCTGTGCGTCGCCCCGCGCGGCATGGACGACGGCACGTCGACCGCGGTGCCCGATCGGGTCTTCGATCTGGTGCTCGGCAAGCCGGTGTCGTTTCCGTTGCTGGCGTACACGGGTGACCGCATCGACCCGCCCGGGGCGCTGATCGAGGTCGACGACCCCGAGCTCGAGCTGTTGCCGCCGCTGCAGACCGTCCTGCGCGACAAGAAGGGCGGGGCCGAGGGCACGACCCCGGTCACGCTCACCGCGACGCTGACGGAGGCCGGCGCCTTGGAGCTGTACCTGGTCACGGTGGACCTGCCGCCGCGTCGCTGGAAGCTCGACTTCACGCTGTACTCGACGGTGCCCTCGCCCGACAAGAAAGGATCGGGGCGCACCGCCGCCGATCGCCCGGCGGCCGAGCTGCCGCAAGCGATCGCCGTGGTCGAAAGTACGCTGCGCGGCGACGATGCGGGCGCGGTCAAGCGGCTGCGCAACACGGTCGAGAAGGTGCTCGGCGCGCGGGGACAGTGGTCGGCGTCGACGTGCCGCGCGTTCTTCGATGCCCTCGTGCCGCTGGCGGCGACCCGCAAGCGCTCGGAGGCGCACGAGCTTTCGTGGCTGCGACTGGTCGGCTGGACGCTGCGACCCGGCTTCGGCGTCGACGGTGACGAGGCACGCCTGGACGCGCTGTGGGCGTTGCGCGAGGAAGGCCTGGCCCATCCCTCGAAGGCCAACTGGTCGGAGTGGTGGATCACGTGGCGTCGCGTCGCGGCGGGTCTGTCCGCCGAACGTCAGCGCACGCTGTGGGACGCGGTCGCGCCGTGGCTGTGGCGGCAGGGCAAGCCGCCGGCGGGACCGCACGCCCACGGCCCGATCGAGATGATGCAGCTGCTCGCCGCGCTCGAGTCGATCGATGCCGCGGCCAAGGAGAAGGCCGGCGAGCTGTTTCTGACCCGCATGGGCAAGCTGCGCACGTACTGGCCGCTCGGTCGCGTCGGCGCCCGCGTGCCGCTGCGCGCCGAGGACGGCCCGGTCGTTTCGGCCGACACCGCCGCACGCTGGGTCGAGACCTTGCTGGGCTTGGACTGGAAGGACGCCGAAGGGGCCGCGTTCGCGGCCGCCTCGATCGCGCGGATCTCCGGCGAGGCCGACAAGGACCTGCCCGCCGCCCTTCGTCAGCGTGTCGCCGATCGCCTCGCCAAGTCCGACGTGCCCTCGACCTGGATCGACATGGTCTCGGGCGCGGCCGAGCTGAGCGAGGGCGACCTCAAGCGCGCCTTCGGCGACTCGTTGCCGGTCGGGCTGCGCCTATCCTGAGGCCGCGCCGGCGTCGAAGACCTTGCGCAGCGCGGGTGGGGACATGTTGACCGACAAGGGCCGCCCGGCCTTGGCAAACGCGTCGACGGCCGCCTCGAAGTCGGCGGCGGTGTGGCCCTTCATGCGCCAGCTCGGTCGGTTGTAGACGACGACACGGTCGCGCGCGATCGGGGCGTCGGCGAGCTCGGCCTCGAACGTGGGCAGAAGGTGCGAGGCATCCTCGGCGCGCTCGGTCCCTTCGGGCATCGGGCCGCCGACCCAGACCCACACCGAGTGTCCCGGCACGCCCGCGGGCACGAGCTTGGTCAGCACGGCGATCGCCCGGCGGCGGTCGTCTTCAAGGTTCAGGTCGTAGCGCTCGATCGCCAGCGGCCCGTCCTCGAGGCGACGCTCGTAGATCGCATCGCGCGTGATCGTCTCGGCGCGCGGATCGAGCGTGCGGCCCCAGATCGCGATGCCCTTGTTCTCGTCGCGGATCTCGTGCGTGTTCGGGTTCTCCACGCCGAGCACGATCACCTTGTCGCGGCGCAGCGCGGGGGTGAAGTACTCGCGGTCGGACCACGCGATGCACGAGGCGCCCACGCGCGCGACGGCGCCGGGACCCTCGGGGGCGGCGTCGATCATCATGCGGGCGTGGCGGGCCAGCTCGCGTACGCTGGCCCGCGCATTGTCGACGCGGGCGCGCTCGTCGCCCTCGACCTCGGCCTTGCGCTTGCTCGCCCAGGAAAACAGCGCGTCGCTCGGCGGAAACCCGCCGAACATCTCCGCGGCGCTGGCGATCGCGGTCCAGGCGGTCTCGTCCTCGAGCGTTGGTGCGAGGACCGGCACGAGCGTCTTGCCCGCGAGCGTGTCGTCCACGGCGGCGGACACCCAGTTCGCCGGCATCATCAAGGCGCACGGGCGGTGGGCGTGGGGGTGATCCTGCTGGGAGAACAGCGCGTCGCGCAGCACGAACAATCCGGCGCTGCGCGCGGCGAGATCGCGGTACCGCTGGGCGTTGCGACGGCCGTCCTCGGGGTCCGGATCGAACTCGCCGCGCACCGAGCGGTTGTTGCCCTCGTAGCGCAGGTTCGAATAGACCCACGTCGTCTGCCCGCCGAAGCGTCCGACCACGTGCGCGTAGCGGGCCGGCGCCCGACGGTCGCCCGACGGCGACGTCGCCCGGGCGATGCCGGCCGACAGCAGCGCCGCGGGACCGGCGAAGGCGAAGGTGCGTCGGTACATCACGTGGGCCCCGCTCGCGGCGCGGCCTCAACATACGGGACGGGTCCCAACCGCGACAACTTTCGCGATTGAGCGGCCGCGGCGAAGCTGCTAGTCAACGCCGCTGGAGGTGCGACGGCCGAGGAGGCAAAGACGATCGCGGTGTGGCTCCCTCGGGGGCTCGCATCGAGGAAAGTCCGGGCTCCGCAGGACAGGGTGCTGGATGAAACGCCAGTCGGGGCGACCCGAAGGAAAGTGCCACAGAAAGCAAACCGCCCGCGTACGCGTGGGTAAGGGTGAAAGGGTGCGGTAAGAGCGCACCGGGCGTCCGGCGACGGACGTCGCACGGTAAACCCCATCCGGAGCAAGGCCGAGTCGAGGCGTGCCGTTCGTTCTTCGGGACGAGCGGCGAGGGGCGGTCCGTCCCGCTTCAGGTAGTGCCGCGTAGAAGAATGATCGTCACCCGGCGACAGCAATGGACCCGGGGACAGAACCCGGCTTACGACCTCACTCGACCGTCGCATCTCCTCTTTCGATCCATCGAGCGCACCCGATCACCGCAGCCCGTGTGCTGCGGTGTCGGGTGGTAGGTGTTCGATCAGCACAACGCGATCGCGCCACGGTCGAGCCGGATGCGACGCGGTCGTGACGTGCGACGGTGTGGGACGCGGTTCGTCGCGAGCTCCAACGTTGGGCGAGTTGCCCTTGGCTGCGTGGGCGAGTTGCCCAGAGGCGTGAGGTAATCGCGTGTGGGCGCGCACGCGTAAGTGCGCGGAATCGGGGAGGCGACCGAGTTGGCGTCGCACGTGCGTAGGGGCGCGGCGGGCTGGGGAGCTTTCGGGAGGCCGCGCATGTTCGATCCACACTTTCACCGTCGTCCGTTCTTCGTTCTCGCCGCGCTCGCCGTCGTCGCGTGTCAACCCGCCGAACGAGGTGGACGCGATCTGTCGCGCGACGATCCACTGACGATCGCGCTCGACGATCTCGAAGACGAAGACCTCGTCGCGCCGCTGGTCGGTGACGACGAACCCGACGCGATCGCGGGCGCGTACATCGTCGTGTTCGACAAGAGCGTCGGACCGCTCGACGTCGTCGACCTCGTGGGCGGGCCGACCTCGCTCGCGGCCCCGGGCATCGCCATCGAGCACCGCTACACGCAGTCGGTGCACGGGTTCGCGGCCACGCTGACGCCGCAGACGGTCGAGGCGCTGCGGGCCGACCCGCGCGTGGCGTTCGTGGAGGCGGACCGGCTCGTCGTCGCCGATGCGCCGCCGTGGGGGGTGGATCGACTCGACCAGGCCGACCTGCCGCTCGACGGCCAGTTCTCGGCGGATTACGACGGTACCGGCGTGCACGCGTACGTGCTCGACACCGGCATTCGCGGCACCCACCAGCTGCTGTCGGCCAAGATCGGCGAGGGCTACTCCGCGATCGGTGGCTCGCCCACCGACGATTGCGACGGGCACGGCACACACGTCGCCGGCACGATCGGCGGCGACGTGGTCGGGGTGGCACCTGGCGTGACCCTGCATCCGGTCAAGGTGCTCGGTTGCAGCGGCACCGGGTCCATGTCCGGCGTCATCGCGGGCGTCGAGTGGGTGCGCACCCACGCCGAAGGGCCGGCGGTCGCCAACATGAGCCTGGGTGGTGGCCCTTCGTGGGCGCTGGACCAGGCGGTACGCAACACGATCGCGGCCGGGATCCCGGTGGTGATCGCCGCGGGCAACGAGAACACCGACGCGTGCTACGGCTCGCCGAACCGGGTCACCGAGGCGATCACGGTCGGCGCGACGCGCTGGGACGACAAGCGCTGGTCGTCGAGCAACTACGGCGCGTGCGTGGACATCATGGCGCCGGGGGCGTCGATCCTGTCGACGTACCGGCAGCACGATTCCGCGCTCGCGAACCTGTCGGGCACGTCGATGGCTGCGCCACACGTCACGGGCGTGATGGCGATGCTGCGCCAGCGCGATCCCGAGGCGAGTGTCGAAGAGCTCACCGCGCAGCTGCTCGACTCGGCGATCGAAGGCCGCGTCGGCGACCTGAAGGGCTCGCCCGATCGCTTGTTGTCCTCGCAGGTGCCGCCGCTTTCGGGAGGTGGCGACGATCCATCGCCGCCGCAGGACGACTGCGAGGGCTGCACCAGCCACGAGGGCACGCTGTCGCAGTCCGGCCAGATCCACTGGCAGCCCGACGGGACCTACTACCACGCGGAAAACGCTGGCCAGCACCAGGCGATCCTCGCCGGGCCGAGCGATGCCGATTTCGACCTCTTCCTGTATCGCTGGGATGGTGGGCAGTGGCAGCGGATCGCTGCGTCCGAGTCGGCGTCGAGCAACGAGACGATCACGATCGATGGCGCGCCCGGGTACTACATCTGGCAGGTCAAGTCCTACAGCGGTGCCGGCGCGTACACGCTCGGCCTGAAGCGGCCGTCGTGACACGGGGCTGGTATGCTGCTCGTGGGGCATGGGATCGAAGTCGACGTTCGCGCTGGCGGTGGCCTGGCTGCTGTGCGCATGTGCCGAGGGCGTCGACAAGGACGGCCAAGTCGGCTTCCCCAACCGGCTCGACGACGGCGGAGGCCTGACCTCGACCAGCAACGGTGACGAGGGCAAGGGCACGGTCGTCGTCGAAGAGGGCGGGGACGAGGGCGGCCCCGGCGGCATGCCCGGCGGCGACATCCTCCCGGACTTCGGCGCGTGCGCGCAGGATGCCGACTGCTTCGCCCCCGGCGTGTCCTGCTTCGCCGCGCAGGGCAACTGCAGTGGAGGTCAGTGCGTGCACGCGCCGAGCCCGCCCGGCCAGCTTTGCGACGACGGCGATCCGTGCACCGAAGACGACATGTGTGACGGCGTGGGGTTCTGCGTCGGCAACGATCTCGATTGCACGGCCCCCAACGCCCAAGGCGGCGCGTGTGCGGCCGGGGCGTGCACCGGCATGAGCTGCGTGCCGGGCTTCGGCGACTGCAACGGAAACATGAGCGACGGCTGCGAGACCGCGCTCGACACCACCGGCAACTGCGGCGGCTGCGGGACGACGTGCTCGGCCGGCGCGCACGCCAACAGTGATTGCTCGAGCGGCACGTGTCAGCGCAGCTGTCAGAACCCGTGGGAGAACTGCGATGGCAACTGGGCCAACGGGTGCGAGGTTCCCACCGGCGTCGCCAACCAGTGCTCCGCGGGTGGGCTCGATCCGGGCAACGGATGCTGGACCGCGTACTGCGGCAACTCGGGCGCCTCGAACGCGACCAACTTCGGTTCCTTCTATTGCGTGCACTGTCCCAACTGCAACGTGCCCGCCGCGGGCGCGTGCCAGTGGTGCGCGAGCTCGACGGGGACGTGGTACCCGCAGGACTCGTGCGCCTGCGGCAGCTACAAAGACCTCGTCTGCGGCTGAAACTGAACCGCCCCGAGCGCACCGCGATAGAACTACGACGATTTTCGTAGTATACGATCGGCGATGGGTCGACCCCCGCGCAAGCCGGACGAAATCCGTCCGACCGAGGCCGAGATGGCGATCCTCGACGTGTTGTGGTCGCGGGGCCCGTCGACCGTTCGCGACGTGCACGAGCATCTGCCGGCACGCGGCGGACGAAGCGTCGGCTACACCTCGGTGCTCAAGCTGCTGCAGATCATGGTCGACAAGGGCTGGGCCGAGCGCGACACGTCGCAGCGCCGGCACGTCTTCGCGGCCGCGGTGCAGCGGGATCGGGTGCAGCGCCGGCTGGTGTCGGATCTGATCCAGGGTGCGTTCTCGGGCTCGACCGGCGCGCTCGTGGTGCGGGCGCTCGCGGACACGCCCGCCACGGCGCAAGAGCGTGCCGAGATCCGGGCGATGCTCGACGCGCTCGAGGCCGAGGAGGGCGCACGATGATCGCCGCCGTCGCCGTCGCCGTCGTGCACAGCCTGTGGCAAGGTGTCGTCGCGTTCGCGCTGGTCAAGGGCGCCGATGCGATCGTCGATCCCCGACACGCCGGGACGCGACACGCGGTGCGGGTGCTCGCGCTCGCGGGCCTCGTCGTCGCGTTCGCCGTCGGGGTGGGGACGGGCGCAGGTACGACGCACCTGGCCTCGTCGGTGCCCGGTTGGGTGCCCGTGGTCGGAGGACTGTGGTGCCTCGGCGCGGCGTTGTGTGCCTCGTCGGCGGCGATCGGTTGGCTGCGGCTGTGGCGATGGCGTCGCGAGAGTCTTGCCGTGCCCGCGGCGGTGCAGGCCATCGCCGACGAGGTCGCGGCGGCGCTGTCGATCGCGTCCGTGGCGGTGCGCGAGCACGCGCGCGTGGCCGTGCCCTGCGTGGTTTCCGCGGTGCACCCCGTCGTGCTGCTGCCGCTTGCGTGGGCCAGCCGCGTGGAGCCTTCGGTGCTGCGTGTGGCGCTGGTGCACGAGCTCGTCCACGTCCGCCGACGTGACCCGTGGATCGCGATCGTCGTCGTGGTCGGCCGAGTCGTGCTGTTTCATCATCCGGTCGCCTGGTGGCTGGGCGCGCAGATCGAGCGCGAGCGCGAGTTCGCGTGCGACGCCGAGGCGGCGCAGCTGTGCGGTGGTCGGCTCGCGTACGGGCGCGGCCTGCTCGCGCTCGAGGAAGGGCGAGCGCCGGCGTCGAGCTGGGCGCCGGCGGCGACCCACGGGGCGCTCGCGGAGCGGGTGGCGCGACTGGTCGGACGAAGGCCGGGGCGCACCGGCGCGGCGCGACGTTGGTGGCTGGTG
>CALBMM010000330.1 GCA_937896535.1 uncultured Pseudomonadota bacterium
GCTACGGCGACATCGCGCCGCAGACTCCGCTGGGCCAGGCCGTCTCGGCGCTGTGGATGATCGTCGGCTACGGGATCCTCGCGGTGCCGACCGGCATCGTGTCCGCGGAGTTGGTCAAGAAGATGCCGCCCGACCACGAGCTCGAGTGCCGCGCCTGTGGCACGGGTGGTCATGCGGACGACGCCACCTTCTGCCGCGTCTGCGGCACGGCTCTGGACTGAGGCCGACGATGCACGAGCTGGCCACCGCGGCGATCTTCGTCGCCTCGGGCATCGCCTTCGTCGTCACGGGCCACCGCCCCACGGCCTACGGACGCTACGACGACGGGCGCCCGGGACCCCCGGAGCGCATCGGGTGGTGCCTGATCTTCGCGCCGCTGCCGATCTCGTTCGTCACCGTCTACGTCGGGGGCCGACACGCGACCGAGCTCGTGCCCCTCGTGCTCGCGGCGGCGTTTTGCGGTCACGCGCTGTATCGCGGCTTCATCGACCCGTGGCGGCGCCGACCTCCTCCCGGGCGGACGATCGCGTGGCGGCTGGTCGTGGCCGGTGCCCTCGCCAGCGCGCTGCTCGGCGGACTCAACGGTCAGCTCGTCGGCGACCTCGCCCCCCCGCGCACGTGGCGATGGCTGATCTCGTTTCGCTTCCTGTACGGCGCGATGCTGTTCATCACGGGACTCGGGGTCAGCCGCTGGGCCGACGGCGTGCTCCGCAAGCTGCGGCGCCGAGGCGAGGGCGGCCATCAGATCCCGCGCGGGGCCCTGTTCGACGACGTGTCGTGCCCCAACTACCTCGGGGAGATCTTGATGTGGATCGGCTGGGCGATCGCGACCTGGTCGGCGATCGGCCTGGCGACGGCGGCCTGGACCGCCGCGCGCTTGCTGCCGCGCGCGTTCAGCCATCACCTGTGGTACCGGCGTCGCTTCGTCGACTATCCCCGGCGCCGCACCGCCTTGATCCCCTACATTTTGTAGAGGGGCCTGACGGGTCTGACGTCGGCGTCGTGAGCTGACGAGCGAACGGTTCCGCGAGCGCCTTGCATCAGGCCGGCGGCGGCGCCGTCGAAGCTCTCGACGCCGCCCTGCCCCCGTTTGCGTCCGCGTCTGACATCCGTGTCACCCCAGGGTGGACCGATCCGGGCCGAGCCGGACTTTTGCGTCATGGCCTCGCGCGATGTCCCGGAGCCCTCGGCGGCTGCGACACGATTTCATCAAGAGTTTCAGGGTCGAGACCCGATGGCACACGCCCTGCACATCTACTGGGCGTCCCGACGGGGACCCTGACTTGAACCCTTGGCTTCTTCTCTTGGCTTACGCGCTGACGCTCGACTTGGATTGCCGCCTTATCCCTTAGCTTGATCCCTTGGCTTCCACTGTCACTTGTCTTGATGCTTGATGCTCAATCCTTGGCCCCGGCGCCTTATCCCTTCCCTGCCGCGGCTCCCTTAACTAACGCTTAGCTTGGTATTTGCTCGAGAGGTCAACTTCAGTTTCGACGGTCGTGTGCGGCTCGTCCCTCCCTTGTCGCTCCCTGCGCCTGGACGAGACGCGGTGAATCCCAAAAAGAGCGCCCGGTGCTGAACCTCAGCACCGGGCGTCTTCCTTTTCGCGGCACGACCCCTCAGCGAGCGCGCAGATAGTCGGCCAAGTGCGGGACGATGGGCTTGGCGAGGATCTCGTCGGGCGCCAAGAAGCCGGCCCACACGACCTCGCGGTTGTCGACCGCGAGCTCGGGTCGCACGTCGACCTCGATCTCGCTGATCGTCACGCGGTCGTGACGGTTCTCGAACTCGTGCACCCCGGTGAAGGCCTGCTTGACGTCGGCCGGCGCGACGTCGATGCCGACTTCCTCCCGGAGCTCGCGGGCCGCCGCCTCGACCGGGGTCTCCCCGTCCCGAATGTAGCCGCCGGGCAGGGTGTAGTGGGTGCGGTACGAGTTCTTGACCAGCAGCAGCTCGCCGTCGTGCCAGACGGCGACCAGCGCTCCGTGCGTCGACGGGCGCCGAACGAACCAGTAGGCCCGCAGCATGCGATGCGCGACCTTGTAGGCCGTCTGGAATCCGACATCGACGAGACTCACGCGGGGCTCATCAAGCCACAGCCTCGCCGTGATCTCCAGGGCCATGGCCGCGCCGGCCGCACACGTGATGCAACGCGTGATGCAACGGTGGATCGGTGTACCTCGATCGGCACGCGTTCGGGGGACGGACCGTGTTATGCACACAGTTCGATGCGATTGCGTCCTGCGCTGGCGGTGGCGATTGGGCTGTGTGCCCCCGCGTGTACGAGCTCACCGGGCGCCGAGGACTCGGGCCTGTCCGGCGGCACGATGACCACCGAGAGCACGGGCGCCGAGTCCACGGGCGGTCCGGTCGATCCCACGAGCGTCGACTCCGGCGAGCCGGTCGGTGGGCCATGCAACGACGACGACGATTGCGTCGACGATCCGGTCGGCCGCATCTGCGACGAGCTGCTCGGCGTGTGCGGTCCGGGGTGCGTGCCGTTCGAGACGCGCGAGTGCTACTCGGGCCCCTTCGGCACCGACGGTGTCGGGGCTTGTCGCGGTGGCACCAACGTCTGCGGCACGCAGGGCAAGTGGAACGTGACCTGCGACGACGAGGTCGTGCCGCGCGAAGAAATCTGCGGCAACGATCTCGACGACGACTGCGACGGCAACCACGACGACACCGACGCCGACGGCGACGGCTTCGGTGCGTGCTCCGGCGACTGCTGCGACGTCCCGGCGCTGTGCTCGGATCCCGAGCTGGTCAACCCCGGCGCCTACGAAGTGGTCGGCAATCGACTCGACGACGACTGCAACGGCGAGACCGACGAGGCTCAGCCCACCTGCGACGCGGGCCTGGCCAGCAACAGCGCCGACGCGATGGACTTCGTGCGCGCGCTCGAGCTGTGCCGCACGACCGAAGAGGATCCCGCCGACCCGGCCGACCGCACGTGGGGCGTCATCTCGACGTTCCTTTCCCGTGCCGACGGCAACGGCGCGACGCTGCCCGTGCAGCGCGCGCTGCGGGATCGGTTCGGTGCGATCATCACCCCCGAGCAGGGCGAGCGGATGGTCGTGCTCTCGAGCGGCCACGCGGCCGACATCGACGATCAAAATCCCTCGTTCGCACCGTTCGAGCCGGGCACCAACCTGGGCACGACCAGCGGCGTGCCGGCCGACTGGCTCGCCGCCAACGGGGGCGCGTTCCCCAACCCCGGCGGTTGCCTGGACCCGTGGAACTACGAGGCCCACGACTCGGCCATGCTGACGATCCGTCTGCGCGCGCCGACCAACGCCAACTCGTTCTCGATGAAGATGCAGTTCTTCTCGGCCGAGTACCCCGAGTGGGTGTGCAGCGAGTTCAACGACTTCTTCGTCGCGCTGGTCGACTCGGGCGCGGACAACCCCGCCGACAAGAACATCGCGATCTACGACGACGACGGCATGCCCTGGCCGGTGGGCGTCAACCTCGTGATGGTCGCGCAGGGTCTGATGACCCAGTGCGAAAACGGCGAGGTCGGATGCTCCACGGATCTGACCTCGGACTACCTGGGCTGCCTCGGCACCGCGCTGCTGGAGGACACGGGCTTCGACGCGCCGGGCAACGCCTGCGACGCCGGCCAGGACGTTTCGGGTGGAGGCACGGGGTGGCTGACGATGAGCGGAAACGTCCTCCCCGGCGAGATCATCGAGCTGCGTCTGGCGGTGTGGGACTCCAGCGGTCACATCTACGACTCGCTGGTGCTGCTCGACGATCTGCGTTGGTCGGTGGACGCGGCGCAGCCGGGAATCGTGCCCGGCTGACGGGAACGCGCCTGACCGCTTCGGACGCGCGAGAAGCCCGCGGGCTGTGCTAAAACGGGCGACGATGAGAAGCCCCCACGCGTTGACCGTGCCGCTGGCGCTCGGCCTCGGGCTCGGCTGCACTCTGCTGCAGGGGTATCCCGGCGGCGGAGACCCCAACAAGGCGCTCGCGGACGAGCCGGGCTCTCCCGGGACGTTCAACCGTGACATCGACGGCGACGGCATCCCCGACCCGATCGACGGCAACGAGCCGTTGGTCGACCCCGCCATCGACAGCGACATCCGGATCTACTTGTTCCCGGAGCGCAACGAGATGGAGATGGGGTGCCCGACCGAGGAGGTCGTGCTGCAGCGGCCGGCGATCCCCGGCGGCGCATTCACGATCGGCTTTCGGTACTGCGCGACGGAGATGAACGTGGTCGGCGGCGGCATCCGCTTCCCCGGCAGCAACGAGGTCCAGTGGACCTTCATCGAGGGCGCCGACCAGTTCACGTCGCAGGTCGTCGACTTCGCGTACGTGGTGGCCGGCGATGCGTGCGACGAAATCCCGCCGCTGTGCCACTCCCTCGAGACCGAGATCTTCGCGGTCGCCCGCAACACCAAGGGCGACGTCGACGGCGACGGCGAAGACGACGGGCAGTTCGTCGTGTCGCAGCCGCAGACGCTCGACGCCGTGCTGATGTGCGCGACGTGCGAGTCGCCCAGCTGCGTGGAGGTCTACGAGCAGCTCGGCGACTGCGCCCAGTGTGCGCCGGCCCCCGAGTGCGAGGCCTACCGCGCCGCGTGCTTGGACCCCGAACAGTTCCCCGGCATCTCGCAGAACGACATCGACAGCTTCGACCAGCTGTTCGGCGACGACGGCGTGCTGTGGAAGTCGACGCTGGGATGCGAGGTCGGGACCGACCGGTGTGGCGAGGCGTTCGACAACTTCAACAACGAGGGCAGCTGCACCCTCGGCGGCGGCGAAGAAGGCGAAGGCGGCAGTGGTGACTCGGGCGGCATGGGCGGCTCGACGGGGGGTGCCTGATGCGACTGGTCCCAGCGTTGCTCACCGTCACGATCGCCCTCGGCTCCGTTGCGATGCCGCGAGCCCAAGCCGCACCGGCCAAGTCCAAGAAGGCGGCCGCCGCCGAAGACACCGCGGCGACCGAAGAAGCACCCGCGGCGCCGGCCGACGGCCCCCCGCCCGAGGGCACCGAGCCCGGCGACGGCACCGAGCCCGGTGACGGCACCGAGCCCACCGAGCCCGAGACGCCGCCCGAGCCCGAGCGCGACCCCAAGCTCGAGCGGGCCGAATCCCTCTTCTTGGAAGCCAACGACGACTTCGAGACGGGCAACTACGAGGCCTCGATCCCGAAGTTCGAGGAGGCCTACGAGCTGCTGCGCGACGTCGAGGGCATGAACGAGGTCCGCGTCGACCTGCTGTTCAACCTCGGGCAGTCGTACTGGAAATGGTTCGACGTCGACCCGGACATCGACCACCTGCGCAAGGCGGCGCAGACCTTCCGCAACTACGACAAGCGCAAGCGCCTCGACCCCAAGTACAACCCTTCGGAGGTCGACAACATCCTCAAGGCGATCGAAGCGCAGATCGAAAACGAGGAGCGCAAGATCGCCGAGCGCAACCGCCCCGTGGTGGTCGCGCCTTCGGGGCCCACCGAAGAAGAGCTTCGCCGCGAGCAACGGCGCCGCACGACGCGAGGTCTCAACGCTTCCGGCAACGCGCTGATCATCGTCGGCAGCCTCAGCGCCGGCATGGCGATCGCGGGCCTGGTCAGCCGGGGCGCGTACAAGCTGATCCTCGACAACCAGACGACGAACACGGGCGTCACGCTCGCGACCGCGGACGAGGACGCCCGACGTCGTCGCGGGTTCCTCGTCAGCGGGCAGATCGCCTTCGCCGGTCTGGTCGCCGCGGCGATCATCCTGCCGGCCGGAATCGCGCTACGCGTGACCGGAGCGATGCGGGACAAGAAGGATCGCGAATACGCGCGCGAGCAGGACAAAGAGCGCGAGAAGCTCAAGGACCTCGAAAAGCGCGACAACAAGAAGGTCTCGCTCGAGCCCCGTCTCGGCGGCTTCGCCATCCGCTTCTAGCGAGCGCCGACCCACGCCGACGAGCCCCTCGGGTCGCGGCCGACCACTCCGGGATTGCCTGACGCGCGGTTGGCGGCGCCCGATGGGGCGGAGCGTCGTTTTTCGTCGTTCAGCACCCCGATGGGCGCGAATGCGCCCCGAGAAACGGTAGGATGCTGCGCGTGGAAGGGATTCCGAAGAACCCGATGCCCGAAGACGAGGGCAGCCGGACGCGTCTGGGAATCGCACCGCCGCCGCTGCGAGACGGCGGTACACGACGAGCTCGGCCAGCCGACGGCAACAGCACGATGCCGTTGCCGGAGCCGGCGCGGCTCGGGGCGGAGCTCGTCAAGCTCGGACCCGGAGTTCAGGTTCCGGGAACTTCGTACCGCGTCACCGGGTGGATCGGCGACGGCGCGATGGGTGTGGTCTACAGCGCCGAGCACGTCGAGCTCGAGCGCAAGGTCGCACTGAAGATTCTGCGTCCCGACGCGAGCCGCTCGCCCGCGTTCGCCGAGATGTTTCGGCGCGAAGCGAAGAACGCGTCGAAGATCGGCTCGCACTACATCGTCGAGGTGTTCGACCTCGGCGAGCTGCCCGACGGTCGCGTCTGGTTCACCATGCCGATGCTGCAGGGCCGCAGCCTGCGGGCGCTCGCGGTCGAGGAGTCCCTCGATCCCGGACGCGTGATCGGGATCCTGCGTCAGGTGTGCAAGGGCCTCGCAGCCGCGCACGATGCCGGGATCATCCACCGCGACGTCAAGCCGGAGAACATCATGGTCGTCGAGGACCGGGGGCGTCGCGACGCCGTCCGCATGCTCGACTGGGGCGTCGCGGCCATGAGTGCCGAAGCCGCAGGTGGCGGAGGCACGGTCGCCGGGACGCCGTACTACATCGCGCCCGAGTTGGTCGCCGGCCTGCCCTACGATCATCGCGCCGACCTGTATTCGCTGGGCTGCACCGCGTTCGAGATGATCGCGGGCCATCCTCCGTTCCAGGGTCCGACGCTCGACGACATCCTGGCCGCCCACGTCGAAAGGCAGGCGCCGCCGCTGGAGAAGGTCGCGCCCAACCCCGTGCCGGCCGCCCTCGCGAAGGTCGTGGCCAAGTGCATGGCCAAGAACGCGGCCAACCGGTACGCGAACGCCAACGAGCTCGAGGCGGCACTTTGCGAGGCACAGATCGCGGCCAAGCTGCACACCACGTGGGACGACCTTCCGCTGCCGGACATCGACCCGGAGCGTCGGGCATCGATCGCGGCCAAGATGCCGGATCCGACCACGGTGCAGCGGCGCCGACGCTGGCTGCCGGCACTCGGGCTCGCCGCGGTGGTCGCCGTGGCCACCTCCGCCGTGATCGTCGCGGTGCGTGACCCGGCCACGTCCGAGGACCGCAGCGAGGTCGACACCAAGGCGCAGCAAGCCCGGGCCGCCGCGGCCAAGAGCTTCTTTCTGTTCCCTCCCCCGGACGCGCCGGAAACCCGCACGGCGTACGAGGTCGTCCGTGAGCTCGAGAGCTTCGAGGGCACGGCCTCGAAGGCCGGTCAGGCGCAGGCCCAGGAGCTGCGCGAGGAGTTCGCCGCCACGTTGCTGCGGCTGGGTGACTACTACTGGGAGCACGAGGGCGGTCGACCGTTCGCGATCGACTACTACGCGCAAGCGCTCGTGTTTCAGCCCACGCTGCCGCGCGCGCGCGATCGGGCGGGCCTGACTCCCGGAGAGCTCATCGACCTGCGGCAGCGTGCGGAGACCAAGCAGTTCTCCGCCGGCGAGCTGCTCGCCGCGCGATCGTTGGTGGCGTTGGCCGAGGAGGACCCGCAGGCGCGCGCTCGCGGGCTCGCCGAGATCTCGGAGACCGAGGAGCTGAGTCTGCGCGCGGGTGCACAGCTCGACGCGCTGTTGGCCGGCGACCCCGAGCTGGAGCGCGCGACGGAGGTCGCCGTCACCGAGCTGCGGCAGTCCCGGCCGGGGCGTCGAACGAAGGCACCGGCCGAGACGACGGACGAAGGGCCCGAAGTGGCCGATGCCGCCGGCGAAGGCTCGGGTGATCCTGCCGGTGAGGACGCGGGCGGCGGCTTCGAGAAGCTGACCGACGACGCCGTCGAGCCCGGGTTCGCCAGCAAGCAGCGCGACCGGGCCACGGCGGTGTCGGAGGTCCAGACGGCCGACGCGGCGCTGGGTCGGGGCGATCTCAGTCGGGCGGAGAAGGCGTACGAGCGTGCGGTCGCAGCCGACGACCGCTACGCCCCTGCATTCGACGGATTGGCGCGGCTGGAGTTCCACCGGGGCAACTACGTCAAGGCGGTGCGGCACGGGGAGAAGGCCGTGCGCCTGTCGCCGCGCAACGGCAAGTACCGCATCGACCTCGGCGACGCGTACTACAAGGCCTACCGGTACGACGACGCGATCGCGCAGTACGAGAAGGCCGATGCCTACGGGCAAGGGTCGGCGAAGGCACGCATCAGCAAGGCCAAGGCCAAGCTCGGCACCTGATCGCCGCCCGCCACCCGGCCGCGGCGCTCTAGAACCGGCCGACGATCGACAGTCCGGAGACCGCGACGTTCGGCGTCTTCTTGCCGCGGTTCTTGCGACGAACGCCGAGCACGGTGAGGGCGATGCCGGCACCGAGCGCGAGCGCACCGCCGACCGCGAGGCCGATGCCCGCGCCCTGCGTCTGGTGCAGGTAGCGGCAGCGACCGAGCGCGTCGACGTTGTCGCCGCTACAGTCGCTCTCGATCGGGTCGCCGTCGATCGCGATCATCACGCCCCCGCCCGCGAGCAGGCCCGCCCCGAGCACGATGCCACTCGCGCCGGCGGCGATGAACGCGGTCGCCTTGCGATCGGCGCCCGCGTCCGCGTCGGTCTTGGCGAGCTCGGGCGGAAGCTTGCGCAGCTTCGCCACGACCTCGCGTCGCACCCCGTCGACGAGGTCGACTTCGACCTTGTTCGGCGCGTAGTCGGGGTGGCGCACCTCGAGCAGATGTCGCCCCGCGATGGACGTGGTCGTCATCGGCGTGACGCCGATCCGCTCGCCGTCCAACCACACCGAAGCACCGGACGGCACGCTGTCGACGACCAATCGGGGCGGAAGCACG
>CALBMM010000331.1 GCA_937896535.1 uncultured Pseudomonadota bacterium
GCGGGACTTGAGGATCTCTTCGCGGACCTGGGCACCGCTGATCCAGCCGGTGATGCGCACGCGATCGGAGATGCCACGCTCGCGCGCGCAGGTCTCGATCTCCTCGCGCAGGTCACCGTCGCCGGCGAGGACGAGCTGCGCGTCCACGCCCGCATCGATGGCGTCGGCGAAGGCCTCGACGAGCAGCAGCTGGCCCTTTTGGGCCGACAGCCGCCCGACGCACACCAGCGACTTGCTCGCCGGATCGATCGGCGCGGCTTCTTCGAAGAACTCGTCGCCGACCGTGCAGTGGACGACCTTGATCTTGTGCCAGTGCTCGTGGCCGACCCAGCGGCGCAGCTGGCCGGCGCAGAAGTCGGTGATCGCGACCACGAACGCGGAGTCGGAGATCTTGGGGCCCAGACCGAACCCGCGCGGGGCGTCGAGCTCGTCGGGGCCGTGGACCGTGAACGAGTACGAGGGCCCGCCCATCGTGCGCATGATCTGGGCGACCGCGGCGGGGTTGGTGCCGAAGTGCACGTGCACGTGGTCGATGTCCTGCGCCTTCATCTCGTCGAGCAGCAGGACGGCCTCGGCGAAGTACATCAGGTGACGGGGCAGGCCGCGCTCGCTGCGAAAGCCGAGCTGTACGGCCTTGCGCAGCCCCGCGATCGCGCGACCGGGCTTGGTGCCGGCGCCGACCAGGGCCTTGGCCCAGCGCGCCACCGGCTGCTTGAGGATCCGAAACGTCTTGGCGTCCTCGCGCTTGTCGTCGGGGTCGACGATCTCGAACGGGGAGTCGCGGATCGCGAAGCGGGCGACCTCGCCGGTCTGCTTCTCCAGCTCGAGCAGCTCGCGCCGGATGAACGTGTGGCTCACCGAGGGGTACGCGGTGGTCAGGTAGGCGATTTTCATCGGGCCGCTGCGGGCGTTTGTACCGTCGCCGCGCCCGGGCGCAAACCCGGCCGCCCGCTTGCTTGGGCCGCGCGTCGGTGGGAGCCTTCCGCCCGTCCATGTGCGGGTTTGCAGGATGGGTTCTACCCACCGCCGGCGCGGGGCGTGACGACGCGCGCCTGCGGCAAATGGCGGCGGCGATCGCCCACCGCGGGCCGGACGGCGAGGGGTTCTTTCGCGCGACGACGGCCGACGACGGGTGGGACATCGCGCTCGCCCACCGTCGACTCGCGATCATCGACCCGACCGGCGGGCACCAACCGATGCTCGACGAGGCGCGGCGGCTCGCGATCGCGTTCAACGGCGAGGTCTACAACTTCCGAGCGCTGCGCAGCGAGCTCGTGGCGGCCGGCGAGTCCTTCGAGACCGATTGCGACACCGAGGTGGTGCTCAAGGGCTACGCGGTCTGGGGACCGGCGGTACTCGAGCGCCTGCGCGGCATGTTCGGCTTCGCGCTGTGGGACGGCGTGCGCAAGCGCGTGATGCTGGCGCGCGATCGCTTCGGCAAAAAGCCCGTGTTCACGGCGAAGGTCGGCGAGGGGATCCTGTTCGGATCCGAGATCAAGTCGATCCTCGCCCACGGCGAGCTCGCGCCCCGCATGGACATGCAGTCGGTGCTCGACTACCTCGTGTACCGCTACGTGCCGGGGCCCGACACCCTCTTCACGGGGATCGTCAAGCTGCCGCCGGGTCACTACGCGCTCATCGAAGACGGCGCGATGAAGGTGACGCGGTACTACGAGCCACCCGACGCGCAGCCGCGCCCCGATGTCGCGCCGCCGGCCGATCCCGCCAACGCGTTGCTCGCCGTGATCGAGGACGCGGTCCAGGCTCGCCTGGTGTCCGACGTGCCGTTCGGTGCGTTCTTGTCCGGGGGCATCGACTCGTCGGTGGTCGTCGGGCTGATGGCCCGGCACTGCGCGCAGCCGGTCAACACGTTCTCGATCGGGTTTCCCGAGAAGGACTACAGCGAGCTCGACCACGCGCAGACGGTGGCCGACCACTTCCGGACCAACCACACGCCGCTCATCGTGCGGCCCGAGACGTTGATGGACCACCTGCCCGACGTGGTGAAGTACCGCGACGCGCCGGTGTCGGAGACGGCGGACCTGCCGATTCACCTGCTGTCGAAGGAAGCGTCGAAGACGGTCAAGATGGTCCTGACCGGCGAGGGGTCCGACGAGGTACTCGCGGGTTATCCCAAGCACTGGGCCGAGCGCTACGCCGACTCCTACAACGCCGTGGTGCCCCAGGGCCTGCATCGACGACTGGTGCAGCCGCTCATCGGTCGGCTGCCGTACCGCTTTCGCCGGGCCAAGACGCTGACCTCGACGATCGGCATCGCGGACCCGGCGGTGCGGTGGCCACGGTGGTTCGGCGCGCTGACCCCGGACGAGCGCGACGAGCTGTCGCGGATCTCGGCGCGGCCGCGACCGCCGAGCCCGGTGGTGCAGATTCCCCCGGGCGACAAGCGCACGGCGCTGCGGCGGATCCTGTGCTTCGACCAGAGGTCGTGGCTGCCCGACAACCTGCTCGAGCGCGGGGACCGGATGACGATGGGCGCGTCGATCGAGGCGCGGATGCCCTTCATGGACCAGGAGTTCATCGCGTTCGCGTCCCGGCTGCCGGACGACCTGCGCGTGCGCGGGACGACGGGCAAGTGGCTGCTGCGCCAGGCCGTCACCCAGCTGCTGCCGCAGGAGATCATCGACCGCCCCAAGGTGGGCTTTCGTGTGCCGGTCAACGAGTGGTTTCAGACCACGCTCGCGGGCTATCTGCGCGAGCACCTGACGGGACCGGACTCGATGACCCGCGACTTCTACGAGCCCCGCAAGCTGCGGTCTGTCCTCGACGAGCACACGAGCGGCCGGCAAAACCACGAGAAGCTCTTGTGGGCGCTGCTCAACCTCGAGATCTTCCAGCGCCACTACCGGCTGCCGACCAGCTGACCGCCGCGCAGTCGCCAGAGGCGATACGGCTGAATCAAAGCCGATACAGACGGATCGTCCCAGCGCCGATGCGAGACCGCAATGTCTTGAAATTCCGACGTTCTCGGCCAGGAACCGCCTTCGCAATGGCTCCCGGGCGAGGACGCGAACGATGGAACCGAAGACCCATTCCACGCTGCATGTCGAAGGTGCTCGGCCGATCAAGATGTGGACCGACGGGGTGCCCGTCGACGACCGGGCGGTGCGTCAGCTGCACAACCTCGCGCGCCTGCCGTTCATCCACCAGTGGGTGGCGGTCATGCCGGACGTCCATGCCGGCATCGGCGCGACGATCGGGTCGGTGCTGCCCACCGTCGGGGCGATCGTGCCGGCGGCCGTGGGTGTCGACCTCGGCTGCGGGATGATGGCGGTGCAGACCTCGCTGTCGGCCGCCGACCTCCCGGACTCGTTGGGCTACGTGCGCGCGGCGATCGAAAAGGCCGTCCCGCACGGCCGCTCCAGTCACGCACGCCGCCGTGACAAGGGGGCGTGGGGAGACGTGCCCGCCGCGGTCGCCAAGGGGTGGACCACCCTGCGGCCCCGCTTCGATGCGATCGTCGCCAAACATCCGGCCATCGGCGACAGCAACAACCTGCACCACCTCGGCACGCTCGGGACGGGCAATCACTTCATCGAGGTGTGTCTGGACGAGGCGGACCGCGTGTGGGTCATGCTGCACAGCGGCTCGCGGGGCGTCGGCAATCGCATCGGCTCGTACTTCATCGCCAAGGCCAAGAAGGACATGGAGCGGTGGTTCATTGACCTGCCCGACGACAACCTCGCCTACTTCCCGGAAGGAACCGAGCACTTCGACGACTACGTCGAGGCGGTCGGTTGGGCGCAGGACTTCGCGCGGCTCAACCGTGAGTTGATGATGGCCGCCACGTTGCGGGCGCTGCAGGACGCGCCGAAGATTCCGGCGTTTTCGACCACGGCCGAGGCCGTCAACTGTCACCACAACTACGTGGCGAGTGAGCGGCACTTCGGCCGGAGCGTCTGGGTGACCCGCAAGGGGGCAGTCCGCGCGGGTGCCGACGAGCTGGGTATCATTCCGGGCAGCATGGGCACGCGCTCGTACATCGTGAAGGGCAAGGGCAATCGCGACAGCTTCTGCTCGTGCTCGCACGGCGCCGGCCGGGTGATGTCGCGAACGGAGGCCAAGCGGCGGTTCACCGTCGACGACCACGCGCGGGCCACCGCGGGCGTGGAGTGCCGCAAGGACGAAGGTGTGCTGGACGAGACGCCGGCGGCGTACAAGTCCATCGATGCCGTGATGGCGGCCCAGGCCGAGCTCGTGGACGTGGTGCACACCTTGCGGCAGGTCGTGTGCGTCAAGGGCTGACCCGATGACGGACTGGATCGAGATCGACGGCGCGAAGGGAGAGGGTGGTGGGCAGGTCCTGCGCTCCTCCCTCGCGCTGTCGATCATCTCTCGAACGCCCGTGCACGTTCGGCGCGTGCGGGCGGGGCGGCGTCGTCCGGGGCTGATGCGGCAGCACCTGACGGCGTTGCGAGCGGCGGCCGCAGTGTCGGCCGCGCACGTCGAAGGCGACGAGCTCGGCTCGACCGACGTCCGCTTCGAGCCGCAGACGATCGTCCCGGGGCATCATCGCTTCGCGGTGGGCTCCGCGGGCAGCGGCACGTTGGTCCTGCAGACGGTCATGTGGCCGCTGCTGCTCGCCGATTCGCCCTCGCACGTGCGCGTCGAAGGCGGCACACACAACCCCATGGCCCCGCCGTTCGATTTTCTCGATCGGACCCTGCTGCCGCGGCTGCGGGCGCTCGGGTTCGATCTGGAGCTGCAGCTGGCGCGGCCGGGCTTTTATCCCGCAGGCGGTGGCGCGATCGAAGCGACGCTGCGTCCGTCGCCACGCCGCGCGCCGACCGAGTGGACCGAGCGCGAGCGGGCGCGAGACCACCACGCCGAAGCATGGTTGTCGCGCCTTCCGCCGAAGATCGCCAAGCGCGAGCTCGTGGTGGTGCACGAGCAACTGCGCTGGCCCTGGTCGCGGCTGTACACCAAGACCGTCGATGCCGACGGCCCGGGAAACGTCGTGATGCTGTACGAGGCCCACGGGTCGTGGACCACGGTGGTGTCGGCGATGGGCGAGAAAGGCCGGCCGGCCGAAGACGTGGCCACCGGCGCCGTCGACGAGTAGCGGCGGTTCGCGGCGGCCGACGTGCCGATCGACGAGCACCTCGCCGACCAACTGCTGATCCCGCTCGCGCTCTCCGGCGGCGGGCGCTTCCGGACACTGCCCCCCACGCTGCACACGCGCACGAACGCGGAGATCGTCGAGCGCTTTCTTCCGGTCTCGATCTCGATGCGCGAGCTCGAGGGGGGCGCGTGGGAGATCGACGTGCAGCCGCGCCCGAACGCGAGCTGAAGCCCTCGTCGCGCTCAGCCCGCGGTTCCCACCAGCTCCAGCCCGGTGCCGTCGCCACGAAGCGACAGGCGGGTGACCGTGACCGCCCACGTCACCGGCTGGCCCCCGTGCACGACGGCCAGCACTGCCGACTCGAGCTGTTGCGACGTGTCGTCGGTACACCCGCGCTCGGTGACGGCCACGTCGGCGAAGGTCACCGTGGCGCCGTCGACGGTGTAGGTGCCGACGCCCGAGTTGCAGCCGGTGGAGACCTCCACGGTCCCCTCGGGCGCAAAGCGAATCGTGGCGGGGGTCGGCCAGGCGGTGAAGAGGACCGCATCGCCTTCGACGATCGACTCGACGGTCCACGTGGGGCCGACGAGATCGAGGTCGGGCGTGGCCACTTCCTGGTCGAGGTACTCGATACGGGTGTCGTCACCATCGAGGACCAACGTGTCGCCGTCGACCGTGATCGCGGGGCTCGACTGCAGGAACTCGAAGTACCAGTCTTCCAGCTCCAGGAACTCGGGCTCGCACCCGATCTCGGTCCAGCCGACGTCGCGCAGCACGAAGCGGCCGCCTTCGATGGCGTAGCGGGCATCGAGGGAGTTGCAGCCCGCGGAGGCTCCGACGCGGGGATGCTCGAAGAACCTCAGCCTCAGCGGGTCGACGCCGACGAGGGGATGCGGCGCGCCGCCCTCGGTGACCGACTGTGACAGGAAGGTGCGGTCCTCGAGCTCGCGCCTCGATGGACCCGGATCGCATGCGCACAGCAGGCCCACGACCGCGAGAAGCGTCCATCCACATCGTTCCACCGGACCATCGTCGCCGATAGGCGCTCCGCCCCGCAACCACGCTCGACGCGCGGGGGTGTTCCGGTACATTGAGGACATGACATGTCCCCGTCGTCCCCTGGGAGTGCTCTCGCTGGGCTCGGTGCTCGGTATGGCCACGGTCGGTTGTGGTGACGACGGTGGAGGCGCGGACGCAGACACCGGCACCGAGGGGAGTGGCGGCAGCGACACGTCATCGTCGTCACCGACGGGGTCGCCGTCGACGACGTTGCCCGGGGAGGACACGACCGGCGATGGCTCCAGCGACGGGGGGCAGACCTTCTGCGAGACGCTGCTGTGCGGCACGTCGTGCTGCGAGGCGGGGCAAGCGTGTGTGCTCGGGGCGTGCGCCGAGGCCTGTGACAGCGGGGTGCGCTGTGGCGGCGACTGGACGACCTGCTGCGACGCGGGACAGGCATGTGTGGGTGGGGAGTGCGTGGCGATCGGAGCGGCGTGTGTGGACGGCTTGGCGTGTGCCGCCGGGGAGCAGTGCGCACCCGTGCTCGATGCCTGTCTTCCCGTCCCGGATCCGGCCGAGTGTGTCGGACAGCCATCCTCCGGACCCATCGAGCTGCAAGCGGAGTGGTCGTTCGTGTCCGATCAAGTCGCGTCGACCCCCGTCGTGGGCGATGTCGACGGCGACGGTGCCCCCGACGTCGTGGTCGGCACGTCGGGTGCGACCGATCCCGGAGGTCAGACGGCGGAGTTCTTCGGCGAGATCGTCGTGCTCGCCGGGGCGACCGGCACGGAGAAGCTACGGGTCTCTCAAGATCCGGGGGCGGGGACGTTCGGTTCGTACGCGCGCTCGTCGATCGGGCTGGCGGACGTGGACGAAGACGGCGTGGCGGACATCGTCTACGTCGGACGGCCCGCGGTAGCCATCCCCCCCTTTCCCAACAACGCGTCGCGCATCCACGCGGTCGACGGGAGCGGGCAGACGCTGTGGTCGAGCCATGCGCCCGACGGTTCCCCGTATTGGATCTACGTGCGGCAGGGTGGGCCCACGTTCGTGAACCTCGACGACGACGCTGCCTCCGAGATCGTCTTCGGGGCGACGATTCTCGACAACGACGGCACGGTGGTGTTCGACCCCGACAGTCCGTCCAACGTCGGCGGCGGCGCGTTCGGATCCAACGGGGACTTCCTAGGTGGGTTGGCGACGGCGGCGGACCTGACCGGTGACGGCGTGCCCGAGATCATCTCGGGAAGCACGGCGTGGACCGTGTCGTGGAACAACGGCGGCATCTCGCCCTCGGTCGACGTGACCCCGCTATGGACCTACGCCGGACCCGACGGTTTTCCCGCGATCGCGGATCTCGATGGCGATGGCACGCCCGAGGTCGTCTTGGTCGGTGACCCGGCCCCCTTCACCGACCCCGACGGGGGCGGTCCGCTGCAGCGCGACGGCCAGCTGCAGATCCTCGACGGCGCCACCGGTCAGCTGTGGTGTGGCGCCGACCCGACCGGTGCGGCGTGCGAGGCGGGGATGGCCCAGCACACGCAGCCGCTCGCCCTGCACGGCGGAGGGCGGGGCGGTCCGCCCGTCATCGCCGACGTCGACGGTGACGGGCGCCCGGAGATCGCGGTGGCCGGTGCGATCGAGTACAGCGTCTACGACATCGCGCGGCCGGGCGAGACGATCGAGCCGGCCGCCGGAGACCCGATGCCTGCCGACGGCGCCCTGTTTCGGCGTTGGTCCAGCCCGATCCTCGACGAGGCTTCGCAGTCGACGGGAACCTCCGCGTTCGACTTTCAAGGCGACGGGGCGGCGGAGCTGGTGTTCGGCGACGAGTGTCACCTTCGCATCTACGACGGGGCCGACGGGACCGTGCTCGAGGAGATCGAGCAACCCGCGCTGACCTACCACGAGTACCCGGTGGTGGCCGACGTCGACGGCGACGGGCAGACCGAGCTGCTGGCCGTGGCCAACGATACGACGGCGGCCACGGACTGCGCCGCCATCGCGGGCTACACCGCCTCGCGCGGCGTGTTCTCGTACGCGTCGGCGGACGCGATCTGGCCGCGCACCCGCGCGGCGTGGACGATGCACGCGCACCACGTCACCAACGCGACGGCGACGGGCGTCGGTGCACCGTGGACGCCATGGTGGACCTCCCCGGACCTCAACGCCTTCCGCCAGAACCTGCGCGACCTCGGGGCGCTACTGCAGGCCGATCTGCAGGTCGACGTGTCCGTCGATCTCACCGGCTGCGGCGGCGGCGAGCTGCAAGTACTGGCGACGGTCCGCAACCTCGGCGAGCAGCCGGTGCCCGCCGGCGTCGAGGTCTCGCTGTACCGCGGCGCCGATGCCAACGGCGCGCTCGTCGGCACGGAGTCGGTCGACGTACCGCTCGGCCCCGGCGACGAGGTCACCCTGTCGTGGACCGAAGCGGACGTTGCCGGCGGACAGGACTACTTCGCTGCGGTCGAGGGCGCGGTCGCGGACGCGGCCCTCGAGTGCGCGGGGGCCGAGAACGCGGCGTCCATCGCCGACGCCTCGTGTGCCTCTGGGTCGTAGGCGAGCGTTTCTCAGCCCGGTCCTGCGGCCGCGACCGCGGCGCGCAACGCGGCCGCGAACGTGTCGGCGGCGGCGCCCTCGCCCATGCCCAGAAAGTAGTTGGTTCGCGTGGGCTCGCCGGGCCGGAAGCTGGTCAGCGACAGGCCGTGGTCGGTCGCGAGGCGAGCCGCCACGGTCTGGGCGTGGTCGAGGACCTCCATGCCCGCCAGGCGCATCGGGAACGCATGCGGGTCGTCGCCAGGGTCGAGCGCGATCCACAGCCACGTCGGCGTGACGATCGCCCAGGACAGGGTGGTCTTGGGCTTGCCGAACAGTCGGCCGAGGCCCGACTTGATCGCGGTGGAGGCGGTCTCGATCGCCGCGACGCCACGGCCGACCGGGTCGTCGTCGAGGCCGTGTCGCTCGAGCGCCTTGGCAATGGCCCCGCCCGCGGACGCCGGGAGCTCGTCGGGACGCAGCAACCGAGACTCGCGGTCGAACATGCGCGCCTTTGCGGTCATGGAAGCAACGTAGCCCGAGGCCAAGACCGTCGGAAAGGGACCTCGGTCCGGCGCTGCACGGTGCGCGGACGGCCGGGTCCTCGCCCCGTCGCACTATCGTCGGGGCGGGACGTCGTCGAGGTCGACCACTTCCCACGCCTCCTTGCCGTAGTAGTCGGTCGCGTACAGGCGATCGGCTTCTCCCCGGAGGCGGAAGGCCGTGGTGGCGACGGTGCCGACCTTCTTGGGCTTGCCGCCTTCGGGGAGCGCGAACAAGGTCAGGGTGGTGCCGTCGCAGATCGCGGCGGCGTTTCGGCCGGGGATGCCCTCGACGTCGCGGACCTTGCTGGCGCCTACCGTCTGCTCCACCGCGAAGTCGCGTCCTTCACGGCGTAGGACCGCGAGCTTGTTGGCGGTCACGCACACGAGGCGATCGCGGTCGAGCTCACCGACATGGGTGATCGGCTTGCCGGCGACGTCCTTGCAGACGACCCGGGTTTGCTTGGTGGTGCGATCGAGCTCGAGGAGGTTCTTGCCGGACCGGAGGTCGACGTTGCGGTCGCGGTTGCGCTCGCAGCCGTCGTCGGATCCCCCGACGAGCTCGGGTTCGGATCACCGCCGGTGGTGGTGGTCGATGCCGTCGACCCGTCGTCGCCGCAGCCAATGGGAACAAGGGCAGCCGCAAGGAGCAGCATGGTGGTGCGCATGCTGAAACGCTCGCGTTCGAGAGGAGGATGCCATCTTGGGTGTGTTTTGTTAGTAATTTGTGACGAATTGTTAGTATTTTGTTGTCGGCCCTTCGCCCGCGGGGATGCGCTCGGGCGCACGGTCGCGCGGGAACGGTTCGGACGGTCGTGCATCTGTGGTGCGCGATGAACAAGTTCACGCTCCCGTTGTGCCTCGGCGCTCTCGTCGTCGGGGCTCCCTCCGCGCACGCGGCGACCTGCGACTCGCTCTCGCTCGACGACTATCCCCAGGAAGTGATCATCGGCCAGTGGGGCGTGGTGCAATCCACGCCGGTCGTGGGCGCTTGGATCCCGCCGACCGGTGAGCTCGGCGTGTGCTGGCGCGACGTCGGCGGCGACTGGCACCTCGAGCAGCTCGACTGCGACACCTCCGACGGGGCCGGTGACGTCTTCAAGCTCTACACCCGCGGCGGCGACGACTACGTCTCCGTGCTCAGGCCCGAGCACACGCTCGGCCTCGTCGGCGACGAGTTCACGCCCGCGGGGGCGATCGTGGGTGGCACGATTCACGGCCTGGAGTGCGAATGGGGGGCGATTGCCCCGTGGTCGTCGAGCTTCGATTTCGGACTGGAGGTTCGCCTCGGCACCGGTGCCGACGAAGTGCACGGCAGTCCCAACGACGACTACCTCGCGAGCAACAACGCGTTCGCCGGCTGGGTGCGCAACAACGCCTTGGGGGGTCCGGCCTGGCTGTACATCGAGGAGGCCGATCCCGACGGCGCGATCGACATGCTCTGCGGTGGCCCGGGCAACGACGAGCTGTACGGCGACCTCGACGACAGCTGGTCCGCCGGTGCCGAGGAGTGGCTCGACGGCGGTGCGGGCTTCGACATCTGCGACGGCGATCCGTTCGACCTCGACGGCCTGGGCTCGGTCTCGGACGTGATCAAGACGACGTGCGAGGACCGTGAGGATGGCTGGGTCAACAACGGCTACTTCAGCTGCGAAACCACCGAGAACCCGGTCTGGGCCGTCTACCTGCCCTGGGAGTGACGACGCCGGGCCCGTCGCGTCCGGCTCGAAAAAACGCCCCGGGCGGTGACACCCTCGGCAGCGGCGGGTGTTCCACTCGCCGATGGATCGCTTCTTCGGGGCGTGGGCCCTGGTGCTGCTCGGATGCGCGGCGCCGGATCCCGACGATGACGCTGGGTTCGCGCGCGAGGACACCCACTGGGTGAGCCTCGCGGCGCCGGATCGATGGGCCGTCGCCGCGGACGAGGACGATCCCGTTGCGGAGCATCGTCCCGAAACCGTCGTGTGCTCGCCGCAGCCGTGGCACGCCGTGGGGGAGGGCATCGAGGTCGACACGACCGAGTGCAACTACGTGTCGCTGACCGGCCCGTTGATGCACGACATCGAGGCCGGTGAGCCGATCGGCGTCGACATGTGGTGGAGCACCCTCGCTTCGGTGGAGCCCGCGACCGGCCACCTCGCGCTCTTCGTCGGAGGGCAGCGCCTGTGGGAGACCGAGGTGGAGATCCCCGGTCCCGCGGACGCGCGGCGGTTCGAGTTTCCCTCGCCGCTGTCGGCCTTCGCCGGCGAGGACGTCGTCTTCCACCTGCACAACCACGGCTTCAACACCTGGACCCTGGCCCGTCTTGCAACCCTGACCTCTTTGGACGAGATCCCATGAAACGCCATCCTCGCTTCTCCCTTCTCGCGGCCACCCTCTTGCTCGCACCCGCGTGCCGCGACCGCGGTGACGACGACGCGGCCGACACCGACGCGGGCTCCGACACCACCGCCGACGACACCGGTCCGGCTGCGCTCACCTTCTGGCAGGACGTGGCGCCGGTCTACTTCGACAACTGCGTCAGCTGTCACCGCGAAGGCGGCATCGCGCCGTTTGCACTCGATACCTACGCCAGCGCCGCGACCTGGGCGGCGGCCAGCGCCGCCGCCGTCAGCCAACGCACCATGCCGCCGTGGCTGGTGACCGACGACGGATCGTGCGGCGACTTCCTGGACTCGCGCGCGCTGTCGGCCGAGGACATCGAGACCATCACGGCCTGGGTCGACGGCGGTCAGCTCGAGGGGCAGCCGCGCGACGACTTGCAGGCCCCGGTCGTCGACACGCTCGAGGACACCGTGTCCTATGCCCTGCCGGACTTCGTGCCGGAGATCGTCGGAGGGCCGCTCGCCGAGTTCGACGAGTACCGCTGCTTCCTCATCGAGGACGGCATGGACCGCGACACGTTCCTGACCGGCTACGACGTCACGCCGGGCAACGAGGCGATCGTTCACCACGTGCTCGCGGTGGTGCTCGACCCCGAGGCCGAGGGCGCGCCCGGGCTCAACAACCGCGAGACCGTCGCCGCCTACGACGCGGAGTCGCCCGACCGCGCCGGCTGGCCGTGCTTCGAAGGCGCCGGTCCCGAGACGACCGACAAGTCGATCCCCGTGGTGTGGGCGCCGGGGCAGCGCCCGGTGCAGTACCCCAACGACTCCGGCGTGGCGGTGGCTGCCGGCGACATGATCGTCGCCCAGGTCCATTACAACCTCGCCAATCCCGCCACCGTCGGCATGTCGGACCAGACCGAGATCGCGCTGCGCTTCGACGACGACGTCGCCAACCCCGGCATCATGCTGCTGCCGGATCTGTTTCTCGAGACCTTGTTCGGCGACGAGCCCGCGACCCTGCCCGAGGGCGAGGCCTCGGCGAAGTACTCGTGGAGCATCCCGCTGGGTTTCGTGCTTCCGGACTTCGGCACCGACACGCTCGATCTGTACGGCGTGCTCCCGCACATGCACGAGTACGGCCGCCGCATCGACATGCGCCTGGCCGGCGACGCCGGTGAGCAGTGCGCCGTCGACGTGCCCGTGTGGGACTTCGCCTGGCAGCTGCTGTACTTCTACGAGCAGCCGATTCCGCTGACCGCAGACCAGACCCTCACCGTCACCTGCGACTACGACACCCGCAACGCGCCGGGTCCGGTGACGCCGGGTTGGGGGACGCAGAACGAGATGTGCTTGATGGGGCTGTTCGTGGTGCCCCGCTGATAGTGCGGTCTTCTAGCGCGGACGGAGCTGGCCGTCCGCGTTCGCGAGGGCCTGGCGCATCCAGGCCCGGAACAGTCGCATGGCCACCGCCGCGATCGGATACGCCAGTGGCGAGGTCAGCTCGAAGCGATACGTCCATCGCACGCGCGTGCCTCCGTCGGCGTCCGAGAAGGTCCAGTGGCCCTTCGCCCCGCGTACGACCCACGAAAACGGTGGCTTCAGCCCACCGCGCCACGCGTACGCATGCTCGACCGGCCGCTCGAAGGCGACGATCTCCTCGTCGAGCACGACCCCGTCGCTCATCCGCACCGTCCGGTGCGCGCCGGCTTCCACCGCCGCGTCGTCGACCATGGTCGCGTCGACGATGGCGGCGATCGGGCCCCGCTTCGTGCAGATCTTCGGCAACGTCTGGGTCGCGGTCAGGTAGTCGAACGCCTTGGCGCGGTCCGCCGCGTACTGGTGCTCGGCCTCGGTCTGCACGTGCATGGGACGAATCTAGTTCAGATCCGCGCAACTCGCCGACCTCGACACCTACGGACGGACCATCCCCGACACGTCGCCGCCGAGGTCTTCGATGCTGTCGTACAGCAGCTGGCCCATGTACTCGAAGTTGTGGGCGTAGGCGCCGGGCTCCTTGGCGTGGAGCTGGAAGTTGTAGGCGGCGCGGGCGAGCTCGGGGGTCCAACCACCGAAGCTACCGGTGGCCTCCGGCGCGCAGTAGCCGAAGGCATCGCCCATCGCGCCCAGGAAGTACGGGTAGCGGCTCGGCGAGTAGCACAGCGGGGCGCCGGCCGTGCCGACGATCTCCATCAGGAGCGCGTCGGCGAGGCCCTGCAGCTCGGCGCGCAGCTGCTCGTTGGTGCTTCCGTCGCCGTCGTAGTCTTCGAGGTGCACCGTACGGATGTCGGCAGCGCCTTCGTCGTCGGAGTGGCACACGTCGCACGTCGCGTCCCACACGTCCTCGATGCGGAACGTGTGGTTGCTCAGCACCGGGTCGTGGCAGCCCGCGCACTGGGTGCGGTTGTCGTGCTGCAGAAACCCCGCGTACTGGTTGCCGGCGTACTCGTAGCCGACACCGGACATGCTGCCGTCACGCACGCCCGCCGCGGGTAGATAGTGCACGTTGCGAAAGCCCGGGTTGCCCTGGTCGACCATCGCGCCGGTCTGCCGTCCGCTGTGGCACGTCGCGCACAGGTTGTCGTAGCCCTCGTGCGACTGCGTGGTGCCGTCGGCGAACGTGACGGACGGCACCTCGAGCACGTCGTAGGTGTTCTCGAAGTTTTCGTGGCACGTGTAGCACTCGAGGCCGTTGGCGGTCTCGGGCACCTCGAGCCCCACGCCGTACTCGACCCAGAAGCGGAAGCCCGGCGCGCCCGAGTGACACTTCGAGCAACTCGGCGACACCGCCTCGTCCTCGTCCCAGTGCCGCGCCGCTTCGCTCGCCCCGTTGAAGTGGCCGGGCGCGTTGCGGACGGCCGCGCTCATGTCCACCGGATTGGCGATGACGCCGTTGATGTCGCTGATCGAGTCGTGCAGCAGCTTGATGATGTAGCGGCCGTTGTGCACGTAGGCGCCGGGATCCTTGCGCGCCATCTGGTAGTTGTACGCGGCGCGCACCAGCCGGGGCGACCACGACGCGTACTGGTTGTCGAACGCCGCCTCCTCGTCGGTGCACTCGGCGTTGGCTCCGGACGCGCTGATGAACCAGTATGGATAGGCGTCGCCGGAGTAGCAGATCGTTTCGCCGAGCACGCCGCTGGCGTAGCGCTGGATCGCCTGGTAGAGCTTTTCTTCGAGGCCCTTGACCTCGTAGTAGATCCCGACGTCGGTGTCGCCGTCGCCGTCGTAGTCGACGTTGCGAGAGGCGATCATCCGAATGTCGCGTACGTCGGTCACCTCCACCACGCCGTCGTGGCACGTGGCGCAGTCGTCCAGTCGCGGTTGCGTGGAGTGGGGGTCGTGGCAGCCCACGCACGTGCTCTGGTCGGGCACGTGCCGGAACCGCCGGTCGTAGACTTCGTCGGCGTACTGATAGCCGCCGCGGGCCTGGCCGGCGAACAGCGTGGCCGCAACCGGGAAGTAGTGGATGTTCTCGAAGCCGAGCTCGGGCGAGACCTCGTCGTCGCCCACGTCCGCCGCGGCGATCGTGGCGTCGACCGAGTCGGTGGAGCCACGGCCCTGGTGACATGTCATGCATCGCGCTTCGGCACCGAGGTCGGTCACCACCGCGCCCGAGGGAAACTCGACCCAGCTCAGATCGTTGGCCGCGTCGTTGTGGCACGTCTGGCAGTCGACGACCGACCCCGTGGGCGCCGGCTGGTTGACCACGCCCACTTCGGAGTCGTCGTCGCCGAGGTAGTCGCGCAAGCCCTCGCGGGAGTGGCAGCGGGCACAGCTGGTGGGAATCTCGCCGTCTTCGTTCCAATGGTTGAACGCCTCGGCGGATGCGTCGGCGTGTGCCGACATCGTCCACTGGTCGTAGAACGGCACGCCGTCGTCACCCGTGTCGCCGGGCTCGCCCGTGTCGGTCGAGCCGCTGCCGCCGCCGCTGGAATCGGAGTCGCCCGTGTCGTCCCCCGTCGTCCCGGACGTCGTCGGCTCGTCGAGCACGACCACCACGTGCTCGCCCACCGCTTCGGTGTCCTCGCCCGTGACCTCGATGACCACCTCACCGGCGGCGACGCCCGTGACCGTGCCGTCGGGCGACACCGTCGCGATGCTCTCGTCCACGCTGTGCCAGGTGTACGCGTGGTCGGTGCCGTGCAGCGTCTCGGCGGTCAGGGGCAGGCTGTCGCCGACGCGCACGGAGTGGCCGCCCGCGGTCTCGATCTGCACGCCGTTGCGATCGCCTCGTGCACAGGCGGGCAGTCCCGTCGTGCCCAACGTCGCGAGCGCGACGAACAGGGCGGTGGAACACAGCGCGAACGTGGGGTGGCGTGGGGCGGTCATGGGGCGGCTCCTTGGGCGATCCACTCGAGGATCGCGGCGTACTCGGCGGAGTTGCGGTCGTAGATCGTTCCGCCGATGTGACCCTGGCCGGCCGTCTTCGAGAGCAGACGACTGTCGCCAGGGGCAGCGAGGTCGACGAAGTCGAGGGTCATCTCGTACGAGGCCTCGACGTCGTCGGTGAACAGGAGGTCGGTGGTGTTCGCCTGTCCGTCCGGGGCGTGGCAGCGCTCGCAGCCCGCCAGCAGCAACGGCAGCACGTCGTCGGCGTACGACGGTGCGTCCGGTGGTCCTTCGGTCTCGGGCGTGTCGGACGTCGAGCCGGGCGGCATTGCGGTCGTCGCATCGCCGTCGCCGTCGCCGTCGCCGTCGCCATCGGGCGGCGCGACGGTCGTGGTGGCCGAGCCCCCCGCGGTGTCGTCGTCGGCGTCTTCCCAACGATCGCCACGGGTGAATCCCGCGCAGCCGGCCGTGACCAGCGCCAGGGCGAGCAGCCCCAGGTTGCGTCGCTCAAAACTCATAGCCCACCGTCAGTCGCAGGAAGTCGTCGTCGAGCTCGTTGGCCTTCTCGAGGTTCCAGAACATCTGCAGCCCGCCGTACAGGCCGCGCCAGCGGGCCATGACCGTGAGGTTGTGGCTGGACCGGTCGCGCTCGTCGGACCGACGCTCGTCGAAGAACAGCCCGCGACGGTTGTCGGTCGTGCGCAGACCGCCTCGGTACTGCAGGTACAGCCAGTCGATCGGGTAGTAGCCCAAGGTCGCGTAGCTGCCGAAGTGGTAGTAGTCGTCGCCCGGCCCGCTGCCGGAGACGTCGGCCCGCATGCCGCCGACGCCGAGCACCACGTCTTCGAGCAGCGGCACGTCCGCCAGCCGCCAGAACTCGATGTCGACCGCCTGCATGAACAGCATCCGGTCGTGGCCGAGGCGATTGAAGTGAAACGAGTACCAGCCCGTCAGCGGTCGCCAGCTCACGCCGACGCGGTCGCCGACGGCCGCGCGGAAATCGTCGACCGACGACAGGTCGCCCTGCAGGTTGAGGACGCCCTCGGGATCGCGCAGCGCGTGTCCCTGCACGACGTACGCGTCGTTGGAGATCGAGATCGGCCCGGCCTGGGCGCGAAACGACCCGGCGATCCCCGGCTGGGCCCAGATCACCGGCAGGATCTCCTGGTCGACGCCGGAGCGTCCGCCGTAGCTGCGGTGAAACAGCGGCTCGTTGCCGAACGGCACGAGGATCTTGCCGGCCTTGAAGAGCGCGTCGAAGTTCGGCGTCTTCTTGGGCGCGAGTCGGAACGAGAACTCGTAGAACGCCTGCGTGATCAGCTCCACGTTGATTCCGAACGGGTCGTTGGCGGCGCGCGAGAGAAACAGGAAGTGGTGGTACGTCTGAAACGCGTGGCGTCCGGTCCGCTGGAACGGATGGTCTTCGTAGTCGCGACGCTCGTAGCTGAAGTCGAGCTTGCCGTGCAGGCGAAGGCTCAGCGGCAGGTGCAGCGGCGGGCCGCTCGACTGCGTAGCGGCGGGGCCCAGCGCCGTGCCGTCGCCGAGGCGGTCGCCGGACTTCGCGGGCGGTGTCGCCTTCGTCGTGGCGTCGACCTCGATCGGCGTGCCGTCTTCGGTGGTCGTCGTGGGCTCGGCCACCGCCGGCCAAGGTCCCAGCGCCCCGTCGGCGATCCACTCGCGCAGCAACGCTTGCTCGGGCGAAGCGTTGGCGAGGGTCGGGCCGCCACCGTGCGCGGTGCCCGACGCCTTGCTCAGCAACACGCTCGTCGCGGGATCGCCGGGTTCGACGAGCGCGGTCGCGGTGGCAAAGTCGGACTCGACATCGCCGGTGAGGGCGAAGCGACCCGCGCCCGCGATCGCGCCGGCTTGGTGGCACGACTTGCACTTGCCCACCAGCAGGTCGTGGACCTCCGGGGCGAACGCGCGTCCGCTCGGGACGGTCACCGTGGGCGCGGGCATCGGCGATGGTGACGTCGGGGCCGTGGGCTCGACCGTGGGCTCGACCGTGGGCTCGACGTCGGGGACGGGTGTCGGCGTGGGGGTCGTGGTTGCCGGCTGGGGCTTTCGCTTCGCGCGGCGCGGCGTGGTGACCGGACCTGTCGGCGACGGTGGCGGCGCCGTGACCACCGGGCCCACCGGCACCGGTGCCGGGACGGGGGCCTTCGACCCGCCGCCGCCACCCTTCGTGGCGCCGTCGTCGATCCAGTCGCGCAGCAGCTTGTACGACGCGCTGCCGGACGCGAAGGGAGCTCCGCCGAGATGACCCTTGCCGGCGGCCTTCGACAGCAGCGTGCTCGCCGAAGCGTTGCCGGTCTTCACGAAGCGGCGTGAGGCCTTGTAGTCGGCGCCCACGTCTCCGGACAGCACGTACTTGGTGCCCGCGGCCGAGCCACCCGCGCCGTGACAGCTCATGCACTTGGCCTTGAGACTGCGGTGCACCTTGCCGGCGAACACCACCTCCGCCTTCGCCGGAGCGGACGGGCCCCCGGGGTCGTCGGGCGGCGTCGGGGTCGGTGCGACGTCGCCGGGACTCGTGGGTGGCGTGGGCTCGGGCTCGTCGGGTTCGGGCGCGGGCTCGTCGGGTTCGGGTTCGGCGGGCTTGGTCTTGCCGCCGGGCGGGACCCCGAGCTTGCCGCCGAGCGTCTTGCGTCGATCCTCGGCCGGCGACGCGCCATCGTCGGCCACCGCCGGGATCGGGGCGACGCTGCCGACGACGAACGCGGCCGCGAACACGAGCGGTGCACTACGGCGCCACATGACAACGCTCGCAGGGCTCGCCGGTCACCGCGAAGGCGGCGCGGCCGTCGTGGCACCCTCCGCAGAAGCGACCCTCGGACATGTCCGCGTGGGTAAAGCCCACCCGGTAGCGGGGAAACAGCGCGGGGTGGCAGTCGTAGCAGATGAACTGGCGGTGCGTGCCGTGCCGGAACAGCCCCGGCTCGGCGGGGAAGTCGTTGGGATGCCGATCCTTGGGCGGAATGACGACCGTGTCCGGCATCGCGACCGCGACCGGAGCCCATTTCGCCGTGGCGATCGCGGCCGCGGCCAAGGCACCCGCCACGACCCAGGGGCGCAGGGAGTCGCGTCGCGTCACATCGGCCCCCGGCGAATGTGTCGCCACACCATGCGCACGAAGATGCCGATCCCGAGCAGGGTCAACGGCAGCCCGACACACGCCATCGCGATGAACGTCCCGGGCGAAAACCAGACGATCCCCATCAGCTCGACGAACGCGCCGGCGAGCACGCACACGAGGGCGGTGCGGATCGTCGCGACCTCGCGCTCGATCGGCTCGGGCGCGAGTGCGAGCGTCGGCGTTGGGGCGTCGTCTACTCGGGCGCCCAAAACCCGACCTCCTCGAGCCTGTCGTGGGCGTGCCCGCTGGCGTGGCACTTCAGGCAGGACAGCTCGTTGGCCCGCAGCGCGTCGAACTGGCCCTGGTGCCCCTGGCTCTCGAGGTAGCTGCGCGCGTCGTCGTGGCAGTGCAGGCAGTTGGCGTTGGGGTAGGGCGCGTACAGCTCGAACGGACCCTCGGGCTCACCGAAGTAGTGCACCCACACGTGCCGCAACCCGTTGGCCTTCGCCTTGAGGTTGCCGAACATCGCGTAATCGGTGTGGCAGGCAAAGCACGCGTGGTCGCGATCGACGAGTCGCTTTTGGTAGTGCACCGCCGGGAGCACGGTGGGGTCGTCGGCGAACAGGCTCCGCCCGTGCGGCTCCATCTCGTGGCAGCTGACGCAGAACTCGGTGCTGCTGGACTCGGTGTACGCGTAGCTGGTGCCCCCGACCGCGGCCAGGCCGGGGGTCACGACCACGCCGAGCAGCAATGCGAGCTTGCCGGCGACCGACCCCGCCAGCTTCGGCGCCGCGAAATACAGGGCGAAGGCGACGACGATCGCGGCAAGCGCGGTCGTGAGGGCGACGCCATGCAGCACGCGCCGGGTTGTGTCACGCAACGACCCGGCGTTGCTCCGCAGTTCTTGCGCGCTACGACGACCGGCGACGGCGGATCACGCCGAGCAGCGGCAGCAGCCACAGCCACGTCGCGTCGTCGTCGCGGGCGCTGCGGCAGCCGCAGCCCGAGCCTCCGCCGTCGGCCTGACCGGCCGACTCCCCGTCGGATCCACTGCCGCCGGCGGTGCCGTCCGCGCTCGCCGATCCTTCGCCGGCGGAGGCCGAGCCGCCGGTCCCGCTGGCGCTGCCCCCCGTTCCGTCGGCGCCGCCGTCCGTCCCGCCATCGTCACCGCCCGGGGGCGGCGGCGGATCGAGGGGCACGGTCACGGTCATCCGCATGTCGAACGACAGATCCGACGAGCTGTCGGACGACTGTTTGGCGATCACGGCGATCACGTTGTCGCCTTCGACGAACGCGTCGATGGGGATCTCGCCCCCGCTGACCTCGTTGTCCTCCGACGACGCGCTGGCGAACGCTCCGTACGACACGTCGTCGACGTTGACCGCCCACACCTGCTGTCCGTTGACGAACACCGCCGCGCCGTCGTCGTACAGCACCTCCACCTCGGCCGCGGTGGGCACGTCGGGGAGGGTGATCGTCTTGCGGAAGTAGGCGCTGGGGTAGTTGGGGTCGGCGTCGACGAGGGTCGTGGCCTCGTCGCCGTCGCCGTAGCCGAACTGGGCATTGCCCGACGGCCACGCGCTCGAGTCGTAGTCGGCGTTGGCCCAGTCCGCGCCGAGGTCCTCGCCCTGGTCGTGGTAGCTCCACACGTCGCCGAGCTCGACCACGTCGATCTCGTCGCTCATCGCGAAGCCGGCATTGCTCTCGTCGAACACGCTGGCGTCGTCGACGTCGGTGACCCGAATGAGCCCCACGTTCGTGGCGACCGAAGGCGGGGTCCACACGTAGGTGCCGCTGTTGGGGATCGACTCTTCGATGAGCGTCCACTCCAGGCCGTCGGTCACGGAGTACTCGAGGCGGACGTTGTCGACCTCACCGGTGGTGACCCACTGGATCGCGTAGGGCGTTTCCGGGGCGAGGGACTCGCCGCCGTTGGGCTGGGCGATGACGATCGCGTCGCCCTTGATCACGTCGACGCGGTCGGTGACCACGCCGTCCCACCGCACGTTGGTCACGGTGAGTCGGTTCTCCTGCACGTCGAGCATGCACGAGCCGTTGGCGACCTCGGAGAAGTACATCAGCGGGTGGGGTGAGGGGCGCGACGACACGCCGGTGCCGCCGTGGCCGGCGACCACGTAGACGGTGCCGCCGTGCGCCGACAGGCCGGTCGGCTTGATGTACGGCCCGTCGCCGAGCGGAATGCCGTCGCTGCCGTCGAGCACGCCGTCGCCGGCCACAGATGGCGTCGAGTAGGCGCCGTCGAGCAGGAACGACCGCTCGTAGATGTGCGAGTGCCCACCGAGCACGAGGTCCACGCCGCCCGCCTCCAAAATGGGCAAGGCGTTCTCGCGCATGTCGATGAGCGCACCTTCGTTGTCGGAGTCGTGGCTTCCCTTGGTGTACGGCGGGTGGTGCCAGTAGGCGACGACCCATTCCTGGTTGGTCGACTGAATGTCCTGCTCGGCCCACGTCAGCATCGCGCCGTCCGGGTCGCGATCGGACTGGTGCGAGTCGAGGATGATGAAGTGGACGTTGGCGTAGTCGAACGAGTAGTAGGCCTCGGTGCCCGAGGGCACGCCGCCGGCTTCGCCGTCGACCGGCAGCACGTAGCCGTCGTAGTACGGGCCCGACTGCATCGCCGAGTTCGACGTGCTGCCCTCGTGGTTGCCCAGGGTCGGCCACACCACCGTGTTGCGCAGGATGGTCGCGTACATCGCGTAGAAGCGATTGGTGAACTCGTCGTACGTGCCGTCCGAGTACGCCATGTCGCCCATGTGCAGGTAGATCTCCGGGCGCGTCCCGAGCGTGAAGGCATAGGCGGCGTCGCGCACGTTGGCCTGCATGGCGCCGCCGGTGCCCGAGTCACCCACGATCCACGCGCGGAACTTCGCCCGCGTGCCGACCGGTGGCGGGGTGACGAAGTAGTGAAACTCGTCGCCCCCGGCCTCGGCCACACCGTCCGACAGCACGCGGTAGTAGTACTTGGTGTCCGGCGACAGACCCGTGAGCGTGACGGTGTGCTGCGAGCCGTTGGTCGGACTGTTGGTCGTCTGGTCGAGGGCGTCGAGCGCGGTGCCCCACTCCACGGCGCCCGACGACGCGCCCATCGTCGTCCACACGACCGTGATCTCGTCGGTGGTGCCGTTTTGCAGATAGGGCTGCCGTTCCAGCGGGGCAGCGGAGGCGTCGGGGCCCCCGAGGGCGAGACCGGTCAGGACGAGGATGGGACAAACGCGGGTCATGGCGAAGCTCGTTTCGCGGAGGCCAGCAGCGAGGCGGCCTCGGTCAGGTGAGGGGCGTGGGTGAGCACCCACGCAAACTCGTCGCGGGCGGCTGTGGTCTCGCCCAGTGCGAGGTAGACGCGGCCGCGCGTGAGGCGGTGCAGGGCCGAGCCGCGGCCGACCACTGCGGCTTCGGCGAAGGCCAGGGCCCGGAGTCGATCGGCGAGGGCTTCGTCGTCACGGCCGAGCTCGGTGAGGATTTCGGCGCGCGTCAGCGTCCAGTCGGCGCGGTGGGGCGCGGTGGCCAGCAGCTGGTCGACGAGCTCGAGTGCGATGGCCGTCGCGCCGCGACGTCGCTCCACGTCGACCCGCGCGAGCATCAAGACCACCGGGGGCGCGTGCCCCTCGCACCCTTCGGCCAGCCCCGCGGCCGCGGCCTCGAGATCGCCGCGAGCCTCGTCGACGGCGGCACGCTCCAGGTAGGCGTCCGGCGTCGACCCCAGTGCGATCGCGGCGTCGTAGTCGGCCCGTGCCCCCTCGAGGTCGTCGGTGTCGCGGCGCAGCTTGGCGCGGGTCCAGTACGCGAGCGCGTTCGCTTCACCACCGTCGACGAACGCATCGAGGTCGCGACGCGCCGCCGCGGTCTTGCCCATCGCGACGTGAACGAGCGCGCGCTGCAAGAGCAGCTCGCGTCGATCGGGATCGAGCCGCGCGACCACGCGTAGATCCGCGAGCGCGTCGCGGTAGTGCTCGGCGCGGCGGTACAGGTCGGCCCGCCGCAGTCGCAGCTCGACGTCGTCGGGCGCGTCGTGGATGCGTGCCGACGTGTCGCGGATCTCGGTCGTGGCCCCGGGATGCGCCGCGGCCGTCGCGCTCGCGCACCACAGCACGCCGCCGATCGCCGCGCTCCGCCACCCCCGGACCATGGCCAAACCTACCAGCGTCGAGCCGAGTGGGGGTCCACAACGTCGAGCCGTGAAGACTCGGTGGTCCGCGTGACGAACACGTCACGATCGTCACGGCGAACCTCGCGAAGGTGCGCGTGGTGCTTAGAAGAAGTAGCGGACCTTCAGGCTCGCATCGAGGTGCCGGAGATCGGGCAGCGCCAGGTACGGCGCCCAGGCCAGCTCGATCGCGGTGTCGAGGGGAACCGTGTCCCAGTGGTACGCGATGCCGAGCGCGGGCGCGCGCAGCATCAGCGCGGCCCCACCGCGCGAGCTACGGTCGTGACCCTGCAGGCTCCCGGGACCGGGCTTGGCCCAGAACGCGACCCCGAGGCCACCGCCCACGTAGACGAAGGCGTCGACGATCGGGTTGTCTCCGATCGGCGGCGAGTGCCAGTGGTAGTCGATGGACGCCATGCCGTCGCCGTGGTGCAGCGGTCCCCACGCCAGGTGCCCGGAGATCGCGTGCGACGGGTGCAGGAAGTACTTCACCGACAGACCCATCGGGTCGCCGACGCTCACCCCGAGGCCGAACCCGGTGGCCTTCTTCCCGAACTTCGAGCGACCGATCGCCTCGTCGGCCCGGGCGACGCCGGGGAGGGCGCATACGAGCGCGATCGCGAGCATCGGAAGCGTGCGCTGCACGATCCGACGATATCAGCTTCGCCCGTCGGACTACTCAATTGTGGCGTCGCCGGCCTGGTCGGGCGTGTATCCGCCCGTGACCAGGTCGTCGAGGTCGCAGTAGACCCACGTCGTGCCGCCGTCGCCGGAGAAGCGGAACGCGTAGTCGAACGACCCCACTTCGTCGATGACCACGTCGGCCATGTACTCGTCGTTGTTGGGCTCGCCCCAGTCGTTGCCGTCGAAGCCGAGGTTCGCGCTCGCGTCCACCCACGTCCAGGCCGCCATCGCCGGGTCGGACCCGTCGGCGCCCCAGCCGGCCTCCGCCACGAGCATCGCGTCGGGGTCGGTCATGACGGTCTGGTCCGTCAGACCGGCGGCGTACAGCCGACCGTAGACCGTGAACGGCGTGCCCACCGTCTCGGTGACCGACGCCGGCGCCTGCAGCCGGCACCACTCCACGTCCCACGTGCCGCTGCCGCCCGAGCTGGACTCTGCGCCGCCGGTCGTGCCGTTGCCGGTGGTGTCGCCGCCGCCCGAAGAGCTCGCGTCCGAGCCGGAGCCCGTGGCGTCGGGATCGCTGGTCGTCGACGCCGAGCCCGAGGACGTCTCGACCGGGTCCATGTCGTTGAACGTCACCGTGATCGGCAACGTGCTCGCGAGGTCGTCACCGCCACCGGACGAGCTGCCGTCGCCGGAGGGCATGGTGTCGTCGTCGCCGGGACAACCGGCGCCGACCAGGGCTGCGAGGGCGAGCGAAGCCGAAACGTGTCTTGTCATTGGCTGGTGAACGTCCCTGTCACGTCGTAGCACGCGACCGTTTTCACGTCATTGGGCAGCAGCGCGACCTTGCGACCGGGGCCCGAGGGGTCGCCGACGACGAGGTGCGTGGGGCAGTGCACTTCGATCTCCCCGATCGATTCGTCGTCGCAGGGGCCGCCGTAGACCTGGCACTGCTGCATCAGCAGGTTCTTCATGCGCTTTTCGCAGCTCTCCGCACCGCTGGCGGGCTCGGCCGGTGCCAGCGTGAGGACTTGACCCGACAAGACGGTGAGGTCGTCGCGCGACTTGTCGGTGGTCGAGCGCGGGCTCGTGCGCACGACCTGCTGCTTGCAGGTGAACGCCGGCGAGTCCTGGTTGGTGAGGGTGACGGTCGTGCCGTCGAAGGCGGCGGTGACCTTGCCGTTGGTCATCGTGCCGCTGGGGACCTTGCCCTTGCCGACGTCCCACCGCACGCCGCCGTAGATCGGGCAGAAGCCGCCTTCGCCTTCCTGGTTGTCGAGGCCGACCGACAGCTCGCCCTTGAAGAGCACGATCGAGCCCTTGCACTTCGTCTTGCCGTACGTGGCCTCGGTGACGAACAGCTCGTCCTCCTTGCCCGCGAACGCGAAGCCTTCCGTGAGCACGACCGCGTCGTCGCCCTCGGCGTGGCCCTGGATCTTCTTGGCGTCGATGCTCACGACGGGGCCTTCGTCGTACGGATCGGAGCCGCCGTAGGTGCCGTGCAGCCACGCCGGCAGCTCGGTGACCTTCGACCACTCGGTCCAGTCCCCCTTGAGGATCGACTCGCAGGACTCGTCGCTGTCCTTCTTGAACAAGGTGACGAGCAGGCGGTCGCCCTGCCGGGCGAGCGTGCCCTTGCATTCCTTGGGGAGCTTGCCCGGATCGTCCTTCTTCCACCGCACCTCGGCGCGGTCGATCTGGAACGTGTCGCCGACCATCTTGCCGCCGGTGACGACCATGGTCATCTCCGAGAACCGGATCGACTCGCCGTCGATCTCCAGTCCTCGGGTGCCGTGGTAGAGGTCGTCGGCATTGCGGCCGAACATGCCGCGAACTTCGGCGGGGATCTCGATGGGGGAGGGCTCTTCGTCCTTGCAACCAGAGCTGGTCACGGCGAGCAAGCCGACTAGCACTACCGCGCGCATCATCGGTCGACGTGACTACCAGTCGGCTCCGGCGCGCGCAATCAAGCCTGGCCCACCGCGACGACGCGGTCGCGCCCGGTCGATTTGGCTCGATACATGGCTTCGTCCGCGGCGGCGATGAGCGCGTCGCGGGACTGGCCCGGTTGCCGCTCGGCCACGCCCACGGAGATGGTCGCCCGGATCTGCGTGTCCCCGAGCTGCACCGGGCTCGCCGCCACGGCGCGGCGCGCTCGCTCGGCGATCTTGAGCGCGCGACCCAGGCCCACCCCGGCCAGGAACATCACGAACTCCTCGCCGCCGTAGCGCACGATCGCATCGCCGGCCCGCAGCACGCTCGACAGGCTGCGGGCGACGTGCTTGAGCACCTCGTCGCCGACGGCATGTCCGTGCTCGTCGTTGACCTGCTTGAAGTGGTCGATGTCGGCGAGCGCGACGCACAGCTCCCCGGACTCTTCGGACAGCTCGGGAGGGAATGCGCCGTCGAGTCCTCGTCGGTTGAGCGCGCCGGTGAGCGGGTCGACCGTCGACAGTCGCTGCAGGCGAACGATCTCCAGGTGCGGGGCGCAGATCGCCGCGATGAGCTCGAGCCGATGCAGGTCGAGCGGGTCGAACCGGAGGGGAGAGTCGTGCTCGTGCACGGCACCGAGCACGCCGACGCATCTTGCCCCGGCCAGCAGCGGCACGCCGAGGTACGCGGCGATGGCGGGGATCCCGGGACGCTCGACGTAGCGCGGATCGGCCGGCGCATCGTTGGTCGACAGTGATTGACCGTGTTGCGCCACCCAGCCCACGAGACCCTCGCCGATCGCGAAGCTCTCGGGCTCGGTCTCGACCGGTCGCCCGGTACGACAGGTTGCGACCAGCATGGCGTGGGTGGGGTCGAGCAACCTCAGACTCACGTGCTCCACACCCAGCAGCTCTGCGGTGCGATCGACGACGAGCTGCAGCAGATCCTCGAGGGACCGTCGCCGCTGGACTTCCACGGCCAGATTCGTCAGCGCACGAAGCTCGGACGCGAGTGACTCGTTCACGGCCGAGCCCCCGTGCAGCGGTGCGCGTCGTGGCCGGCGTCCGGCCCGCGGACGGCGATGATCCGTTCAGGGGTCGAGCTGTTCACCCGGACGCGATGCTAGCAAGCCCGCGACCGAAGTCGCCGGTCGATCCGGCCGACTGAACGAATGCCGAGACGCGCAAGCGCGCGAAGTCGACCCACACGTGGCGGACGGTGCGACCTCGACGTCCATCTCGGCCTCCGCGTCACTCGTTTTCGGCGGATTCGGGGCTGCCGGGCTAGGATCCAGAGAAGTTTGTCCAACTCCGAAGACATCATCGTCATCGACGGTGAGGGCAACGTCGTGGTCGAAGGCAAGGACGCTCGCCTTCGGTTGCGAACCCGTGACGGACGTTACCGCCTGGTCGCGGACGCGGCCGGCCTGATCATCTTGCGACGTGAGCTTCCGGGTGAGCACGAGCTCGGACTCGAGGACGAGATCGACGCGCTCTTCGAGCTCGCCGACGTCGACAGCGAGGAGACGGAGCCGGGCGGTCGCGTGCTGATGGCCGGCGAGATTCTCAACGCCATGACCTTGTTCCAGATCATCGAGGTGATCGGCGAGCGCAACTGGAAGGGCGACCTCCACGTGTTTTCGGACGACGGGACATCGTTCGAGGTGTCCTTCGACCAGGGCGCGCTCACGCACGCGCGCAGCAATCACGAGGCCGACCGCCTCGGAGAGGTGCTGCTTCGCGAGCAAGTGATCACCCGGGCACAGCTGACCGACCTGCTGTGGGAAGTCAGCAAGGATCGACGGCTCGGCCAGGTTTGCTTGGACAAGGGCGTGCTCGATCGCAAGCGATTGTTCGAGTACCTGCGTCAGCAGACCGAAGGCATCTTCAACCGCACGTTGCTCGTCGACGAGGGCGCGTACTTGTTCACGACGCCCGACCCTTCGCACGAGCGGTCCGATCTCGAGGTGCACATCCCCGTGCGCGGCCTGCTGATGACCGGCGTGCAGCGACTCGACGAGATGCAGCTGTACCGCGATCGGATTCCTTCGCTCGACGTGTGTCTGGAGTCGGTCATCGCCGCCGACGAGCGCGACCTCGACGACGACCAGAAGCTGCTGCTGGCCGAATCCGACGGCGACACGACGCTCGCGCAGATCGTCGTCAAGAGCGGGCTCGAGGAGTTCGCGGTCGTCAAGGCGGCGTATCACCTCGTCAAGCGAGGCATCGCGCGCGTGCAGGCACGCTCGACGATCGACGAGGCGGTGGTGCGAAGGCTGACCGAGTCGTTCTCGGAAGCGCTCGAGGAGATCTTCGTGACCATCGCCCAAAACGGCGACCTCCCCGCGGCGCAGGCGATGCTCGCGGCGTGGGTGACCGGCAGCGGCTACGACGAGTACTTCGGCGAGGACGTCGCGCACGGGGGTCGCATCGACTTCGAGCAGGTCCTCGGGGTGATGCACGCGGCGCGTGAAGACGACCCGATGTCGGCCTTCCACCACATCGGCCACGAGCTGGTCTCGTTCGCGCTGTTCTGTGCGGGCTCGGTGCTGCCTCGCGAGCTCGAGCGCAAGCTGTCGGTGCAGGTCAATCGTAAGCTGCAGGAGCTGCGGCGGTAGCTGGACCCTCCGCGAACGCGATAGTGTCGCGCTCCGTGTCGAATTCCGTTTCTGCACCCACGCCCCTCGCCAAGCGCCACGTCACCACGCTGCACGGCATCGAGCGCGACGATCCCTACGCGTGGTTGCGCGACGACAACTGGCAAGAGGTCATGCGCGACCCGTCCGTCCTGCGCGCGGACATCCGGGCACATCTCGAGGCCGAGAACGCATGGGCCACGCAGGTGATGGCCCCCACGCAGGCGCTGCAGGACGAGCTGTTCGCGGAGATGAAGGGGCGCATCAAGGAGGACGACGCGTCCGTCCCGATGCGCGACGGGCCGTGGGCGTACTTTCGGCGCTACGAGACCGGCGGCCAGCACCCCCACATCGTGCGCCAGCGGCCCGACGGCACCGACGTGCAGGTGCTCGTCGACGGCGACGCCGAGGCGAAGGGACACGCTTACTACCAGCTCGCCGCGGCCGCCCACTCCCCGGACCATCGCCGTCTCGCGTACGCCTACGACGACAAGGGCTCGGAGTTCCACACGCTGTACGTGCGCGACCTCGACGACGGTACCCACGGACCCGTCGTCTCCGACGCCGCCAGCGGCAGCCTCGCGTGGTCTCGGGACGGTCGGCACCTGTTCTACGTGGTCCTCGACGATCAGCATCGACCCTGCAAGGTCTTCCGCCACGAGGTCGGCACGGATCCGGCGGCCGACGTGCTCGTGTACGAGGAGACCGATCCCGGCTTCTTCCTCGGCGTGGGCGAGACCGAGGGCCGTGGGCACATCGTCATCGACGCCCACGATCACACCACGAGCGAAGTGCGGATCATCCCGGGCGACGATCCGACCGCCACGCCGGTCCTGGTCGCGGCGCGGCAGGCGGGCGTGGAGTACGAGCTGTCGCAGCAAGGCGACGAGTTCGTGATCCTGACCAACGTCGATGGCGCCGAAGACTTCAAGGTGATGCGCGTCCCGGTGGCGACCCCCCAGCGCGAGCACTGGCGCGACGACGTGCCCCATCGCGCGGGCCGGCTCGTCCTCGGGGTGCAGACGTTCGCCGACTACACGGTTCGACTCGAGCGTGTCGACGGGCTGCCCCGGATCGCGATCGAGGACCGGCAGGGCAACGCCCACGAGATCGCGCTCGACGAGGAGGCGTACAGCCTCGGCCTGTCCGGCGGCTGGGAGTACGACACCACGCTGGTGCGCTACAGCTACTCCTCGCCCACCACGCCGCTGCAGGTCTACGACTACGACATGGCGACGCGCACGCGGACCTTGCTCAAGGAGCAGGAGGTTCCCTCCGGCCACGACGCCACCCAGTACCGTTGCGCCCGATTGCACGCCCCCGCCGCGGACGGGCAGACCGTGCCGGTCACGGTGCTGTGGCACGTGGACACGCCGATCGACGGTACCGCGCCGTGTCTGCTGTACGGCTACGGCTCGTACGGTCACGCGATGCCGGCCGCGTTCGCCACGGGCCGGCTGAGCCTGGTCGACCGTGGCTTCGTGCACGCGATCGCCCACGTGCGCGGTGGCAAGGACAAGGGCTACCGCTGGTACACCGACGGCAAGCTCGACAAGAAGATGAACACGTTCACCGACTTCGTCGCGGCGGCCGAGCACCTCGTGGCCGAGGGCTATACGGCGAAAGGGAACATCTCGATCGAGGGCGGCAGCGCCGGGGGCATGCTCGTGGCGGCGGCGGCGAACCTGCGGCCGGAGCTGTGGCGCGCCGTGGTGGCGGCGGTGCCGTTCGTCGACGTGCTGACCACGATGTGTGACGCACAACTGCCCCTGACGCCGCCGGAATGGCCGGAGTGGGGCAACCCGATCGAGAGCGAGGACGCCTACCGCGACATCGCGTCGTACTCGCCGATCGACAACGTGACGGCGCAGGACTACCCGCACATCCTCGCGACGGCGGGGCTGACCGATCCGCGCGTGACCTATTGGGAGCCCGCCAAGTGGGTCGCCACGCTGCGAGCCAAGCGAACCAACGACAACATGCTGCTGCTGCGCACGTACATGGAAGCCGGACACGCCGGCGCGGCGGGCCGGTTCGACCGCCTCAAAGAGGATGCGTTCGACTACGCGTTCGTGCTGTTGGCCAACGACAAGGTCTGATCGCGGAAGAAGGTCGGGCGGTCGACTTGCCCCGACTGGCGATGCTCACCCACGCGCTGGCGCCCGAGGATCGGGGTCGGAATACGCTCCGTCACGCAAGGTTGGTGCACCTCGCATGGACGGCAGGATTGCAGCAGTGGCGTTGTGGGGGTTGAGTCTCGTCGGGGCGTGTGGCGGCGGGCCGGTCAGCCCCTCGGTGCCTGCGTCCCCCGAGACGAACCCCACCGCCGCGCCCGCGGCCGCCGACTCGCCCGAGTGCGAGGAACTCGGCCGCGCGCTGTGCCGCCATTCGTCGATGACGTGTGAGGACGCCGCGAAGCTACCGGCGACGCTGCAGCTGATCGTGGAAGACTGCGCGGTCGGGGCCGAGTACATGAGCGGGGTCGCCACCCTCCCCACCGATCAGCGACCGACCGGCTTCGTGCTGGCCTTCCAGGAGATCCTGCGCCGTTCGCCGACGGAGGCGGCGGCCGAGCTGCTCGCCAAGATCGAGGCGGAACGCGCGGCGTTCGATGCGAACGCGCCGGCAGGCCTGCAGAACCTCGACGACGCCCCGTAGCTCGTTCTCGACACGCACACCACTTTCGTCGAGCGTGCCGAGCACCTCGTCGCCGCGGTGTCGCTCGTCGACGTACCGACCACGATGTGTGACGACAAAAGTTGCCCGTGATGCCGCATTGGTCGCAGCGTAGATGACAAAGCTTGCGTGTCGTCGACGCTTCGGCATACTGACAGTCGTATGGTTTGGTCGAAGGTAGGAATCATCGCGTCGGTCGGTGCGATGTGGATGCTGACCGGGTGTGGCCCCAACGTGGGCGACGGGACGGACACCACCGCTGCCGGGTCGAGCACGGGCGACGTGGCGGCGAGCACCTCCGACGCGATGTCGGGTCCCGGCGACGCGACGACGACGGCGGTGTCGAGCTCCACCTCGGGGGGGGCCGCGGACGAGACGGGCTCTTCGAGCGGAGGCGAGCCGGGTTTGGACCCGGCGTGCGCGGGGTCCGACGGTGCGAACGCGACCTTCGAGCTCGCGTTCGTCGACGAGGCCGCCTGGATGGACGTCGAGGGGTTCGATGACGTGGACTTGTACGAGCTGTCGATCCCCTGTCGGGTCACCGACGTCGCGATCGACTCAGGAGCCGGCAGCGTGGTCTCGTCCCTGACCTGCGGGGCCGTCGACTCGCCGCGGCTGGCGACGCTCACCCATGCGCTGGCGCCCGAAGGGAACCCCGTCTGGGGACCCGAGGACGAGGTGCTGCTGTCGGCGGTCCGGTACAGCGCCCTCTTCGGCCCTCCCTCCATGGCGCGGGCGGTGGCGCTGTCGAGCGTCGACGGCACGCGGGTCCTGTTCGCGGCCCTCGACGGTACGGATCTGGTCCTTGGCACGCAGGTGCAGGCCCCGATCACCATGGAGGTCGAGACCGACCATTGTCTCGAGGACGGCGCCCCGGAGGACACGCTTCGCTATGTGCTCGTCACGGCGGTGACCTCGACCGAAGAGCTCACCTTGGTGGGCCGCCAGCGTGGCTCGGTGTCGTCGGACGACGAGACCTTGCTCGTCGGCGACATCCAACAGGCGAGGACCCGTCTTCCACCCATCGGCAAGGTGCTCTATCTCGAACTCCTGGTGATGTACCAGCGCGTCGTGCCGTAGCGGCCGACGCAAACCCGACGGCACCAGGCTGTGACGGCCGGCCCCCGGGGCGTAGTCCTGGGGGGCTCGTTGCCGGAGGAAAGCTCGACCCTTCCACCACCCGCGCACTCATCACGGCGGGTTGCAGTCGGAGAAGTAGACACCGGCAACCCAACAGCTCCCGTTCGTCGTTTCCTCCGGACGGATGTAGCAGCCTCTCATCAGCTCGTACGGCTGGTCGCAGACCGTCTCGATCTCGGCGCGCAGTAGGGCATCGAAAGCCTCCACGTCGCAGGGGTCACACGGCATGTCTTGCGTGGGGGCGAAGGCGAGTGAGACCTGGTGCGTCGAGAGGCTCGGCTCGGGCGGGTCCGGGAGCTCCCCCGGACCCCACTCGCAGAAGGTCGTACCGTCCGTCGGCGTGAACGGCTGGTAGCACTCGCCTCTGGTGGCTCGGTCCGAACAGGACAGCAGCGCGCCTACGACGAAACACCCCAAGGCGATCGGCACTCTCCTACTCACGTTCAGCCCTAGTTCGGCTTGTACAGCTGCCTCTGGCGCACCACCGTGACCGGCCCGAAGCGCTCGAGCACGTCGAGCTCGATGCGGCGGGGGTCGCCGACCACGACGATGACGAGCGGGCGGCCTTCGACCTGGTGCTTCCAGAAGGTCTGCATGTGCTCGAGCTGCAGCCCGCGGTAGCCCTTGATGCGCTCGCGGCGGGGATCTTCGGAGTAGCCCTGGTCGCGCCACGTGGCGATCGTCGCGGGTAGCGTGCGGAAGTGAGGGTCGGCGGTCTCCTGGCTGCGCAGCAGCGACGAGCGCACGGCCGACAGTCGGTCGGAGCGATCCGGTGACGTGCGCACGAGCTCGCGCATGAGCCGGATCGTCGTCTCCGTCTTGTCGCCTTGGCACGCGACGTAGCCGTAGAAGTGACCCGAGGTGCCTTTGAGCTCCGGCTCGTCGAACGTGCCGAAGGCGGTGTAGGCGAGCGCCCGCAGCTCGCGGACCTCCTGGAAGATGAGCCCGCCCATGTCGCCGCCCATGTACTCGTTGTAGGCGTCCATGCCCACGAGGTCGTCTGCGCTCACCGGCTCGCCTTCGATGAAGAACCACACGTGGCTCTGCACCGCGTCGCGTCGCTTGACGAAGAAGACCTGGTCGGTGCCGAACGACTCGCGAGGGCGGGGTTGCTTGGCGACCGCGGGTTTGAGGTTGGCGCCGAACGGCAGCTGCTTGTCGAGCAACGCGGCCACCGCGGGCGCGTCGAAGGTGCCGGTCCAGCGCACCTCCACCTCGTAGCTCTGCGCCCGCTCCCACGCCGCGAGCAGGTCGGTGACCGAGTGCTTCTTGACGGCGCGGTGGCCGAAGCGATGGCCGTACGACGCCTCGCCGTGGATCGCGTGCTCCCACAGCGCATCGGCGATCGACTCCGGGTCACCCTTGGCGAAGCGATGCCCCGCCCACGATTCCAGACGCATGCGGCGGCGACGGCGACGATCTTCGGCCGGGGCCGCGAGCACCTCCCCGAGCAGGCCGATGCCGTGGGTCAGCTGCTCCTGCGGGCCTTCGAGGCGCAGCACGAAGCGATCCTCGGTGGCGTAGGCTTCGAAGGTCGTCGCCAGCTCGAACAGGCGCTCCGCGAACGCGGTGCCGGGATGGAAGGTGGTGCCGGCGCGCTGCAGATAGTCGCCGAGGATGTTGAGCGCCTCGATGTCGCGCTGCCCGATCCCGAAGCGCAGCTCGAGCTGGTAGATCTCGTTGAACGGGTTGTCGTTGGCGACGAGCGTCACGCCGTCGCGTACCGGAACCGTGGTCAGGGCTTTGTCGAAGTCGACGAAGCGCGGCGCGACGTCGTCGTCGGCCGCGGGGTGGATCTTGCGGTAGTACGCCGAGTGCTTGCCGCCCACCGGCTGCACGGGGGTGAACGAGGGCTTGGTCAGCCGGGTGCGATCGGGCGTGCCGCGACGGGAGCGCATCACGAGGTAGTCGCTGCCCCACCAGCGCGTGGTGGCGCGGGCGACGGCGGCGACGTCGACCTTCTCGAGCGCCTGCACCGTGGCCAGGTACTGCGACCACTTCTCGCCGCGGCCCCACGCTTCGGCCATCGCCAGCACGCGCGACTCGTTGAACTCCCACTGTCGCTCGATGTCGCGCAGCAGGTTGCGCCGCACGGCGTCGACGAGCTTGGCCTCGACCCGCCCCGAGCGAAGGCGCTCGATCTCGGCGAAGATCAGCTTCTCGGCGGCGCCGAACGACTGGCCGAGGACCTTCGGCGCGAAGAAGATCACCGTGCCGTCGTGCTCGTGCATGTCGAGGTCGAGCACGTCGGCGAACAGCAGCTTGCCGCCGTCGGCGAGCGCGTCGAGGGCGCCCGAGCCCTGCTCGTTGGCCAGCAACGCCTTGGCGACCGTCAGGGCCGGATAGTCCTCGTGGCCGCGCGTGGGGGTGCGAAAGCCGATCGCGCTGGCGCGGACCGGGGTCATGCGCACGTCGACGTGCTCGCGGCCGGCGAACGCCGCCACGGGCGGGGTTGCGGCCGGGGGCACGGGGGCCGAGCGCAGCTTGCCGAACTTGTCCTCGATGATCGGCAGGATCGCCTCGCTGTCGAAGTCGCCCGACAGGATCAGCGCCATGTTGTTGGCCACGTACCACTTCTCGAAGTGCTCGCGCATCGCCCTCAGCGAGGGTCGCTTGAGGTGCTCGACCGTGCCGAGGATCGGCCGCCCGTAGGGATGGCCCGGAAAGAAGCGCTCGAGGAACGCGTCGTAGGCCGGCTCGACGAACCCGTCCATCGACGTGTTCTTCTCCTCGTAGACCGCCTCGAGCTCCGGCGCGAACAGGCGGAACACCGGCTCCTGGAAGCGGTGGGCGTAGACCTCGATCCACAGCTCGACCTGCGAGGCGGGAAAGACGTTGTGGTAGGCGGTGATGTCGTTGGACGTGAACGCGTTGACGTTCGTGCCACCGAGCTCGGCCACGAGCCGATCGAACTCGTTGGGGATCGCGAATCGTCCCGCCTTCTGCGACACGATGTCGATCTCCGCCCGCAGATCGCGGCGCTTGTTCTCGTCGCTTTCGCGGGCGAGCTCGTCGTACAGCTTCTCGAGCTCGGCGATGTACGGACGCTCGGCGTCCCAGTCGGACGTTCCGAGCTCGGTCGTGCCCTTGAACAACATGTGCTCGAGGTAGTGGGCCATGCCGGTGTCGTCGGCCGGGTCGTTCTTGGACCCGACGTCGATCACGACGGCGCCGAACACCTCCGCCTGCGCGTGGTTTTCGCTCAGCAGCACCGTGAGGCCGTTGGGCAGGTGATGCTCGACGACCTCGAGCGGATCGGCGGGTGCGGCGGCGGCAAGGGGGGGCGCGAGGCACAGCCACGCGGCGAGGGCCGTGAGCACGGTGGCGACCCGGGCGGCCAGGAGTCGGTGCACGCTGCCGGTATACACCCGCCGCCGCGGCGTGCATGTCGCTGGTACGCTGACCTCGTGACCCCCGTCGGGCATGCCGCCGTGGGCTGGCTGGTGGGCCACCGATCCTCGGTGACGACCGCGGTCGTGGTGGGCGCGCTCGCCCCGGACGTCGACTTCGTGCTGTGGTGGGCGCCACAGTTCAACGCGTGGCACCGCGTGGTCACGCACAACCTACCCTTCGCCGTGGTCGTGGCGGTGATCGCCGGCGCGCTGGCCCGTCGGTTCGGGCGTCCCACCCGAGCGGTGGCCGTGGGTGCCTTCGTCGGCGTGCTCAGCCACCTGCTCGTCGACGCATGTATGGACACGAGCGCGTCCAACGGGATCGGGGTCGCCATCCTTTGGCCGCTGTCGGATGCGATGTGGTCGCCCTTCAACCTGCTGACGCCGACCAACGAGGTCGGTTGGGCCGACCACGCCGCCGCCGCCCGGGGGACCTTGCAAGGGCTGGTGTACGAGGCCGCGGCGGCCGGGCTCGCCCTCGCGTGGTGGTGGCGTGGGCACCGAAAAACCCGCCTTGATCCCGAATCGACCGCGTGACCGAACGCGGCGATAGGCCGCCGACCCGGCCTGGGTGTACAAAGGAAGGAGCGGATGGAGGCAACGGAGTACGCCCAGCTGTTGGCGTTGGCCCAGCACGCGCGCCTCACCGCGGCCGACGCGAGACGGCTCGAGATCGAGGCGGAGCGGCGCCAGGATCTGCGTGGCTACTTCACGGGACTGCTGCGCCAGGGGCGAAGCTCGGATCTCAAGCGTGTCGCCTACGAGATCGCGGGCGCTCGTTCGGAGCGGGTGGCCGAGGCGCTGAGCCAGCTGCCGGCGGAAGGGCCGGTGTGGATGGCGCTGCTGACGGTGTCGCCGGTGTGGTCCGAGAGCGACCACGACCTGGTCGCGCGCAACATAGAAAAATGGCCCACGTCGCTGCGGGTCGCTCCCGCGTCGTGGTGCAGCGACCTGCTGTCGGGGCACCCGCCTCGCTACTGGCGCTGGGTCCGGACGGCCAAGCTGCTGCGCGAGGACGAGCGCAAGCTCGACCAGGTGCTCGCCTCGGAGCTGATGCGGTCGGTCGAGCTGCTCGACCTGTCGCACAACGACCTCGGCGATTCGGGGGTGGAGCGCGTGGCGAAGTCCGCGTGTCTGGGCGGCCTGCAGGAGTTGCTGCTGACGGGCGTCGGCTGCATGGACTGGGGCGCCGAGGCACTGGCCGACGCGCAGCGCATGCCGCAGCTGGGCAAGCTCGTGCTGTCGCGCAACGACATCGACGCCCGTGGCGCGGCGCGACTGATCGCGGTCAATCGCCTGACCGGGCTGCACACGATCGATCTGTCCGTCAATCCGATCGACGGTGAAGAGCTCGCGGCCGAGCTGCGTGGGCTCGCCCCACGGCCGGGCGGTCTGTCGTTGCTCAACCTCGAGGACAACGGCCTGAGCTCCGCGTCGATGGTCGAGCTGGCTCAGCTTCCGCATTTTTCCGAGATCGAGCGGCTGGCGCTTTCGGGCAACGACTTCGGGGTGACCGGCATCGACGCGCTGTCCAGTCGACGCTTGCAGTTCCTGCGCGGTCTGTTCCTCGGCGGCTCGGGGCTCGGGGATCCGGGCGTGGCCGCCCTCGTCGCCGCATCGTGGCTACCGCGCCTGCGTGAGCTCGATCTGTCCGACAACCGCATTTCCGACGACGGGTTGGCGACGTTGCTGCACAAGGGACGGCTCTCGGGTCTGGAGAAGCTCGTGCTGTCGCGCAACGAGCTGACCGACCGCGGGTTGCGACTGTTTCAGCACCACACGGGCTTGTCGGGTCTTCGCAAGCTCGACATCTCCGCCAATCCGCTCACCGGCGCGGGCGCGAGCGCACTGGTGTCCAACCCGGCCATGGGTTGGCTCGAGTCGCTCGATCTGCGTGGCACGTGTGCGGATGGGACCGGCGACGTGCTCGCGATCGCGTTGGCGCGAGCCGACCACATGCGCAGTCTCGAGACTTTGCGCTTGCCCGCGATCGGAGCCGATGGCACGGCCGCGTTGGCGCGCGCGGAGAACATCGCGAGCCTTCGTCGCCTCGTCATCGAAGGGGCCGACGACGCGGTCCTGCAGACGCTACGGCGGTCCCGATACTTGGCCACCTGCGTGGTCGCGAACGCGACCTGAGTCGTCAGCGACCGGCGGCGAGCTCGCGGGCCTCGAGCTCGTTGGCGCAGGCAACGACACGGACGCGAGGACAACGCAGACCCAGTCCCGACGCGAGGAATCCGACGGACGGGCTGGGGTGCACGACCAGGAGCATCTCGAGGGTCAGCACGCGCTCGAGCGCGTCGCTGACGAGCGTCACGAGACGGCGATCGACGTGGCGATCGGCGTCGAGCACCAAGACGAGCACGCGGCTTCGTCGGCGCGCGGCCTGGGCGAACGCCTCCTCCACGCTTTGTGATGGATCCGTGCCGGCCACGTGCGCGACGAGGAAGCTCGCCCCCGAGGGCCCCGGAGACGGATCGGCTGGCGCGGGGGTCGACTTGCTCGGCGTCGTGATCGCGTGGAAGACCACCTGCGGCATCAACAGCGACAGCGACGAGGCGACGAAGCGTACTCCCGGACTGGGATGGGACAAGACGACGCGGCGCACCGATGGGGCGCCGACCACCTGCGCGCGCAACAGCTCCGCCAAGCGATGATTGGGGGTGATCGCCTCGTGCAGGGTCAGACGGATCTCGGAGGCACCGTCCTCGACGATGCGCGAAAACGCCTCGGCGAGCTCGCGCTCGAGGCCCTCCGCGCCGATGTGAATTTCGGACATCCCCTCGCGAGCGCAGTCGGAACTCGATTCGGTGTCGACGCGCGAACGCAGATCATACGAAACCCCTGCGCCACGAGCGCTCGCTTCCGAACGTTTCATTTTGGGCCACTTCTCGCTGTCGAAATCGCATCCGGCCCGATAGGATCCCAAACGAGGGGCAATGAGTAATACTGAATCTACAGCCGTCGTCACCGCGATCGCGAGCGGCGAGGCCCACGCCGCGGCGTCGTCACTGGTGACGCAGCTGCGTCGTGGGCTCTCGGGTCGCGAGCCGGCGTTCGTGCTGATTTTCGCTTCCACCGCGCAGCCGCTGAGCGAGGTGATGCCCATCGTCGCCGACGCCTTCTCGGCCGACCGCGTGCTCGGGGCATCGACCTCGGGCGAGTTCACCGAAGCCACGGTGGCCAAGTCCTCGGTGAGCGCGATCGCAGTCGCGGGTCCGTTCGCGCTGCACGCGGGCCTCGGACGCGGTCTGAAGGCGTCGCCGGAACGGGCGGTCGCCGACGCGGTGCACGAGCTGCCGCGCGAGGTGGAAGGGTTGCCGCACCGGACCGCGATCCTCTTGCTCGATCCCCTCGCGGGCGTCAGCGAAGAGGCGACGCTCCTGGCCGCCGCGGCGCTCGGCGACGACGCGCCGATTCCCCTCGCCGGCGGTGCGGCCGGTGACGACCTCGCGATGACGCGGACGTGGGTGGCGTGCGGCACCGAGGTCGCCAGCGACGCGGTGGTCGTCGCCACGATCCACTCGCGGCACCGCTTGGGCATCGGCGTGCACCACGGTCACGTCGCGCTGTCCGATCCCCTCTCGGTCACGAAGGCCGAAGGCGCCACGGTCCACGAGATCGACGGACGCCCGGCGTGGGAGGTCTGGGCGCAGCGAACTCGCGCGAGCGCGGCGGAGCGCGGGGTCGATCCCGACACGCTCGGGGACGAGGACATCGGGGCGTACTTGCTGCGCTACGAGGCGGGGCTCGCCAGCGGCGGAGCGATGAAGATCCGCGCCCCCCTGTCGCGCGGTGTCGACGGCTCGCTCGGCTTCGCATGCGGCATCGCACAGGGATCGGTCATTCGCATCACGGAGAGCGAGCCGTCGCGCCAGATCGGCTCGGCACGCGAGGCCGCTCGCCGCGCTCGAGAAGCGCTGGACCGGCCCGCCGCCGGTGCCATCGTCTTCGACTGCATCTGTCGCAACCTGATCCTCGGCGATGCCTTCGACACCGCGGTGCGAGGCATGAGCGAGGAGCTCGGCGACGTTCCGCTCGCCGGCTTCGAGACCTACGGCGAGATCGCGCTCGACGTCGGCGACATGTCGGGCTTTCACAACACCACCACGGTCGTCCTCGCACTGCCGAGCTGAGCCGGCACATGCTCCACGACGACGCCCATCCTCCGGTCGCGCTCGAAGAGCTCGTGGGCGTGATCGGTGCGTCCGTCGGCGATGAGAAGGCGCGCGAGGTGCTCCTGGAGGCGGCGCGAGGCCTCGGACTCGACCCGCGCGCGATGACGCGGCAGGAGGCGCTGGCGCTGCTCGAGTCGCTCGCGCATACGCCCGGCATCATCGGGGTGTCGTCCCGGTTCGGCCGCTCGCGGCTGCTGCTGAAGTGGGCCCGCGACAACCTACGGGCCTTTCGATAGTCCCGAGCCCTGGTAGTCTCGCGCCGTGGTGCGCATCGGCACGAGCGGCTACAGCTATCCCAAGTGGCGCCCGGCCTTCTACCCGGAGGGCGCGTCGTCGGACGAGATGCTGGAGTTTTACGCCGAGCGCTTCGGCACGGTGGAGATCAACAACACCTTCTACCGGATGCCCAAGGCGAGCGTGCTCGAGGGGTGGCGCGCCCGAGTGCCCGAGCGGTTCCGATTCGTGCTCAAGGCGTCGCGACGCATCACCCATCAAAACCGGCTCGTGGATGCCGAAGACAACGTCGACTACCTGTACTCGCAAGCCCGGGTGTTGGGCGAGCAGCTGGGTGGCGTTCTGTTTCAGCTGCCGCCGTTTCTGCGCAAGGACGTCGAACGCCTGCGAGGATTCGTGAAGGCTCTGCCCGCGGACGCCCGTGCGATCTTCGAGTTCCGACACGCCTCGTGGTTGGACGACGAGGTGTTCGACGTGCTGCGCGAGGGCAATGCGGGCCTGTGCGTGGCCGATGCCGACGACGGCATGCCCGAGGCGCCGTTGGTCGACCTGGTCGGGTGGGGCTACGTGCGGCTGCGACGGCCCGCGTACGAGGATGTCGAGCTCGTGGATTGGCTGTCGCGCGTCGCCGCGACCTGGAACGACGCGTACGTCGTGTTCATGCACGAGGACGAGACGGACGCCCCGAGGCTGGCGCTGCGTGCCCTGGAGCTTGTCGACGCGCCGCCGACCGACCCGGCGCTGTAAGCGGCCCCGACCCCCGGCGTTGGTCGGGACATGGGGCTCGGGTCGAGTCGGATCGGGTACGGGTTGGGTGCTTGCGGACTGCTGGCCGTGCTGGCGGGATGCGCGGGGCGCCCGGCGACCGGGCCGACCACCGGTGCCGAAGTCGGCTCGGCGTCCGCACCCGCCGACAACGCGCGCGAGGCCACGGCCGCCCGGATCTACGCGCTCGCCGAGCGACGCTACGCCGAGGGCGACTACCCGGCCGCCGTGGTCCTCATGCAGCGGGCGTTGCTGCAGCTGCCGGAGACGACGGCGCACGACCAGCGCCGGCACGCGCTGCTGATGCGGATCGGCCACACGCAGATGCGCGCGTGGTTGTCGACGGGCGACGAGGAATTTCTGCTCGACGCGCAGGCGATGCTGGAGCGGTACGCGGCGATCCACACCGAGCTGTTCGGCGAAGGGGAGGCGGCCCGGGCCGAGCGCACGGATGTCTGGGCCCTGCTCGGCGAGGTGGAGCGTCGGATCGAGGAACCCGAGCGCATGGCCGACGAGGACCTCGCCGCCGAGCGGGTGGCGGTGGCCGCGGGTGGTCGCGCGGGCGGAGGCGGTGAGCCGGCCCCGGCCGACGAGCCGATCGACGACCACGCCGGCGAGGCGTTGACCCCCGAGATCGAGCGTGACGTCGTGGTGAAGCGACGGCGACTCGCGTCGCTGGACGACCCGAGGGTCGTCGCCCGTCTGCGCAGCAACTTTTCGCTCGGCGAAAAAGGTCTGGTGCTGACCCGAGGGGGAGGGGGTGACGCGCTCCACGGGCCGCGGGGGCTGGTGCGCGCCGGGTCGCCGCCGACCCACGCCGACGCCGATGCCGTGGCCGCCGACCAGCGCCTGGCCCGGTCGCTCGGCTACGACGTGCTGCGTGCGGCCCGGCCGGCGCTGCGACGCTGCTACGAGGACGCGGTCGCGCGGCAGCCTCGCATGTTCGCCGACAGCACGGTCGAGCTGTCGGTCCTGCCCGACGGACAGCTCGGGCGCGCGCGGATCGTCGCCGGGCAGCTCGTCGACGCCGAGGGCGACGTGTGTCTGGTGCAGCAGATCGAGCACGCCCGCCTGGTCGAGGACGTGCCCGGACACGAGATTCGCGTGCGGCTCGCGCTACGCTTCTTCTACCAGGACGCGCACCACCCCGACGGGCCTCGCGGCGACGGACCGCCGCCGGCCAAGCCCTCGGAGTCCAAGCCGCTCGGTCCGAACCGAGAGCCGGCCGACCTGAGCTCGATGCCCGACATCGATCAGTTCGCCCACTGACGTCGGGGCCGACCGACTACTGCAGCCGGCCTTCGGCACGAAACCACTCGAGCGCGTCGGCCACCGTCTCGTCGATCGGCCGAAACGAGACGCCGAGCTCACGCACCGCCTTGGCGTTGTCGTAGAAGCAGTCGCGGGCGCCGTACTCGAAGAACGCGCTCGCCAGGCTCGGCGTCTCGTCGCGGCGGACCGCCATCGACTCGCGTACCCGCACGTAGGCGCGCGCGAGCGGGGCGGGGATCTTGAGGCTGCGCTTGCGAAGGCCGGCGACGCGGCACACCACGTGGAGGAAGTCGCGGTTGGAGAGGTTGTGGCCGGTGACGATGTAGCTCTCGCCGGCCTTGCCTCGCTCGGCGGCCGCGAGGTGACCCGCCGCGGCGTCGCGCACGTCGACGTAGCTGGCGCCGCCGTCCGTGTAGCCCGGGGCCTCGCCCGCCGCCAACGACAGGATCAGACGCCCCGACGGGGTCGGGACGCGATCACCCGGACCGAAGACGATGCCGGGACACACGATCCGAACGTCGAGACCCCATGCGGCGAAGTCCTCGGCCGTCCGCTTGGAGAAGTACTTGGACCGGCTGTAGGCGAAGTCGAGGTCCCAGGCCTCGTACGCCGTCTGTTCGTCGGCGATCGCCCCGGGCGCGGGACGTCCGAGGGCGGCGATCGAGGCGGTGTAGACCACCTTCTCCACCTCGGCCCGGCGGCAAGCCTCGAGCACGTGAAACGTGCCGCGCAAGTTGACGTCGTACATGCGACCGGGATCGCGGCTGTAGGCCTCGTAGATCGCGGCGGCGTGGAAGACGGTGTCGACCTCCGCCACGGCGGCCCGCATCGCCTCCCGATCGCGGACGTCGCCCTCGACGATCTGGATGTCGGCGCCCTCGAGGTTGCGCAGGTCCTCGCCCGGGCGGGCCAGGCCGCGCACCTGCACACCGCGCTCGAGCAACTGATGGACGATGTGCGCTCCGACGAAACCGGGAGCACCGGTGACCAAGGCCCGCTTCATGCGCGCGATCATACGCGCGTGTCCGGCCCGGGCTGCCCGGATCGAAAAAAAGTGCGCTTGCGGTGCAACGATCGGGATCGGCGGTCGACCCTCTCCGTGTGCGAGGCCTGATCGCGATCGCGGGGGCGCTGGGCGGGTGTGCCGCGACCGAGCACCCGTGCGCCTGGGACGGCGACTGCGGGCCCGCGGCGAGGGTGGAGGACGAAGACGACACGCGACCGGAGGCGGGGCGAGCCGAGGCGGTCGACCCGTCCGAGTGTGGCGACGACGGGGAGTGTCCCGCCGACCGACCCTGGTGCGTGGCGGCGGGTTGCCGCGCGTGCGCCGAGGTGGGCGGCGACGCGTTCTGTCGCCAGATGGGGCAGGCGGTGTGCACCCCCTGGGGACGATGCGGCGCCTGCGACCCCGCGAGCATCGGCGGCTGCACCGACGAGGCGCCGTATTGCGCCGACGACTTCGCATGTGGCGGCTGCACGCGCCAGCTCGACTGTGGCGACGCGGGATGCGAGCGGGCATCGGGCGTCTGCCTCGAGGACTACGAGGTCGTGTGGGTCGATCCTCACGCGTGCGGGGGGATGGCGATCGATGGCGTCACGGTGCCGCGCTGTTCGCTGGCGCAGGCACTCGCCGAGATCGGCCAAGAGGGCTCGGCGACGATTCGGCTCGCGGCCGCCGACCTCCCGTACCGCGCGCCGATCGTGCGCACGGGCGGGTCGCTGGTGATCGACGCCGAGCCGGGGGTCGTGCTCGCGCCGGACGGCGACGGGGTCCGGGTCGGGGAGGGCGCGAGGCTGACCCTGGCAGGGGCGACGATCGCGGCCGGACCGTCGGCGACGGCGATCCACCTCGAGGGCGGTCAGGCGTGGATCGAGGACGTGGTGATCGTGGGCGGGATGCGAGGTGTCGTCGCCCGCGGCGGCACCGTCGATCTGCAGCGCGTCCGGATCGAGGGGACCGCCCGCGAAGCGATCGTCGCCGACGCCGGGGCGGAAGTGTCGCTGGTCGACACCGTGGTCGTCCACGCCGCGCGCGAGCCGGGGGCGGTCGCCATCGACGTCGTCGGCGCACGGATCGGCATGCGCTACTGCACGGTCGTCGACAACGGGAGTGCGTCTCGTACGACGCTGCGATGCGACGCCGACGGAAGCGCGGTCGTGCGCGCGTCGATCGTCGCTGGCGCCGACTCCCCCGCCTTCGCTTGCCCGGACCTGCACGACGAAGGCTCGGTGCTCGACCACGATGGCCCGCTGGGTCGAGGCTCGCGCGCCGAGCCGCTGTGGCCACCGGGCTTCGCCGACCTGGTCGCCGGCGACGTGCATTTGTCGCCGGCGGGCGCAACCCGGTGGGCCGGCCTCGCGCGGTGGCAGCGAGGTGATCCGCTGTCGGATGCCGACGGTGACCCGCGGACGGGCGTAGACCTGGCATTCGAACACCCGGGAGTCGACCGACCATGATCGCGCCTGAACATTCGACGGCTGCACTGCTGGCACCCACCGCGCAAACACGTCGCCGGATCGCGATGTCCCCGGCAACGGGCTACCATGCGTCGGTGCCTCGCCGCTTCGAGTGCGCGCTCTCCGTCGCGTTTGTCTGCACGACCGGCCTCGTGGCCGGTTGCTACATCACGGATCCGGATCACTGTCACAACAACGGTGGTGACGTCGCGTGTAGTGATCCGGACTTCCCGGTTTGCTCGAAGTGTGTGACTTCCGAGCTGCGCGGCGGTTGTGTGGCCGAGGCCGAGATCTCCGCGGAGGAGGCGGAGTGTCGGTCCGATGCCAACGCCGAGGGCAGTGGCACGGCGACGACCACCGAGACCTCCGGCAGCGAAGACACCGCCACGGCGACGGAGGGGCCCGGCGGAGACTGCTCGACCGAGGGCATCGACGCCAGCTGCGATCCGTCGACCCCGTACTGCGTCGACGGGACTTGCTCGGCCTGCACGACGGCCGGTGGCGACGACTACTGCGCCAACCTCGACGGCACGACCCCCGTTTGCTTCGACACCGGCGTGTGCACGGCGTGCGACGCGGACTCGCTGGGTCAGTGTGGCGGGATGACTCCGTTCTGCAACGACGTCGGCGCATGTGTCGGCTGCTCGAGCCACGCCCAGTGTCGCGACGCCAGTGCGGATCAGGACCGGCCCCAAGGCTGCAACTTCGATACGGGGGCTTGTCTCGACGGCCAGTCGTTCTGGGTCGATCCGGACGACTGCGTACCGCCGGGGTTCGGCTTGGCCGGCGACCCGTACTGCTCGATCGACGACGCGCTCAGTGCGACCAACCTGGAGAACGCACAGATCTCCGTGTGGCTGCGCAGCTCGAGCAGCGGCTACGACACGGGGATTCGGCTCGTCGGCGGCAGCGAGTCGCACTACGTCGCGATCGCCGGGGTCTCGGATCGGGTGACGATCACGCGTGACGGCGAACCGGTCTCCGTGGTCACCAACTCCTCCAACCGCCTGATGCTCGAGAACGTTCGGATCGAGGGGGGAACGATCGGGGCACAGGTGCTGTCTTCGGGACGGCTGTGGCTCAACGACGTCATCGTCACCGACAACGACATCGGCGTGGGCCTCGACATGCAGGGGCGCGGGATCCTCCGCAACTCGACGATCTTCGGCAACGCCACTGTCGGGATCGAGGCCCTGATGAACAGCCGCGTCACGCTCGAGAACATGGCCGTGATCGCCAACGGGTCCGGCGCGGACACGCCGGGCGGGATGTCGCTGCAGAACGTCGCCGACTTCACGATCCTCTACAGCACGATCGCGGGCAACCTCGGGACGGCGGCCGGCAACGACCTGACCTGCGACACGACCTCGGTCGGCACGATTCGCAACTCGATCTTCATGAGCGACGCGCCGGGCGTCGATGCGATCTGCCCGGCGGCGATCTTCGACAGCTGCGCGATCGACAACAACGGGGCCGACCCGGATCCGGTCGCGGCCCCCGGCTCGCGCAACGTCCCCTACTCGGCGTCGTACTTCGCCGGGATCGCGAACGGCAATGCCCACATCAGCGGGCAGACGACGCTCGACCTGTCGGACGTCGCCGTGTGGCGGGTCGGTGATCCGGCGCAGGACGTCGACGGCGATCCGCGGCCGGGCATCGATGGTGCGCCCGACTGGCCCGGCTTCGACGTGCCGTGAGGTCGGCTCAGGAGGGCGGCGCGCTCGGCAGCGCGTGACCGCGGAACGGCTCGGGCCGGCTGGCTTCGGTGAGCGCGACGGGCGTGAAGACCTCGCCCATCAGCTCCCACAGCGGACCGACGAAGCGCTTGCGGCCCTCCGCCTGCCAGATGAGCAGACCCGGTACGAAGACCAACGCGGTCGGGACCGAGAACAGACACAGCAGCACGAGCACCGACACGACCGCCTCGGCGCTCGCGCCCAACAGCACCGGCAGCAGCAACGCGGTGCCGATCGTCGCCGCGACCGACGCGGCCGCGACCCACTTGCGACCACCAGGACGCAGGCGCGGAAGATCCAACAGCGGCCGCTGTCGGCCGCGCGTGTCGAAGCGGCCCTCGACCACCGTCCCGCCTCGTCCGTCGTCGGACATCTCGAGCACGATCACTGGCGAGACGGCGTCGGCGGGGCCGGCCCAGTGACGCAGACGAACCTCGCCATCGGATTGCCGGGCGACCAGGAACGGTGCGCCGACCGGCGGGCTCGGAGAGGGCGCCGGATCGGTCGCCTCGCGAACCTTGCGGTGGGCGAGCAACCGCTCCCAGACCTCGTCCCGGGACAGGGCGGTGCGGATCGCGAACGAGTCGCGCTTGCGCAACGCGGAACTCACGGATCGATCGTGGCCGCGCCCCGCCGGGCTGTCAACGCGCTCGGCGCGGCGCGGGTTGCGGGAGAGCTCGGGCCGCGCCGCGATCGTGGACCCCGCTCGGGCCGAGGTTGAGGTTCGGCGCGCGCGCCCGGGCCTCGCCGTCGCCTCGCGCTACGATGTGGCCCTTGTCGTCCGAGCGTACCGTCGGGTTCGACGCCAGCGACGAGCAAACGCTCGCCGCCACCGAGGCGCCCACCCGTCCGATCGACCCGGAGCGGTCGGCGCTGTCCAATCGCCTGCGCGACGCGCTGCGAGACCCCACGGCACCCCCGCCGAAGGTGGGCCGCTTCGAGATCCTGCGTGAGCTCGGGACCGGGGGTATGGGCTCGGTGTACGCCGCCCGCGACCCGCGTCTCGATCGCGAGGTCGCGATCAAGCTGGTGCGGGCGGAGCGACTGTCGGAGCGGGCGCGGATCCGGCTCGAGCGCGAGGCCCAGGCGCTCGCGCAGCTGTCGCACCCCAACGTCGTACCGGTGTTCGAGGTGGGCGAGCACGACGGCCAGACGTTCTTGGCGATGGAGCTCGTCCGCGGCCACGATCTGCGGCGCTGGCTGCGGGCAACGACGCGCACCTGGCCGGAAATCGTCGACGTGTTCACGCAGGCGGCCCGGGGGTTGGCGGCGGCCCACGCCGCCGGCCTCGTGCATCGGGACTTCAAGCCTCACAACGCGCTCGTCGGTCGCGACGGTCGCGTGCGCGTCGTCGACTTCGGACTCGCGACCGAGCCGGCCGTGGTCGCCGATGGTCTCGCCTTCGACGACGACGAGGACTCGGCGGACGTCACGGTGTCGGTCACGCGCACCGGCGGTCTCGTGGGGACGCCGGCGTACATGTCACCCGAGCAGCTGTCGGGGCACGCGGTCGGTCCAGCCTCCGATCAGTTCTCGCTGTGCGTGTCGTTGTTCGAAGCGCTGTGCGGGCAGCGGCCCTACGGCGAGGGCACGCCCACCGAGCTCGCCGCGCGCGTCCTCGCCGACGATCCGGCGCCGCTGCCGGCCGGGGAATACCCGGCACGGCTGGCCACGCTGGTGCGACGGGGACTTCGGCTCGATCCGGCGCAACGCTTCGACAGCATGGCGAGCCTCATCGCCGAGCTCGAGCAGATCCGACGCGACGCTCGACCGCGCTCACGTATCAAGATCGTGGCCGCGGTCGTCGGTCTCGCGGTCGTCGGTCTCGCCGCGTGGGGGATAGGTCGTCGCACCACGCTGCGCCCGGCCGTCGTGCCGCCGGTCGTGACGGCGGCGCCGGTCGTCGCCGCGCCCACGCCTCCGGCCGTGATCGTGGCCCCCGATGGCGAGCCCGCGCAGCTGCAGGACGCGGGTCACGAGATCGAGCTCGCACAGCCGAGCTTTGCGCGGGGCTGTGCCGCCCTCGCGCAGGGCCGGGTCGACGATGCGATGGCCGAGCTCGATCTCGCTGCCGAGACGCTCGAGCGCGCGACGATCGAGGGCCGTTCCCGGGCCCGGGTCGAGCACGCCCGCGCCGTCGCGTACCTGCAGGGCTTTCGCGCCCACGACGACGACCGCATGCTCCGCGTCGCGCACGAGCTGTGGATGCGACTCGAAGAGAACCTCTACGCGCACACGGAGCCGACCGCCCTGCAGGCCACCGCCCGCGACGAGCTCGCCGCGCTGCGGACCGACCCCGCACGACTCGCTCGCGTTGGCATCGCCTTGGACCCGGTCACCCGGGTCGCGCTGGCGATCCTCGCCACGCACGGACGCGGCACGACCGTGTACACCGCGGATGTCCCGGGCGGCCCGCGACGACCGTTGTGCGTCGAGCCGTGCACCTGGGGCGTACCGGTCGACGGAGACGGTGAGATCGTCTACTTCGCGCGCGACGGATTCTCCGAGGGGATGACCGTGTGGAATCCTCGAGATCATCGGATGCGCCTGACGGGGCTGCCCACGCTGCAGCGCGTGGACGACCCGGCGAGCGACGCCGTCAGTTCGGGTCCGAGCGAGGCTTCGACACCACGCTGAGCAGCTGCGTCTGCAGCCGCTGCAGGCCCTCGAGAAACTCGACGAGCGCCTGCTCGTCGTCCTCGTCGTCCTCGGGCTCGCCGCCGAGCTCGACGTCCTCGATGCTGAGCTCGGCCAGCTTGGCCTGATAGGCGGCCATCTGCTCGGTGGTCATCGGCGTGACGCCGTTGTCGTCCGGGGTCAGGCCCAGCTCGGCCATGGCGCGGCAGATCGGGCAGTCATGGTCACGGGCACCGTGGGTGTCGCGACCGTCGAGCGGGAGCGTGATGAGCTGGATCGGGCCGGCCGGCCGCTGCGGGCGCTTGCGCGCCTTCGCACGGCGTTGGCGGCTTCGGGAGGGCTTGTTCTTCTTGCGCATGTCGTCGTCCGGGATCCTCATCGGCCGCCGACCGCGTTCGTTGCAGATTTTCTTCAGGTCGAGCCCGACGCGCGCGGGTCGGTCGGGGTCACGGTCCGTACACGTCCGCTCGACCAGCCCAGCCAGCGTCGGAGCACGGCGAAGATCAGCGCCCCCAGCTCCACCAGGGCCCTCAGGTACAGCGCCAGCCCCAGCGCGATCGCGCACGGCACCACGAGGAGCGCGACTGCCAGCAGCCGCAACCACTGCAAAGACCCCGTCTTTGGCCGCTCCATCATCTTCGTGCCCGTACCCATCTGCCCCCTGAAGTGATCGACGGGCACGGACCCGGTCGTGACCCCTCCGCGAGGTGCGCAGTGACGCCTCGAATTCCTGGTCACAGGGAGGCGGAGCTGTCTCCACCACCTTGCAGGATGGGATCCCGAGGCCGACCCACCTCGCCGACGCTCGAGTCGTCGCGGTCCGAGCGCGACGACGCGTTCGACGATCTCGTGCGCCAGGTGGCCCACGCGCCGGACGTGGAGCTCGCGGAGTTGCCGGTCTTGCGGATCCCCGAAGGCACGCTCGTCGCCGAGGCATTCCGCATCGAGGCGGTGCTCGGCATCGGTGGCATGGGGGTCGTGTACGCCGCCCACGATCTTCGCCTCGACCGCCGCGTCGCGATCAAGGTCCACCACAGCACGTCGGCGTCGCGTACCGCCCGCATGTGGCGTGAAGCGCGAGCGATGGCGCGGCTGAGCCACCCCAACGTGTTGGCGATTCACGAGGTCGGCTGGCACGGCCGTCGGGTCTTCATCGCCACCGAGCTCGTCGATGGCGGCCCGCTCACCGTATGGCTCGCGCGACCGCGCACGAACGCGGAGGTCCTCGAACTCTTTGCGCAGGCGGCCGACGGGCTGGCGGCCGCCCATGCCGCGGGCCTCGTCCACCGTGACTTCAAACCCGACAACGTCCTCGTCGGCAACGACGGCCGCGTCCGCGTGGCCGACTTCGGGTTGGCGTGTGGGGGAGTCTCGGTCGACGACGAGACGGAGCCACCCCACCTGATGCCCGCGCCGACCGCCGACATCACGAAGACCGGGGCCGCGCTCGGGACGCCCGCGTACATGGCCCCGGAGCAGCTGGCCGGGATGTCGGTCGATGCGCGGGCCGATCAGTTCTCGTTTTGCGTCGCCCTGTACGAGGCGCTGTACGGCACGCGGCCGTTCGCCGGGCAGTCGGTCTCCGAGCTCGCCGGCTCTCTTGCAGCCGGCGAGGTTCGACGCCCGTCCGGAGCTCACGACGTGCCGGCGTGGGTCGACGCCGTGCTGCGGCGCGGACTGTCCACCGATCCGGAGGACCGCTGGCCCTCGATGACCGAGCTCGCGGCGGCCTTGCGGCACGACCGTGCCGCCCAGCGGCGGCGACGGCTGGGCGTGGGGGCGCTGCTGCTGGCGTTGGCCGTGACCGCCGCGGGGACGTGGATGCTGTCGCGTCCGAAGCCGCAGTGTCTGCGTGCCGGCGAGGAGATCGCGCTCGACTACGGCGACGACGAGGCCGACGCGATCGCGGCCGCGTTCGAGGCGACCGGGTCGCCCTTGGCCGCGCCGGCATCACGACGCGTACGCACGTCGTTGGACGCGTACACCCGCCAGCTGCGGGACGCACGGCGAGCGCTGTGTGTCGCGGGCCGCGTGGAGCATACGGTGTCGGCGGCAGGACTCGAGGCTCGGCTGGAGTGCCTGGACCAGCGCCGGCGTGAGCTCCAAGTGACGGTCGCGGTGCTGATGTCGGCCGAGCGCAGCGTGGTGGCGCGGGCCGACGATCTGGTCTCCGGACTCGGCAGCCCCGATCAGTGCGAGATCGACGACGGTGCGGGGGAGCGCTTGGTCGATCCCCACGACCCACAGATGAGGCTGAGAATCGACGTCGCGCGGGCGCGGCTGGACGAGGCCGTCGTCGCGCATCGAGCGGGCAAGGACGAGGTCGCGGCGGAGCAGCTCGCGGCGCTCGATGCCGATCCTCGGACGCCGACGCATGGCCCCGTGACCGTGCGCATCGAGCTGTTGCGGGCCGACCTGGCGCGAACGCGGGGCGACCGCACGCTCGCGCTCGACGCCTACGCGCGCGCGTATCGAACGGCGATCTCGGTCGGACGGCACCGACTCGCGGCCCGAGCGGCGCTGGGGATCGCATCCCTGCGCGGGCGAGAGCCCAAGCACCACGACGACGCCATGCGGTGGTGGGGTGCTGCCGCTGCCTACGTCGATCGCCATCCTTCCGACGTCGCGTTCGATGTGGAGCTACGGGCCGCTCGTGCGGTCCTCGCGGAGCGGGGGGAGCACTACGACGAGGCGATCTCACTCGCGACGGAGGCACTCGATCGGCTCGATGCCGTGCGCTCGCAGGCACAACGCGACGCGCTGCGCCTGCAGCTTCTGACGACGTTGGCGGCGGCATACTCCGACGCGGGGCGTCACGCCGAGGCCATACCGATCTCCGAGCGCGCACTCGTGGCCGCCCGTGCCGCGTACGGGTCGTTTCACCCGAAGACCGCCGACGCGCTGCTCGTGGTGTCCGCCTCCTTCGGCGGGCACGGCGGATTCGAGCGTGCCGTCGAAGCCGCCCGCGCCGCGACCCGGATCCGCGTGGCGGCGTTCGGGGAGGATGCCGAGATCACCGCATGGGCGCGGGTGAAGCTCGCGGGAGCCCTCGTCGCCGCGGCGCGGGTCTCGGAGGCCGTCGACGAGTACGAGGCCTTGCTCGACACGGCCGCCGCGAGTCGACATGCGCGGGTGCAGCTGCGGTCGTCGGTGTTGGTCAATCTCGGGCGTGCCCTGCAGCAGCTCGGCCGTCACGATCGCGCCGCCGAGCTCGGTGCGGAGTCGGTGGATGCGGTGCGCGAAGCGTGGGGAGAAGACAGTCTGGAGGTGGGGCAGGCGATGCTCAACTTCGGCTCCGCCCTGGCGCAGACCGGGGCCAATGATCTCGCGCGTCGGACCTACGCGCAGGCGCGCGCGATCCTCGTCAAGCACGTCGGACCGACGCATCCGTTCGTGATCACCGTCGACATCAACCTCGCATCGGCGGCCATCCAGACCGGCGAGAACGAAGAGGCCGGCCGAGCCCTGCGGCGCGCGCTCACGGCCGCGCAGCTCGGCACGCCCGACGACCACGTCACGTTCGCGCGGATCCACCGCGGGTTGGCGGAGCTCGCGATCGTTCTGCTCGACGACGAGGAGGCGGCGCGGGAGCTCGAGGAGACCGCGAGCGCGTATCGAAGGATCGGCGAGCCCCCGCATCCGGAGCTTGCCGCGACGCTGCACGCGCTGGCGCGACGCTACGACGCGCTCGGTCGGCACACCGACGCCAGCGAAACGCTGCAGCGGGCGCTGCAGGTCGTGGAGACGCTGGGCCTGCAGTCGGCGATCGGTGCCCGCATTCAGGCCGACGCCGCGCTCGACCGGCTGCGTCGCAATCCCCGTGACGCGCAAGCCGTCGCGCTCGGGCAGACGGCGCTCGCCCGCCTGCAGGAGCTCGAGCTCGAGGTCGACACCACCGAGCTGCGCCGCCGGCTCGAACCGACGACGGCGGCCCGCGGCTGAACGGCGCGGTTGGGCCGGTGGTCGCGCGGGACCGCAGGTGGCGACAACAGTTGCCACCTGTCGGGTCTTCGAGGCGCGAGTCCGCACGCGCACACGCCCGTACATATTGCCGATCCTCGGCCGGGCCGCTCTGGCGTGGGGATTGCTCGACCGGCGCCCATGCGATCGACCGCGCTCGCCCTCAAGCTCCTGTTCGCCTTCGGCGCCAGCCTGTCCCTCGCCGCTTGCGTGACCGCCGATGGTGGTGACGAGGGGATCGAGTCGCCCCGAGGCCCCCTCGGCAAGGCGGACGCGCCGGGATCGTGCCTCGCCGACGACGGTGGAGACCATTGTGGCGGCAAGTCGGACGGCGCGTGCTGGTGTGACGATCTGTGCGCCGAGTTCGGCGACTGCTGCGGCGACAAGCAGCCGGTCTGCGACGGTGTCGACGTCGGCCCGACGCTGTGTTTGTCCGATGCGACGTGTGGCGACGGCCAGATCTGCGACCACACGCAGTGCCTGAGCAACTGCCCGCCGGGCAACTTCTGCCCCGCGGTGTGTTGGGGCGCGTGCATCGACGAGCCTCAGCCCCCGCAGTGCCCCGACGTGTGCGAGGCGGTCTGTGCCGGCGAGCCCGAGCCGCCGCTGCCGCCGGGGTGTCCGCTGCCGGGCTGCGCGTGCGACGATCCGCCCCCGCCGCCGCCCCCGGCCGATTCCTGCGAAGGCTCGTGCGGCGGCAAGTCCGATGGCTCGTGCTGGTGTGACGATCTGTGCACGCAGTACGGCGATTGCTGCGACGACTACGAAGCGGCGTGCACCGAGCCGGTGGCGACCTGCGACGACATCGTCGAGGACTTCCTCGCCGAGACGACCGAGATCCGCAGCTGCGACGAAGCGGCCGAGTGCGGCCAGGTGCTCGTCGGTACCAGCTGCGGCTGCACGCGCAACTGGGTGGCCCGCACCGACGCCGACGTGGCCACGTGGGAAGCGCTTCGCCAGACCGCCAACGAGCAGGGCTGCGAAATCCCCGGCGGGATCAGCACGTGCGACTGCCCGGCGGCCGACGGCTTCGCCTGCGTCCAGGGCACCTGCACCTGGAACTACCTGTAGCGCACAAAGAACCCTCGCCCCCGAACGGAGGCGAGGGTTCCGTGCGTAGTGATCGTCAGATCGACAACGCGTCGGTGCGCAGCATGTACGCGAGATGTCGACGCTGCTCGGCGTCGAGGATCGCGTAGGTGCGCTCGAGCGCGCGTGCCACGGCGCGCTCCACCTCCGCGGCGCTCTCGGCTCTCGCCTTCGTCGCCGCCTCGACCTTCGCGGCGTCGAACTCGTCGGCCTCGAGGGCGTCGGAGATCGCACCAATCGCCTTCTTGTGGTCGACCTTGGCCTGAGCCCGCTGTGTCTTGAGCTCGTCGAGGATCGCGGCGAGCTTGGCGGTCTGCTCGTCGGAGAGCTCGAGCTGTCGCGCCAGGAATCGCAGCGGACGACGCACGCCGAAGCCGCGTCCCCAGCCGTGGCCGTGGGACATCATCATGGGCGACGGGCGCTCATGATCGTGGTGCTCGCGGTGGTGGTGATGATGAAGGTGGTCGCAAGGACCACCGTGGGCGAATGCCCATCTGTGCCAGAACATGGCGTTTGGTTTTCCTTCTCACCGGGCTCTCGCACCGGTGGGGGTTTGGGGCACGGGTCTCCCGCGTGCCGGTTTCAGCCACTACGATAGAACGCCGCGCGGCGGCACGCACCCGGTCGGACGGGTGGGGTGAACTGACCCATAATGGTGGCGGTGTCGGACGAGTCCACGCGACGCGAGCCGGACAACGAGGTGGCCACCCTCGTCGAGTCGGGGCGCAGCGAGGTCGACGCGGGCGCCGGCGGCGTCCGCGGGCGGTACATCCCGATCGAGGAGATCGGCCGCGGCGGCATGGGGGCGGTCGTACGCGCCTACGATCCCAAGCTCGAGCGCGAGGTCGCCCTCAAGCTCGTGCGTCGCGAGGTGCTCGACGACAAGGTGCGGCAGCGGGTCATTCGGGAGGCCCGCGCGATGGCGAAGCTGTCGCATCCCAACGTCGTGGCGGTCTACGACGTGGAAGAGGCCGACGACGGCGAGCTGAGGCTCGTGATGGAGCTCGTCGTCGGCCAGACCCTGCGGCGATTCGCGAAGTCGGCATCGACCGAGCAGGTCCTGCACGCGCTGCGGCAGGCGGGGCGGGGACTGGCGGCCGCGCACGAGGCGGGTCTGCTGCACCGCGACTTCAAGCCCGACAACGTGCTCGTCGGCGACGACGGTCGGGTGCGCGTGACCGACTTCGGTCTGGCGAAGGTCGAAGGCGATCGATCGGCGACCGACGATCCCTACGCCTCCCAGGACGTCGCACCGCAGGACACGGCCGTGGAGCTGACGGAGGCGGGGGTGGTCGTCGGTACGCCCAGGTACATGGCACCCGAGCAGCACGACGGGGCCGAGCTCTCGGCGTCCACGGATCAGTACGGCTTCTGCGTCGCGGCCTGGGAGATGCTGGCGGGCCGACCGCCCTTCGCGGGTCCCCGGATGCGCGACGACAAGCACGTGGGTCCTCCCGGTTGGGACCACTCCCAGGTCGTGCTCGCCTCGTCGATGATCGCGGCGCTGCGCCGCGGGATGGCCCCCGATCCCGCCGACCGCTTCCCGTCGATGGACGAGCTGCTCGCGCAGCTGCAGCCGCGTCCGAGCCGGCGCGGGCGCTGGGTCTGGGCCGCGCTCGGCGTGGCCGGGCTGGCCGGCGGTCTGTGGCAGATCACGCGATTGTCACCGCAGACCGCGTGCACGGGCGCGCGTGAGCAGTTCGCGGTGGCGTGGGGAGACGAACGGAGGGCCGAGGTGCAGCGCGCGTTGCTGGCCACCGAGGCGCCCTACGCCGCGGCGGTCACCGAGCGTGTGACCGCCGATCTCGACCGCTACGCCGAGGATTGGATCGCGATGCACGACGATGCGTGCGAGGCGACGGCGGTTCGCGGTGAGCAGTCCGAGCAGATGCTCGATCTTCGGATGGCGTGCTTGCGTCGAGCACGGGAGCGGGTACGGGCGGCCTCGCAGGTGCTCGCGTCGTCCGATCGCGGGACACTCGAGCACGCCGACGAGGTCGTCGACGCGCTGCCGAACGTCGACGACTGCGCCGATCTGGAGGCGCTGTCGTCGGACCCCACGCAGCCACCCAAGGAGCTGGCGGTGGGAGTGGAGGAGGTCGAGGCCCAGCTCGCGGACGCGGACGCGCTGCTGCGCGCCGGTCGCTTCGAGGAGTCCGAGCGTGCCTTCCTCGCGTTGATCACCCGCGCGGAGGAGGTCGGCTACGGACCCGCGCTGGCGCGCGTGCGGATGCGCTTTGGTGACCTGATGGGGCTGCGGTCGCGGTTCACCGAGGCCGACACGCTGCTGGGCGAGGCGTTGCGCCTCAGCCTCGCCCACGAGGATTGGGACGCCGCGGTCATGTCGGCGATCTCTCGGATGCACCTGCTGGGGGCTCACCTGGCCGAGGTCGACCAGGCCAGCGCCCTGCGCCCGCTGGTCGAGGGACTGCTCGCGCGCGTCGATCGCCCCGCCTTCCGCACGCGGTACCTGCACGTGCAAAGCGCGATTCTCGGACGTAGTGGTCGCTCCGAAGAGTCGCTCGCCTTGTTGGAAGAGGTGGTTCGGTTGCGCCGCGAGCAGGAGGGCGACGACTCGTGGTTGGTCGCGGACGCGCTCGTCGATCTCACGTCGAACTTGCTCGCGCTCGACGACATGGACCGGGCCGCCCAGGCACAGGCCGAGGCCCAGCGGATCTACGTCGAAGCGTTCGGCTCGACGCATCCGGCGACACTGATCGCGCGCCAGCAGGGCGCACAGCTGTTGCGCGACTCGGGTCGGTTCGACGAATCGTTGTTCGCGTACCAAGCGGTCTACGCGGACGCGAAGGCGTCGCTGGGCGAGGTGCATCGCACCGTGCAGACGATCGAGATCGGGATGGCGCAGTGTCTCAGCGCCATGGGGCGACGGCAGGAGGCGGAGGCGCTGGCCCGTCATGCCGTCGAAGGCACCCGCAAGGTCGAGCCCGGCCAGGTCGGCAGCGACGAGCTGCAGGCGCGAATCGTTCATGCGCAAATCCTCGGGGGGCTCGGCCGATCCGACGAGGCACAACGGCAGATCGAGGCGGCGCTGCGGCGAGGCGAGGAGCTGTTCGGCGAGCGGAGCTATCGCGTCGCCGAGGCGCACGTCGTGGCCGCGAGTACCTACGCGGCGACCGACCCTGCGGCTTGTCGACGGCACTCTCTGGCCGCCGTGGACATCTTCGATGCGACCGTGGGTCCCAGTCACCGCAACGCACTCGTCGCTCGCCGCAACCTCGCCGTGCTGGCGGTGCTCGGGGGCGAGTTCGACGAGGCCGTATCGCAGGTCCGCAAGGCGATCGACGCCAGCGCCGCCCACCCGACCGAGAGGGATCCGCGGGGCGACGCGGATCTGCAGCTCATCTTGGCGATCGCCCTGCTCGAGCTCGGCGAGCACGGGCCGGCGCTCGCGGCCGCGGAGGTCGCGTATGCGGTCCTCGCCGAGGGCTCCGAAGACGCCGAAGTGCGACTGGAAGCCACGCTGGTCTACGCCCGGGCGCGGTGGTCGGCCGGCGTGCGTCGCGAGGAGCTCGTACCCTTGCTTCGTGCCGCGATCGCGGACGCCGCCCACCACGAGGGCACCGAGGCGATGCGGGCCGAGGCGGAGGCGGCATTGAAGACGTTCGAGGCCGAGCGCGGCGAGCCGGCGGCAACACCGGCGTCACCGTGACGCTCGGCGTCGTACTTTTTTTCACTTCGCCTGCAACGATCGACGGCGGCGGTCGACCCAGGGAACGTGGCTGCTGCACTCGTCGCGTTCGTGTTCCCGCGCTCGTCACATCGGCCGTCGCTCGAGCTCGCCGTCGGGCTGATCGACGCGTGGGCGGATGCGCTGGCGGGGATGGGGATCCACGGAACCTGTGCGGTCGCGGCCCCGGATCCGAACACGCCGCGACTCGGGTCCGGGGCCGAGCCGGTCGAGCGCCATCCTCCCGACGCGCCCGTCCGCGACGAGCCGGACTGGATGGCGTGGACCGAGGTGTGTCCCCGCCGTGGTGGCTTTCGCGGCACGCTGTCGATCCGGGAGGCGAGCACGCGGGTGCAGCGACGTTGGGTGTCGTTTCGCGGTGGTGCGTGGTCGATCGTCGACTTCGCCGAGTCCGGTCTCGTGGCGCTCGCGGACACGGCCGGGGTCTACTGCGAGCCCGCGTTCCGGTCATGGTTGGGGGTGCCCACGGCGCGAGACGGTGTCGAGCGCCTGCGGAGGATCGGGGCCCACGGGCTCACCCGACGAAGGGCGCGGCTTCGGCCCGCCCGGGAGCCGACGCGCGCGCGCGTGGAGCAGGCCCGAGCGTTCGTGCTTCGGTGACGCGGCCGCGCGGCGCCTCGAAGGCTCAGGCCGCGGCGACGCCGGCCTCGTGCGCTTGCCACCAGCCCGCGAGTCGGGGCCACAGGCCGGTGGAGGCGTGGCGGGAGATCATCGCGCCCACGTGACCGCCGGGGCAGTCCCAGTGGGTGACGTCGTCGGCGCCCACGCGGTCGGCGAGGATCGCCGCACTCCGGGTCGGCACGATGTGGTCGTGCGTGAACGTCACGGCGAGCGTCGGGCACTTGATCCGTTGCAGGTCCACGCGCTGCCCCGACAGCGAGAACGAACCGTCGATCAATGCGTTGCCGCGATACAGCTGCTCGATGTACGTGCGGTACGCGGCGCCGGGGAAGGAGACGTTGTCGTTGCCCCAGCGCTCGGAGGCGAAGAAGCCGTCGAGGAACTCGTCGTCCCACGCGCGGTCGAGCAGCCGCACCGACTTGGACAGGTTCAGGGTGGGCCGCAGCATGTGAAACGAAAGCTGCATCAGCGGCCAAGGCACGTTGCCCATGCCCCGGGTCAGATCGCCGACCGAAAAGCCCTTGCTGCGGGTCCACACCGACAGCAGACCGTCGTCGTGAAAGTCGATCGGGGCGGCCAGGGCCAAGAGCGACGCGACGCGACGAGGGCGAACCGCGGTGTGGATCACCGCGAGCGTGCCGCCCATGCAGTAGCCCATCACGTGGGCCCGCGGCTGCCGCGAGATCTTCGTGGCCACGCGCAGCGCCCGGGCGATGTAGCGATCGCAGATGTCGTCGAAGGTCAGGTAGCGATCTTCGGGACCCGGTGTGCCCCAGTCGATGATGTAGACGTCGTGGCCCTGCGCGACGAGGTACTCGACGAAGCTCTTGCCCGGCATCAGATCCAGCACGTAGTGCCGGTTGATCATCGAGGGGATGAGCAGCACGGGGGTGGACCAGGCCAAGCCCTGGGGGCGCGCGCGATAGCGGAGCAGCCGCCACTTGTTTTCGCGGTGCACCGTATCGGCCGGCGTGACGCCGACCTCCGGCTGCGGCCCGACGAGCCGCTTGGCCAGGTTCCACAGTCCCTTCACGCGTACAGCTCCTCCAGCTGCGGGCCGAATACGTCGTAGATCTTCGCGCGGCGCAGCTTGAGCGTCGAGGTCAAATGACCGGCCTCGACGGTGAGCGGCTCGGCCATGAGCTTGAACTTCTTGATCTGCTCGCAGCGGGCGAGCTGCTCGTTGGCCTCGTCGATCGCGGTCTGCACCCACGTGCGGGCGCTGGCGGGGTCTTCGTCGGGGGCCAGCCACACCCCGGCGACGAGGAACTTCTTGCCCTCGCCGTAGACCACCAGATGCTCGATGCGTGGGTTGGTCGCGAACAGGGCCTCCACGTTGCCCGGCGCGACGTTCTTGCCGCCGGCGGTGACGAGGATGTCCTTCTTGCGGCCGACGATCTGCAGGAACCCGTCGGGGGTGAACCGGCCGAGGTCGCCGGTGCGAAACCAACCGTCTTCGGTGAAGGCGGCGGCGGTGGCCGCCTCGTCACGGAAGTAGCCGGAGAACACGCTCGGGCCGCGTGCGAGGATCTCGCCGTCGTCGGCGAGCTCGACCTCCACCGACGGCAGCGGCTTGCCCACGGAGTCGAAGCGGAAGTCCCGGGGGCGGTTGAGCGTGAGCGTGGGCGAGCACTCGGTCAGGCCGTAGCCCTCGATGATCGTCAGGCCTTGTTTCGCGAACGCGTCCTTGACCCCGCGGGCGAGGCCGGCTCCACCCGATAGACAGAACTTCAGGCGACCGCCGGTGGCCTCCGCGAGGCGCCCGTTGTCGAGGGCGGCGGCGAGCTTGTCCCAGTACGCGGGCACCGACATGAACACGGTGGGCCGGACGTGGGGCATGTGCTCGAGGACCTGGCGCGGGCTCGACAGGTACGTCGTGAACCCGAGGTCGTTGCCCAGGCACGCCTCGCCGAAGCCGAACACGTGGCTCATCGGCAGCCACAGAAGGTCCACGTCGTCGTCGCCGAGGCCTTCGCCGAGGCAGACGAGCCAGTCGGCCGCGTTGACTCCGAGGTTTTCGTGGGTCAGGGGCACGCCCTTGGGGCGGCCGGTGGTGCCGCTGGTGTACAGCATCAGGGCGGGGGCCTTCGGATCGATCTCGGCGAGCATCGTCTCGAACGCGGTCGGGTCGGCCTGGTGTGCGTCGTTGCCTTCGGCGCACACGCGTGACCAATGCCGGACGCGACGCTCGATCTCCTCGGACGGGGGCGCGTGGGGCAGGTCGTGCACGTCGGTATCGTCGAGCACGACGAACGTCTCGACGGCGTCGTAGTCGGCCCACGACTCGAACACGCGGGTGATCTGCGCGACGCCGCCCATGAAGACGATCTTGGCCCCGCAGTGGGTGATCACGTACGCGGCCTGGTCGGAGGTGGATGCCGGGTACACCGGTACCATCACGGCGCCCGCGGCCTGCAGGCCCAGGGCGGCCTCCATCCACGGTACGCAGTTGTCGGCAAAGATGACTCCGCGCTCGCCCTGCACCGTGGCGGGGCCGCGCGCGCGCAGCCACGAGGCCACGTCGCGCACCGTGTCGGCGTGCCGACGCCAGGTGACGGGACGCCAGCCGTCGGGCGTCGCCACGTGGTACCGCACGCGGTCGGCCCACCGGGCGGCGCGGGACCACAGCACCGCGGGGGCAGGGACGAGCTCGCTGGTCATCTCATGCCTCCACTAGTTGTGCGCCTGCGGCAGGTCTTCGAGGCGCTCCTCGAGGTCGAGCAGACGGCTCTCGAGCTGGTTGAGCGCATGCAGCGTGCGTTCCTGGTCGCGCTTGGTCGGCAGGCCCATCACGCCCCACCACCCGGCGGCCATCTTGTCGGACATCGCCTTGAGGCGCATCGACATCGACAGCGCGCTGCCGGCCGGCTCGAGGAGCATCGGGCTCTTCATCCAGGTCTGAAAGAGGTCGGCGGTCGCGCTCTCCCACTGATCGAAGGCTTTCTTCCACGTCTTCCAAGGATTCATGTCGGTCTCGTTTCTGTCGTCTGCGGTGACGGGGCGGGGTTCAAAACCCCAGGCGCCGCACTTGCGCGGCGGTGGTGAAGTTGGCGTTGGGCTCGTTGGGTTGCGAGGTCGCGCGTGCGATCTCGCCGAAACACTCGAAGAAGTAGCTGACCTGGCGCACCGAGGCAGGATCGCCGAGCGCGGGCTCGACGGTGAGGTCGGTGCGGATGCGGTGGGCCTGCGTGAACGTGAACGAGGGCAGCCGCAGCTCGCCGACGGCGTCGACGCTCACCTCGTACGTGTCGGTCGCCGCGTACGGGATGCCCCGGAACGTCGCGTTGTCGACCGTGCCCACGGAGGTGAACGAGCTACCCGGCTCGATCGGGAACTTCAGCAGCAGCACCGGTGCGTCGTAGATGAGCAGCGTCTTGCCCTCGGCGGGGTTCTCCTCTGCCGAGGCCAGGCCGAGCAGGAACAGGCCCTCTTCGGTCTGCCGCGAGATGGTCTCGATCGAGCCGCCGCCGTCGAACGGGGCGACGAACGAGTCGGGTTCGAAGAATTCCTCGTACCACTTGCCGTCGAGGGGCTCGGGGCCGAGGCGGGCGATCTGATCGTCGGCGAGGTCGACCGACCAGTCCCACACGGTCACGCCCGACTCGTCGTCGCCGCGCACGTCGATGTCGCGCGTGGTGCCCGAGGGCGAGACGAGGTAGCTGACCTCCAGGCCGAACGCGGTGACGATCTCGGTGGCGTCGATGCGACCGTCGAGGTTGGGTGTGCACTCGAGCGCCTCGGGCGGCAGCTCGCTGAACGGATCGCGGTCCGGCGGCAGCGAGTCGTTGCCTTCGCAGGCGGGTCCGGCGAGGGCCACGGCCAGCGTGATCATCGTGGCCCACGGCGGTCCGGGCGGTGAGGTGGTCGAGCGCATGGTCGGATCTACGGGGTCAAAAGGAGTACTGCAGGCGCACGCGGTACAGCTGCGCGGGCTTGGCCGAGAAGCCGGCGTACGGATTGTCGAGGCCGGCGAAGGGGATGAGCACGGCCGGCTCGAACGCCGCGTGCAGGCCGAAGTCGGTCTCGTAGCGCAGGCCCGGGTCGATCTCCAGCCCGAGCGGTCGCTCGCCGCCCGGGGCGGAGCTGGGCTGGACCGCCCACGAGGCGATGGCGGCGAGCGAGGCGGTCAGACGTCCTCGCGCGTGACGCCACGCGTGCCAGTCGACATGGGGGCGCACGTACGCCGCGTCGGTGACGGTGCCGACGAGCTCCCGAAAGAGGATCCGGTCGACGCGGTAGTCGGGATGGAAGCGGAAGTTGTCGACGGTGGTGTCGTAGGGCGGCAGCGCCTGCGGACCCTCGATGTCGCCGGCCACCGGTGTGGGGTCGCGCGGATCGACGAACGCGCCGAAGCCGGGTGCCTTGTCGCCGCTGGCGAAGCCGCCGTCGAGGCCGACGCCGAAGGCACCGTCGACCTTGCCGATCTCCGACACGAGCGCGAAGCCGATCTGATTGGATGTGGCCGGCTGGCGCAGCTCCACGCCGGGGATCAGCGAGGGCTCGTCGACTTTCGCCCACAGGTACGCGGCCTCGGCCTCGACGTGAAACCACTTGCCGGTCGCGCGGGCCCAGCCGTCGGCGGCGGCGGCCTGGTAGCCGCGAACCATCACACCGGCTTCGGTGGGCGTCTCGGGCGCGCCCACCGACAGGTACGTGCTCGGCACGTCCAGGCGCTGCCAGCGGTAGGAGCCGTAGCCGCCGTACTCGAACGTGAAGCGTCCGGCCATGCGGCGACGTTGCAGCGCCAGCGGGGTGCGAGCGCGCAGGATCGCGAAGGTGGCCGAGTGGACCGTGGCGCGAGGCTCGACGTCGATGACGCGGGTCTTGGTCTTGTCGGGGACGAAGGGTCCGGTGGCCGACAGGTCGTACGCGACGGCGAACACGTGCTGCAGCGCGGGCACCACGAACGCGACGCGGTCGGCGGCGTCGCCGGAGTCGCAGCCCATGCAGTCGCCGCCGTTGGCGAGCATGCCCAGGCCCCAATGGTTGCCCATGCGACCCGCCGCGAGGATCCCCAGCGGCGTCAGGAACTCGGCGTAGGCGCGCTTGATCGACAGCGCGGGGTTGGGCGGCTGCTGTCCGGTGGTGGCGGCCGGGATTCCGTTGGGCGCCGAGCCCAGGGCGAGGTTGTCGAGGGCGTCGATGCGGACCTTGACCGAGACCCAGCCGCGCTTGGCGTGGATCCCCAGGTCGGTGCGCAGCCGCATGTCGGCGCGGGTCAGCAGCTGCCGGCTCGCTCGACCCAGCGGCACCGGGTACAGCATCTGCCCCGACGGACTGGGGCCGCGGTCGAGGTCGTAGTTGTGCTGCAGCTCGCCACGCAGCCGGAAGTAGCCGTCGAGCGAGAAGACGCTCTCGCGGCGCAGACCGAGGTCGCTGCCGTAGGTGCCCAGGCCACTGCTGTCGCCGGCGTCACCTTCGGGCGCAGCCGCGAGCATCGCAGCGGCAAAGGTGAGCGCCCCGATCACTTGGCCTCCGCGTCGAGGAAGCGGACGAGGTCGCGGGTCGATGCAGCCTTCGCCTCGATCATCGGGAAGTGGCCGCACCGCGGGTACACCCGCATCTGCGCCTGCGGCAGCATCGAGGCGAGGCGCTCGCCGTCTTCGAGGTACGTGATCTCGTCCTCACGACCCCACAGAAGCAGCACGGGCTTTTCGATGTCGCGGTAGCGCTCCTGGTACTCGCCGTAGCGCTGACCCCGAACGGCCGCGAGGGCCGCGGCGCGCGAGCCGGGGCGGCGCTGCTTGGCCTCCACCTCGTCGACCCGCTGTTGCGAGATCTTGGTGGGGTCGTAGTAGGCGGTGGCGAGCTTGTCCTCGAACCGCTGGTTGTAGAAGGTGGCGAAGATCGCCTCGCCCACGCCGGGCGTGCGCGCCCACAGGAACGTGGTCGGCAGCTGCTCCTCGAAGACCCATGCGTCGTACAGCGCGATCTTGTGCACGCGCTCGGGGTGCTCGAGCGTCATCGCGAGCGCGACCGACGAGCCCCACGAGTGAGCGACGATCGAGGCCTGGTCGATGCCGAGCTGGTCGAGCAGGCCGAAGACGAGCCGGCCCTGGATCGTGGGCGAGTAGTCACCCTCGGGGCGGTCGGTCCAGCCGAAGCCCTTGAGATCGAGGGTGACGACGCGATGGCCCGTTGCCGCGAGCTCGGGCGCGACGTCCTGCCAGGTCTCCAGCGACGACGCAAAGCCGTGGATGAGAACGATCGCCGGGCCCTTGCCCTGGTCGGTGTAGCGGACGCGGACGCCTTCGATCTGCGCGTACGTGGCGTCGGCCGGCTCACCGGGCATCGGCCCGGTGTGGTGGCGCATGCAGCCCGCCGTGAGCACGACGGCCGCCGCGAGCCCGACCAGCCGCGCGATCACGGAGCGAGCCTCCGCACTTCGGCGGCCTGCGTGAACTCGACGTCGGTCGTATTGTCCGGCGAGCGCACTTGTGCGACGAGACCGAAGCACTCGGCGATGAAGGTGTGCGTGCGCAGCGTGGTCGTCACGAGGCCGATCGTGCGCGTCAGCGACACGTTCGCTCGCAGCACCGGAAACTCGGCGAAGGGCGTGACGGCGGTACCGGCCGCGTCGACCACCCCGTCGTAGGCCTCCGTATAGAAGGCGGCGACGCCCTGGGCGAGGCCGCTGACGTTGGCGTTGGACGTCCAGGTCTGGCCCTCGAACATCGGGAAGCTCAGCACGGTGACGGGGGGGTCGTAGGTCAGCTCGGTCCGCGTCAGGCCGTCTTCGGGAGACACGACGCCGCGCAGCAGCAGGGCGGTGTCGGTGGCCTCGAACACGCCGAGCAGGTCCTCGCTCTCCGACAGTCGGGCCGAGTAGGTCGCGCCGGGGAACACGGGCTGAAACCAGCGGCCCTCGACGGGCTGGGTCTCGGCGATCGAGTCGTGGTCGCCGGTGAGCGAGACGTCGAAGTCCCAGACACGCGTGCCCTCGACCATGGCGCCGGCACTGTCGAATGCGACGTCTTGCGCCACGCGGTAGGGCGCGCTCAGGCCCACCTCGACGGGGTACTCCTCCCGCTCGATGAGACCGTCGTTGTCGGGGGGCATGCAGGCGACACCGGTGCCGCTGGTGCCCGAGCCGTCGACGCCGTCGTCGCTGCCGGAGTCGGCGGTGGTCGTCATGACTTCGCCCGTGGACTCGGGGGTCCCGCCGTCGGTGGTGGCGTCCGAGCCGGTCTCGTCGGAGGCGTCGATGCAGTTGCCGTCGGCCGAGCAGGCACCGGACGGGCAGTCGGCCCCGGTCTGGCACTGCTCGGAGTCCGGACACCCCGCCGCGAGGGTGAGGGTGACGGCTCCGAGAAGGGGAATGCTGCGGCGCAACATCGAGGCGGAAACCTAACCGGCGGGTCAATCGGCGTCAAGAGCCGGAAAATCGAGCTTTGTGAGCGATCCCCCACGCCGAGGCGTTGGCGATGCTGCACTGCGGGGCGTAGGATGCTGCATCGCAACGAAGGGTCCTCGCGCGTGACGATCGTCAAGAAGTACAGCAACCGGCGCCTCTACGACACGGAGCTGTCTCGCTACATCACCCTCGACGAGCTCGCCGACACGGTGAGGCGTGGGGTCGACGTGCAGGTGGTCGATGCCAAGACCGGGCAAGATCTCACACAGGCCACGCTGACCCAGCTCATCCTCGAGGGACCGGCGGCCAAGCTCCTGCCCGTGCCGCTGTTGCGTCGCCTGCTGCGGATGCCGGACGATGCGATCGGCGAATTCTTCTCGAAATACGTGACCTGGACGCTGGATCTGTACCTCGCGGGCCGCAGCGGAGCCGAGCGTGTCGCGCCGTACTTTCCGTTCGCGAACCTTCCGCTGCAGGCGACCGACGCGGTACTGCGCATGTTCGGCGGTGGCAGTCGCAACGTCTCGCCGCCGCCGCCGATGTACGCGCCCGAGCCCGAGCCGGCGCCCGCGCCCGACTCGTCCGGTCGCGAAGAGCTCGCCGAGCTGCGGCGCGAGCTCGAGGCGCTCAAGGTCGCGGTGCGTGGCGGCGCGAGCGGATCCGAGAAGTCGTCGGCCTGAGAATTTTGTGCACCGCACAAAATTCTGGTTGACACCCCAAGGGGCGAGGCTTATCAGATAAGCCCATGACCGCTACCAAGGCCAAGACTGACGCCAAGGCGCCGACTTTCGCAGCGCAAGACGTCCTTACGCAGATGCAGCAATTTCAGGCCCAATGGGGGCAGATGGCGCGGGAGCAGCTCGATCGTTGGGTCGAGGCGACCGAGCAGCTGACCACCTGGTCGCAGCAGGGCACGCAGCGCGTCGAGCAGGCGAGCGACGAAGCGAGCCGCCTCTTCAAGAGCACGCTGGACTACGGCCGCAAGCTCGCCGAACAGTGGCACACCGCCAGCATCGATGCGGCCCGCCGTGCCGTGGACATGGTGGCGCCCACCGCATGATGGGCCTGCCTTCTCTGCCGCTGGCCCCCACGGAGCGTTCGACGACGTTCCGTGAGGGCACGGCCCGGCTGCTGCGCTTTCGCAGCGACACGCCGGCCAACGCGCCGGTGGTGCTGCTCGTACCGTCGCTGATCAACCGCTGGTACGTGCTCGATCTTCGCCCCGGCGCCAGCCTGGTCGCGGCCCTCGTGCAGGGCGGCTTCGACGTGTGGTGCCTGGACTGGGGCGTGCCCAACGACGAGGACCGCTACCTGAGCTGGGACCAGGTCATCGCGAAGGTCCGCCGCGCCGTGCGTCGAGTTCGGCGTGCGACCGGAGCGGCCAAGATCGGGCTCATCGGCTACTGCATGGGCGCGACCGTGGCGTCGATCCACACTGCGCTGCATCCCGAGGACATCGGCGCGTTCGTCAATCTGGCGGGGCCGATCGACTTCGAGCACGCGGGCGAGCTCGGCCACATGGTCGACCCGCGATGGTTCGACCCGGCCGCGATCACCTCGGCGGGCAACCTGCAGGCGTTGCAGATGCAAGCCGGCTTCGTCGCCCTGCGCCCCACCGCGAACCTCGCCAAGCTGGTGGGCTTCATCGACCGAGCCCAAGACGACGCGGCGCGCGAGGCGTTCTTGTGCCTCGAGGCGTGGGCGAACGACAACGTGCCGTTTCCGGCCGCGGCGTACGTCCGCTACATCCGCGACCTGTACCAGCAAAACCAGCTGGTGCGTGGCGTCCACTACGTCCGCGAGCGTCGGGTGGATCTTTCGAACATCCGCTGCCCGACCATGGCGATCGTCGCCAGTCGTGACGCGATCTGTCCGCCCAAGGCGGCGACCGCGTTGCTCGACCACGTGAGCACCGACGATACGAAGGTGCTGGAGGTTCCCGGCGGACACGTCGGGGCCGTCGTCGGCAGCCGTGCCCAACAGACGCTGTACCCCGGCGTCTCTCAATGGATGCGAGAAAAACTGTGCAACTGAACGAACTCAAGATCATCGTCACCGGTGGCCGCGGAATGGGCGGCCACTTCGCCAAGCGTCTCGCCGAAGCCGGAGCCAAGGTCGCCGTGGGCGACGTGGACGAAGAGGCGCTCGATGCCCTGCCCGCCGGCATCATCAAGCGCAAGCTCGACGTGTCCAACTCCGTCGAGGCCGACGCCTTCGTGTCCTGGGCCGCCGAGCAGATGCGCGGCCTCAACGGCCTCGTCAACAATGCCGGCATCCTTCGCGATGGCCTGCTGGTCAAGCGCGACCGTACGACCGGCCAGATCAAGACGATGTCGGACGACAACTGGCGCAAGGTGCTGTCGGTCAACCTCGACGGTCCCACCTTCATGACGCGCGCCGTCGTCAGTCACATGCTCGAGGCGGAGACGCGCCCCGGCGTGATCGTCAACATCTCGAGCATCTCGCGGCACGGCAACCGTGGGCAGTCCAACTACGTGGCCGCCAAGGCCGCGCTGGCCGCCAACACGGTCACCTGGGCGCGGGAGTTCGCGCGCTTCGGGATCCGCGTGGGCGCGATCGCCCCGGGCATGATCGAGACGCCGATGACCGACGGGATGAACGACCAGGCCCGCGAGGCTCTCGTCGCCGCGATCCCGGTGGGTCGCATCGGTCAACCCGAAGACATCTGGCTCGCCGTCAAGTTCGTGCTCGAGTGCGAGTACTTCAACGGCAAGACCATCGATGTCGACGGCGGCGGCTCGATGGGCTGACCCCCGCGGGGGCGTGAGGCTAGACTCCCCCTCGTGCGGCGAGCCTCGCTGACCCTGCTGACGTGCGCCGGGACCGTCTCGATGGTCCCGGCGTGCGACGACGCCAAACCCGAGGTCGAGGAGCGTCCCGTGGCGGCGACGGTCGACGAGGACCCGTCGCTGCCGCAGGACCGCGGTTGGCGGACGGGCACCTCCAGCGCGTGTGGCTTCGAAGTCGCGGTGCCGTGGGGCCCCACGTTCGCGCCCAAGGATCCGCGCGTGCTCGACCAGGTCGCGAGCGAGCGCCCGGGCGGACGCATGGCGGTCATTGCCAGCTGCGCGGACATGGGCAAGGTCAAGTTCGACGCCGACGTCCTCGAGGTGTCGGCGCGCGGCGTGATGGTGGGCCTGGGCGGCAAGGGCGACACGACCACGCCGGTCGAGTACGAGGCGCGTCAGGGCCTGGAGGCCGCGGGCACCGTCGCCGCCGAGGACAAGCCGGCGATGCTGCCGTGGTCGGGCCCGCTGCACTACCACCTGCGGATCTTCGTGTCGGGGTCGCGTCAGTATCAGCTGCTGATGCTCGCGGCCGAGGACGACGCCGAGCTCGCGCGCGACTGGTTTCAGTCCTTTCACTTCGGACGCGATGCTCCGCCGCCCACGCCGCCGGACGCCTGGACGCGACGCGAGCTCGGGGCGTGGACGATCGAGGGACCGGGCGAGGCCAAGGCGGTGCTGACCCGTACCGACGCGATGAAGCAAGGTCTGACCTTCGAGGGCAACCGTGGGGAGACCGGGTACTCGGCGAGCCTGTGGCCCGCCCAGACCGACGCGCGGCTCGACACGACGGACAAGCGCCTGCGCGCGCACTTCCTGCTGCACGTCGCCTCCGAGCATACGGAGATCGAAGCGGAGACCTTCGACGACGCCGGCAAGTGGCCCTGGCTCGAGATCACCTACCGCATCGCGATGCCCGTGCCCGATCACCTCGCGGCCGACGATCCCGCCGCGCGGCAGGTCGTGCGCGAGATGGCCGCGGAACGTCCGCTGACGTACCGCGTGCGGTTGTACGAGGGCGAGGGGGAGATCGTGCAGCTCGAGGCCGATACCCGCAACCGAGAGGACCGCGTGACGTGGTTCCTCGGCTCGCTCGAGCGCGGGACCTGACCGCGGCGGGGGGCGGCATCGGGCGGCCGGCGTTTTCTTGCGGACATTTCCCCGCGACCGGGAACTACCGTTGCGATGGGGATCCGAGGAAGAGATGCGGTGTTCGCCGCCGTCGTGCTGGTCGGGGCGTGCGGGGACGAAGGCGGCGGCAATCCGTTCGATGCCGACGGCATGGATGGCACGTCCGTGCCCGGCGGAGGCGACGGGGGCGCGGCGACCGGCGCGAGTGCAGGCGGCGACGCAGTGACGCAGGGCGACGACGCAATGACGCAGGGCGCCGACAGCACGGGCGACTCGATCAAGCTCGATGTCGGCGGGGCCGGTGACGACGGCACGCCCGGTGACTGCGAGTGCGGCAACCTCGACTGGTCCTACGTGTTCGTCGCCAACTCGCAGCAGGGCACGGTCTCCAAGATCAACACGCGCACGCTGGTGGAGGAAGCGCGCTACGACACCGGAGGAATCTCGCCGTCGCGCACGTCGGTGAGCGTGGACGGCAAGGCGATGGTCGTGGCCAACCGCGGGGTGGGCGTGGCCAAGTTCTGGGTGCGCACGGACCTGTGCGACGAAAACGCCAACGGCCAGCCGGGACTGCAGACCTCGACGGGTCCCGACGACGTGCTGCCGTTCGGCGAGGACGACTGCCTGGCGTGGTACCAGGACTTCGCCGGGATGAACTTCACGGTGCAACGTCCCGTGGCGTGGACACCGGGCGATGGGCCGTGCCACACCAACCAGAAGGTGTGGACCACCACGGCCGCCGGCGGGACCGGTCCGACCCAGTGCGGACCGCAGGGCGTCTGGGTGCATCTGCTCGACGGGGAGACCGGCGCGATCGAGGACACGATCCACATCCCCGAGGCAGAGTTCGACTGCGAGTTCACCGGTACCGGGCTCGGCATCGGGCTCGGCCCCTACGGTGGAGCGGTCGACGCCGAGGGCAACTTCTGGTTTCACGGCTGGGGCAACGGCAAGCTCGCGCGGATCGACGCGGTCACGCACGACTACGAGATCACGTTCGGTGGGGGCTACGGGATTACGGTCGACACCTCGGGCCGGGTGTGGCTGTCGAGCTCGATCTCCCGCTACGACCCGGTGACGGGCGACCGCCAGTCCGCCAACGTGTCGACCTCCGGGGGCATCGCCCAGGATCTGCAGGGCAGGATGTGGGCGGCGGGGCAAAACGGCCTGGTCTGGGTGGACCTGGAGACGCTCGCGGTCGGCGACGAGGTGCCGCTGCCGGTGACCGATCAGATCAAGGGCGTCAGCGTCGACATCGACGGCTACGTCTGGGCCGTCGCCCAAAACGACACGCGCGCCTTCAAGATCGACCCCGACGACTACAGCTTCGAGACCTACGACGGCCTCGACGGCCCGTACACCTACTCGGACATGACCGGCGGCGCCGTGTTCAACGTGACGTGCAACCCACCGGAGGGGTAGGGCGGAGAGCGAGGGTGTCACCTCGTCGCTATCCCGTTCGGCTTGGTGGGCGGTAGCGCTCGAAGATGTCACGCACGATCCTTCCTTCCGTCTCGTTCTGGCTCGCGCAGAACAGGTAGTCGACGGTCGCGCCGCGAGTACTCCGCATCGCGAGAGGCTGGGGAACGAACGCGAAGGGGGCGACGGCCACGAAGTGGTCGTGTCGGTGCACCGGTCACCGCCGACAGGCGACGGAGCGCAAGGCGACGGAGCGCAAAGCGACGGAGCGCAAAGCGACGGAGCCTCGTACGACAACGTCGCGGCGTGTGAGGCGTTTCTCGAGGACGTCGAGTGCGGAGAAGAAGACCTCTCCCAGTTCGTGGACTGCAGCGTGCTCGGAGCGACGCCGTGCGATGTCGCCGACTACTTCGATTGCTTGCGTGACGTGTTCACTTGTACCGATGGTGTCGCTGACCCCAGCCGCTTCGCGGAGTGTGCCGAGTTGGCGACTTGCGGCTGAGCGACCCGCGGGTGCGACGGCGCTGGTCGAGTCGACCGACACGCTCGACGCGCGATGCCGCGAGGAAGGCGACATTGCTCTCGGGTGTCCGGATGAGCCGCACCCTGCGGGCCTTCACGCCCCCAGGGCTCGCAGCCACGCCTCGATCTCCCCACGCGAGCGCAGGCGGATGACCTGTTGCGCGCGCGGCTCGGCGAACAGCTCGCTGTACTTGCGCTTGCGGCGGGCGTGGGTGCGCCAGGCCCACCAGATGATCGAGTCCTCGCGATCGAAGAGGGAGACGCGGAGGCTCTCGCGGTTGCCGCTCCACAGGCGCTCGCGCCGGACCCAGCGACCGAGGGTGCGGACGATGACCTGTCGCATCACCTGACGGCGCGGCAGATCGAGCCACACGATCGTGGTCGCGCGATCCCACAGGATGTCGCGGGCGCGGCCGAGGTAGTTGCCGTCGACGACCCACTCGGGGGCCTCGAGGCGCTTCGTCAGCATGGCGCGGAACTCGTCGGCGTCGCGTTCCTGCCAGGCGGGCAGCCAGTGCAGGGCGTCGAGCTCGATGTGCGGCACGCCGCGGGCGGCCGACAGCCGCCGGGCGATCGTCGTCTTGCCGGAACCGGACGTCCCGATGACGTGCACGCGCGGGCCAGGGACGGCGGTCATGCGCGGAGTGTACCGGCGGTGACGACGTCGGCGGATCGCGCGGCGGTTGCCCTCGTGTAGGATCGCGACGATGCGGTGCACGATGGTCGGGATGGTCGGGGTGCTCGGGCTGCTCGCGTGCGGACCAAGCGTCGGCGGCGGCGACGGTGAAACCTCCGGCTCGTCGGGCTCGACCGGTGGCAGCACCGAGGGGCAGGTCGATGCCGGCTCCATGCCGACGACCACGCCACCGGTCGCGGACTCGACGGGACCGGCCGTGACCACCGCGACCACGACGGACGCGGGCGAGACCACCGACGGCAGCGAGTCGTCGACGGGCGAGCCGCCGCCATCGGAGGGGCTGTCGCGGGTCCTGTTCTTCTATACGCCGCACGGGTTCTACGCCGATCTCGCTTGGACGGGATCGGGATCGAACTTCACGCTCGGATCGATGCTCTCGTCGCTCGAGCCGTTTCACGACAGCCTGCTCATCGTCGACGGGATCTCGAACTACTCGGCGGATCCGAAGGGGATCGACGTGCTCGACGTCCACAGCACCTCGTCGGCGGGCCTGCTGACCGGGGGCCTGCTCGGCTCGGGCACTCAGGACGGCGATCCCAATTGGGACCCGCACTACGCGGGGGGACCGTCGCTCGACGTTCGCCTCGGACAGCTGCTGCCACCCGTCGCCAACTCCTCGGTGCATCTGGCCGTGCAGGGGAATCCGACCACGGTGCCGCTCGGCGTTTCCTATCTCGGGTTCGACCAGCCCAACGCGCCGCAGACCAACCCGGCCATCGCGTTCGCGAGCCTCTTCGACCAGGCCGCCCCGAGCCCGCTGCTCGACGAAGTGCAAGCCGACGTCGACGCGGCCGCGGGCTCGTTGCTCGGCACCGTGGAGGCACAGCTGTCGATCGCGCGTGCCGCATTCGCGCTCGACCTGACCCGCTCGCAGCTCATCAGCATCGACCACGGGGTCCCGCTGCTGACGTGGACGGAGGCCGGCATGGTCTATCCCATGCACGACGCGCTCGTGGAAAACTCTCCAGACTCCGACGCCGTGCCGGTGTACGAGGCATGGGGCGATCGATTCGGCGCATTCGTGGCCGACCTCGCGACGACGGATGCACCCGAGGGCGGCACGCTGCTCGAATCCACCCTCGTGGTTTGGATCAGCGACCTCGGCCCGCTCCCGGCCGCCCACACGCGCAACGCGGTGCTGTGCGTCATCGTCGACACGACGGGCACGTTCGCGACGGGCCAGGTCGCGGCCGTCGACGCGGACCAGGCCGACCTCGCCGCGACGATCACCGCGGGCCTCGGCATCGATCTGGGGCCGTTCGGCGATCCCGCCCTCGACGCGACGCCGATCGAGGCGCTACTGGCCCCGTGACGCGGCTGCGCCCGCGCTCTCAGCAGCCGGGGCGACGGTGGATGACCACCGCGAGGCTCTCCTCGGCGTTGATCAGGATCGCGGCCTCCTCCGAGCACTCCTCGGCGTCGAGGCGAAGGCCCTGTGACAGCGTGGTCGGGCCGCCGAGGGCGTCGACCTGCTGGTACAGCGCGAACATCTGGTCGTAGAACGCGTCGGCGCCGAAGTTGCCGGACGACAGCAGGTCGTCGCGCACGTCGGCGAGGTGATCGATGGAGACGGCGAGCAGGTTGTCGAACCGGGTGGATCCGCCCAGCAGCGGGCGGTGGGTGAACGCCTCGGGCACGGCGGCGTACACCGACTGCCAGTGCGCGTGGGCGATCATCGCGTTGACGAGCGCGGCCTGACCGGCGTCGCTGCCGGCGTCGAAGCACGCGGGCAGGTCGAACGCCGCGAGGTGGAACGGGGTCCAGTCGCCGGCCGGATCGAAGTCGACCATGTTGTCGGAGTAGCCGTCGACCGCGGCGTGAGAGGTCGCCACGAGCGTCATGTCGCACGCGGGCAGCTCGGGCCCTTCGCCGCCGTCCCAGTCACCGCTGCTGGCCAACGCGTGCAGGTCGAGCATGGTCGACGCACCGATGCCGGACACGGCGGCGAGGGCGGCGAGATCGGCGTAGGGACGGTTGGCCACGATGCGGCCGGCGCCCGTGGACCAGACGCCACCGTCGACCAGCTGCTCGAGCGTCGCTTCGTTCGCGATCGCGAGGGCGACGTCGGCGGTCGCGGCGTCGAACGTGACGCCGTCGAAGGTGCCGGAGTGGTCGGCGGCCGCGAGGGCTTCGATCCACACCGGCGCGTAGTCCTGCAGGGTCGCGAGCGCGGCCGGGCCGACCCAAGGTACGGCGCCGATCTCGGCGACGGTGGTGTACGGTCCCGCCGCGGCGAGGTTGTCGGCTGCCTTCGCGCTCAGGCCGACGACGCCATCGAGCTCCTGCGCGGTCGCGTTCGACACGCCCCACGCGATCGCCTGCGCCTGCGGTCCGGTGAACATGACGCCCTCGACGATCTCGCCCCCGGTGCTCGGGTGCGCGGTCGCCCAGTCGCGCAGCTTCTCGAGGGCGGACGCGCCGACCCACGGCACCGCGTCGAGGGCTTCGAGATCCACGAACGGCTCGTCGTCCGCGGACGGGTACACGCCGTCGGGTCCACTGCGCGTGTCGAGGATCCCGCGGGCGGCTCGGGCGTCGAGGCCGACGTCGATGTCCAACAACGCCTCGTCGGTCGCCGGGTCGTTGACCAGCTCGAGGATCGCGAGTGCTTCGACGTTGGTGACGGCGAGTCGCTCGGCGTCGCCGACGGTGCCCTCGTCACAGGCGGTCGACAGCAGCGGGAGCATCAAGAAGGTCGCGAGGGTGCGGGGGCGCATGGTGGGCGGATGTAGGTGCAATCGGCATTCCGGCCGAGAGGCCGCGCAAGTGGCCGAGATGACGTGACTGCACGGGGATCCACGATGCGTCGAACGCCGCGAAAATTGCATCGATGCAAATTTCTCTGCGCACGAAAAAGGGGGCCCAGCACCGCGCTGGGCCCCCGTCTGCTCCGCCCGTCGCTGAATTCCAGGATGGGTTGCGTGGCCTCGCATCGGCCGGAGCCGATGGCGGGCGCGCGGTTCATCGAGGTGGAGACACGTCGCGGCCGAATGTGACCGCCGCCGATGCGGTCAATCGTCCTGGCACACGCGCATCAGGCTGCGCCGACCCGCCTCGGCGAACGAGAGGTCTTCGCCATCGAGTCCCGCCGCCATCAAGACCGACCCGAAGAAGATCGTCCACCCGCGCGCGCGTTCCCAGGTTGGTTCGGAGACCCCGCTGCCGGTGGCGGTGGTGACGATGCGCTGCGCCTCGCGACGCGCGTCCGCGGTCGACAGCAGCATCCAAATCGCAGCGAGATCGGTCGCGCGGTCGCCTCGACATACGTCACCCCAGTCGATGACCGCCGCGAGGCGTCCCTCGTCGCTGATGACATTGCGCGGATGCAGGTCGCCGTGCAGCCATGTCGGGGCGACGTCGATGGGCACGGCGCGCGTGCGATCCCAGATCCGTCGGACACGGTCGAGCTCGGCGGAGGTCAGACCATCGTCGCGCGTGGCGAGCATCGCGTGCCACTGCCCGACGGCGTCCGCTCGCGTCGCCAGCGGGACGCCGCGCCACTCGTTGAGGGGGGCGTCGTCGGGCGCGGGTTGGTGGAGCGCGACGAGGAACCGCGCGAGGGGGTCGGCGGCGCGGGCATCCAGTGGCGCACGGTCGACGGACGCACCGGCGTACCAGGGCACCACGCTCCACGGCCACGGATAGCCGGCGCCCGGCCGGCCCGTGCGAAGGGGCGTGGGGACGGGGATCGGCAGTCGGGGCGCGAGCTCGGGAAGCCAGCGCTGCTCGACCGCCATGAGTGGGACGCCGAATGCTCGACGGGGGAGCCGGGCTGCGAGGTCGTCGCCGATCCGCACCATGGTGCAGTCGAAGCCTTCGCCGGCGATCGTCAGCGGGGCATCGGCGAGGTCGGGGTGCTGCTCGGAGAGCAGCGATCGCACGAGGTCTTCGTCGATCGCGACTTCCGCAGGGGGGATCCCCGTGCCCATGCGCGGCAGGGTAGCAGAGCCCGCCGGATCACGAAGGCGACGACGTGGGCTTGGGCGCGTTCGGATCGGGCGTCGGCGCGGGCTCGGCCGTCGAAGGAGCCGGGCTCGCCGGGGCATCCTCGGCTCGCTGGTAGGCCGAGCGGGACTCGAGCCGGTACAAGGTGATGCGGTCGTTGGGATCGAGCGGGTTGCCGGTCTGCAGCTGTGCCTCGATGCCGATGGCGAAGCCCGCCTCCTGGGCGTCGATCTGGATCGCCTGGCCGACCGTCTCCCACTGCTCGGGCGCTTGTCGCTGCAGGGTCGCCACCGGATCGGCGGCCAGACCCTGCAGCAGCTCGAATGCCAGGTAAACCTCGGCCTTGGGGAAGTCGCGGGTGAACGTGGCCTCGCGACGCACGGCTCCCTTGTCGATGCCGCCGCCGCCCACGTCGCTGATCCGAGACAGCTGCACCTTCACCGTGGCCTTGTCGATGGTCCGAAAGTCGAACCGGGGCAGGCCGGCCACGCCACCGTCTTGGATCACGTAGGTGGTGCGGCGCTTGGCGTGGCCGTAGCGCGAAGTCACGAGCGCCGGGTCGGACAAGCGCTCGATCTTGCGGCCCTTGCCCTTGGAGACGTCGGCGTAGAAATAGTCGGGCCCCGGCTCGGGCTTGGTATCCGAGAGCCGGGAGGTCACCGGGGAACAACCGGTGGCGAAGGTCGCGAGCGCGAGGACGGCGGGGAGCGAGCGCACGCCGACAAGGTAGCAAAGCTTCAAGACCGCGGTACGATCCGCCTCCGATGACCTCGCGTTCGTTCCTCGCGTGCCTGTGCCTATCGCTGTCGCTTCCCGCCTGCGCGGGATCCAAGCCCGCCCCCGATGCCCCGCCGCCGGCCGACTCGACGCCGATCCCCACCGACTCCGCCGACTCCGCCGATTCCGCCGATTCGGCGACGTCGCCACCGGACGACGCCGCACCGTGCAAACCGAGCGGCTGCTCGGGCACCGTGTGCTCGGACGAAGAGGTGACCACCACGTGCGAGTTCCGGCCGGAGTACGCGTGCTACCGCGATGCCACGTGCGCGCGCCAGGACGACGGCAACTGCGGTTGGACGCAGACGCCCGAGCTGCAGGCGTGCTTGGACGACCCGCCGCCGATGGAGTGAGCGCCGGCTCGTCAGAAGGTGACGACGGGGCCGACCTGGATGTCGGCGAGAATGGTCGTCGGGCCGGGAAACCACAGGCCGAGGTCGAGCTCGCCGAACAGGCCGAAGTGGCGCGCCAGCTGCCAGTGCGCGCCGCCGAGGATCCCGATGAACGCGGGACCCAGCTTGACGGTGTCGACGAGGCCGCCGCGGGTGCTCGAGGCCCGCACGGCGCTGGCGAGGGTGCGGTCGGCCTCGCCGTCGGCCGGATCGCAGGCACGGTTGTAGGGCCAGACGGCGACGCACGACTCCGGCACGATGTCGCCATCGAGATCGAGGAGTCCGTGCATCGCGGACTCCTCGTCGTCGGCGACCGAGTTGCCGTTGCGATCGGGTGAGACACCGAGGTCGACGCGAAGTCGCGCGGCACCGATCCCCGCGAAGCCGCCGGCGAAGGGCGTCAGCTTGTGTCCCGCCCGCGCGAACATGTACTTGGCCTTGATCCCGCCCGCCATCGTGAACCTGGGCAGGAGGCGGACGCCCTCGGGGGTCGCCGCGGTGACGTCCTCGAAGAACGAGGCCTGCAGGGATTTGTCGGGGGCGGGACCGAACACGTGCGAGCCGGTCACGAGCTGGATCCGCGCGAAGGCGGAGACCACGACGCGCTCGCCGATCCGGATGCCGACCTCGGGTGCCAGGTGCAGGGGGGCCGAGGCGATGCCGGGGGCGACGCGCTGCTGTCGGCTGCACAGATCGGGGTCGTACGCCGCGAGCATCTCGTCGGTGGACGCCGGGAGAATCCGGGCGTTGGCGGCGTCGATCGCCTCGAGCTGCGCTGCGAGCTCACTGCTGCTGCTCGGCAGCGGGGCGCCGGCGACGGCCCATCGCACCACGGCGCACGTCTGCTCCGCGCGCCCGTACGTGCCGCCGACCGTGCCGGGCCGATACAGCTCGTAGGTCTGCTCCGCCCGGCCGCGCGCCCGGCCGATGCCCGTGCCGACCCCGAGCCCGAGGAAGACGCGCGGCAGCGTGACGCGCTCGGTGGGGGGCGGCGTCGGCGTTTGCGGTGGGCGGTCTGGCGCGGCGTACGGCTGCGCCGCGACGGGACGCTCCTGCACGGGAACCACGGCGACGCGCGGTTGAAGACGGCTGCCGATGCCGGCGATCGGAGTGCCCTCTGCGTCGTAGACGAGCACGTAGTACTCGAGGCCGACGTTTTGGTGGGTGAGCGCCGGGAGCGTCACGTACGCCTGCGTTTCGTCGACGCGTGGCATGGGCCGGACGACGAAGCGTCGATCGGTGCCCAGCGTCCGGTGGTAGAGCACGACGTTCGCCGAATAGGGGACGTGCGAGCCCAGACGCACCAACAACCGCACGCGCTGCCCGGCCTCGAGGACGGGGGTTTCGTGGGTGACCGCGGCGCGAGGTGCTTGGGAGGGATCGGCGGCCGGGGGCCCGAACGGGTCGACCGAAGGCTGGCCGGCCCGAGCCGGGGCCGAGGCGACGATCGGGACGAGGCACGCCGCCACGAAGCACACGTGACGTACGAGGACGAAGATCCGCAGACCCTTGTGCATGGTCGAAGCTCCCGGCAGACCCGGCGTTCGTCCACCCACTCGTGATCGAGATGCCGATGGTTCCCCACCGTGTCGTTTTCTCGGTGTCGACCCCGTGGGGCCGCGTTCCCGGCCCGGCGCTAGAGCGCCGATTGCGGGAGCACGCCGGGATTGTCGGCGAGCCACTGGCGCATCTGATCGAGCCCGTCGACCGCGTTCGGGGTCCGTGCGGCCACCTCCGCGAGTGTGGCGAATGCTTGCTGGGCCATCGCGCCGCCCTCCTCGCGCGCGCCCGACTCCCACAGCGTGCGCCCGAGCTCGAAGCGCGCGGCCGCGCCATTGTTGTCGGGGACACCGGCCTCTTCGGCGAGCTCGACGGCGCGCCGGGCATACGGGAGGGCGTAGGCGGCTCCCTTCACGCGTCGGGCACAGCCGGCATAGCCCATGAACACGATCTGGCGCTCGTTGGTCGCCCGCGTCGAGGTCTGCAGTGACGGCAGAAACGGCGCGACGGAATCGACGACCGTCTCGCACTCGTCGAGCGTGAACCCGGTGCCGGCGAGCAGCTGCAGGGCGCTCATGATCTTGGGGTGGTCGGGCGCGAGGGCGGGGCCGAGCGTACGGAGCATCCGCACCGCGAGATCGAACGCTCGCCGTGCGTCGCCGTGGCGATACGCGGCGACGGCGAGCACGTAGACGGCGTCGGCCGTTTCCACGTGGTCGGGCCCGAGGTTGTCCTCGAACTGTGCCAGCGCCTCTTCGTAGTCGCCGATCGCGTCGTCGAGCCGCCCGGCGGCCTCGAGCGCTTGCCCGTGGTTGACGATCGCGATGCCGAGCTCGCGGTCGCCCTGGATGTGGGTCCGCCGCGCGATCGCGACGCTGTGGTCGAGAATCTCGAGTGCCTCCTGCGTCTTGTCCTGCAGACGCAGTGACATCGACAGATTGCTGAGTGAGCGAAGCTGCGGCCGCAGCAGACCGAGCTCGCGCTGCGTGGTGCTCGCCTCGCGGAACAGGACCTCGGCCTGCTCGGGGGCGCCCAGGCGTGCGTAGGCGTTGCCGAGCGAGTTCTTGGCTTCGGCGACACGGGGATGATCGGGCCCCAATCGCCGGATCGAGATGTCGAGCACGCGGCGAAACAGCGCACGCGCACGCTCGTGCTCGGCCAGGCGCATGTACGTCACGCCCAGCGAGGTCAGCGGCGCGAGCAGCTCGATGGAGTCGGCCTCCAGGCTGCGCTCGTAGGTGCGCAACGCGGTCTCGCCGAACTCGCGGGCCGAGGCGTAGTTACCGGCTGCCTGTTCGACGGCGGCGCGCTGCTGCTGGAGCTCGGCTTGCACCAACGGATCGCGGTCGTCGACGGGGAGGGAGGCGTCGGCATGGCGGGCCCACCGACGGCCCACATCGAACTGCGAGAGGCTCGACCCGGTGATGGCGGTCAGCTGCAGTGCCGCCCGGGCCGCGCGAGGTTCGTCCCCGAGGCGGCGGGCGGCGAAGAACGCCTCCTCGAGGACCTCGGCCGCTTCTTCGTAGCGTTCGAGCCGCGCGAGGGCGTCGCCGCGCTCAAGTCGCGCCGCGAGCACCAGCGACGGGGTGTCGAGCTCGCGGGCCTGCTCCAGACAGGAGTCGGCGAGCACGAGTTGTTCGTCGAAACGTCCCGCATCGCCCAGCAGGTTGACGCGCATCAGCCGACGAGACAGCTCGCGGACGCGTGTGCGTTGATCGGGATCGTCGCCGACGATCTCACGCCGCCGTAATCGCTCGAGGTCGCGGCACTCGTCGGTACCCCGGCGTCGGAGGACCCACGGAGCCTGGTTGACGACCGTCGCGTCGGCCTCGCGGAGGATGTCGATCCACAGCGACAGCCGCTCGCGGTCGTCGTCGAGACATCCGTCCTGGCCGGCTCGCTGATCCGGACCGAGCGTCGGGCGAGCGAGGCAGGTCTCGAGGCGGGTCGTCCTCCACTCGGCGACGCGCGCGTCGAGCTGCGGCCGCAGGCGCTGCCACGCCGCGGCGGCGTACGGCAACCCGGTCGCGAGCATCGCGGCCTCGATGTCGTCACGCGCGGCGGCGTCGTAGACCTCGTCGATCGTCGACGCTTCGGCGCGGCACTGCGCCTCGCGCTCGTGCTCGCGCCACCGACTGCCGGCGAACGCGACCCCGACCACGCCGACGGCCGTCGCGACCGCGAAGAACCGGCGACGGCGGCGCGAGGGGTCGTCCTCGAGCGCGACCAGCAGCGCGGAGACGGAGGGAAAACGATCGGCCGGCTTGCGGGACAGCCCCCGCATGACGACGCGGCGCAGCCAGGTGGGAACCCTTCGGTCGGACGGTGGCGGGTCGACCACGCCGGCCATGACCCGCGCGGCGAGCAGCGCGAGGTTCTCGCCTTCGAAGGGGCGCGTGCCGTACAGCGCCTCGTACAGGGCGACGCAGAAGCTGAACTGATCGGAGGCCGCGTCGGCGCTGCCGCCCGCGTGCTGCTCGGGCGACATGTACGCGGGCGTGCCCATCACCGCGCCCGTGCGGGTCAGGTCGACCGCGAGGTCTCCCGAGTGCAGCGACGACCCGCCGCAAGACGATGCGCCGGCCTCCTCGAGGCTCGCCGCGAGCCCGAAGTCGAGCACCACCACGCGCGTCACGGCGCCGGACGCGTCGCGCTCGAGCATGACGTTGTCGGGCTTGAAGTCGCGGTGGACCAGGCCCTTGTCGTGCGCGGCGGCGAGGCCTCGTCCGGCGGCGAGCATCACTCGCATGACCTCGTCACGGGGCGGCGACGCGCCCAGCCACTGCTTGAGCGTCACGCCGTCGACGAGCTCCATCGCGACGTAGATCTGGTCGTCGTGCTCGCCGACGTCGTGGACGGTGACGACGTTGGGATGCTGGAGGCGGGCGAGCGCCTGGGCCTCCCGCAGCAGGCGCGCTCGACGTGCGGAGGTGGTGCTCGCGCGTCGGCCCGGTTCGGGGCGCAAGAGCTTGATCGCGATGCGGCGATCGAGGTCGGGGTCGAAGGCGGCGTAGACCATGCCCATCGTCCCCGCGCCGAGCGGATCGAGGATCACGTAGCGTCCGACCGCGGCGCCGCGGCGCAGCTTCGCGCCGGCCTGGCGACGAGCCGCGCCGGCGGTCGCGTCGTCGCCCCCGAGCGTCTCGCCCAGCCGTGTCTCGTCCACCTGCGGCCAGTCTACCGCGGTGGCGCGTCGTGGCCGGCAGCACCTGCCGGCGTGGTCGTGTTCGCGTTGCGGTACGATCCCCGCGACGATGAGAGCACCGGCTCGGGCTTTGTGGATCGCCGTCGCCCTCGGCGGCGGGTGCGGCGACGACCTCGCAACCGCCGTGGGGCAGGAGGACTCGACCTCGACCGGGGACGCGACGGCGACGACGACCGGCGGACCGGACGTGGGGGACGACAGCGGCGCGCCGGTCGTCTGTACGCCCGGGCACGTGGTTTGCGGCAGCGGCGAGGTGCTCACGTGTCGCGCCGATGGGTCGGCGTGGGACTCTGCGGTGTGTCCGGCCGAGCAGGTCTGTCTCGATGGCGCGTGCGTGGCCACGGGTCTGATGGTGACGACCGAGGTGCTGCCGGCGGCGACGCTGGGGTTCGACTACGCCGCGCCGCTGCAGGCGGCGGGCGGGACCCCGCCGTACGCGTGGAGCGTGGCGACCGGCGAGGTGCCACCGGGCCTGACGCTGGCCGCCGACGGATCGTTGACGGGCATGCCGGAGCTGCCCGGCGACTACGTGTTCGGCGCCGCCGTGTCCGACGCCGAAGGTGCCATGGCCGATCGCGACTTCTCGCTGACGGTCCACCCCGAGCCGCTGACGATCATCACGCTGCCCGACCTCGGCGACTTCGACGAGGGCGAGCCGATGACCGTGCCGCTGGTGGCGCTCGGCGGCGTGCCACCCTATGGATGGTTTCTGATCGACGGCGAGCTGCCCGAGGGGCTTATCGTCGATGCGGCGGGGGCGGTCACCGGGATCCCGCTGGCGCCGGGACCGTTCGACTTCCGTGTTCGGATCGTCGACGCCCAGCAACCGCCCGGCTACGACGAGCAGGACTTCTCGCTGCAGATCGATCTGCGTCCGCTGTCGATCGTGGGCGAGACCGAGTACGACCTGTTCGCCTTCAAGGTCATCGTGCTGCCGCTCCTGACGATCATCCCCGGCGTGCCCGTGCCGTACTCCACGGACCTGATGGCCGATGGCGGACTCGCACCCTACGGCTGGTCGGAGCAGCCGCTGCCGGGCGGGCTGCAGGGCATCATCACGCAGGCGGGCATTCCCGACGGGCTCACGCTCGATCCGGGCGGCACGTTGTCGGGCGCCGTGACCAACGCCGACCAGGTGATCACGGTGCCGCTCATCCTCGCGGGCATCGATCTGACGGGCTTTTTCTTCTACGCCGAAGTCGCCGACAGTCAGAATCCGGCGGAGACGGACACGGCGCTGTTCGTGATCCCCACGCTGCCCATCGGGGCGTGACCGTCGACGACGCGTCTACGCCGGGCGGGTGAGCACGACCTGCTTGGCGGTGACGCGGTTGTGCTCCATGTCGTCGTGGGCACGGGCGATGTCGTCGATCGGGTAGACCTCGACGGGCCAGTCGAGCTCACCGTCGGCGATCGCGTCGGCGACCTCGCGAAGCACGTCGCCGGGCAGGTCGCTGGCGCCGCCGCCGTAGGCGGTCAGCCGCACGCCCGTCGGAATGAACGCGATCGGATAGAACTGCTCGATGATCCACTGGTTGGACAGCATGCCGGTGAAGCACGTGGTCCCCCCGGGCCGACAGGCGCGCAGCGTGTCGGCGAGCGTCGGGGCCCCCACGAGCTCGAGCGCACCGTCGACGCCCTGCGGCGCGATTGCACGCACTGCTTTGGCGACCTCGCCGTCGTCCACGATCACGTGGTCGACCCCGACGGCATGCAACGCCTGGGCTCGGTCGGCGCGGCGGGTCGTCGAGAAGACCGTTGCGCCGCGACGCTTGGCGAGCACCGCGGTCATCAGGCCCACCGACGAGGTGCCCCCTCGGATCAGCACGGAGCCGCCTTCGGGAAGGTCCATGCCCACGGTCATCGAGCCCCACGCGGTCTGCAGCACCTCCGGCAACGCGCCGAGGCGGGCCCAGTCGAGCTCGGTCTGGACGGGGATCACGTTGGCAGCAGGGACCAACGTGTACTCGGCGTAGCCGCCATCGAAAGAGCGACCCATGCCGCCCATCATGGCGACCGCCTTCGATCCGACGGGCAAGTCGGTGCCCGGGGCGGCCTCGATCACGCCGGTGGCCTCGATGCCCAACACGCGGGGGAAGGTCACGTCGGCATCGGCGAGGCCGAGGCGCGTGTGCAGCTCGGAACGGTTGAGGCCGAACGCCTCCACGCGCAGCAGCACCCACCCGTCACGGGGCTCGGGCTTGGCAACCTCGCGGACCCGTAGGGCCGTCGACGGTCCGGGAGCGTCCAACACCACCGCGCGCATCGTCGTCATGATGCTCCGAGCTTCGCACGTCGGAGGACTACTTGGGGCTCGCGACCCGAACCTTGCGTTGCGGCGCGCTGCCGTGGATGTCGGGGAAGTACATCGACGCGGCAGAGGTCGGCGGCATGAAGAACGTACCGGGGCTCGTCGCGCGCAGGTACACGGTGTGGGTCATCTTGCCGGCGGGCAGGCTGTCGGCGAAGAACAGGGTACGGTCCTTGCGGATCTCCTCGTGGCTGACGCCGTATCCGCGCGATCCGTGCAGTGTCATCGCGGAGCGTCCACGACCGATGCTGCGATCGACGGCCTCGAGCCCGGCCGGCAGAGGAACGTCCACCGCGACGTAGTCGACCTGGGTGTCCGCGGTGACGGTGACGTCGAGCGCGAGCAGGGTGCCGGGCTCGATCACGTCGTCGGGGCCGACGTGCCCGGAGGCGTCGCGCAGCTGCGTGGCCACGGCCAAACCCGCTGCGATCGCGCGGACACCGGCGTCGGGCGGGGACCACTGCATGTCGACACGGTAGTACAGCCGGCCCTTGCCTCGGCGCTGCAAGGTCACGCGCGGGCCATCGTCCTCGTCGCGCGCGGCGACGAGCGCGTGGCTTGCCTCCTCGCTCGCGAAGACGCCGGCCTCACCGCCGAGCTGCGGCGACATGAGCGTCTCGTCGCCGACCCACACGTGCGCGGTCATGTCCGGCGCTTCCTTCTCGTAGTGGCGGGCGTAGGCGGCCAGACCCAGCAGGGCGTAGGCGTTCTCCTGCGTGTTTCGGAACCCACCGCGACTGCGCATGCGCATCAGACCACGCGCGAGGGGCTCGACCGCGGTGTGGTCGGGATCGACCTCGATCAGCGCGAGCAGCACCATCGCGTTCGTGCGGGCCCGGGTATCGAAGTAGTGGGCGAACAGGCCGCCTTCGTCGCGCACGCGGGCGAAGCCGGCTTCGTAGTCGAGGGCCTGCTCGAGGCCGGCGACGAGCTTGGCGACGCGGCGGTCCTTGGGGTCGAGGCGGTGCAGCGCCATGGTCAACAGCGCGCGGGCGAACGTCGGCAGCTGGTCGCCCGACGCGGCGAGACGATCGACCGCCTCCTTCGGGGCCTTGCCCTCCCCGTAGGCGAGCGCGTGCAGGGCCATCGCGATCGGGACGTCGTCGTGCGGGGTGCTGACCGACAGCGATGCCCAGTCGGCGACCGCGTCGTACAGGTAGCGACGTGCGGACGTGCGCATCGCCGCGGGCACGTCGAGCCCGGCCTCCGCGGCCAGCTCCAGCACCCAGGTCGCATAGGCCGAGCCGTACAGGTGCGCGCGCGTGGCGTCGGGCCAGTAGCCGAAGCCGCCCGACGACGTCTGCATGGCACGCAGGCGGTGGAGCCCGACGCGATAGTGGCTGTCGACGTCCTCGACGCCGAGGGGGAAGCGCTTGGTCAGCTCACCCAGGGCCACCAGCGGGAGCATCGAGCTCGACGTCTGCTCCACGCAGCCGTACGGGTAGGTCACCAGGTACTTCGCCACGTCCTGCAGGCCGGCCAGCAACGAGGCGTCGACCTGCACGGTCAGCTTGCCGGAGTCGCCGACGACCGCGGAAGGCGACTGCACTTGCACGGCGGCGGCGTCACCGTCCACCGATCCGTACACCGCACTGTGTCGCACGAGGTTGGGCTCGCGCTCGACGGGCAGCGGGATCACCATCGCGTCGTCGAACGCGGCGGCCCCGGCGTCGCCCGGGGTCAGGCGTACGCGCATCTGCACCTTCGGCTCGCCCGTGCCGATCGCCGCCACCGAGAACGGCACGCGGACCTGGCCGCCCGCGTCGATCGGCACGGCGTGGGCCTCGGCGTCGCCGATGATGCGCAGCTGTCCGTCGTTGTCGGGCAGCGTCAGCTCCACCGCGACCGTCCCCGCCGGACCACCGAGGTTGTCGACGAGTGCCGCGATCTCGGCTTCGTCGCCGGGCCGCAGGATTCGCGGCGCGATCACCCGCAGCGCGACGGGCACCGTCACGCGCGTGCGCGCCTCGCCGTGGCCGAATCGTCCGACCGCCTTCGAGCCCGGGAGCGCCGACGAGGCGATCGCGGTGATCCGGAACGTCGTGAGGTTCTCCGGCATGGTCCCGCGCACGGTCACCGCGCCGCTGTCGTCGACCTCGGCGTCACCGATGAAGATGGGCGTGGTCTCGAACCGCCCGCGGGCCGGCGGCGGTGCTCCGCGGGCGCCTCGACCTCCGAAGCCTGCGCCCGAGCCGGAGCCGTACCCGCTGCCGGAACCACCGCCGCGACCGTAGCGGTCGTAGCCCCGCACGTACGGGTCCGATTGCGGCGTGTACGGAAGCAGGATCTCGTCGTAGTCGTGCTCGATCGACACCCGCGCGCCGCGGTCGACGGTGAACGTCTTGGCCAGCTCGGGGATCACGGCGTCGTCCAGTGAGAGCACGGCCTCGTCGACGGCCCAGATCGCGACGTGGCCGGCGGTGGGTTTGCGGGCGTGGTCGCGCAGCTGCACCGCGATCGCGATCTCCTCGCCGGGTCGCGCGGTCGTGGGGGCATCGACCTCGACTGCGAGGTCGCGCTGGCTCTCCTGCACCCGGACGGTGGTCGTGGCTTGCTGCATGCCGGGGCGACCGTCTGCCTCGGGCATCAACGCGTCGACCTGCATTCCGGGGACCCAGCTCTGGTCGACCGTGACCTCGACGACCGCCTGCCCCTTGGACACCACGAAGGGCTCGAGCCGACGCACACCGCCGTGGGAGAGGACCACGAGGCCGCGACCTTCCTTGTGAGGGCTGGAGATCCGAATCTGTGCGGTCTCGCCGGGCTTGGGCGTCTCCGGGGAGACCTCGACCTCCAGCCGTGCCGGCGCGACCCAGCGATAGGGGCGAACGCGCGGGCCCACCCAGAAGGTCGCCTCGGCCACTGGCGACGCGTCGTCGTCGGCGAAGCGCGCCGTCACGACGTACCGGCCTTGCTCGAGCTTGCCCGTCTTGCAGCCGGCGTCGTCACCCTTGGCCGTCGTCTTCAGATCGCACGAGGGCAGGGGATCGGTGTGCGGCGTCCAGCCGTCGCCGGTGGTCTTGTACCAGTGCCGCGTGATCGACACGTCGACGCGCGCGCCGCCCGTGCGCGTGCCCGTGTACTCGACCGTGCGCACGTCGATCTCGGCGCGGTCGCCTTTGCGCAGATGGCCCTCGGGTCCACGGAGCGCGAGGTACTGCGGCGGGTGCACGAGCCACTGCGCCTCCGCCCCGACCTCCTCGTAGGAGCGGTCGCCGAGCGCGATCGAGGCAGTGCACGAAAACGGCGCGCCCGTGGCCACCTTGTCGGTCGCAAAGGTCAGGTTGGCGCGACCCTGTGCGGCGTCGGGAAGGGTCTTGCGGTCGACCTCGATGCGTGCCGACGGCGGGCTTCGAAGGTCGCGCCACGGGCGAGTCGCGACCCGCCAGCGATAGGGCAGGTCGACCGGACGGAACCAGGTCGGCGAGCACCGCTCGTCGTGCCGGAGCTTGTCGATCGGTACCTTGCCGCCGAAGTAGTAGGTCGCCGCCACGCGAACGTCGACGTCGTCGCCGCGGATCACATCGCCCTTGGTGGGCACGGCCTGCACCTCGAAGGTGGGCGTGCGGAAGTCCTTGACCCGCACCTGCAGGTCGAAATCGTCGTCGCCGAGGGTGGCGACGATGCGGTACGCACCGAGCTCGGCGCCGTCGGGAACCTGCAGCGTCCCCCAGTACTTGCCGTACTCCTTGATGCGCACCTGATGGACGTCGATGAGCTCGCCGTCCGAGGCTTCGAGGCGCAGCTTCACCGCCGCGCCGGCCTCGGGAGGACGCAAACCCGTGGGGGTGTGGTTGGTCGAGATCGCGGCCCACCCGACGACCCGGATCTTCTCGCCGGGTCGGTACAGTGGGCGATCGGTCGCCATCTGGCTCAGCAGTCGCTCGCCGTCCTCGTACGGGTTGTCGTTGCGGTAGTACCAGTGTCGATACGACGCGCCGTGGCGCAGCTCGCCCACGCGCACCACCGTGCGGTCGTCCGTCTTGGCGTCGTGCACGAGCAGCAGACCCCGCTTGGGCAGGGCCGTCGAGCGCGGCAGGTCGACGAGGCCCTGGTCGGTCGTGTCACCGAGCGCTCGCACGCGCTTGGCCGGGACCGTCAGCGTGCCGCGAAACAGCTCGACGTCGATGCCCTCGGCCGCCGCGGCGGTCGACAAACGGGAGACGGCCGCCACGCTGCGCGAGGGCGACACCACCGAGACCACGCCGAGATCGGTCTGCTGGAACAGGCCGCGGGCGATCTTCGGCTCGGGTCGTCCGGCGGCCTCGGGCATCATCTCCACCGCCTCGACCTGCACGAGCACGGGGCGGCGATCGGGACCGCTGACCTTGGTCAGGTCCAGCGCCTGGGCCGACCATCCGAAGCTGCCTTCGATCGTCAGGTCGAGCGTCTCGTCCACGACGTTGCGCGCGCGTTTGGGAAATCGCAGGTCCTCGGGCGCGCGCAGGAACTGGTCGAGGAGCTGGTCGTCGTCGAGCACGGCCATCTTCACGCGCGCCCGCCGGACCCACCGCGTGTGCAGGCCGATCGTGCGCTTGTCGCTGGCGACGAGCGTGCCGCGAAAGCTCGCGAGCGAGATCATTGGCGGTGGGTCGACGAACGCGACCTGCCGATCGAACGGGACGGCGAGCGCTTGGCCGTGCACGTTGCGCAAACCGTCACCGAGCGCGACGCGATACGTCTGCCCCGCGACGAACTCGCCGTACACGGAGATGGTGTGCGACGCGTCGTCTCCCCAGCCGTACCCGTAGTCGTCGTCGAGCACGATCTTCAGCTTCTTGGGCCGGGGCGTGACCTGGACGTGGCGCAGGGCTCGGTCGTCCACGGGGCGGGTCAGCGTCAGGCGGAGCGGACCGGGGTCGCAGCCGTCGCCGTGATCTTCGAAGCATTCGAGCTCGGCGGTCATGCCGGCCTCGACGTCGATCTCCGCCCCGATGTCGCGCCCGATCGGCAGCGGGCCCCCGATCGTGAGGTCCTTGCCGATGGTCACCGCGACCGTGTGGCCTCCGGGCCAGTGTCCGCGCGGGCGCACGATCACGTCGTGGTCGCCGAGTCCGAACGTCTCGCGTTCGGTGCGGCTGGGGTTGCGCACGACCACTGGCACCGGCGTGGTGGTCTTGCCGTCGCGCGTGCGGGCGGTGGCGTGCACGTGCTTGCGCCACGCGGCCAGCGGCACCGCGTGGCCGTACGCCGAGACGGCGAAGGGCGTGTTCCAGTGCCGCCCGGTTTCGTCGCCCGCGTACCAGTAGCCGTCCAGGACGCGGATCTCGGGCTGGATCCGCTCGGTCTCGAAGCTCCATCGGCTGTCGAGCCGCAGCGTCTCCCCGGCGGTGGTCTTCAGGTCGCCGCGCGCCGTCACCTCGAAGCGCGTCGCGTCGGGAAGGTAGCCGTGCACGTCCATCGCCAGCCGGTACGGATCGATCCACCGCAGCGAGCCCTCGGCCGGAGGATCGAGCGTGATCGTCGGCGCCGCGTCGCCTTCGGTGGCGGTCTCCATCGGGTGACTGAACCGCACGAAGATGTGCGGCGCGCCATCCACCGTCGTCTGGGGGCCGAACTGCACGACCCGCGGCTGGCCGCGTTCGATCGTGCGCGACGGCGTGGGCGGCGGACCGTCGGGGGTGAGCGTCGCGACGACCGGGGCTGTCGGTGCGCCACGGGTCTCGGGGTTCGGGTCGTGACTGGGCGGGGTTCGGCAACCGGACGCGCACATCACCAGCGCCACTGCGGTGAGCCACAACTGGGTCAAGAGACGAAGACAGGTCATGACGAACGCGGCCGGCAAGGCAGGGTCTCGTGGCCGCCGCGGTCAGACAACCGCCCACCCGAGAGGTTCCCTGCGCGGTAACGAGCGCGTCCCGAGGGTATCGTAGCGCCCATGACGTCGCGCTCCGCTTCGCCCCGCTGGCTCCTCGTTTGCCTCGTTGCATCCGCCCTCGTGGCCGGATGCGGCGAGGACGACGGCACCGACCTCGACTCCGAGGACGACGCGCGCCGGGCCTACCTGGGCCTGGATGGCTCGATCGAAAAGTCGCTGGATCTGGGCATGGACGGCTTCAACGCGGCCAGCAGCGCCAACATCTCCCCGCAGATGGGGGTGGGTGACGTCGACGGCACGATCGTGGTCGACGGCCAGGTCGACCAGGGTGCATCGGACAATAAAGGGATGCGCCTGACGGTGGCGCTGGACCACTACACCGACGGTCCGGTCGAGCGCGTCGACGACGAGGACATCGAGATCGTCTACTCGACCGAGGGCGAGCTGCCCAACCTCGACATCAGCCTGCGCAACATCCCCAACGGCACGCTCGAAGGGACCCTGGTCGGCACCTATCAGATGGAGGGCGACATCGAGGGCACGGCGACCCTCAACCTGTCGTTCTCCGGCACGATCGAGGACGATGGCAGCGGCGGGGTCTCGCGCACCGTCGGCGGCACGCACGTGACCGGCCAGGCGATCTCCGGCGACGCGCATTACGACGTGGACGTGACGCTGTAGCCCGCCACCGTTCCCGGTTGGAAATGGCGGCGCCGAACTGGTCCAATGGGGCATGCAGCCTCGACCCTGGTTCCTGCGCAGTGTGCTGACCCTGGCCTTCGTCGTCGGGTGTGGCGACGAGGGTGAGGCGAGCACCGACGACGGGACGACCGGGGCCGCGAGCTCGAGCACGACGGCGACCACCACCGGGATCGACGCGAGCTCCGACGGGGCGGCTTCGTCGGGCGGGGTCGGGTCGACGGGGGCCGCGGACTCGAGCACCGGCGTCGCGTCGACCGACGGTGGCGAGTCCGACACTGCGGCGGAGACGACGGGCGGTGGCTCGACCGGGGGCGGCAGCGATTGCGTGGGCATCCAAGACGAGCGCACCTGCAATGGCGCGCCGGGCTGCAACTGGGTCGGCCCCGGCAACGGCGGCGTCTGTGTCGACACGAGCGCCACGTGCTCGGGGATTCAGTTCGAGATGCAGTGCAACTTCACCCCGGGGTGCACGTGGAACCCGGCGACGATGTCCTGCGACGGAACGTGAGAGCGTCGCGGCCACGCGCCGCGCAGCATCTGCACGTGCGGCAGGCTCGACGCGAGTCGGCGGCCAGTCCTACGCTTTGCGTCGATGCGAGTGCTCGCGTCCGTCGCCGCCGCGACGCTGCTCGTCGGTGCCTCGGGAACGGCACGGGCCGATCCAGTCGTGGCGAGGTCGGTCCCGATCCACCGGGTGGGCGCCACGTTCGAGTGGGATCCGATCTGGGCGGTGGGGCTTCGGTATGACCGCGGCCTGCCGTTTCTGATCCGCGGGCACGATGCGCGGGTCGGCGTGCGGTACGCCTCGCCGGTCGCGACGTGGGCCACGTTTCAGACGTGGCGGTGGACGGCGGAGTGGACGATGGCGTTCTGGCTGCCGCGCACGCTCGGGATCACCACGCACGCCGAGACCGGAGTGGTCCACACGCGCGACGTGACGGGGACCAAGACCGGTTGGAGCGCCGAGCTCGGGCTCGGACCGGGGACGTACTGGCCGTGGTGGTCGCTCGGGCTCGATCTGCGGTGGCGCGGAGTGCCGGTCGCGGGCTTTCGACACTCCGACGTCGTGGCCGAGACGTTCGACGACCGCTATCCGGATGGCCACGGCAATGACGAAGGACCGCGCGATGGTCCGCGCGCCTGGACGTCGCAGCGGGTGCTGTGCGGACTGTTCGTCGGCGGCAACGTGCTCGGGCGCGTGGGTCTGTTCGCGCGCGGCGGTCTTTCGTGGCAGCCGCAGCGACAGGGCCGACTGAGCCATCCCGCGATCGGCCAGCTCCCGTTCTACGTCCAACTCGGAGTCGATGGTCGATGGTGACGAGATCGACGAAGATGTTCGTGGGTTCGCTCGTCGTGTCGACGCTGGCGATCGCGGGCTGTGGCGGCGACGGCGAGGCGGACGGGTTGGTGCCGCCGACGGCGGACGAGGACCCCGACCTGCCCCAGATCGAGATCGAGGTCGCCGGGCATCGCCGCGCCGTCCACCTGCAGACCCACGGAGAGGCGGGCGATCCCACGATCCTCGTGCTGCACGGATCTCTGGCGGACTTTCGATCGATGCGCCTGTTCGCGGACCTCGCCGAGGACGGCTACTTCGTCGTGCTGTGGGATCAGCGGGGCAACGGACTGTCCGAGCGGATCACCGACGAGGAGATCGGGGAGGCAGCGGTGCTGGAGGAGATCGCTGCGATTAAGGCTCGGTTCTCCCCGGATGCACCCGTGACGATGCTCGGTCACAGTTTCGGGGCCATGTACTCGGCGTTGTACGCCTCGCGTCATCCCGCCGACGTCGAGCGGCTGATCTTGCTCGAGCCCGCGGGGCTGACCGGTGAGATCTTCGAGGCGACGTTCGGCGACGTCTTCCGCCTGAACCTGTTCGACCCCGACCTGGCCCGGACCTACTGGCAAAACGAGCTGCTCGGTCCGGTCGACCACGCGCAGATGGACTACAAGGCGCTGCAGCTGCTGCACTCCGGCGGACTGCTCGACTACTACTGCGACCCCGAGGCCCTGCCGAATCTGCCGGTCTGGCGCCCCGGCGCGTACTACGACCTCGTCCGCAACGACAAGCTGCAGCCCCATCGAGCGGGCCACTTCGAGTACGACTACGCGCGCGGGCTCGATACCTGGCCGGGAGCCGTGCTCTTGGTCGGCTCGGAGTGCAGTGCGCTCGGCGAGGCGTTTCAGCGCGAGCACCACCTCGCGCGGTTCGACGACGTGCAGCTCGTTCGGGTCGACGATGCGGGCCATCGCCTCATGGTCGAGCAGCCGGCGCAGGTGCTCGCCCACGTGCGGGCCTTCCTCGCGCAGTGAAGCCGTCCGGCCGCCGCGACCTCAGGCCAAGTGCGCGTACGCGACCATCGTGGCCAGCCCCGCGGCGAAGGTCACCAGGTGGTTGATGACGAGCAGGATGACCAGCTCGGCGCCCTGACCCTTCCACAGCGGATATGTCACCCCGAGCGCGACGGGGAAGCCGAGGTGGATCAGCATGAAGAAGGCGGTGAGCCACCCGTCGTGGCCGCTCGTCGACAGTGCGAGGATCGGCAGGGGCAAGAGCGCGTGAAACGGGATCGTGTACTTGGCCAGCGACAGGACCCGGATCGCGTCGCCGTCCTCCACCCGCGGCAGCGCGTCGGTGCGCGGCGTCGGCGGGGGCGTGACCGGTCTCGGATCCACTTTCCTGGAGTACGTCGCGGCGGTGGGGCAGCAAAGCGAAGAACCTGCGCCCGCCGGCACCCGCGGGTTTGTCCCAGGACACGTCGCTTTCTCGAAATCCTGGCGTGCTCGAGCGGTACTGAGCCGCCGTGAGCCCAACCCGTAACCCCCTCGTCGTCCTGCTCCTCGCCAGTCTCGTGCCCGGCTGCGATGCACCGAAGGCGGCCGCCGCCGAAGCGGCCCGTGTCGATGCCGAAGCCGCCCAGGACGCTCGACCCAACATCCCCACGCCGTCCGACGGCGTTGCGGCGCCGCCGGCCGAAGAACCCGTGGCGACGAAAGCACCCGCCCCGACCGCGCCGGCCGACGCCGCGCCGTCGTCGGTGACGCGGGCCGTCGCCGACGAGGAGGCCGATGTGGCAGCGGACGCGACCACCCCGATCGCCGTACCCCACGCCACCACGCCCACCGCGCTCGTCGGGGCCAAGCCCGTGTCGGCGCACGGGGTGACCGTATCGGCGCACACCTACGTCAACCCGCCGCGGACCGGGGTCAAGAAGCACGACTACTGGACCCAGCTGCAGGTCTGGGGAGAGATCACCAACGAGACGACCGACGTGCTCGAGACCGCGAGCGCACGCATCTTCTTCTACGACGCGGCGGGCAAGGAGATCGGCGTCGACTCGATCGGCACGGCCAGCCAAAAGGACGCCGGGGACTTCGGTGGCGGCGAGCGCTTCTACGCCGACGTCGGCTTCATCGCTCCCGGCGCATCGGTGCCGTTCCACTTCATGCGCAACCTCGACGCGATCAAGGGAGAGGTGGCCGCGATCGAGCTGCGCGCACGCTCGGCGCAGCGGGCGTCCGGTCCGGTCCCCAAGGCGGTGGTGGTGGACCTCGACGATCAGGTCGTCGGCGACAAGGGGCTGCAAAAGCGCACCTTCAAGGGCAAGATCCGCAACGACGGCGACGGTCCCTGCCGCGCGCCCGACCTCGTGCTCGTGTTCCGCGATGCCGACGGCAAGATCGCCAGCGTCGAGACGTTGCTGACCGGCGTCTCCTCCAACGACAAGCTCGGTCGGGGCGATGCGATCGAGTTCGACACCCGCGCGTACGTCTACGGCGACGACGCCTGGCGCGCGACCGCGAAGGTGGAGTCGTTCGCCAGCTGCAAGGCGATCTACTGATCTCGGGGTCCGCGGATCCGCTCGCGCACCTCGGCGGCCCAGCGATCGAGGCCGCCGAGGGTGCTGGCGAGCAGGGCCGGGCTCGCGGCCAGGCGCTCGATCTGCTCCTGGAGCAGACGTCGCCCTCGTCGCAGCCGGCTCTTGACCGTGCCCAGCGGCGTGTCGACCACGCCTGCGATCTCTTCGACCGACAGCTGCTCCCAGTACAGCAGCTCGAGCACTTCCTGACACTCCACCGGCACGTGACGCAGGCTCTCCAGCAGCAGCTTGCGTTCCTGCTTGGCGCGTACGATCGCGGACGCGGTGGGCCCCAGATCGGCGGCCGAAACCTCGCCGAAGTCCACGCGGCCGCGGGGGCCCGCATGCGTGCGGTAGTACTTGTGCAGCACGTTTCGGGCGACCGACAGCAGGAACGTACGAAACGCCGCGTCGCGCCGAAAACGACCGCGTGCCTCCACGCAGCCCAGCAGCGTGTTCTGGATCAGGTCGGTGCGCACCGCCTCGGGCACCTTGTTGTGGAAGTAGCGGGCGACGTGGTCGTAGTACCGATCGAACAGCACGGCGCCCGCGGCCCGGTCGCCGGCACACCACGCCTCGAAGCAGCGCAGGTCGTCGTCGGACTCGGTCATGGAGGCACCTGCCGGCGCTGTGCGTGCGCGACCCAGTCGCCGCCGCGGTCTTCGTAGCGGGCACGGGCGCGTGCCAGCAACGGACGCCAACGCTCCGCGGGCATGCCCGCATGCTGCATCGCACGAACGGTGGTGGTCTCCACCTCGGCGCGGACGAGGGCCGAGCAGTGATCGGCGTGTCGCAGGGCCTGTAGCAGGGCGGCCACCGTGACCTCCGGCTGGCCCATCGCGATCTCGACCTCCGCTTCGCCGGCCCGGATCTGCGCCTGCATGCAAGCGTCGGTCACCTTCGACGGAACGTGGGCCATCGCCGCCGCCGCCGACGCCGTGCGTCCGTCCGCCAGGTGCACGCCGGCGATCTCCAGCCAGGCTTGTGCCACCACGTCCTGCAGCTCCCCGTCGCTGTCGGTCACCGTGCTGGTGATGCGGTGGAGCTCGGTCGTGGCCGCCTCTCGCTGGCCCTGCGCGAGCAAGACCTCCGCGAGTCGCAGGCGGGCGGTCTGGGTCGTGGGATGTGCCTCGCCGGCGTGGTCGATCGCGAGTGCCAACGCGGCCTCGGCCTCCGCCCGCGCGTCGGCGAGTCGACCCGTCTCGTACGCGAGCGCCGACGCGGCGATCCTGCGGGTGGCGGCGCCGATCGGATCGACGCCGTCGGCCTCGTACGGCAGAGCGCGGTCGAGGTCCCGCTGGGCGTCGTCCCACCGCTCGGCCGCGATCTCGACCAGGGCCCGGTTGACGTACATGCCCGCGAGGTCGGGGTGCTCGGGGTGATGGGTCGACCGCAGCGAGATCGCCCGGTCCATCAATGCACGAGCGTCGTCGAAGGCGCCGTCGTCGAGCGCGAGATGAGCGAGGTTGCCGAGAATCGGGATCAGCTCGGTCGAGTCGGCCCCGAGCACGCTGGTGTAGGTCTGTCGCGCCGCGTCGAGGTCCTGTCGCGCCGCGGTCTGGTGGCCGAAGTCCAGCCGCATCAGGCCTCGGTTGACGAGGAAGCGCGCGCGCACGAGGTCGTCGTCGCCGAGCACCTTCGCGAGCGCTTCGCCCGCCCGGGCCCACCGCTCGCCGTCGACCTGTCGACGTTGCTCGTGGCCCACGAGCACGACGAGATCGGTCGCGGCGCGCAACGCCAGGCGGTCGTGGCCGGCGGCCATCGCCACGCCGTAGGCCTCCTTGGCGTCGCGCTCGGCCCCCTCCAGATCGCCGGTGCTGGCTTCGCACGCCGCCAGCAGAAGCAGCGCCTCGGCCAACAGGCTCGGCTGTCGCAGCTCCCGCGCCGACGCCACGGCCGGTGCGATCGTCTCCGCCGCGCCCGCGAAATCGCCGGCCCGTCCGCGCGCGACCGTGGTCGCGATCGCGTCGCGAATGGCGATGATCGCCTCGGCATCGTGGCCGGTCCCGATCGTCGGCACGGCGCCACGACGGCGCGCGTCCATGCAGGTCGTAAAGTCCAGCAGTGGACCCGCGACCGTCGTGGCGTCGTCGCGTCGCAAGGTGATCACGCGCGCTTCGATCCCCGCGCGCACGTCGGCCAGACACAGCTGGTCGACGCCATTGGTCGCCGGGGCCAGGCACGAGCCCACGGCGTGCTGGCGCCACTGCGCGACCGCGTCGTCGACGGCCGCGACGCGGTCGGCCGCACCCCGCTGCTGCAGCAACGCCGCGCGCGTGTCCGTGCTCCACACCGCGTCGATCGATTCGCCCGCGTGCGCGCACGCCAGCAAATCGACCTTCGGTCGCGGGTAGGCCACGAGGGCCGCGGCGGTGACGATCGCGCCGGTGGCCAGCAGCGGCCAGACCCAACGCCGTCTGCGTGCGTGTTCGAGGGCGTCCGTGAGCGCCTCCATCGTCGGCCAGCGATCGTCGCGGTCGCGGGCCAGGCCCCGCTGCAGCACCGCTCGCACGTGACGCGGGACCGGCGAGCCCGCCGGCGCGTCCCGGATCCGACCATCGACCACCGCCCCGACGTACTCGGCCGGTGTGTCGCCTTCGAACGGTCGGTGGCCGTACAGCGCCTCGTACAACGCGACGCACCACGCGAACTGATCGGCCCGTGCGTCCACCGAGCGTCCCGCGAGCTGCTCCACCGGCATGTAGCCGGGGGTGCCGCGGATGCCACCGTCGCTGGTCGGGGCCACGGCTTGCCCGTCGTGCGTCGTCGCCTCCGATGACGCGGCGCGACGGGCCTCGACGAGATTGGCGAGGCCGAAGTCGAGCAGACGCACGCGTCCGTCGGTGCCCATCATCGCGTTGTCGGGCTTGAAGTCCTGGTGCACCACGCCCACGCGATGCGCCGCCGCGAGTCCTCGCGCCGCCTGCAGGTACGCCGCGAGGATCTCGTCGATGCCGCGGTCCTTCTGCCAGGTCCGAAGCGTCGCGCCCTCGACCCGCGCCATGGCCACGAACACGTCGCCGTCGTGCGTGCCGACCTCGAACACCTCGACCACGTGGGGGTCGGAGAGTCGCGCGAGCGCCTGTGCCTCGCGCCGCAGTCGCGAGGAGTCGACGCCCCGGTCGTGCAGCAGCTTGACGGCGACCTCGCGTCGAAGCCTCGGGTCCCATCCGTCGTAGACGACCCCGATCCCGCCGTGTCCGAGCCGTCCGCGGATCTCGTAGCGCCCGATCGTCTCGGGCTCCGCGGGGGCCTCGAACATCCGCGCGCGCAGCTGCTGGCGCGCGGCTCGCTCCGCCGGGTCACCTTCGAGATCGGGCGCCGCGCTCTGGAGCCGGTCCTCGATCGTCGGCGCGGACGCCTGCGGGGGTGACTGCGACGACATCGGACACTCGCGTGCCGATCGTAGACCGGGGGTCGGGCGGGGGCCAGCGCCGGTCGCCCGCGAGCTCGGTCAGCCGTGCTCGCGTCGGCTCGCGAACTCCACCGCGCGCACCGTCATCGGTGTCTCGCAGCGCTCGCACACGGGGGGCTGCGCCGCCACGGCCGAGGGGTCGGCGTGCACGAGCTCGCGCCGGGACGAAGGCTCGACCGGGGAAGGGCGAGGGCGCGTTGTCCGTTCCCCGTCGACGAGCGGCAGCTGCTTGGGCACGACCTGCGGCCGGTGGGCCGACCGCGGGGCGAGCACGCCGTGGAAGGACACGTGCGCACGGTCCGGGGCGATCAGCTCCACGCGTCGGCGAAAGTCGTGCGCGGGCATCTCGACGTGGGTCGGTCCGTCCGCCCGCGGTCGGTGGAGGCGGTAGCGGATCGCACCGTCGGGCGTCGTCGAGATCGCGCTGCGGTCGACGGTGGGGCGAGTGAGGTAGCCGGCGACGCGGGCGAGTCCGGGACGGTCGTCGGGCGCGATGCCGGGACCCACATGGATCCGAAGCCCACGGTGCTCGCCGCACGCTTCGATGTCCGGGCGACGTGGTGCCGCGGTCGGGAGCTTCGACGAGCGCGGCGCCGTCACCTTCCGTCGTGGCGGCGGCAGCGAGATCGGAGCCGGTGCACCGAGCTGCGGGACCAGGTGCGCGTGCAGGCGCGCCGCGATCGTCCGCAGGGTGGCCTCGCTCGGCGGTGGCGCCGGCACGAACTGCAGCCGGCCATGTCGGGGAACGAAGGCGCCGTCGAGCAGCATCGCGTGCACGTGCACGTTGGGGTCCAGCGATGCGCCGCCGCGATGGACGACCCCGAGCCCGCCGGCGAACGCGGGCCTCCCCTCGCGTCGGTGCGCCGTCGCTTCGATCGCGTCGAGCAGCTCCCGCATCACCGTCTGACGCAACCGCTGCATCGCCGCCGCGTCCGTCACCAGACCCGTCCGCCAAGGCTCGGGCAGCGTCACGACCCAGTGGCGGACGGGCACTCGCGGGATCTGACCCACGATCGGCCCGGCGCGCCACGGCGCCCACGGGCACGCACGACACGGCCGTGGACACGCGAACGCCCGCGCCGTGCGCCGTCGGCACCCGCCGCACCCGAAGATCACCCGCCCACGGCACGGCAGCTGCACCTGCGACAACGCGTCGTCGCCGGGTGTGTCCGGCTCGGGGAGCTCGAAGCCGAGTTGGCGTTCACGGGCCACCTCTCAGTGTTCGGCCGCCGCGGAGCATCGTTGCACCGCGGCCGCACTTTTCTTCTCGCCACGTCGTTGGCAACACACGAGCCGCTCGCACTGCGTCGGCCCGTGCTACCGTGACATGTGTCGTCGCGGGGTCCGGCCGCCCACGTCGCGATCCAACGGATGTTGTGGTTGGCCGTCCGCGCGTTCTTTCGGGAGGTCGAGGTGGAGGGGCTCGACCGGATCCCCAAAGATCGTTGCGGGCTGATCGTCTCGTGGCATCCCAACGGACTGGTCGATCCCGGGCTCATCCTGACGCATTTCCCCGATCAGGTCGTGTTCGGGGCACGGCACGGTCTGTTTCGCTACCCCCTGCTCGGGACGTTGCTGCGACGTATCGGCACGGTGCCGATCTACCGCGCGCGCGACCTGGGCGAGATGTCCGAGGACAATCGGCGCGCGGCCAACCGTCGCAGTCTCGACGCGCTCGCGACCGAGATCGCACGCGGGTCGTACTCGGCGTTGTTTCCCGAGGGCGTCTCCCACGACGAGCCGTTCCTGCAGGGCCTGAAGACGGGGGCGGCCCGACTGTACTACCGCGCACGACAGCTGCAGCCCGAAGGCGCGCCGCCCCCCGTGATCCTGCCGGTGGGACTGCACTACGACGACAAGCAGATGTTCCGGTCCAATGCGCTGGTGACGTTTCATGCGCCGCTGGAGCTGCCGCCGCAGCTCGACGTCACCCCGCAGGAAGGGGTGGAGCATCCCGAGGTGCGAGCGCTCGCGCGGCAGCTCACCGATCACATCGAGCTCGTCTTGCGCGAGGTCGTGCACGCCACCGACGACTGGGCATTGTACGAAGCGATGCATCGCACGCGTCGCATGATCCGGGCCGAGCGGGCCTCTCGCGTGGACGCCGATCCCGGACGCACCACGATCTCGGAGCGGGTGCTCGGCTTTGCTCGGGTACGGGCCGGGTACTACGCGATGCTGGCCAAGCGTCCCGACGACGTGCGCCGTCTCGTCGCGCAGGTGCAGGCGTACGATCGCGACCTGCGGGCGCTGGGCCTTCAGGACTACGACCTGGATCGTGACGCCGCCGCGGCGACGACCGCCGGTCTGGGATGGCTGGCCGTCCGCGCCGCGATCGTCTTCTTGCTGCTGCCACCGTTGGTCTTCTTCGGCTACCTCGTCAATCTGCCGACGGCATTGGGCCTGCGCGCGCTCGCCAAGGTCGCGTCGCGGCATCGCAAGGACGAGGCCACGGTGAAGCTGGTCGTCGGCGTGCTGGTGTTTCCGCTGACCTGGTGGGGCGTGGGCCTGATCGTGTGGCGCAACCACGCATCCGTGTCGACGTGGTTGCAGGGCCTGCCCGACGACGCCGTGCTCGCCGGCCTGTTGGCGTCGGGGCTGGCCGCGCTCGGTGGGGTGTTGGGCGTGCGCTACCTGCCCGTGGCCGGCGAGACCGCCCGCGCGGTGCGGGCTCGCATCACCAAGTCGCGACGACGTCTGTCGATCGCGCGGCTCAAGCGTCAGCGCGCGACACTGACGGATGCGATCGTGTCGATGGCCGAGGGGGTCTCGCTCCCGGGTCGGGTCGCCGACGACGGACGCGTCGTCCCGCGTTGAGACCGCGCGTGTGAGGGATCCTCCATCCCGGTTCCGGAACCGTGGCGTATCGTCGGAAACCGGGGACGCGGAGGCATGCACATGCGGCGACGGGGATGGGGCGGGAACTGGAACAAAGAGGTGGGCGCGAGTGCGCTCGGCTGGGTGGCGGCGATGCTGGTGACCGGCGCGTGCGGAGATGACGGCGGGTCGATCTGGCAGACCGGCTCCGACACGACGGATGCAGGGCAAGCCGAGGCCGGCGGCACGGCGGCGACCTCCAACGACGCGACCACGTCCGCGAGCGCCGGCGGCACGACCGACCCCGACGAGACCGGATCCGACCTCAAGCTCGACGTCGGCGGACCGGGCGGCGCGATCGACGGGTGCGGCTGCGACCTCAGCTACATCTGGATCGCCAACTCCAGCGAGGGCACGGTCTCCAAGATCAACACCAAGACGCTGGTCGAGGAAGGCCGCTACCTGACGCGCGAGGACGGCATGGGCAATCCGTCGCGCACGTCGGTCAATCTCGCCGGCGACGTCGCGGTCGCCAACCGCCACGGGGGGCTGGTGAAGTTCTTCGCCGAGGCCGAGGACTGCGTCGACCGAAACGGCGACGGCGTGATCCAGACGTCGAGCGGGGCCAACGACGTGCTGTCCTGGGACGTGGAGGAATGTCGCGCATGGTTTCTCGACTTTCCGACGACCAACCAGCGCCCGGTCGCGTGGACGAGTGGCGCGGTGGGTCCTGACGCGTGCGATGCGTTCGATGCCAACGTTTGGACGGTGACCAGCGCCGTCCCGAGTCTGTTCCCGGGCCAAGGTGGCGCGGGTGGAGTCATCGCCACGCTCGTCGACGGGGTCGCCGGTGCGATCATCGAGTCGGTGCCCGTGCCGGATTTCCCCGGCGGTGGGTTCGGGGCGTACGGCGGTGCCGTCGATGCAGCCGGCAACCTGTGGTTCACCTCGCTCGGGATTCCCGGCGGCACGCTGGGCCGGGTCGACGCGGCCACGCTCGACTCGCAGGTGATCACCGTGCCCCAGGGCATCGCGCCGTACGGGATCACGGTCGATCACGTGGGACGCGTGTGGCTGTCGAGCAACCTCGGCAGCATCGCCGCCCGCTACGATCCGGCCACGGGCGTGTGGGCGACGGTCGAGGGGTTCGGCGGTGGGGCGGGCCTGGCCGAAGGGCCGGACGGTCGCATGTGGATCTCGGCGGGCAACCGCGTCCTCGGCGTCGACCTCGAGACCCTGATGGTCGGGCCGATGTGGACGACCGACGAGTCGCTCAAGGGCATCGGCTTCGACGTCGACGGCTACCTGTGGGCGGTGACCTGGAAAGACCCGGACGTCGCCACCTCACAGGCCATCGCCTACAAGATCGACACGTCGACGATGATGGTCGAGGATTTCTACCTCGGGCTGACCGATCCTTATACGTACTCGGACATGACCGGCTACGCGCTCGATACCGTCACCTGCCCGCCGGCGGGGTGAATCGCGGCACCTGCCCCAGGCCGGACAAGGTCGCCCGCTCGCGCCGTGTAGCGTCGCGCGGTACGCTGCCGTCGTGGTCCCGCGGCCCCGCGAAGGCAGCGCCTTGGTCGGCACGCCCGAAGAGGACACTCGCCTCGCCTCCTACCTGCGACGGGTGTCGGCGGCCGCGGGCGACGTGTTGACGGTCGAGGGGTCGACCGAGCGAGACCTGTACTTCTTGCTGCAAGGGCGGGTGGCGGTCGCGCGTGCGGACCTGCGCGTCGCCGTGCTGCACGCCGGAGACGTGTTCGGCGAGCTCGCCCTCGTCTCGGGCATGCCGCGCCGCGCCACGGTGGTGGCGGAGACGGCAGTCGTCGTCGACAAGCTGTCGCGTCCCGCCTTCGAGGCGATGCAACAGCAAGATCCCGCGCTCGCGATCCGTGTGCTGGAGCGCGCGTTCGAGACGGCGACGCAGCGGCTCGTGGACATGACGGCGAGCGTGGACGCGCTCCTGCTGTCGCGGGGGCTGCCGCGCAAGACCCACGTCGTCGCGACGATCCGAGGACAACTGCAGCGGGTGGTGGTGGGGACCCCGCTCGCGCGACTTCTGCCCGAGGACGTGGACGGCGAGATGGTCGTGGCCGCGCTCGTCGACCGCCGCGCCACGTCGCTGGTCACGCCCCTGCTCAGCGGAGGCACGATCGAGCCGCTGACCACCGGGCACTGGGAGGGGCAGCGGGTGTATCGCCACAGCGTCGGGCTGCTGCTGCAGGAGGCTGCCGCTCGGGTCGCACCGCAGCTGAGCTTTCAGCTCGAGCACTCGCTGGGCTACGCCACGTTCGTCGGGGTGGCCGGCGATGTCCCTTCGTTGCCCGAGCTCGCCGAGGCGCTCAATGCGGAGATGCTGGCGCTCGTCGATGCCGACCTTCCGTTGCAGGAGCCGTGGCTGACGGTCGACGAGGCGCGCGAGCAGTTCGCCGTCGCGGGCTGGGACTCGGCCGTGGAGCTGCTGCGTACGTCTCGCCAGCCCACCGGACGCGTCGTGGGGTTCGGGCGCGCGCACGCGCTGCGCATGGCCCCGATCGTGCCGCGGACGGGGATGTTGTCGGGGTTTTGCATCCTCGCTGCGCCCAAGGGATTGCTGCTCGTGTACGGCGAGATCGACGACATCGTCACGACGCCGGGCCGCACGATCATCGCGCCCACCAATCGGCGCCGTCGGGCGGTGCAGACGATCGCCGAGCACGCCGAGAAGGTGATCGGCCCCCACCACGGCTGGCTCGGGACGTTGGGCGTGCGCAGCGTCGGCGATCTCAACCGTGCGTGCATCGAGGGGCGCGTGGGGTCGCTCATCGCGGTCGCGGAGGGCCACCACGAAAAGCGCGTGAGTCGGATCGCCGATGCGATCGCGGCACGGCGGGACCAGGTGAAGGTGGTGTGCATCGCCGGGCCGTCGTCGTCGGGCAAATCCACGTTCATCCGACGGCTGCGGGTGCAGCTGCAGGTCGCCGGCCGCCGTCCTCTCGATCTGTCGCTCGACGACTACTATCGCGATCGCGCCGAGCTCGTACCGGGTCCCGACGGTGAGGTCGACCTCGAGACGATCGACGCGCTGCGCACCGACCTGCTGCAGGATCACCTACAGCGACTGGTCCGGGGCGAGACCGTCAAGACGGCGCGCTTCGACTTCCTCACCGGCCAAAGCAGCGCCGAGGGCGGTCCCCCACTGCGCGTCGACGACGGCGCGCTGTTGCTCGTGGAGGGGATCCACGGCTTGAACCCGCGCCTGTTCGAGACGATCCCTTCGATGCGGGTCTTTCGTGTGTTCGTCGCCCCGCTCGCGCAGCTGCCGTTCGACCGGCTGTCGCGACTGCACGCATCGGACCTGCGGTTGGTCCGTCGCATCGTCCGCGACCGCCACGGGCGGGGGACCGACGCCGCCACCACGATCGCGCGCTGGCCTTCGGTGCGCCACGGCGAGCGTCGTCACATCTTCCCGTTCCAACACCACGCCGACGAGGTGTTCGACAGCTCACTTGTCTACGAGCTTTCGGTCCTCAAGGTCTACGCCGAGCGCTACCTGCTCGAGGTTCCGCCCGAGGACCCGGCCTACACGACCGCGTTCCGCCTCCTGGGCCTGCTCGACCATTTCGTGTCGATCTACCCCGATCACGTGCCGCCGACCTCGATCTTGCGCGAGTTCATCGGGGGCAGCGGCTTCGAGTACTGACCCGGCCCAAAGTCGCATAGGATACCGGCCATGCATGGCCTTCGGAATCCTTGGTTCCTCGCGATCACCCTGCTCGGCGCCGGCTGTCCCGGCGACGACTCGGGAGGAGACACGACCGGTGTCGGCAGCACCTCGATGGCGACCGGCGACGGGACGACCGGTGAGCCTCCGACGACGACCGATCCGTCCACCAGCGCCGCCGACAGCACGAGCACGGGTCCCGATCCCGACTCCAGCGGCGGTTCGAGCGACGGCAGCGACGGCAGCGACAGCAGCGGCACCGGCGGCTCGGGCATCGACTGCACGATGATCGCCCCCGGCCCGCTCACGCCCGAGGAGGTCTTCGCCCCGGGCGCGGTCTTCAACGGCAGCGAGGACATCGTCTTCGACGGCCAGGGCGGGCTCGCGGGCAAGAGCGGCGGCAACGTGATCGTGGTCGGCACCGACGGGTCGATGCTCGACAGCTGGTCCGACGGCGGAGGCACGTACGGGCTGCGCTACCGCGCCAACGGCCAGCTGTTGGCGGCGAAGTACATGGCGTCGCAGCTCGTCGACGTGATCTCGGGCGACGTCGTCGCGTCGGGAATCGGTGGCGTCAACGGGGTCTGGCCCGACTTCGAGGGGCGGGTGTGGTTCACGAACTTCTCCTCGGTGCAGCGCCTGGAGACCGACGACACGATCACCCCGATCGTCGGGGGCGTCGACGGCAACAGTGCCAACGGGGTGATCTACGATCCCGATCGCGGGCTGCTGTACTACACCAACTATGGCGCGGGCCTCGTGCGCGCGATCGAGATCATGCCCGACGGATCGCCCGGTGCGGTCGGCATGGTCGCCGCGATCCCCGGCGCCAGCCTCGACGGGATCAACCTCGATGCGTGCGGCAATCTGTACGCGGTCGACCAGGGCGGCTCGGCGCTGTGGCGCGTGTACCTCGACGAGTTCGGCGGTCCGGTCGGTGAACCCGAGGAGCTCGTCGCCTCGTTCCCCGCCAACGTGGCCAACGCGGTGTGGGGCTCGGGCGCAGGCTGGGACGAAAACAGCCTGTACGTCGCTGGCGTGCCCGGCGGGGTCTACCGTGTCGAGATCGGCGTGCCGGGCGTCGCTGCGGTCGCGCCGTAGTCCGACGCCGCCGTGGTAGGTAGGGGTATGCGACGAGCCAGCTGGATCTTGTTGGGGTGCGTGTTCGTCAGCGCCGGCTGCGACCGCGGATGGAACCTGCAGGGTCGGGTGAGGACGCGGGCCCCGTCGTCGGAGGAAGCGCTGCCGGTCGACGGCGCGACGGTGCAAGTCGGCTGCAACGACGACGTCCCCCTGCAGGCGCAGTCCAACGCCAAGGGCGTGGTCAACCTGTCGCGTCTGGGACCGATCGCCGACGACTGCACCGTCGAGGTCTCCGCGCCGGGGCTCGAGTCGCAGACCTTCACGGTGGCCGAGCTGTGCACGCACCGCTACGGCCCCGACGAGGTCTGCGGCACGCTGGAGCTCGACGCGGTGCTGGCCCCGCCGCCGGTCGGTGAGTGAGCCTCGCCACACGCACCCCGCGGCTCGGCGCACCGCGCAAGATTCCCCGTCGCGGCCGTCGACGCACGCAGCCCTTGCGCTCGCCACCGCCTCCCACGGCGCTACATTCGAAGTGTCTCCCACGACACTGCGGCCCCACTCCCCACCCATGACAGGGGCCGCGACGAGAGCCTGCTTCCCGCTCCGGAGGCAGGCTTTCGCCTTTTTGGGGCCCCGCCCGCGAACCATTCGCCACGTGCGACACTCGGTCGATGACGCGCGGCTGGGTGGCGGTGATCGGCTTGGCGGCGTGCGCCCCGGATCCCGGCGACGTGGAGCCGCTGTCACCTCCGGCATTGTCGATGACGTTGCCGCTGCCCGTGCAGCTCGATGGCGATGTGCTTCTGACGACCTCGGGGCACCTGGACTACCGGTGCGATCCCGACGATGACGAGCTGGAGCGCCGCTGTCCGCTCGACATCACTGCCCTGCGGTGGACCGGCAAGGAGTACACGCGCACCCGCGAGGGCACGGAGGCCTCCGGCGTCGAGGCCGACGTGATGTTCGGCATGCCGCTGTACGCCCCGGTCGCCGGCGAGGTGATCGCATGCTGGCGTCGCTTGCCCGACGACCTCGTCGACGGCGACGACATCAACTGCCCCGGCGGAGACCGTCGTTGCATCCAAGGCGGCAACCACCTCAACGTGCTGACCGACGACGGCACGCTGTGGTTCGTGGGACACCTGCAGCAGGACAGCATCCCCGACGCCCTGTGTCCGATCGACGAGGTGTACCTGTACGCCTCGGATGGCAAGTCGTGCGATCTCGGCGGTGGGTTCGACGGGCTGCGGCAGTCGACGCGGCTGGACCTTCGCGGGCTTTCGGGGATCCGCGTGGAGGCCGGCGAGATGATCGGCCGCGTGGGGACGAGCGGCTCGTCGACGGGCCCGCACCTGCACATTCACGCCAAGCCGTACGAGTGGGACGGGGCCAACCACTGCGAGGCGCACTCGATCCCGCTGGCGTGGACCGACGCCCAGACCCAGGTGCGGGTGGAGGGCCGAGGCCCCGACGCGGACGCGTGGGTGGATCTCGACGGGCAGGTGCTGCCCATCGATGGGCGCACCTATTTGCTGCGGGGGCGTTGAGCGGGCGGTGAGGCGAGCGTCAGTCCGAACACCAGGTGGTCGGAGGTCAGCTGTGCGTTCTGCAGCTCGGCGCGAAGGGGTTGGGCGCCAAGCTCGAACTCGGTGTCGATGGCGATGTGCTCGACGTGCTCGAAGCTGCGCCGGCTGACGCCACCGAAGAACAGTCCCGCCTTCACGGCGGCCGAGCCTTCGACGTTGCGGACGCTGGCGTCGTCGGTGGACAAGATCAGGCGACCGCGGTCGGCGATCACACGTGGGGTCGCGTCGAGCGTGACGAGGGCGCAGTCCTTGGCGGGGCGCCCGGCCGCGGTGGGATCGAGCAGGAACGCGTGAACCAACAGCGGCTTGGGAGCGGCCTCGTCCCATCCCACCTGGGCCGTCAGCGCGCCCTTGGGATCGGCGACTCCGTCGAGGCCGAACCGGTCCGGCACCTGACCGGTTTTCATCGCGTCGTTGACCAAGGCGGCCGCGACGGCGCCGTGCATCGCCAGCTCCACCTGGTGCTTGGGCGTCGCGCGCGGCAGCGTGGGCGCGACCGAGCCTCGAGCGGGCAGGGGCGTGTGCACACCGACGACGAGGTCGTCGGTGGTCGAGCGGACGTGGAGCTCGTCGACCGCGATCGCGGGTAGGTCCAGCTCGATGCGCGCGACGGCACCGAGCTCGTCGAGCAGCTCGCGCTCGACGATGTCGGTGGCGCGGCGCAGCATCTCGGTCGCGGCGGGCTCGGCCAGCCGCGTCAGCTCGTCCTTGGACGTCATCATGCGGGCGGCCGTGGGCAGCTGGGCCCACAGCGTGTCGACCAGGGCTCGCGCCCCGCCGGGACCGAGCGCCGCGTCCATCGAGACCAGCCCCGCCTCGTCGAGCGCGACGATGACGGTGCCGCTGTCGGGATCCAGGCGCGGACGGACGCGCGCGTCGAGGCGGATCGGCAGCAGCGTTTGCTTGCCGCTGCGCAACGACACGTCGGCTACGAACGCCACTTCGTCCGGCTTGCCCGGCACGAGCTGAACACGATCGACCCCGACGCTGGCCGTGCCCAGCGACACCCCGGCGATCGCCGGCAACGGCACCGGGGCGCGCGGGAGTCGGCGCACCTCGCGATTGACCACGAGGTTGGCGAGCTCGAAGGGGATCGACAGGCGCAGATGATCGCCCGGGGTCCCGGGCTTCGCGGCGTCCGCGAGATCGGCGTAGGCCTCCTTGACGCGCGTGCACGGCGACGCGCAGGCCGACAGCGTCGAGATCGCGCAAAGGGCCCCGGCGAGCAGCGGCGAGCGCATGGCGGGATGCTACCCGCTCGAGGGTTCGCGCGCCGCCGCGACGCGCTATGGTCCCCGCACGATGGATCTGGAGGTTTTTGGTCACGTCCAATCCGACATCGGAACGATCTATCTCGGCCGCCGAGAGGCGCCGGCGCGCGCGGCCGCCGAGTGGATCAACGAGATCTACATCGACGGGGACCTGCTGATGAGCGACAGCAACCCCGTGTCGGAGCGACGCCTGGCGTCCAGTGCCCTCGCGACCCACCCCGGTGAGGGCCTACGCGTGCTCGTGGGTGGGCTCGGGCTCGGGCACACGGCCGAGGCCGCGCTGCAGTCGCCTCGCGTGGCGAGCGTGCGCGTCGTCGAAAAGCTCGGGCCGGTCATCGACTGGATGCGCGAGGGCAAGCTGCCGCTGTCGGCCCAGTTCGCCGCCGACGCGCGCCTGCAGATCGTGCAGGGCGACATCTACGACGACCTGCTCGGGCCCGCGTCGGCGCAGTACGACCTGATCTTGGTCGACGTCGATCACTCGCCCCGCCGTCGCCTGTCCGAGGCGAGCGCGACGTTCTACGAGCGACCAGGTCAGCGGCGTGTCGCGTCCCACCTGCGGCCGGGCGGGACGCTGGCCGTGTGGTCGGCCGAGGACGACGACGACTTCATGGACGTGATGGCCGACGTCTACCGCGACGCCCACCGCGAGGACGTGCGCTGGCACGACGCCGCGGTCTGCGACGAGACGATCCACAACGTGCTGTTCTTCGGCCGCGATCCCGCCTGACCGCG
>CALBMM010000332.1 GCA_937896535.1 uncultured Pseudomonadota bacterium
TGATGTCGTTGACGATCGCGGCGCCGGCCGGCACGGCCGCCGCCGCCACCTTCGACCGCGGCGTGTCGATGCTGACCGTGGCCCCGAGCCGCGCGGCGATCCGCACTGCCGGCACGACCCGCGCGATCTCTTCGTCGGGATCGACCGGGGCCGCGCCGGGCCGCGTCGACTCCCCCCCGATGTCGACGAAGTCCGCCCCTTGCCGCATCACCGCGGCGATGCGATCGCGAACGCTCGTCTCGTCGACCGCCTCGCCGTCGTGCAGCAAGCCGCCGTCGGAAAAGCTGTCGGGCGTGACGTTGACGATCGCCATCACGCGGGTGCGGTCGAACTGCACCACGCCGCTCGCGTGCACCCAAAACGGAGGTGCAGCGAGGCCGACGCCGTCGGCGGGACCGGACATCGGCCGCCATCTTAGCGCCCGGGGTGCGCCCGCGCCTCGTCATGACTTCATCATGATCGTGCGCAATATGCGCAGGCTACTTCGGCGTCGAAGCGTCGAGGCGACGACGCGAGCCCCGATCAGCGGCGATCGCCCACGGCCCGGCCGAACTGCTTGGCATCGATGCCGTACCGCCGCAGCAGCTTGTGCAGGTACTTGCGGTCCATGTCGGCCTCGCGGGCGGCCCGCGAGATGTTGCCCTCGGCGCGCTGCAGCAGCCACTGCAGGTACGCCTCCTCGAACAGCTCGATCGCCCGTTCCTTCTGTTCGCGGAACGTCAGGGTGGGATCGAACTCGACCGGCTCCGACGATGCGCCCCCCCGCTTGCCGGTGGTGATGAGGTCGATGACCCCGTCCGGGCTCAGGTAGGCGCTGCGCTCGACGACGTTGCGGAGCTCGCGAACGTTGCCCGGCCACTCGTAGCCCACCAGTCGAGCCATCGCCTCCGGCCCGGGCGGTCGCCACATCCCCGGGGGGAGCCGGCGCGAGAAGTGCTCGATGAGCAGCGGGATGTCGTCTCGCCGATCCCGCAAGGGCGGAATGACGGGATTGACGACCGCGAGCCGGAAGTACAGGTCCTCGCGGAACTCCTCGCCCTCGACCTGCTCGCGCAGCTGGCGGTGGGTCGCCGCGAGGACACGGATGTCCACGTCGATCTCCTCGGTGCCGCCCACGCGTCGCAACCGGTGGTTTTCGAGCACCCGCAGCAGCTTGGGTTGCAGATCCTTGGGCAGCTCGCCGATCTCGTCGAGAAAGACGGTGCCGCCGTGGGCGAGCTCGAAGGCGCCCTGTCGCCGCTGGTGTGCCCCCGTGAACGCGCCGCGTTCGTGGCCGAACAGCTCGGACTCGATGAGATTGGGCGCGACCGCCCCGCAGTCGACGACCACGAACGGCCCGTCCCGGCGCGGCGACTGGGCGTGAATGGCACGGGCCACGAGATCCTTGCCCGTGCCCGTCTCGCCCTCGATCAACACGGTGACGTCGGTGTCGGCGACGCGCTCGAGCACGCCGAAGATCTTGCGCATCGACAGGCTCTTGCCGATGACCTCGCCGAACCGCTCCTGATCGGACGGCAGCAGCTCGGTACGAGCGTCCCGCGGCAAGAACCGCAGCTGCACCTTGCCCACGCCGAGCACGTCGCCCGGCTTGAGGAACGCGTCGGCGACCTTGGCCGAGTCGATGAACGTGCCGTTGGTCGAGCCGAGATCGGTGACGCGGTACAAGTCGCCCTCGCGCTTGATCTCGACGTGCTGCCGGCTCACGGACTCGTCGGGCAGCACGACGTCGCACTGCCGCGACTTGCCGATGATGACCTTGTCGGCGAGCACCTCGATCTCTCGGCCCCGCAGCTCGCCGTTGACGACCGCGAGTCGGTATCCGGAATGGCGAAGCGGGTGGTCGGTCGGCGACAGCCGAGTCGAATCGCTGGTGCGGTCGTTGGGTCCGGCCACGGTACGACGCTATCAAACCCCGCTGTCGCTGGGCAGGACCGTCGACCGATCGTTCGCGCCTTCGCGACGATCGGAAAGCAGCGTTTGCGTGGGGGGATTCAGACCCCGTTCGTGGGCGAGCGCCCCCCACCCTTCACCGACCTCCGACGACCGCGTTGCGTTGACGCGATCGATGGCAGCTCGCTACGATCCGCGGCCGGCGGCGAAGTTGCTGTTTCTCGGACACCGGCCGCCGGTTGGCTGGCTGACCCTTGCCCTCGCGGTGGCACTGAGCCCCCGCGCGGCCGCGGCCACAGACGTCGCCGTCGACGACGATTGTGCCCCGGTGGCGTCGCCCCCGGCGGATCTGCCCGCGGACGCCACCGAGACACCGACCACCGACGCCGACACGCCCGGTCGCGCGGACGGGTTGCCCGCACCCGACGACTCGCTGCCGGCCGCCGCGACCGACGGTGCGGGTCCGCAGGTCCCGGACGCGGACGCCTCGCCGGTCACGTCGCCGCAGTCGGCCGCCGAAGCACTCGGCCGTACACCCAAGCGCGTCAAGTGTCTCGACGAGACACTCATCGACGAATCGGGGCGCGCCCGCATCCGCAAGGGCGTGCAGCCCCGCTACTTTCGCAAGGCCAAGCGCGTGGCGATCTCGATCGGCGGTGGCGTGTGGGCCGGAGACCTGCTCGACACCAGCTGGCACGCGCACGGCAACGTCGCGTTGTGGCCGACCGAAGCGTTCGGCCTCGACCTCGACTTCAAGCTGACGCCGATGACGTTTCGGCTCGAGCGCTCGGCGACCGACTTCACCGGCGCCGATCGCTACCCCGACGGCATGGTCGAAAACCTCGCCTACGTGGCGATGGGGCACGTGCTGTTCGCACCGCTGCACACCAAGCAGCGTGCCGGCAAGGAGCGCGTGCGCCACGGCGACTTCACGATCTTCGCCGGCGGTGGTCGAGCGTTCCACGACACGTCGCAGGGGGTCGGCTTCGATCTCGGGATGAGCCTGTACTGGTACGTCGCCAAGTTCGTCTCGATCCGACTCGACGTCTCCGACGTGATCTTGTCGCAGGACGTGTTCGGCAGCCGCCGGATTTCCAACAACCTGGTCCTGTCCACCGGCGTCGGTCTGTGGATCCCCCCGAGGCGCAAGCGATGACGGTCGGGGTCCTTCCGTCGACGGTCCGGCTCGTCTGGGCGCTCGCTGGCGCGCCCGACGAGTCCTGCATGGCCGAACCCGAAGGCAGCGCGAGCGTCTCGGCCGACGGCGGCGGCGGCAGTGCGAGCCGCTCGCGGCGCGACCGTCGTCGCGGCACCGACGACACCAGCGGGGCCGACGAGCCACCGCCGGGCAAGTGCGTCGACAAGACGCTGCAGCAGGAGCTGCTCGCCAAGCGCAAGTACCGGCTCACGACCGACCGTCTGTTCGTCAAGAGCCTGCGCCACGAGCTCGCGCTCATGGGCGGCTACTACGTCGCCGACCTGTTCGACAGCACCTTCGCGCTCGGCGGTCGCTACACCTTCTTCATGTCCGAGAACTTCGGCACGGAGCTGTCCGTGGGCTGGTCGCGGCTGCGCACGACCACGGCCGACACGGTGGAAGAGGCCAACAACTTCGATCTGCCGCCGCTTCGCCAGGACATCGTGCGCTCCTTCGGCAGCCTGACCTGGTCGCCGCTGTACGGAAAAGTCCGGCTGTTCGCCGGATCGATCTGGCGCTACGACTTCTACCTGCTGGCCGGACCGGGCGTCGTGGTCGACCCCGTCAGCTACGGCCTCGCGGGCAACTTCGGCGTCGGCATGCGGGTGTTCCTGCACGAGGCCGTCACCTTCCGCGCCGAAGTGCGCGACTACCTGTACGGCCAGGAGCTGTTGTCGCAGGACTATCTCGTCAACGACCTGTCTTTCACCATTGGCGTCGGTGTGATGCTGCCGACCCGGAACTGAGGCGAACCGTGCCCCACTGCCAGCCCCGCCGATCCGCCTTCGCCCTCTCGTTGCCGCTGTGGGTGGTCCTGGGCGTGCCCGTGTCGTCGGGGGCCGCACCGGCGAAGTCGAGCGCGGCCAAGGCCGCCAAGCCGGCGCCCACCGCCACGCCGGCCGAGCCGGCGCCCGAGGACACGCCGAGCGACGAGCCGACGACCGACGACACCGCCGACGAACCAACGATCGACGAGCCCCCCGACGAGCCGCAGGCGCCGACCACCGAGCCCGGCCAGTCCGACATCGCCAGCCCCGTGGCCGAGGCGCCGGTGCGGGTCGACCAGGCGGCCGTCGACGCGATCGAGACCGAGGCTCGTGCCGTCTCCGACGAGCTGTTCAAGGCCCGCGCCCGGGTCGCGACCGTCGCGTCCAAGCTGTTCCGCTCCAAGATCGAGCTGCAGCTGCGCTCGAACCTCGAGCGTTTCTACGAGGTCAGCGATCTCGTGATCTCCGTCGACGGCGCTCCCGTCGTCACCCATGAGTCGGGCGTGCCCGCGGCCGCCGCGGAGCTGTTTCAGCTGTACGCGGCCCCCGGTGCGCACGAGCTGTCGTTCTCCGCGAAGCTGGTCGCGCGTAGGGACGCGACCTACAAGCTGCGCATCTCCCAGACCTTCACCGTGTTCGTCCCCGAAGAGAGCACGGTTTCCACCAAGCTCGTGGTGCGCGAGACTGGAAACATGTGGCGCTTCACCAAGCGCAACCGAGGTCGAAGTCGAGTCGACCTCCAGTTGCGCGCGCGCGCCAAGCCCAACGAGCGCGGTCGCAAGAAGGTCGGCGCCGGTGCCAAGGCGGGCGCCTCCACGTCCGCCATCCCGAGCCGGCGAACGCGCCAGGAGCACGTAGGATGACGCGACGAGGCATGTGGTTGGTCGCCGCCCTCGCGTGCGCGATGACGCCCGCGGTCGCCGTCGCGACGCCGTATGGGATCGTCATCCAGACCCCGCCTGCCGCCACGCCGGATCCGTCGGCCTCGATCGCCGACGGCCTCGGCGATCCCGTCCTCGACGATCTGCTCGGCAAGCTGAAGGCCGGCGGCCTGCTCGACACGACCGAGGCCACGCTCGAGGAGTTTCAGCAGCGCCTGCAGCAAGGCCAAGACCGCTACGTGCAGGGCGACGCGCTCGGCAGCGCCGTGCTGCTGTACGGGCTGACTCAAGATCCCCGCTTCGAGACGTTCACCGAGCTCGAGGACGGAAGCTCCGCCTACTACCACCTCGGCGTCGCGCTGCGCGCCCACGGTGCGGAGAAGACCGCCCGGGCCGCGTTCGCCAACGTGCTCGAGCGCGGCCCCGACGACCCGTACTTCACCCCGGCGCTGCGTCGCACGGTCGACCTCGCCCTCGACGCCAAGGACCCCGTCCGCGGCATGCAGCAGCTCGACGCCGCCCTCGGCGGCCACACGCCACGCGGCGACGACGTCTCGGAGGTGGAGTACCTGCGCGGACGCTCGATGCAGGCCCAGGGCAAGCGCGACGAGGCAGTGCAGGCGTACGGCAAGGTGGGCAAGCGCAGCCGCTTCTACACGGCGGCGCTGTATCTGCGGGGCCTGATGGCCGCCGAGGAGGGCAAGTTCGACAAGGCCGAGGACGCCTTCTGCGAGGTCGTCGGCGGACCGTCGGGCAAGATGAGCGCCTACTACGTCGACCACCGCTACTTTCGCGTGCGCGACCTCGCCCACCTCGGCATGGGTCGCGTCGCGCACGAGCAGCGCCGCCACGCCGACGCCTTCTATCACTACTTCCAGGTCCCCCAGGACTCCGATCACCTCCCCGAGGCGCTGTTCGAGTCGGCGTGGACGATGGCCGAAGAAGGTGAGTACGCCGTTGCGCGTGGACTTCTCGCCGAGCTCGACGAACGCTTTCCGGACGCGCCGCAGACCGTCGAGGCGCAGGTGCTGTCCGCCACGCTGAAGCTGTACGACTGCGACTTCCGCGAGGCCGAGGCCGACTTCACCAAGTTCATCGACGAGATGGCCCCGGTCGCCGACCACCTCGACGAAATCGTCGCCGACCCCGACAAGACCCGGGCGCTGCACGCCGAGCTCGAGGAGCTCGAGGCCGGCGACATTTCGACGCGCGCCGACAGTCCGGCCCATCGCGTCCTGCTGTCGATGCTCGACGCCGACCCGCAGTACTCGCGCCTGGCCCACGAGTCCCGGGTGCTGCGCAAGGAGGTATCCTTCGCCGGCGCGATCCAGACCGAGCTGTCGGTGCTCAACGCCAAGCTGCAGCAACGCGACACCTCGGCCGCGCGCGACGACGCCGGCGATCCGCTCGCGGCCCTCGACGAGATCGACCGGCTCGAGCGCGGCGTGGCCGGCCTCGAGCGCCAGATCCGACAGGCCGAGGCCGCGGGCGCCGACCCGGCGACGCTGCAGCCCGAGCGCGACAAGGTCGACGAGCTGCGACGGCGCCTGCGAGGAATCCGGGGCCGGGCCGGTCAGCTGCTCGTCGACGCGCCCCCGATCGGCAGCGCCCAGACCGGTGACCTCTCGGCGGCACTGACCGCCGACGAAGCTCGCATCGAGCGACTGCGCCTGCGCGCGGTCGAGACCGCGAACCGCCTCGACGACCAGGCGGCGATCGTGGCCGCGGCCCGCCTGCGCGTGCTCGCGCGCCACATCGACGACCTGATGGGCGAGGCGCGAATGGGTCGCATCGACGCGGTCCTCGGCGCCAAGAAGAAGCTCGAGATCGAGGTCCGCGACATGGCGGCCGGCAAGTTTCCGCCCGAGCTGTTCGGCAAGCTCGAGATCGAGGGCGTCATCGGCGACGACGAAGAGTTCTGGCCGTACGAAGGCGAGTACTGGCCCGACGAATACGAGGGCTACCGGTAGTGCGACGGCTGCCCCCCGCCCTCGCGACCGCGCTGGCCCTCACGTTGGGGTTGCCGGCGGCTACGGCGACCGCCGCCCCGTCCGACGACGGCGCTCAGGGCAAGAGCAAGCGCGAGCAACGACGCGAGGCCAAGCAGAACGAGCGGGACAAGAAGCGCGGCAAGGGCGAGGCCGACGACGATCCGCCGCCGATGACCTCGTACCAGCTCGAGATGGCGATCCAGAGCCGTGAGAAGAAGATCGACATCGATCGAAAACGCGGCATCGAGCTGCTCGAGGAGTTCATCGACAAGCACTCGACCAACCGGGCGATGCCCGAGGCGCTGTACCGCCTCGCCGCGCTGTACTGGGAGCGCAGCCAAGAGACGTTCTTGACCTCGATGAAGTCGTGGGCCGACCAGGTCGACGCCTGCAAGGAACGGCCGGAATCGTGCCCCGAGGGTCCGCCCACCGAGCCTGCGCTCGACCTTTCGGACTCGCAGACGATCTACGTCCGACTCATCAAGGACTACCCGCGCTTTCGCAAGATCGACACCGTTCACTATCTGTACGGTTTCTCGCTGCGCGATCAGGGCAAGGCCGACGAGGCGCAGCAGCAGTTCTGGGCGATCATCAAGGATCACCCACAGTCCAGCTTCGTCCCCGACGCGTGGCTGGCGGTGGGCGACCACCGCTTCTACGTCGACAACGACTTCGCCTCGGCGCGCGAGGCCTACGCCCACGTCCTGGATTACCCCGAGTCCGACCCGTACGCGATGGCGCTGTTCAAGACGGCGTGGTGTCACTGGAAGCTGGGCGAGTCCGACAAGGCGATCCTTCGGTTCAAGGAGGTCCTCGATCAGGGGGCCGACGAGTCCAAGAACGCCGAGCAACGCCAGGCGCTCGCCGACCTGCGCGAAGAAGCCCTCGAGTACCTCGTGCAGGTCATCAGCGAGGACGAAAAGTACACGCCCGCCGACATTCACGGCTTCCTCGTGGCGATCGACGGCGAGAAGTACTCGCGCAAGGTCCTGGTGAGGCTCGGGGAGGCCTACGAGGCACAGACCCGCTACGACAAGTCCGTGCCGACATGGAGCTTCCTGATCGGCCTCGACGCCGGCCACGAGGACAACGCCGACTACCAACTGCACGTCATCACGGGCGTGCGCGGCGACGGCAAGATCCCCAAGGCGCTCGACGAGCTCACCGTGCTCTCGACGAGCTACGGCACACAGACCCCGTGGGGCAAGGCGCACCCCAAGCAGGCCAAGGCCGCACGCAAGGAAGCCGGCGTGCTGCTGTACGACATGGGCCGCAGCGTCCACGAGAGCGCGCAGGCGGCCGAAAAGGACACCAAGGTCCCCGACAAGGACCGCTACGCCCTCGCCGCCCGCGCCTACTCCGACTACGTCACGCGCTACCCCGCCGAGCCGAACGCGGTCGAGGCCGCGTACCTGACCGGCGACATCTACTACTTCAAGCTCGGTCGCAAGGAAGATGCCGGCGATGCCTACCTGCGCGTGGGCGAGTCGGCCCCCGTCGGCAAGTACCACCACGACGCGCTGCTGGCCGCGATCGCGGCGTACGACGAAGCGATGGCCGCGGCCCCACCGCCGCCGGACACCCCCAAGGTCGTGGCCAAGGGCAAGGCCGCCGCCCCGGCGACGACCGACGCGACCGAGGACGGCACCAAGGGCGACGCGGCCGACGGCGCGCCCGTGGTCGAGGAAGGAACGCCCGCGGCCGACGCCGACGCCCCCGGCGACGACGTCGAAAACCAGTACACCAAGCTCGAGCGCAAGTTCATCCGCGCCGTCGACCTGTTCGCCGCCCTCTTCCCCGAAGACGAGGAGATCGGCGCGGTGCTCTACAAGCTCGGCGACTTCTTCTACGGCCGCGAGGACTACGACAACGCCATCTCGCGCTTCGGCATGGTGGTCGTCGATCACCCCGACAGCGAAAACGCCGGCGCGGCCGGCGACCGGATCCTCGAGAGCCTCAACAAGGCCGAGGACTACGACCAGATCGAGCTGTGGGCCGGCAAGCTCAAGTCGGCGCCCGCGTTCAAGCCCGCCGACGAGCAGCAGCGCCTCGACCGCATCATCATCGACTCGTTGCTCAAGCAGGGCGACACGATGGTCGACCGGGGCTACCACGCCCGCGCCGCCGGCTACTACATGCGCGTGCCCAAGGAGTACCCCAAGCACGACAAGGCCCCCGTCGCGCTGTCCAACGCCGGTGCCGCCCTCGAGCGCGCCGGCCAGTCGCGCGATGCCACCGCGGCGTACCAGACGCTCATCGAGGACTACCCCAAGTCCGAGCCCGCCGCCGTGGCCACGCTGGTGGTCGCCCGTGTGTTCGAGAACATGGCCGACTACGAGGAAGCGGCCAAGCACTACGACCTGCTCGTGGAGCGGTACCCCCGGCACAAGTCGCGCTCGGAGGCGCTGTACAACTCCGGGATCCTGTACCAATCGCTGGGCCAGTACGACACCGCGATCGCCCGCCTGCGCCGCTACAGCAAGGAGTACGGCGGCAACGAAGACGCCGGCGAGGTCCGGCTGCGCCTCGCGGAGGTCCAGGCCAAAAAGGGCGACCACAAGGCCGCCATCGAGACGCTCAAGGACGCCGAGCGCCAAAAATCCGTCTCGACCGCCAAGGCCGAGCTGTTGCTCGGCAAGAGCTTGATGCTCAGCGGCAAGCGCAAGGATGCCGACAAGGCGCTGTCGAAGTCGGTCAAGGCCGCCGTGGCGGAAGGCGGCGCCGCGAAGCTGTACGGCGCCGAGGCGCGCTACCTGCAGGGCGAGGTCATCTACGCGCAGTTCGAAGCCTCCAAGCTCGACACCAAGCCCAGCAAGCTCGGCAAGAGTCTCGACAAGAAGGCCAAGCTGCTCGCCGACGCCAAGAATGCCTACCTCGACGTGCTCTCTTTCGGCGCGCCCGAGTGGTCGACCGCGGCGCTGTTTCGCGTGGGCGAGGCCTACGAGAAGTTCGCCAAGAGCCTGCGCGAGTACCCCATGCCCAAGGGGCTGTCGCAGGACGAAGAGGACGCCTACAACGAGCAACTGGACACGTTCGCCCTCGCCTTCGAGGAAGAGGCGATCGGCGCGTACCGATCCGGCTACGCCAAGGCCCTCGAGCTGGGCATCTACAACGAGCACACCCGCAACATTCGCGAGGCCCTCGGCCGCCTCTCCAGCGCCGAGTACCCCCCGATCGCCGAGGTCGGCACCGAGCTGCGCGTCGCCGAGGACCGACGTGCCGGTGAGCCGATCCGAAAGCTGGGACGATGACCCGCGCGCGCCTGGTCCTCGCCGTCGTCCTCGTCGCGGTCGCCCCCGCGTGCAAGAAGACCGAGGACACCGCCCCCACGAAGGCCCCCACCACCGCCATCGCCGAGCCGGCCCGCGCCCGCTTCGACAAGGGCGTCGCCCTGATGGACGAAGGCGCCGACGAGTACGACGCCGCCGTCGGCGAGTTCCAGGCCGCGATCGGGCTCGCTCCCGACCTTTGGGAAGCCCACCTCAACATCGGCGTCATCGAGCTTCGCCGCGCGCGCCTGTCCAAGGCCGCCGAAGCGTTCGAAAAGAGCGTCGAGATCTACGGCAGCCCGGCGGCACTGACGGCCCTGGCCGACGTCTACATCCGACAGCAGCGGTTCGACCGGGCGATCAAGCGGCTCGAACAGGCACTGGCTTCGACGCCCGACGACGTCGCGCTGCGCAACCAGCTCGCGATCGCGCTGCGGCACGCCGGCCGGCTCGACGAGGCCGCGGTCGAGCTGCGCGCCGTTCTCGGCCGCGATGCCTCCGACCCGGTCGCCTACGCCACCCTCGCCGCCGTCGAGATGGACCGCGGCAACCTCGACGTCGCCGAGCTCGTGCTCAACCGCGGCCTCCAGCGTCGCCCCGACGACCCACGCTTGCTGACCAACCTCGGACTCGTGGCCCTGCGCCGCGGCGACGACCAGCAAGCGTTCATGCTGTTCGACAAGGCGAGCCAGGCCGACCCGAGCTTTCTGACGGGTCGACTCAACAAAGCGGCGGTCTACCTCGGCGCCGGCGACCACGAACGCGCGAGCGTGGAGCTGGCATACGTGCTCAAGGTCGAGCCCGGCAATACCGATGCGCTGCTCGGGCTCGGCCTGGCCAAGCGCATGGCCGGCGACCTTCCCGGCGCGCGACAGCATTGGGACCAAGTGCTCGCGATCGACGCCAAGAATGCGCGCGCCCTGTTCAACCTCGGCGTGCTCGAGATGGACTTCGCCGAGCGCCCGAAGCAAGCCCAGGCGCACCTGGAACGATATCTGCAGGTGATGGAGGACCGCGACCTCGGCGACGATCCTCGCGCCGCCGAGGCGCGACAACGACTCGAGCTGCTCGAGGCCCTCGCGAAAGGATGATCATGCTCCACGCAACCGTTGGCCTGCTCCTGCTCGCTCTCGCGGCGCCTGCGCCCGCGCCGGCGAAGCGCCCGGCCGACGCCAAGCCCCACGCGACGCCCGCGGCGGGCGACAGCGCCGGGGCCGACAACCCTGCGTCCCCGGGGGCCGACGACCCCAGCGACGACGACGACGGCGGGGCCACGACTCAAACTTCCGGCGACATCACGCGTTACTCGTTCACGGGTTTGGACATCGACGGCGAGCTGCGCACCCCCGCGCTCTTGCAGTTCCTGGCCCGCATCGGTGGCGAGTTCGAGACGGTCGGAATCCCCCACCGCAGCTTCATGCCCGAGCTGAGCCGCACCCGCTACTCCGACGCCCTGTGAGCCGTCCACGTCCATGAACGCGCCCAGCCCTCCTGCCGCACCAGCGCCCGCTCCCGCGGGCGCGTACGCGCTTCGTCTCGCGCTCGTGTTCGGCGACACGGTGCTCGACGAGCGCACCGTCGGCCAGGGCGACCGCGTCACGATCGGCCATCGACCCGACTGCACGTTCGTGCTTCCCACGGCAACGAGCGGCAAGCCCGGCCGCCTCGTGCTGTGCGACAAGGGCCGCCTCGACATCACCGAGGAGCTCGCGGGGCGCATGCACCTGGGCGGGCGCCCCACGAGCGTCGACGAGCTGCTCGCCTCGGGCACGAAGTCGGTGACGCTGTCGCCCGAGGATTGGGGCGTCGTCTACCTGCGCCACGCGCCCTGGGTGCGCGTGGTCGTGCAGCGGGTGCAGCGAGAGGTCCTGCCGCCGCTGCCTCGCGACAAGAGTCTGGGTCCGCTGGTGCTGACCACGATCATGTCGGCGGTCGCCTTCGCGATCCTGCTGACGATCGCGTTTCTCAGCTACGACCCCGACAAGCCCGAGCTCAAGCTCGAGGACATCGACGAACGCTTCACGCGCGCGATGTTCAACGAGCCCAAAGAGGAGGTTCCCCCGCCCGAGGAGGAGCCCGACGCCGACGCCGACGAGGAGCAGAAAGCATCCAAGGCGCGCAAGCGGGCCGGCGGCGAAGAGGGCCGGTTCGGCATGAAGGACCGGACCAACGAAAGCAAGATCATCCCGCGCGGCCCGGAGACCGGCAACGTCGGCAACGTCGGCGTGGTCAAGGAGCTCAACGCGCTGTCGCAGACCGACCGCATGGCCGACCTGCTGTCGGTCGGCGACCAGATCGGCGGCCTGCCCAACGGTGAGATCGTCATCGGTGGCGGCAACTACGGCATGTCGACCAAGGGCGGCGGTGGCGGTGGCGGCGGTATCGGCGAGGGCGAGATCATGGGCACGTCCGACGTCGACGTCGGCGGCGGCGGCTCCGAGTCCCGCAAGAAGGGCGTCAAGAAGACGTCCGGTCCCAAGGAGAAGGAGGTCGAGGTCACCACCGGCAGCCCGACCGTACGTGGCCAGCTCAGCCCCGAGCTCATCAACAAGGAAGTCCGTCGCCACCGCGCGCAGATCCGGTTCTGCTACCAGAAGCAGCTGACTCGCTTCCCCAACCTCAAGGGCAAGGTGACGCTGGCCTGGGTCATCTCCATGGACGGCAAGGTCATGAAGGCGAAGGTCAAGAGCTCGTCGCTGGGCAACAAAGATGCCGAGAGCTGCATGGTCCGGGCGCTGTCGGGCTGGACGTTCCCCAAACCCCAGGGCGGTGTCGTCAGCGTCGACGCCTACCCGTTCATCTTCGGGACGAACTGATGGCACCCGCCCGCTGGACCCTGCTCGTCCCACTCGTCGCCGGGGCCGGGTGCAACAATCCGGCCTTCTACGACGGCTTCGAGACGCTGATCCTCGACGATGCAACGATCGCCGCGGCTGCGGCCGAGGACTCGATGACGGCCGGTCCGCCGGACATCGGTGCGTACGTGCAGACCGAGTACTGGATCGACTACGCCGAGCCCACGATGGCCGAGCTGATGGCGATCCAACCCGCCGGTGCGGACCCGGTGGACATGCTCCCGTGGATCGAGCGCGGCGACCTCGAGATCTCCGTGTCGTGGACCGTGACCAACGAGTCCGACCAGCCGGTACGCGCCTGGGTGACGCTCGACGGCGCGACCGAGTTCTACGACTGGAACCCGATCGAGCTGTACGGTCTGGGCGGGGGCGAAGACGCCGACGAGCTCGCGTTCCCTTCCCTGCTCGGCTACTTCCCGCGCAATCTCGAGCCGAACGAGGTCCGCAGCGGCGAGTTCCGCGAAGACGACCTTGCGGAGGCGATGTACGACCTCGACGTGCTGACGCGCTTTTGCGGCGGCCCGTTCGCGGTGCTCAACAACCGCTCCGAGGCCGATCCCCGGGGCACGGAAGCGGTGCCTCCCGATGCGGTCATCGCCGGCCCGGCGATGCTTCGGCTGACGCTGGGCGGTGATGGCCCCCTGAGCCTGGAGTACTCGCTGCGGATTCGCGAGCGGGAGGGCGTGCTGTTCGATCCGGTCCGCGACGACCGACGCTACGAGCCGATGCCCGAGGACTACGTGCCCGCCGGCGTCGCCGTCGTGATGGCCGGCCAGATGGACCCTGGCACCCTCAGCGACTACTGTGGCGCCATGATGGCGGCGGGAGCAGGCGGCGGGTGATCGTCTCGTTGGCGGGCCTGCTCGCCCCCTTGCTCGGCGTCAGCCTCGCATGGGGCCCCGCCGAGATCGGGCCCAAAGACACGGCGGAGGTCGGCGTCGTGGGCGCGGCGGAGGAGGACCCGACGGTCTTCCCCGATCCCGACAAGTTCTCGCGAGGCTTCTTCGTGGAGGCCGGGGCCGGCCCCGCGTTCCCGATCGGCACACCGGCACAGGTGCTGGGGACCGCGTTTTCGATCGCCGGCCGCACGGGGTACGAGATTCGTCGCTGGATCGCGCTGCAGGCCCAGGTGGGCGCCATGGTCTCGCAGTACGACGACGGCGTCCTGACCGACGAAATCCTGCAGCAGTACACGTACATCGGCCACGCCCGCTTCGGTATCCCGATCCGACGCTTCGTGATCACGCTGTACGGCGGCGCGGGCCTTCACCACGTCAACAGCAACCTGCTGCAGGTCGCCGGCATCGTCAGCGACCCGGCGCGCTTCGGGTTCGCCTACGAAGGTGGCGTGGGCCTGGACGTGCACACGCTGGCCAAGCACTTCTCCGGCGGGTTCTTGGTCAACTACCTCGGCTCGCCGCGCCTGGGCGCCGGCGGCAGCGTCGGCGCCTCGCTGTATCTGCGCTTCACGCTTTGAGGGTGATCGCGCGCAAACGCGAAAGAGGCGGCCCCGCGTATACGCGGACCCGCCTCCGTGCTCCCCCGGCTCCGGGAGAGATGGATCAGATGTAGAAGTCGACGATGGCGACGCCGCGAGCACTCTCGCAATCCCGGTCCGGGCGCGACGCTTCGCGCTCGGTCGGCAGCTCGAGCTGCAGTTGCGGACGGGCCGCATCCTGCGAACGTTTGCGCCGCTTATTGGGTCGTCGATCTGTGATCCATGTTCTCATGCGCGTGCCTCGACGGTTGTTGGACGAGCTTTCGATTCAAAGTACGCAGCAGCAGCGAAAGCGGAGCGTCGTGTCTTCGTGTACGTGACGTGAACGCCTTTGCGTCCAAGTGAAGGTGCAAGAGACACACCACGCGGGGCCATCATCGAGTTGGACCCCGCAAGCCCCTGAATTGTCGGGACTGGCGACGAAGAAGTCGACTTTTCGACCCGATCGGAGACCCGGGTCGACCGCGACATGCCTGTCAGAGCACGGCGCAACTTCTCGACGTTTTTCGTCACTGTTTTGAGGTTAACGCCCGCAGGGCCACAAGCAAGGTGGCGCAACGGGTCAGTACGCCCTCGCGGCACACCCTGGGCGAGGTTGGGGCCGGGTGGTTGTCAACCCACCCTGGCGTGATCCCCCCCACCTGCCCGGGGCGTGGGAGTTCGACGCGACTGCGCGCTGGACGCACGCAGATATCTCTCGATGATCGCGTTGCTTTCCGCGTCGCGGGGTCGCGTCCCGCCAGCGTGCTCGCCGGGCCGGTCGCCCCTAGAACTGGACCACGACCCAGCGGTCGGCTTCGCGCTCCAGCCGGGCCACACGCCCCTCCGGCAGCCGCAACACGGCCTCGTCGGCGTCGGCGAAGATCGGATCGGTCAGATGGTCGGCCAGGAGATCCCGGGCGCGCCGAAGCTCGGCGCCCGATTCGCCGCCCGTCCAGGCGGCCTGCAGCTCGGTTTCGGCCAACCCTACGCGGTACCGCTGGGGCGCGAGCCTGACCATCACGTCCCACCGACCCTGCCGACTGGCCAACACCAGGGCCCGCAGGGCGTGCCGCGGCGTGTCCTGGGCGTACAGGTTCACCGGGTCCTCATCGAAGCGCCAGCCCTTGGGTGTCCAGACCACGTCGACCGGGTGGCCGGGCGCGAGCAGGACGGTCGCACGGGCCTGGACCCCCACCGGTTTCTTCAGCGCCCGCGACCAACTCTTGGCCGCCGTCCCTCGCTGCAATGCCGCCGCATCGACCGTAGGCCGAGCCCCCGGCAGGACGTGACCGGCGACATCGTCGGCATCACCGCGAGCGACGTCGTTGCTCATCGCCTTCGACGCGTGCTTGAGCCGCCGCACCTCTTGGTGGGCACACCCCGAGCCGATCGCGGCGGCGAGGATCGTGAAGACGACGACGCGCATGAACGTCAGCCGGCCTTGGCCTTGGGCTGAATGACCGCGGTGAACTCGGCCGAGCTCTTGAGCTCGCCATCGACCTCGCATCGGCCCGCGAATCGACCGACGCGCCCCAGTCGCTTTGCTTCGACGTGCACGAGCAAGCGCTCCCCGGGCACGACCGGCGCCCGGAACTTCGCCTCCGAGATGCCCAAGAACAGACAGTCGTGCGTGGCCGGGTCGAACGCGTCGGATTGATGCGCCAGGATCACGGCCGCCTGCGCCATCGTCTCGACCTGCACGACCCCCGGGACGATCGGAAAGCCCGGGAAGTGTCCCTGCAGGATCGGGTCGGACATCGTGATGTTGCGGACCGCGACGATCGACTTGCCCTTGTCGACCTCCAGCACGCCGTCGATGAACAGGAACGGGAACCGGTGAGGCAGGATCTGCAGGACGTCGGTCGCGGAGAGCAGCATGGGACGGGCGGCGACGATAGCAATCGGCCGCCCGCTGTCAAAACGCCGCTACTTGTACTTCTTGTCGTACTGGGAAACGACCTCGGAAGTGATGTCGAGGCCTTCTTTGACGTAGATGACCGTCATCGGGTCCCGGACCAGGACGAGGTCCAGGCCCTTCTCCTTCGCCATCGTTTCCACGATCCCCTGCGAGTTCGTGTACATGGTCTCGAGCAGCTTCTGCTGCTGCGTGGCCAGCTCCTGCTCGAGCGCCATGAGCATCTGCTGCAGTTCCATCGAGTCGCGCTGCAGCTGTTCTTGGGCGGCGGCGAGCTTGGCCCCCGACAGCGAGCCGAGCTTGGCGGCTTCGGTCTCGAGCTTCTCGCGCTTCTTGTCGAACTTGGCCTGCTTGGACTTCGAGGAGGACTCGAGCTTCTTGCGAGCGGCTTTGCCGGCCTTGGTCTCGTTGAGCACGCGCTGCATGTCGACCATGGCGAGCTTGCGAACCTTGGGGACCTCGGCGGAGGCCGTGGCGGGCGCCAGCGCGATCGGGGCGGCGAGAGTCGCCACGGTGAGGAGCGACGCGGCGAGGCGGACGAGCTTGGAGGTGCGCATGGCGTTCACTTGTGTTCCTTGTCGTAGCGGACGATGACGCGGTTGGTGAGGTCGAGCTTGGGCGAGGCCCACAGCACCGTCATCTCCGACTTCACGAGGACGACCTGAACGCCCTCCTCGAGCGCGATCTGTTCGACGATCGCCGCGACGTTCTTGTAGATCTTGTCGGTGAGCTGCGCTTCCTTGCGCATCACCTCTTCTTGCAGCTCCATCGACAGCTGCTCGAGCTCGGCCTGCGCCGTGAGGACCTCGTTCTGCCGCTTCTGCAGCTCGGACTGCGACAGCATCGACGCCTTGGCCTGCAGGTCGGTGAACTGCTTCTCGACGGCGGCAGCCTTGGCCTCGAGCTTTTGCTGGCCCTTGGCGAAGGACTTCTCGAGGTTCTTCTTGGCGCGCTTGCCTTCCTTGGTCTCCATCAGACAGCGCTGCACGTCGACGATGGCGATGTGCTCGGCCGCGGAATCGGCCGCGAGGGCCTGACCCGGGGTGGCAACGGTGGCGCTACCGGCGGAGACCAGCAGCGTAGCGAGCAGCAATCGGCGCATTTCGGCGAACCTTAGCGGCGGCCCCGGGGGCCGGCAAGCACGGGCAACATGGACGTGGCACGCCGTTCGCGGATTCACGAGGCGGGTGCGGACGGTTCAACGAGGCCGGGAGCGTGGGCTTTCGGGGGCTTGGACGGACGGGGCGCGAAGGCTGCTAGGGCAACGTGTGATCCAGCGCGCGTCCCCCTCCTGGGCCAAAAGCGCTCCGCCGACGCATGCCCGCGCGACATCTGCGGCCCGGGCAAGTGATCCCCCGCGAGCGGGGGGCGCCGCAGCTCGTTGCCGATGCCGAGCACCACGCCGGTCGCGAGAGCAAGGGCGGCTCCGACGTCGGTCGGTCAGAAGCTGTTGCCGATCGAGAACTCGAACACGACCGGGTCGTCGCCGCGGCGCAGGAAGTCGTTGGGCTGCTGGCGGTCGAGCGGGAAGCCCCACTCGAAGCGCAGCGGGCCGATCGGCGACTGCCAGCGGAAGCCGAAGCCCACCGAGTAGCGCAGATCCTTGATGTTCCAGATCACGCACGGGTCGGACTTGGGCAGAAGCGACGGGTTGAGCTCGGAGCAGTACAGCGGCTCGGTATTGAACGCGTTGCCCATGTCGTAGAACAGCACGCCCTTGATGTTCGCCGGCGGGATGATCATGAACTCGAGCTCGGCGTTGAGCGACGTCAGCAGGTTGCCGCCGACCTCGTACGGGATGAGCACGTCGGTCGGATCGGCGGAGCGCGCCACCTTGATCTTCGGACCGAGCGTCCGCAGGCGGTAGCCGCGGAGCTGGCCGGCGCCGAAGATGCCGCCCGGGAAGAAGCGCTCGAAGATCGGCACGCCGCGAGCTTCGGTGGAGTGCACGAAGCCGATCTGCAGGCGGGTCTTGAAGACGAGCCAGGCCCGGAATGCCTGCTCGGAGCGAATGACCGGGAAGTAGAACCGGCTGTCGAACAGGTACCGGTTGTAGCGGTTCTCCGACCCGAAGTACTTGCTGGCGAACTCCCCGCGCAGCTGGTGGAACATGCCCTGGGTCGGGAACAGGAAGTTGTCGCGCGTGTCGTACTGGACGCGCGCCGTGACGGCCGAGGTGATGCCGTCCGCGAACAGGTTGGAGATCAGCGCCGTCGTGGGCACCGACACCAGCGAGCCGGGCGAGAACACGCCGCCGATCGAGCCCACCGTACCGAAGCCGACTTTGACGTACTCGAAGTTGTAGCCCACGAACGCGGTCAGGTTGCGAACGATTGGGTAGCCCCAGCTGACGTCGAACCCCGTCGATCCCCGCGAGAAGCTGGGGAAGATGTTCTGGCTGTTGAAGACCGAGAACACGAAGTTCCACTTCGAGTCGAGGAAGTAGCGGGTGAAGTACGAGAAGTTGAACAACCGCCGCAGGCTCGAAAACTGCGCCACGACCTGCACGGTGGCGCCGCGGCCGAGGAAGTTGTCGTAGGACACCTGCCCCTGCAGCACGAAGTTCTCGATGGTGGAGAAGCCGGCACCGATCTGGAACGTGCCCGTCAGCTGCTCGGTGACCTCGACGTTGATGACGATCTTGTTGTCTGCACTGCCGCGCGAGGTCGAGACGTCGACGTTGGAGAAGTAGCCCAGGCGCAGGACCTGGAACTTGGACTGCTCCTTGGCCGTCTCCGAGTACAGGTCGCCTTCCGACAGCAGCATCTCGCGGCGGATGACCTTGTCGGCCGTGCGCTCGTTGCCGCTGATCTCGATGCGCTCGATGTAGACGAGCGGCCCCTTCTGGACGTTGAGCGTCTCGTACAGGAGCAGTTTTTCCTTGTCGACGCGCGAGTCGGACACGACGTTGACCGTCGCGTAGCCGTTGTCCTTGTAGCGGCGCTCGATGTCCTCGCGGATCGTCTGGATCTTGCCGATGGAGGCGATGTCGCCGGGCCCGATGACCGGGTCGATCGACTCGGCGAGGACCTCGGGCGAAAACAGCTCCTTTTCGCCCCGCGCGAGCACTTCCTTGGCCTTGATCGCCCCCACGCGGTACTGCGGGCCTTCGTTGACCGGCACGGTGAGGTAGACGAAGC